>NZ_JACCPY010000010.1 GCF_013426975.1 Sphaerotilus sulfidivorans
CGACTTGCATGTGTAAGGCATACCGCCAGCGTTCAATCTGAGCCAGGATCAAACTCTTCAGTTCGATCTTGTTTTGCTCAAGGAATTGAAGTGAACTTCACTTCTCTATCCATGAGCGTTTAAGGTCGCAAGGACCCGGACCCGAAGATCCGAGACACTCGCCTCAAACGCCCACGCTTATCGGCTGTTGATTTTTAAAGAGCTTATCACTGTCTTTTGCAGCGAAGAATCGAACTTTACCGAATCTTTTTTCGTCAAGACTTTTTGTTCTTTATTTTTGAACTTGTCTTGCGAAAGGGCTGCCTGCGTCAGCGAGGGGCGAAATTTAGCACCGCCTGATGGAAAACGCAAGCACAGGATTTCAGACAGCCTGCGGGATCGCCGTCAAGGCACGCAAGCGTCCGCTCGCCCAGACCGCACGGGGATCTTCTGCCTCCAGGGCAAGGGTGGCGTGAGACGCCAAGGGGGCAATCTCCGTACGCAGGATGCGCTGCTTGATGGCGGGCAGCTGGCTGGGGTGCATGCTGAAGCTGCGCAGGCCAACAGCCAACAGCATCTCGGTGAACTCGGCGTCACCGGCCATCTCGCCGCAGATGCAGACCTCCTTGCCGGCCGCATGCGTGGTCTGGATCGTCGAAGCCACCAGACCGAGAACCGCGGGATGCCAGGGATCGTAGAGGTGGGCAACGCTCTCGTCGGCACGGTCGATCGCCAGCGTGTACTGGATGAGATCGTTGGTGCCGATCGAGATGAAGTCGAAGTGCTTCAGGAAGATCGGCAGCATCAGCGCTGCTGCGGGCACCTCGATCATCGCGCCGACAGCGACATCGCCAAAGGCCGTGCCGTCACGCCGCAGCGACTCGCGGGCACGCTCGATCATGTCGAGCGCGGCACGAATCTCGCCGGGGTGGCTGATCATCGGCACCAGCAGCCGCACCGACCCGTGCTGCGCCGCACGCAGGATGGCGCGCAGCTGCACCATGAACATGCCCGGATCGGCCAGGCTCCAGCGGATCGCCCGCAGGCCCATCGCCGGATTGAGCGAATGCTCATGGCGCAGCTCGCTCAGGCTCATCCGGTCGAGCGGCTTGTCGGCGCCGATGTCGATCGTGCGGATGGTGACCGGCAGGCCGCGCAGCGCGATGACGACATCCCGGTAGGCCTCGTACTGCTCCTGCTCGTCGGGCAGCCGCCCGCCACGGTTCATGAACAGGAACTCGCTGCGGAACAGGCCCACGCCTTCGGCACCGGCCTCGACCGCCGCGGCTGCATCCGACGGCAGCTCGATGTTGGCCAGCAGCTGGATGCGCTGCCCGTCCAGCGACACGGCGGGGCGATGGCGCAGCCGGGCCAGCCGATCGCGCTCGAGCTGTCCCTGACGCTGCCGGAAGCGGTATTCCTCGAGGATCATCGGCGACGGATCGACGATGACCAGGCCGGCGTCGCCATCGATGATGATCCAGTCGTCCTGGCGGATGATGCGGCTGGCATCGCGCGCGCCGACCACCGCAGGAATGTCCAGGCTGCGCGCGACGATCGCGGTGTGCGAGGTGCGTCCACCGACATCGGTGACGAAACCGCGAAAGACGCCGCCCTTGAACTGCATCATGTCGGCGGGAGAGATGTCGTTGGCCACCAGGACGACCGGCACATCGCCCTCGCACGACACCGGACCCAGCGCAGACCCGCCCCCCCGGCCCGAGTGCGCCGACAGCGTGCGGATCAGCCGCTCGGCGACCTGCTCGAGATCGGCCTTGCGCTCGCGCAGGTACTCGTCCTCCATCTCGTCGAACTGGCGAGACAGCATCTCGAGCTGGGCAGCCACCGCCCATTCGGCGTTGTAGTGCCGCTCCTCGATCCACTGGCGCGTCGCGCTGGCCAGCACCTCGTCGTGGAGCAGCATCAGGTGCACGTCCAGCAGCGCAACCAGTTCGGCAGGCGTGTCGCCCTGGACATCGAGCTTGAGCGCCTCGAACTCCCGGCAGACCTGATCGCGGGCCGCCTTCAGCCGGCGGATCTCGGCACCGACCTGATCCGCCTCGATGAAATAGTGGGCCACATCGACCCAGCTGGAAGCCACCAGCACCGCGCGCCCGATGGCCACGCCCCGGGAAACCGGCAATCCGAATACCTGAACGCTCATGGGGCCATGCTATCAGCGCCCCCCGCCCGCCCGCACCGGGATCGGCCCTCATCCGCAGGCCGACCCGTCATCGCGGCGTCATCGCCACGACATGCTCAGGTCACCGCACGGACCGAGCATCACGCCCATGACGAGGAGCGATCGATGAGGGAACTTCCGCTGCCCACGATGCCGCTGGCCGAGCTGCCAGCCGGCCGCCGCCGGGGACTTCTGCCGAGCCGGCCATCCACGCCGTCGCCGGCGGGCGCGGCCACTGCGGCGGCTGCGCCGGAACGGCTCAGCGTCGGCTGGGCACGGCACCAGGACGAGGTGCGCGAAGCCCAGCGGCTGCGCCATCAGGTGTTCGCGGTCGAGATGGGCGCCCGGCTGTCGCCGGTGAACGGCACGCCCGAAGGCCATGATGCCGACCTGTTCGACCCCTACTGCGAACACCTGATCGTGCGCTGCCTGGACGAGCGCTCGCCCCAGGCGGGCGAGGTCATCGGCACCTATCGGGTGCTGACGCCGCAGGCCGCGCGGCGCGTGGGCGGCTTCTACAGCGAGACCGAGTTCGACCTGACCCGGCTGCGCCCGCTGCGCGACCGCATGGCCGAACTGGGCCGCTCCTGCGTGCACGAGGACCATCGCCAGGGCGGCGTGATCCTGGGCCTGTGGGGCGCACTCGGCAGCTTCCTGGTGCGCAACGGCCTGGATTCGGTGATCGGCTGCGCGAGCATGTCGATGCGCGACGGCGGTCATGCGGCCGCCTCGCTGTGGGACCGTCTCTCGCGCACCCACCTGGCGCCGATCGAGCTGCAGGTGCGTCCACGCCTGGCGCTGCCGGTGGACGATCTGCGGCGCGACCTGCCGGTCGAGGCGCCGCCGCTGATCAAGGGCTATCTGCGCTGCGGCGCGACCGTGCTGGGCGCACCGGCCTGGGATCCGGACTTCCACACCGCCGATCTGCCGATGCTGCTGCAGCTGCGCGACCTGCCGGAAAAGTACCGCCGGCATTTTCTCGGCCACTGAACGGGCCGAGCCGCGGCTGTCAGCCGCCCTCGCCGAACTTGTCGTCGATCAGGGCGCGCAGAGCATCCATGGCTTCCTGCTCGCGCTCTCCGCTGGTCTCGATCTCGATCTCGCTGCCGACACCGGCGGCGAGCATCATCACGCCCATGATGCTCTTGGCATTGATGCGGCGACCGTTGCGGTTGCTGATGAAGACATCGCAGGGGAAGCTGCCAGCCAGCTTGGACAGCTTGGCCGAAGGCCGGGCATGCAGCCCCAGCCTATTGCTGATGGTGATGGTGGTCTTGATCATGGGCACCGGGAAGAAAAGCCTGGTTCTGCGGCCGGGTCGAGGCGATCGGAAGCACGCCCTGTGCACCGCCCTGGACCGCACGGGCGAACAGCTCGTCCAGTCGTGCTCGGCCGGCATAGTTCAGCGTGCGCCACAGCATCGGCACGTTGACGCCGGCGAGCGCGCGCACCCGATTGCCGTCGACCAGCCTCTGCGCGATGTTGGAAGGCGTCGCGCCGAAGACATCGGTCATCACCAGCACCTCGGGATCATCGTCGAGCTCATCCGGCAGCAGGCTGCGCGCCTCGGCCTCGAGCGCCTCGGGGCTCATGTCGGGCAGCACGTCGAGCACGCGCAGCTGCTGCGCCTCGTCGGGAAAGGTGTGCGCCGCGATGGCCTTCAGCGCGGAAGCCAGCGGGGCGTGGGCGATGATCAGCAGACAGGCCATGGAACGATTGCTGCATTGCAAGGGTGCGGCATCATGCCATGCACGGCCGGTTCGTCACGCGCCCTGATCAAGGCGCCGGCCGCAGCGAGCCGATGAACTCCTGGGCACGGTCGCGCCAGCGCGACACCGGCTCGCCGCGGGTGATCGCGACCACCTGCAGCACCTGCAGGCCGCGCGCGGCGATCAGCACCTCGGCCTCGACCGCACGGGCATCGGCACCGCGCCCGCTCAGCAGCAGGCGCCGGGCCTCCTGCTGCGGGGTCAGGCCGGGGCCGGTCGCCTCCTGCGCCAGGGACTCCTCGGCCTGGAGATTGGCCGCCAGCCGGCTGCGCAGATGCCTCAGCGTCTCGGACACCCGCGCCGGCTCGTCGATCTCGAAGAGGGTGACCGACCAGCCCAGGCCGCCGGCATCGCAGCTGGACATGCGTGCCGGCACGCTGCGCTCGAGCAGCCGCACCGCACGCTCGGCACGCTCGGGCCGGCAGGGAAACTGGATCACCAGGCCATCGGCCACCGCCACGTCGCGCCAGTCGAGCGCCGGCGCGCATCCGCCGCAGAGCAGGCCGGCTCCGGCCAGCAACAGGACAGCACGGCAGCGGCGCAGTCGCGACAGGCAGGACACAGGCGGGAACATGCGCCGATTGTCGGCGGCCACATGCCCGGGCCGGCACCGGCCTTTCCCGCATCAGGGCTGGAACAGCCCGAGCAGCCGCTCGAGCACGGCCAGCATCGGGCGCTGCAGCAGCGGCAGCGTCAGCAGCAGCCCGAGCAGGCCGACCGAGATCGTCACCACGAAGCCGATCGAGAAGATCTGCAGCTGCTGAGCCACCCGGGAAATCACGCCCAGCACCAGGTTGACGAACAGCAGCATGGCCACCGTGGGCAGCGCGATCCACAGCCCGTAGCGGAACAGCTCCGCCCCCCAGACCTGGGGCTGGATGCTGAGCAGCAGATCGAAGGGATGGTCGGTGACCGGGAACTGGTGGAAGCTGGCCACCACCACCTCGACCAGCAGCAGATGCCCGTTGATCACCACGAAGAGCCAGGCGGCCATGGTGTTGAACAGCCGCGCCGACACGGTGCTCTGCCCGCTGGTGGTGGGATCGAAGAAGGTCGCGAAGTTCAGGCCCATCTGCAGGCCGATGACCTCGCCGGCGAACTCGATCGCGGTGAACACCACCTTGGCCGCGAAGCCGATGGTCACGCCGATGAAGACCTGCTGGACCACCATCGCCAGCGCGGTCGGGGTGTCGAGCGGCAGCACCGGCATCGGCGGCAGCACCGGCTGGGCGCACAGCGCCGTCAGCAGGGCCAGGCCGATGCGCGCGCGCACCGGAATCACCCGCATCGACAGCACCGGCGCGGCCGCGAACAGGCCCAGAATGCGCAGCAGCGGCCACAGCAGCGGCACGATCCACTGCAGCAGCTGTGCCTCGCTGAAGCCGATCACCGCAGGCGCGCCCGGGCCGGGCCTCAGCCGACCATCGAGGGAATGGCCTGCAGCATGCGCCGCAGGTACTCGACCAGCGTGGTGATCATCCACGGCCCGGCCACCAGCAGCACCACCACCCCGGCGACGATCTTCGGCACGAAGGACAGCGTCGACTCATGCAGCTGGGTGGCGGCCTGCAGCACGCTGATCGTCAGGCCGACGGCCAGGATGACCAGCAGCATCGGAGCGGCCACCATCAGCAGGATGGTCAGCGCCTCCTGGCCGATGGTGAAGACGAGGGAGGAATCCATCAGGGCGGTCCTGGAGCAGCGCGGCGGGGCCGGTCAGGTGGCGAAGCTCGCCGCCAGCGAACCCAGCAGCAGGTTCCAGCCGTCGGCCAGCACGAAGAGCATCAGCTTGAAGGGCAGCGCCACCAGCACCGGCGACAGCATCATCATGCCCAGGCTCATCAGCACGCTGGCCACCACCATGTCGATGACCAGGAAGGGAATGAAGATCAGGAAGCCGATCTGGAAGGCCGACTTCAGCTCGCTGGTGACGAAGGCCGGCACCAGCACCCGCAGCGGCACCTGCTCGGCCTTGACCGAGGCATCGATGCGGCCGAGCTTCATGAACAGCGCCATGTCGGACTGGCGGGTCTGCTTGAGCATGAACTGGCGCATCGGCACCTCGGCGCGAGAGGCCGCCTCCTCGAAGGTGATCTGCGCGGCGGCGTAGGGCTTGTAGGCCTCGGTGTAGACCCGGTCGAGCGTCGGCCCCATGACAAAGAGCGTCAGGAACATCGACATGCCGATGATGACCTGGTTCGGCGGGGAGGACTGGGTGCCCAGCGCCTGGCGCATCAGGCTCAGCACGATGACGATGCGGGTGAAGCCGGTCATCATCATCAGCATCGCCGGCAGGAAGGACAGCGAGGTGAGGATCAGCAGTGTCTGCACCGGCACCGAGTAGGTGCTGCCGCCACTGCCCTGCCCCACCACGATCGGCAGGCCGCCCGGCGTGGCCGGCGTGTTGGCCAGCACCGGCGCGGCGGCCAGCAGCGCGGGCAGCACGGGCAGCGCCAGCCGGGTCATCCGGACCAGAAGCGGCTTCGGCGATTCAGCGCGCATGATCGTTCTCGCGGACGGGCTGCACCGGCCCGGAGCGGCGCCAGCCCTCGAGCAGGCGCCGGAAGGCCGCATCGACCGGCAGCGCATCGGCGGCAGGAGCGGCATCGGCCGGCCCGGCCGGCAGCTGGTGCAGCACCGAGACCTGCTGCGCGGTCACGCCCAGCAGCAGCCGGCAGCGTGCCTCGCCCTCGCCGACCTCGATCAGCACCAGCCGCTGCTGCGGCCCCAGCGGGGTCTGCGACAGCACCCGCATCAGCGGTGCGGCCGCCGCCCCCGACCGGAGGCCGCCCCAGCCGCTGCGGCGCAGCAGCCACAGCGCCGCGGGAATCGACAGCAGCACCAGCGCCAGCCAGAGCAGCGACATCAGCGACGGCCCCACGGCCACGCCCCCGTCAGCCACCGCGGGAGAGCCGGCGCATGCGCTCGCTCGGCGTCACGATGTCGGTCAGGCGCACGCCGAACTTCTCGTTGACGACCACCACCTCGCCCTGGGCGATCAGGTAGCCGTTGACCAGCACATCCATCGGCTCGCCGGCGACGGTGTCGAGCTCGACCACCGAGCCCTGCGCCAGATGCAGGATGTTCTTGATCGGAATGCGGGTGCGGCCCAGCTCGACGGTGAGCTGCACCGGGATGTCGAGGATCAGGTTCAGATCCTTGCCCCCGGCCATGCCGGCGGCGCCGCCACCGCGCGGACCGCTGTCGAAGTCGGCGAACGGTGCCGGCGTGCCGTAGGCACCCGGATCGGACGGTTTTTCCTCGAGCGCGGCCGCCCACTCGGCGGCCATCGCGTCCTGTTCTGACAGGTCAGTGAGGTCGACCGAGGGATTTTCAGGCATTTTGATCTCCTATCCAGCTGACCTGCTGGTTGGTCAGCACACGCTCGATACGGATGGCGTAGTGGCCGCCGGAGGTGCCGTAGCCCGCCTCCAGCACCGGCACGCCGTCGACATGGGCCTTGATGGTCTTGCCCAGATCGAGCTCGATGAAGTCGCCGACCTTCATCGCCAGCAGCTGCTCGACGGTGGCGGGCGCCTTGGCCAGCTCGGCGACCAGCTCGACCTCGGCCGACTGGATCTGGTCGGACAGCAGGCTGATCCAGCGCTTGTCGGCGCCGGGCGCCTCGCCCTGGTTGTTGCTGCGCAGCACATCGCGGATCGGCTCGACGTTGGCGTAGGGAATGCACACCCGCACCGAGCCCACCGACTCGCCGATCTCGATGGTGAACACCGTGGACACCACCACATCGCCGGCGGCGGCGATGTTGACGAACTGCGGCTGCATCTCCGAGCGCTGGTAGGTCAGCTCCAGAGGATAGATGCCCTGCCAGGCCTTGTTGTATTCGCGCAGCAGGATCTCGACCATGCGCATGATGACGCGCTGCTCGGTGCCGGAGAACTCGCGGCCCTCGATGCGCGCCGGGAACTTGCCCACGCCGCCGAACAGCGCATCGATGAAGGCGAAGATCAGCGTGGGGTCGCAGACGAACAGCGCCGAGCCGCGCAGCGGCCGCATCGAGACGACATTGAAGTTCGTCGGCACCATCGTCTCGCGCAGGAAGGCGCTGTACTTCTGCACCTTCACCTCGCCGACCGAGATCTCCAGATTGCGCTGGGCGAACTCGGTCAGCGCCGGCATGACGTTGCGGGAGAAGCGCTCGTTGATCACCTCGAGCATCGGCATGCGTCCGCGGACGATGCGATCCTCGCTGGCAAGGTTGTACTCGCGCACCGACCCCTTGGGCGGACGCACGCCCTCGGTCTCGGCGACGGGAACATCACCGGTCATACCCTGCAGGAGGGCGTCGACCTCATCCTGGGACAGGTTCTGCTGGCTCATGGGGTGCTCGCTGCGAAACCGGGCGCCGAGCCACGCTCACTGGACGATGAAGCTGGAGAAATGGACCTGCTGGACGGGGTTGTAGACCGGCGCACGCTTGCGCTTCTTCTTGCCGTCGTCCTCGCTCTCGTCGTCGATGTTGATGCCCATCGGGCGCACCACCTCGCGGGCGATCTCGGCGGCGAGCTGCTCCTTGCCCTCGCGGCCCTGCAGCTCGGCGGCGGTCTTGTGCGACAGGATCATCAGCACCGCGTTGCGGATCGCCGGCATGTAGGGCTTCATCTCCTCGGCGAACTTCGGGTCGTCGATCTCGAGGGTCACGCCGATCTGCGCATAGCGGTCGGCATCGCGGTCGGCCAGGTTGACGACGAACGGGTCCAGCGGCATGTAGGCCGGCGGCAGCTTCGGGTCGCGCTTGGCCGGCTTGGGCTTGGCGGCGGCCTGGGCTTCCTCGCCACCTTCCTCGGCCGCGGCAGCCTCGGCCTCGGCAGCCTTCTTCTTCCAGATCATGAAGCCGGCACCGCCGCCGCCCAGCAGCAGGACCACGACCACGCCGATGATGATGAAGAGCTTCTTGGAATTCTTCTTGGGAGCGGGTTGTTCCGCGCTCGCTGCCGCAGCCGACATGTCCTTCTCCTGCTAGTTGAGCCCCCGCACGAGGGGCATCCGGATAGGGACGATTATTTGAAAACGGGGCGGATGGCGAAGATCGGAAAAGCGCAGCAAAACCGGCGATTGATCCGACCCGCCCCGAAGGCTCATGCGAACAGATCGAGGCCGCCGGCGCGTGTCGGCGAGCGGCGCACCGGTGCGGGCTCGACCGGATCCGCAGGTCGCGCCCGCCCTTCGGGCAGGTCGACGACAAAGCCGCTGCCCTGGCGGGACGCGGCCTGCTGGCCGCCGGCATCACGCGCCCGGCCCTCCTGGAAGGCGCCCGAGCCGCCGGATCCGCCCGAACCGCCGGCCAGCGAATCGGAGCTGGCGCCCGACGAGGCCACCGGCGCAGTCTCGCCCACCGAGCTGCTGCCCAGCGACAGTCCGTCCTCGCCCAGCGCCGCCGCCAGTGCCGGCAGCGACTGTTCGAGCTGCTGACGGGTGGCCGCCTGGGTGGCGGCGAAGTCGACCGAAGCCACCGACCCCTCGATGGCGATGCGCACCGACACCGGCCCCATCTCGACCGGATTCAGGTGCAGCGTGACCTCGCGCAGCCCGTGGCGCGACAGGCTGGCGTGCTGTGCGACATGCGCCACCATCTCGTCGGCGAAATCAGGATGGCCGAAAGGCGTCTCGACACGCGACTCGGCCACGACCGCCGGAGCCGCCGACGCCGCGCCCTGGGCCGGCACCGTCGCCTGGGCCTGCGCCAGCGCGCCCGCCCAGCCCTCGGCCGATCCGGCAGGCTCGAGGCGCGCGGCCAGCTCGGTCCGGTCGTTCGGCGCGGTGGCGCCTGCACGCAGGGCCTCCAGGCCGGCGCCGGGGCTCGAGCCGATCGGCATGCGGTTGTCGGTCGCACTGGCCGCACTGCCCTTGGGCGTGGCTCGGGCCAGGTCTGCCACCGCCGGCATGGGCGATCCGGCAGCGACCACGGCGGCGGTGGCGGCCTGGGTCTCCGCGGCACTTCCGGCCGAAGCCCGAGACACGCCCATCTGTGCGGCCGCCTGCAGCCGCAGCGAGGCCTGCAGGGCACGATCGGCCGCAAGAGCAGCTTCGGAGGACAGCCTGTCGGATGAAAGAATCGGGCGATCGCCGCGCGTCTGCGGCCCGTCCACCGTGCGAGCGGAACGACCGGACTGCCGCGAGAAAGCCGCTTCACCCCAGGCCGCCAGGGCTGGACGGGCTTCGGAGGCGGCAACCGCGCCGGCTGCTGCGGCGCGGGCGGCCTCCGCGACAGGCGCGCTGTCCTGCACACGCCGCTCCGGCGCGCTGCCGGCCGGCGGCAAGGCCTCGCTGAAATCCGTGACAGGAGCGGCTCCGGGCATGGAGGCCTCATGGACGGCGGTCGCGCCCGGCATCGCACCGGCCCCGCGCTGCAGACGAGCCGGTTCACTGGTGGCCACCGGCGAGAACACCGGATCAGCAGATTCCACAGTCGTCGTCTGCGGCGGAGCCATCTCGGACACCGGCTGCGGCATGGAGCCCGGTGCGGGCACCACAGCCGGATCCGGCATCATCGGCAACTGCAGATCGGGCGCGGGCGGCAGCAGTCCGTGCTCCATCCGCCAAGGCGCGTCGGCCTCGTCGGCGACCGGCTCCGGCTCGGCGGCGACGTCGCCCGACGTCTCGATCCCGGCCTCCCCCCCTGAAGACGCCAGCAGCGCGGCAAGCCGATCAGCCGAGAGCCCTTCAGCGCCGGAGCCGGCATCCGCCAGCGTCGCGCGTGCAGAAGCCGTCTCGCGCCCGGCAGCGGCATTCATGCGCAGCCGCAGCAGCGCACTCAGGCTCAGCCCCCCCAGCGAAGTGCCGCCGCCCTCGCCTGCCGCCAGCGGCGATCGGTCCGCGGCTTCGGGATCTCCAGGCACTGCGGTCGGCGCCGTGGCGGCACCGGTCATCGACGATGACAGCAGACCGGCGAAGGTCGTGCCTGCGCCCGAGCCCCCCTCGGCAGAGGATGCGGCCCCCGATGGGGCTCCACCACGACCGGCACGGGCCGGCAGCGGGGACAGATTGAGCAGGGATGGATCCATCGCGTCATCCGCCGTGGCCGGCGGCCTCCTGAAGTCGGTTCCAGGCCATGCGCGAGGCGCGCTCGTCGATCTGGCGCTGCTCCTGGCGGTCCTGGTGGTGGCGGACCGCATCGGTGCGGCGCTTGATCAGCTTGTTGATCGCGGCGACCCGGCGTTCGGCCTCCAGCGTCTCGGACTGGCGATGCGTCAGCACCTGCCGGGCCCGGTCGACCTGGGCGGACTGCATCGACACCGCCTGGTGCAGCCGGTCGGTGAAGGCGTGGTGGCACTGCACCAGCGGCATGGTGACCGACTGGCGCATCGCGCTGCTCCAGCGCGACTGGTGATCGCGGCTGTAGGTGGAGAGCTGTTCATGCTGGCGCAGCGCCGCGTCCAGCGCCGCATCGGCGCGACGCTGCTGGGCCAGCGCGGCATCGCGCTGGCGTTCGGCATGTTCGAGCAGGGTGACGAGGGACTGGGTCATCGATGGACTTCGGTCGGGGTTCAGACGCGGGTGATCTGGCGCAGCATCGCGACGCTGTCGCGCAGCTGCGCCCGGGCATGGGTGTCCTGCTGCAGCAGCGCCATCATCGCGGGCTGCGACTTGACGGCGGCATCGAGCTCGGCATCGTGGCCCGGCACATAGGCGCCGAGCTGGATCAGGTCGCGCGCCTTGCTGAGCTTGGACAGCAGCTTGCGCATCTGCCGCGCCGCGGCGATGTGCTCGCGCGGCACGACGTTGTTCATCACCCGCGAGATCGAGCGCTCGATGTCGATGGCCGGATAGTGGCCCGACTCGGCCAGCTCGCGCGACAGCACGATGTGGCCGTCGAGAATGCCGCGCGCGGCGTCGGCGATCGGATCCTGCTGGTCGTCGCCCTCGCTCAGCACGGTGTAGAAGGCGGTGATCGAGCCCTGGCCGGGGCGGCCGTTGCCGCTGCGCTCGACCAGCTGCGGCAGCTTGGCGAAGCAGCTCGGCGGGTAGCCCTTGGTGGCCGGCGGCTCGCCGATGGCCAGCGCGATCTCGCGCTGCGCCATCGCGTAGCGGGTCAGCGAGTCCATCAGCAGCAGCACGTCCAGGCCCTGGTCGCGGAAATGCTCGGCCACCGCGGTGGCATAGGCCGCGCCCTGCAGCCGGCTCAGCGGCGGCGCGTCCGCCGGCGCGGCCACCACCACCGAGCGCGCCCGGCCGTCCTCGCCCAGGATGTCCTCGATGAATTCCTTGACCTCGCGGCCGCGCTCGCCGATCAGGCCGACGACGATGACGTCGGCCGCGGTGTAGCGCGCCATCATGCCCAGCAGCACCGACTTGCCCACGCCGGTGCCGGCGAACAGGCCGATGCGCTGGCCCTTGCCGACGGTCAGCATCGCGTTGATCGAGCGCACGCCGGTGTCAAGCGGCGTGCGCACCGGATCGCGGTCCATCGCGTTGATCGGCCGGCGCACCAGCGGCATCGGCTGCACGCCCGTCAGCGGCCCGCCGCCGTCCATCGGCCGCCCGCCCGCGTCGACCACCCGGCCGAGCAGGCCGTTGCCGATCGGCAGATGGCAGGAGCGGTCCTCGGTGCGGCGCCACATGTGGCGGCTCTCGCCCAGCTCGAGCGCAGGCACCGGCACCTCCATCGGCACCACCCGCGCGCCGCTGGCCAGACCGTGGATCTCGCCGGCCGGCATCAGGAAGGCGCGGTCGCCGGTGAAGCCCACCACCTCGGCCTGCACCGGCGGCTGGCCCGGCATCAGCACCTCGCACAGCGAGCCCACCGGCACGCGAATGCCGACCACCTCGAGCACCAGACCGGTCACCCGCACCAGCGTGCCCTGCACCAGCAGCGGCGCATCCAGGCTGGCGCGCTCGTGCATTTCCTCGAGGAATCGCACCCAGCGTCCGGGAATCTCGCCGGGTGCCGGACGGGCGCCATCGCGCATCGC
This sequence comes from Sphaerotilus sulfidivorans, assembly GCF_013426975.1. GTDB lineage: Bacteria > Pseudomonadota > Gammaproteobacteria > Burkholderiales > Burkholderiaceae_C > Sphaerotilus > Sphaerotilus sulfidivorans. The sequence goes on from NZ_JACCPY010000010.1 coordinate 12,864, forward strand.
CGTCATGAATGCGCTCCGTCACTCGAGGGATCGGCCAGCGACAGCGGACCGAGTGCGGCCATCGCACGCGCCCAGCGGGTGGCCACCCGCGCGTCGACCGTGCCCAGGTCGGACTCGACCAGGCAGCCGCCGCGCTCGATGTTCGGATCGGCCACCAGCCGGGCATGGCGGGTGCTGAACAGATCGCCGCAGCCCTGCTCCACCGCCACCAGATCGGACGGATTGAGCCGCACGCGGATGTGGCGCGCCGACAGCAGCACCTCGCCCAGCGCCTCCTGGGTGACACGCACCACCGCTGCGGCCGGCGTCTGCAGCTCGGTGCGCAGCACCTGGCGAGCCACCTGCAGCGCGATGCCGGCCACCCGGCGCGCGATCGCCTGGTCGAGCCCGTCGAGCTGGCGCTGGAACTGCTCCAGCGCCGCGGCGATCGGCGCGCCGACCTCGGCCTCATGCTGCTGGCGATAGTCCTCGAGCGCGTTCAGGCCCTCCTCGCGGCCGATCCGCAGCCCCTCGTCGCGACCGAGCGCACGACCCTTCTCGAACGCCTCCTCGGCCAGATGGCGCGCCCGGGCCTGCTCGGCCTGGCGCGTCTCCTGGACCGCACGCAGCACCTCGGGCGGCGGCGCCGGCGGCTCGGCCGGCGGCGTCGGCTCGCCGCTGCGGCGGGCACGGGTCGCGGCCGGCACATCGAGCCGCCCCGGACTCCAGCGCACCACGTCGCCGAGTTCCTCGCGCGGAATGAAGCGGGTGAGCGAAGGCGGCACCGCCGCCGGAAGCGCCTGCAGGTCGATCGGCGCGAAGCCGGGATCGCGCGCCTGGCGCTGCACCCGCTCGGCGAAGGACTCAGAGGAACTGGCCATCGCTGCCTCCGCCCAGCATCAGCTGACCTTCGTCCGACAGGCGCCGGGCGATCTGCAGGATCTCCTTCTGCTCGGCCTCGACCTCGGCGACCCGCACCGGGCCGCGCGAGGCCAGATCCTCGCGCAGCATCTCGGCGGCGCGGCTGGACATGTTGCGGAAGATCTTCTCGCGCAGATCGTCGGTGGCGCCCTTGAGCGCGACCAGCAGCGACTCGCTCTGCACTTCCTTGAGCAGCGCCTGGATGCCGCGGTCGTCCACGCGCATCAGGTCGTCGAAGGTGAACATGCTGTCGGTGATCTTCTGCGCCAGCTCGGAGTCGGTCTCGCGGATGTAGTCCAGCACCGAGGCCTCGATCGCGGTGCCCAGCAGGTTGAGCACCTCGGCCGCGCTCTTGACGCCGCCCATGTTGGCCTTGCGCATGCGATCGCCGCCGGCCAGCACCTTCGACAGCACGTCGCTGAGCTCCTTGAGCGCCGCCGGCTGCACGCCGTCGAGCGTGGCCAGGCGGATCATCACCTCGTTGCGGTGCCCCTCGGGGAAGCGGCGCAGCACCTCGCTGACCTGCTCCGGCTCGAGGTGGACCAGGATGACCGCGACGATCTGCGGATGCTCGCGGCGCAGCAGATCGGCCACCGCGGCCGGATCCATCCACTTGAGGTTGTCGATGCCCGGTGCGTCATTGACCCGCACGATGCGGTCGATCAGCAGATTGGCCTTGTCGTCGCCCAGCGCGCGGCGCATCACCCGGCGCACATACTCGTCGGTGTCGAGCTCGAGCAGGCCGGCGTCATGCACCTGCTCCTCGAAGCGCAGCAGCACCCGCTCGTAGCGGTCGCGCTGGATCGTCTTGGTGCGGGCCATCTTCTCGCCGAGCTTCTGCGCCTCCTTGGGCGTGAGGTGGCGGAAGACCTCTGCGGCCTCCTCCTCGCCCATCGAGATCAGCAGGATCGCCGCGTCCTCGAGTCCCTGGTCATCCATGGATCGACATCCTCGTGTTCATCATTCGGCTTCGGTGCCATTGACCCAGCCGCGCAGGATGCGCGCCACTGCGGCCGGATTCTTGCGGGTCAGGTCGCGCACCTCGTTGAGGCGGCGATCCGACGGGCTGAGTTCCTCCGGTGCGGCCAGGGCCGGCGTCGTGCCTGCGGCGCCACCGGTGCCGGCGTCGGTCAGCGCCGGCAGCTCCTCGACATCGTCGACCACCGCATCGAGGCGGTTCTTCTCGCGCTCGAGCTCCTCGGCCTTGCGCATGTCGCGCAGCACCGGCCGGATCACGCCGAACACCACCGCCAGGCCGAGCGCCACCAGCGCCAGCGGCACCGCCAGCGTGCGCACCATCTCGAGCAGCTGCGGCTGCTTCCACAGCGGCAGCTCCGAGGTGTCGACCTCGACCGGCCGGAACGGCGCGTTGACCACCTTCACCGTGTCGCCGCGCTCCTTGACGAAGCCGACGCTCTCCTGGACCAGCGCGGTCAGCTTGTCGAGTTCCTCCTGCGACAGCGGCTGCGAGGTCGGCTGACCCTTCTTGTCGGTGCCGGCCCGGTGGTTCACCACCACCGCCACCGCCAGGCGCTTGACCGTGCCCGTGGCGGCGCGCACCACCCTCACCGTCTTGTCGACCTCGAAATTGGTCACCGCATCACGCCGGCCGCTGGAAGTGACCGCTCCGGCAGCGCCCCCCATCGGCTGCATGGTCTGGGCGGTGCCATTGACCGGTGCGCTGGCACCGGCCACCGGCTGGTTCGAGGCCGCACCGGGCACCCCCCCGACCATCTGGCCGCTGCCGGCACCGCCGATGTTCTCCGAGGTCTGCGAGCTGCGCACCGCCGCGGGCTGGCCGCCCTGGTTCGGCCGGAATTCCTCGGTGGTCGACTCGGTCTGCGAGAAATCGATGTCGGCCGACACCTGGGCGCGCAGGTTGTCGCGCCCGATCACCGGCTCGAGAATGTCGAGAATGCGCTTCACATAGGCCTGCTCGACCCGGCTGACATGCTGCACCTGGGTGGCGTCGAGCATGTTGGTCACGCCGCTGCCGTCCTGAGCCTCCGACAGCAGCGCGCCGGTCTGGTCGAGCACGCTGACCGCCCGCGGGCTCATCTCCGGCACGCTGGCCGACACCAGATGCACGATGCCGGCGATCTGGGCCCGGTCGAGCGTCTGCCCCGGATACAGCGTCAGCAGCACCGAGGCGCTGGGCTTCTGCTGGTCGCGGAAGAAGCCGTTCTGGTTCGGGATGGCCAGATGGACACGCGCGGCCTCGACCGCCGACAGCGCGGTGATCGAGCGCACCAGCTCGCCCTCGAGGCCGCGCTGGAAGTTGAGCCGCTCCTGGAACTGCGTCGTGCCGAAGCGGGCGCCATCCATCAGCTCGAAGCCGACCGCCGAGCCCTTGGGCAGCCCGGCCTGGGCCAGCTTCAGCCGCACGTCATGCACCTGGTCGGCCGGCACCAGCACCGCGCCGCCGCCTTCGCTGAAGCGGTAGGGCACATTCATCTTCGACAGCTGCGCGACGATCGCGCCACCGTCCTTGTCGGAGAGGTTCGAGAACAGCACCCGGTACTCGGGACGGCTGCTCCAGAGAACCGAGGCGACGATCAGGGCCAGCATCGCCGCGACGCCGCCGGCCAGCATCGCCTTGCGGCGCGGGGGCAAGGCTCCAAAGCGCTCCGTCAGCCGGGTCGGCCCGACCGCGAGGGTCGACGACTGGGGCGCAGTCAGTGTGGTCGGGCTGCTGGAGAGGTCCATGTCCATGTGTCAGTGGTCGCATGCCAGGACGGTCATGCCTGAACTGGATTATTCGGAGACCTGAGCCTCACGATGGTCCGAACAGCTTCGCGAACCCCGGGTTCTTCATACCATGTCGGCAGGAGCCGGCGCGTAGGATGCCCAAGCTGTGGAGGTACACCTCATGGACGTCAGACTCAAGCCCTTCGACTTCTCCCAGGCCCTGGCCCGCACCGGTGCGCTGACCGATGCGGCAGGCGCGACGAATGCCGCCCGCCGCACCGCAGGCAGCGAACGCCGCGAGGACTTCTCAGACGTGTTCAGCCATGCGCTGAAATCCGTCAGCGCCGCACAGAACGAGGCCGGCCGACTGCAGCGCGAGGTCTCGCTCGACAGCTCGACCGTCTCGATCGAGGAGACGATGATCGCGATGCAGCGCTCCAACATCGGCTTCCAGATGGCGCTGCAGGTGCGCAACCGCGTGGTGCAGGCCTACAGCGAAGTGATGAGCATGCAGGTCTGAGCGCAGCCGCCATCCAGAAGCGATGCAAAAGGCCCTGGCAGCCGCCAAGCTGCCAGGGCCTTCTTCATGAAGCGTCCGGATCAGTCCAGTCCGGGTCAGAGCGTCAGCAGGCGCGAGCGGCGCTGGGTCTGGTCGATGTAGCGCTGCAGCTCACGCTCGGTCACCAGATCGAGTCCGGCCAGCTCGCAGCCGATGCGCCAGTAGGCGCCGCCGATCGCCTCGACACGCGACACATGCGAGATCACCAGGCCGGTGTTGATGCGGGTGCCGGCATCGAGCTCGAGCAGCACGTTGGGCAGGCGCTGCCCGCGCTGGAACAGATCCAGCGGCTCGGCCAGCATCAGCGCCACGCCGGTGTAGCTCAGGTCGATGATGCGCAGCTCGAGCTGGCGACCGGCCAGCTCCGGATGCGCCATGCAGGCCTGGGCCCGGCCGCGTCCGATCGGCTGCACCCGGAAACTGCTGCGGCGCTGGAAGCGGAAGACCTCGCGCGGATAGGAGGCATTGAGCACGCTGCCGACGCGGCCGTTCACCAGCACCAGATCATCGACATCGAACTGGATCTTCACATTGTCCAGATAGGCGGTGGCGGTGAGATCGCCCGCACAGACCAGCCGCTGGACCGCCTCGGCCTTGGGATCGACGGAGAACACCAGCACCTGGTGCTCGCTGTCCTCGGCCCACAGCGAGGTGGAATAGGTCGGCAGGTCGGCCCCGCCCAGCGACACCGGAATGTCGTTCTGCACCATCTGCCGCAGCAGCGCACGAATCTCCACCTGCGAGCGCACCCGCAGATCGGCACTGGCCGCCGGCATCGCGCAATCGCGCCTTCGGATCGAACCGTCTCGTGACATCGCGCCTCCCTGCGCTCAGTGCAGCACGTTGTGCCCGGGATGAACGAGCATGCTGTCGAGATCCTCCAGCCACGGCTCGGCCAGGATGCGGATCTCGGCGTCGTTGCGCAGGATGCGCTGCATGATCCGGGACTTGACCTGGACCTCGTCGCAGGCCAGCCGGTTCTGGTGATCGGCCGCATGCTTGAGCTGGGAGATCAGCACGGCGCAGGCCCCTTCGAGCTTGACGACCCGATCCCAGTTGCCGACGCGGGCCGCCTCCAGCATGTCGGCGCTGGCCTGCTCGATGGCTTCGTAGTACTGCAGCAGCGGGCTCTTGCGGACCGGATCCGGCATCGGGTGTCGGGCAGTGGCGGCTTTGGACATGGTGGACCTATGGGAACACGTGGTGCGGCGGACGCAGCGAGCGTCCGGGTCAGGCCCTCGCCCCGCGTGCCACCTGCGGACCGATCTCGACCCAGGCCTCGCGGATCGGCCGGATCAGCCGGTCCGCTTCCTCGAGGATCGAGACGTCGTTGCGCAGGTTGGCCAGCGTCAGGCGCGAAATCACGTAGCTGTAGAGCGCGTGAAGGTTGTGGGCCACGTCGCCACCGGCCTCCAGGTCGAGGGCGGCCCGCAGGCCCTCGTCGAGGATGCGCACCGCCCTGCCGATCTGCTGGCATTTCACTTCGATCAGCTTCGCCTGCATGGCCAGCCGCGCTCGTCCGACGGATTCCAGGAAACCATCGAACAGCATCAGCACAAGCTGATGCGGCGAGGCCGCTTCCACCTCGGTCTCGAGACCGACCTGGGCGTACATGCGGGCGAACTGCTGCGCGCGACCGAAGGGAGATGACACCATGGCAGGAGAGAATGCGCTGTGATACATGGCTGGGTTCTTCTCGGGAACTGGGGCGATGGCGAACAGTTGTCACTGGCTTATCGTCGCGCCCGCGCCCCGACTTGAAGCATTGGCAGGGGTGGATTCAGGACAGTTCTGCGGCCAGCGGGGCCGCAGGCAGGCCGGCGTCCTGGCGCTCGACCATGCGCAGCAGCAGCCGCTCCAGGTCGCGCGCGAAGCGCCGGCCATCGAACAGAGGGGACGCGGTGCGAGCCTGCTCGAGCCGCAGGCGAAGTGCCGCGCAGGCCCCGGGCTCGGTCGCCAGCCGGATCGCCTCGGCGATGTAGCGGTCGATGTCGTCGCAGGCCAGCTCGGACAGGCCCAGCGTGCCCAGCAGGCTGCCAGCGACCCGGGAAGCAAAGCTGCGGCCCGTCAACGCCAGCACCGGCACGCCGGCCCACAGGGCATCGCTGGCGGTGGTGTGGCCGCCGCAAGGGTAGGTATCCAGGCACAGATCAGCCAGCGGCAGGCGGGCGCGGTGCAGATCGGCACGCAGGAAGGGCGCGAAGACCAGCCGCGCCGGGTCCAGACCGCGAGCCTGCGCCTCGGCGCGCAGACGCTGACGGGCCGGCTCGTGCTCGACCAGCAGCCACAGCACCGAGCCCGGCACCGCCTGAAGGATCCGGCACCAGGCCTCGAAGACCTCCGGCACGATCTTGTAGGGCATGTTGAAGCTGGCGAACACGAAGCTCGCCTCGGCCGGCAGTCCGCACTGCGCGCGGGTCGGCGGCTCGGGCCGGCTTCGCGTGCTGTCGTTGGGCTGGTAGCAGTGCGGCATCTGGGCGATCCGCTCGGTGAAGTCAGGCTGGGCCTCCAGCGGCGTCACCACCGGATCGCCGATGAAATAGTCGATGAACGGCGCGCCCGTGGTGCCCGGATAGCCCAGCCAGGACACCTGCACCGGCGCCGGCCGGTGGGCCATCACGTCCATGCGTGCACCCAGCGTGTAGCCCTTCATCTCGATCAGCACGCCGATGCGGTCGTCGCGGATGCGCCGCGCCAGATCGCCCGAGGTCAGATCGGCCGTCTCGCACCAGGCGGTCGCGGCGGCACGGATGCGCGCGCGCAAGGCAGAGCCGTCGTCCGGACCGCCCGAGTACAGCCACAGCTCGAAGCGCTCCCGGTCGATCGCCTCGAGGCATTCGGCGACCAGGATGGCGGTGGCATGGTTGTGGAAATCGCTCGACACCAGGCCGATGCGCACCCGGCCCTGCGGGCGCGGCACCTTCATTTCCGCCCGACGCGGCACCGCCGCCATGCGGCCGGTCTGCTGGCGGCAGGTCAGGCGCGAGGCCCAGTGCAGCACCTCGGGGTCGTCGGTAAGCGTGATCAGCGGAAAGCCGTTGACGACCCCCGGCAGGGTCTGGCCCTCGGTGGCCTCGACACGCTGGATGCACTGAGCAAGGCGATCGAAGTCCTCGGCCAGACCGGCCCAGTCGCAGGCCCAGGAACTGGCATGGGCCGCTCCCACCGCCGCACCGAGATCCCGCGGCTCGTCATCGAGCAGCATGCGATGGCACAGCGCCGCCTCGGCATGGCTGCCGTGCTTCATGAAGCCATGCGCCATGCCGAGCAGGGCCTGCCGGCGGATCGACCGGTCCGGACCGGCCAGCGCCAGCGCCATCGAGCAGGCCTTGACCGTGCCCTCGAAGTCGAACAGCTTGATGCGGGCCTTGGCCAGCGCCAGATGCCAGCGGGCATCCCGGGGCGCCGCCGGGTCCAGGGCCTCGAGCACCTGGATCACTTCGGCATGGCGGTGGCGCTCGAGCAGCAGGTCGGCCAGCAGCTGGCAGACACCGGCACTGGCCGGGTCCAGACGGAACGCCCGCTCCAGGTGCCGGATGCTGTCATCGATCTGGCCCAGCGCATGCTGGCACTGGGCCAGGCGCGCCCAGTGGACGGCCGATTCCGGTGCAAGACGGGTGGCAGCGAGAAACTGGTCGCGCGCCGCCTTGAGCTGACCGCGCGACTGGAGATCCTGCCCGCGGCGGGAAGCGGCGGCACCCGGATCACGTCGCGCCGCGACGGGTCGCGCCTGCTGCGGTGCGGCCGGGCGCTCCTCGACGGATGGAAGGCTCATGACTCAGACCCCTGGAAGTCGACTGGATCGACCGAGTCTGCATGGCCTTCAGCATGAACATCGCCGGATAAGCCGCCCTGTCGACGCCAGTTCAGTGCGACCCCGGGTCCATCCCGGGTCAGTAGTAGTAAGCGCGGTTCAGCAAGCTCAGGTTCGACACCGCCGAACTCAGCGAGCCGATCTTCGACATCTGGGTGTCGAGCGACTGGTACTGCTTGTTCAGCCGCGCCTCGATGCCGGTCATGCGCAGTTCCAGCGCCTCCTGCTTGGTCTGGTTGCGCTTGAGTTCGCTGCGCAGGCCGTCGGTGCGCGTCTGCAAGGCACCGTCGGTACCCAGCACGCTGTCGGCGTACTTGCGGAAGCGCTTCATCACGCCGGTCAGCGCGGTGGTGCTGCTGTCGCCGCCGTTGAGCAGCTCCTTGACCTGGGTCGGATTTTCCAGCGCAGCATCCAGCTTGGAGGACTTCAGCTCGAGCTTGCCGGAAGCATTGATCGAGACACCGATGTCGGACAGGCGCTTGAGATCGCCGCTGCCGGAGCCCGAGAAGGCCTCGAACACCATCTGGCGCATCTGGCTCTGGATACCGACGGCGGTGCGGTCCGCCTGCAGCTTGCCGGCGCTCTTGGTGGCCGCGTCGTACTTGGTCTCGCTCTTGATCGTGTCGGACAGGCTGTTGAAGGCAGAGATGAAGTCATTGAGCTTGGTCTTGAGCTCGGAATGGTCCGAGGCGACCGTCAGCTCGACCGGCGAGCCGCTGGTCTTGCCGAGCTTGATCGACAGCCCCTCGATCGCATTGTCGATCGTGTTGGAGGCCGAGCTGATCGACAGGCCGTTGATCAGCACCTGCGCATTGCCGGCCACCTGGTTGCGCGACATCGGCGAGGTCGTGGTGGCATCGTAGGCCAGAGCGGACAGGCCAGTGGCCGCGTTGCCATCGTCGCTGGTCTCGGTGGCGGTGATGCGGAAGGCGTTTTCCTCGCCCGTCTTGGTCGAGCGCAGCGTCAGCCGCGAGCCCGAGGAGTCGGTCACGATGCCTGCGGTCACGCCGGCGTTGGCCTTGTTGATCTTGTCGCGGATCGCGCTCAGCGAGGTCTCGCCGTCGGCGATGTCGATGGTGACCGGCGTGGCGCCGGACTTGGCGCTGAAGCCGGTCGGCGGCGAGCCGCCCGCCCAGCTGCCAAGCTCGATCGTCAGCGAGCCTGCCGACAGCGTGGCGCTGCTGCTGGCGAACACGGCACTGCTGAGCGTCTGCGTCGTCGCCAGAGCGTTGACCTGCAGCGAATGCGAGCCGGCAGCGCCGTTCTTGCCGCTCAGCGAGGTCACGGTCGCCACCGAGGCATCGGAGACCGTGGTGCTGGTCTGCCCCCACAGCGAGGTCGAGTTGAAGGCGGCCGCCTTGTCCCGGAGCGACGACAGGCCGCTCTGGATCTTGCCGAACGACGAGATCTTCGCGTTGATCGAGGTCTCGGCGCTCTGCATGGTCTTGAGCGGCTGACGCTCGATCGCCATCAGCTGACTGATGATGGAGGACACATCGAGACCACTGCCCAGACCGGACGCTGTGAGAGAAGCCATGAAAACCACTCCTGGAAGCTCGCGCGGAGCTCAAGCACGAACGCGCAGAACGGCCAGGCCGGTCTGCGCGCGAGAAGGAATCGACAGGAGCAGCCCGGGCTTTCAGCCCGGACCGCCTGCGGATCCGGAGCCGACCGGATCAGCGCAGCAGCGACAGGACCTGCTGCGGCTGCTGGTTGGCCTGGGCCAGCATCGTGTTGCCCGCCTGCGAGAGCACCTGGGCCCGCGACAGGTTCGCCGACTCGACCGCGAAGTCCGCATCCGTGATGCGACCCCGTGCGGCGGTGATGTTCTCCTGGCTGGTCGCCAGGTTGGCCACCACGCTCTCGAAGCGGTTCTGCACCGAGCCCAGGTTCGAACGGGCCGAAGTCACCTCGTCGATCGCGGCATCCAGGTTCGAGATGGTCGCCAGGGAGGCATCGACGGTGGAGATCGAGGCGGCCGCGCCGGTGATGGCTGCCGACATGCCCGTGCCCGCCGTCATGTCACGCAGCGCGACGGTGATGCGGTCGGTGGAATCGGTGTCGGCACCGATCTGGAAGGCCATGTCGGTGGCCGCCGAGTTCAGCAGGCTCTTGCCGTTGAACTTGGTGCCTTCGAGCACGCGGCTGACTTCGGTGGCCAGCGCGGTGTATTCCTCGTTCAGGTTGGCACGGTCGCTGGTGTCGTTGGTCGAGTTGGCCGACTGGACAGCCAGTTCACGCATGCGCTGCAGGGACTCGCCGACCTTGCCCAGGGAACCTTCAGCCGTCTGGGCCAGGGAAATCGCATCGTTGGCGTTGCGCGAGGCGACGGTCATGCCGCGAACCTGCGAGGTCATGCGCTCAGCAATCGCCAGACCGGCCGAATCGTCCTTGGCCGAGTTGATCCGCAGGCCGGTCGACAGACGCTTCATCGAGGTCGAGAGCGAACCGTCGGTCGATTGCAGAGCGCGCTGGGCGCCCAGCGAGGCCATGTTGGTGTTGATGGTGGTAGGCATAGCTACTCCAGTGATGTCTGATGCTGATGAGCTTGGTGCCGCTCCCGGCACCTGATCGATCCGAGCTGCATGGTCGTCTGGATCGTGCCCTTGTTTTCGTCGCTGCCCGACGGGACTTGAGGATGAACTGAACGATTTTTTCGAACCAGTTCGTCTTTTGCGGATCCCGCCAGCACCGATCGGCACAAGGCAGACGGTTGTCGGCACGTTGCCTGGCCTTCTTGAGCGAACAAGGACACCAATTGGTACCGTTTTGAGCCCGCAAAAGTGAAATCCTTGGTGTTAGAAATGAAGAAAACACCCAGGTCCTCGCCGACCTCGACCTGAATCGACATCGACTCACTTGACGCCGCTGCCGGCGACAAGCGCTCACGCTCCGGAGACTTCCTCATGATCAACCTCGTCGTCGCCTGCCTGGGGCAGGACATCCGCTGGATCGACGAGCTGCCCGCCTCCTGCGGGATCAGGCTTCACGCGCCACTGCATGCCGATGCCACCGCCGGCCTGCACCGGCCGGTCCAGCGCGTGTCGGCCGAAGCTGACACCAGCGCGGCGGAGATGCATCTGCGCCACCTGCTGACCCTGCCGGGCGGCGCACCACGCGATCTGACCGTGTTCTGCGACGGCCAGCCCTTCGACGCGGCACCGGCCCTGCTTGATCTGATCGACAGCGAGGACGCATGGAGCGACGTTCAGCCCCTGGGCGCGCCCCTGGCGCTGCGCGATCTGCCGGAAGCCGAACTGGCGCAGCATCCCGGCCAGCGCGACTGGATGGGCGGACTGCCGGTGGAGCCGCAGCATTTCTGCCCCCGCAGCCTGTCGACGCTGGGCGGGCGCGACGCGGAAGCACAGTGGCTCGCCCGCCAGTACCGTCGCCTTCATGGGCTGGACCGGGGCACGCATCTGCTGGGCCATTTTCTCGACCTCTGCGGCCTGGGCGAGCTGGCGAGGGCCGCTCGCCGCAGCGATCTGGGTCGCCGGGCCCCGGGCGGCATTCTCGCGGTGCGGCAGACGGTGCTGGAGGCCACGGTGCGGCAGCACCGCCAGGCGCTGGACCATGTGCTCGAGCGGGTGCTGCCCGGGCAGCCCGTCCATGCGCGCCTGTGGGAACACGTCTGGCTGCATCTGTTCGGTCTGCCCTTCGTCACGCTGGAGGCCTTGCCGCGCCCGCCGGCCCCACCCGCCCCGGCCCGACTCGATGCCGCGATGGCTCGCGCGATGGCCTCGATCGACGCCACGCTGGCGCGCGCCACTGGCGGCAGGCCCAGCACCGCCACGCCGGCATCCTTTCACCTGCCCGCCCGGGCGATCGCAGCCCGTGCGCCAGCGGCACCGATGGACGAGGCCATGCGGGCTTTCGGTCGAGGCGATTTCGAACAGGCCGCCCGTCAGGCGCGCCAGGAGCTGATGCGGGCGCCAGACCAGGAGCACAGCCGTTTCATGCTGGCCATGTCGCTGGCTGCCCAGGGACGCAGCGACGAGGCCCTGGACCAGTTCGAGCGTCTGCTGGGCCGGAGCGAGCAGGACATGCTGTCCTCGCGACCCGCGCCGCAGGCCACGCCCGCACCCTCCGCACAGAGCAACGCCGGATCGCCCGCGGAAGACCGGCATTCCTCACGCTTTTCCGGCTGACATGCGCAAATCGCGGATCGGGAGAGAAGCAGTTTCCAGGCTTCGCCGATGGCAATGAAAATCCACGAAATTTCACACTCGGAGCCATTTCGGGATATGCCGGCGCCCGAAATGTCCGACGCAGGATGACAGCCTGTAAGAAGTTGCCTGACACGCTAACGGAATCAGGGTGACGCGAGGCACGGAAGAGGGATGATGTTCCCGCCCAGTTCGGCTCTTCAGAATCCGCTCCATCGACACACCGCCCCGCAGCACAGCAGCCGCCGGGCAACCCCGACAGACACACCGCCAGGAGCAAGCCATGAATTCCGACCAGATCCTCGCCGAGATCCGCGAAGCCAACCTGTCGTACCTGATGCTGGCCCAGAGCCTGATCCGCGCCGACCGCGAGCAGGCCCTGTTCCGCCTGGGCGTCTCCGAGGAGACCGCCGCGCTGCTGGAGGCCCTGTCGCCGGCCCAGATGCTGAAGATCGCCGCCTGCAACACGCTGCTGTGCCGCATGCGTGCCGACGACGATCTGGTCTGGGGCCTGCTGACCAACCACGGCAAGAGCGCCGCCAACGAGGGCGTGTCGCGCCTGCACGCCAGCATCCTGATGGCCGGCCGCCACCGCGAAGCCGCCTGATTCCGGATCCGGACCCGCGACGCGAGGGGAACACGACCATGAAGACCAAGAGCATCCTCACCGAAGCCCGCCAGATCGAGCGCGCCGTCACGCTGATCAAGCTCGGCGCCCGCCTGCAGGTGCTCGAGTCGGAGACCGATCTGTCGTACGAGCGGCTGCTGCGCCTGTACAAGGAAGTCGCCGGCAAGTCGCCGAGCAAGGGCCAGCTGCCCTTCTCGACCGACTGGTTCATGACCTGGCAGCCCAACATCCACGCGTCGCTGTTCCTGAACACCCACGAATACCTGAACAAGGTGGCCGAGCTCGAGGAGATCGACACGGTCATCAAGGCCTACCAGCTCTATCTCGAGCAGACGCAGGCGCAGAACCTCGAACCGCTGCTGTCGATCACCCGGGCCTGGCGGCTGGTGAAGTTCGTCGACAACGGCATGCTGACGATGACGAAGTGCTCCAAGTGCGCGGGCAGCTTCGTCACCCATCCGCACGAGATCGCCAAGCACTTCGTCTGCGGCCTGTGCAACCCGCCGGCACGCGCCGGCAAGGGCAAGGCCAGCGGATCGCTGCAGCTGCACTGATCGATCCGCCCCACTGATCCCTGATTCTTGTCTCCTCCCTTGCACCTCGAGCGGTGCAGTTCGGGGCCCGGTCATGCCGGGCCCTTTTTTCTTGTCTTCCGGCTCGCCCCCGAAATGAACAGAAGCGCAGAAAAAGCTCAGGTCATGGCCGGATGAGCCGACAGGCGCGCGTGATCCACTCGTTGCGTTGAGGCGTCCCGGCGGACGCCATCCGAGCGGAGTGAGAACATGACGGCCACCATCTACATCTCGGGGCGGAACTGCGCCCGCTACGTGACGCGCAGCCTGCTGAGCCTGACGCGCCAGACCTGGCAGGACTTCCATGTGGTGTTCGTCGACGACGCCTCGACGGACGACACGGCCGCACAGGCCCGCGAGGTGCTGTCCCGCCATTTCGCCGGCCGCCATCGGCTGGTGGTCAACCCAGCGCCACAGGGCAAGGCCGCCAACGCCTTCGAGCTGCTCGGCCGCGACGGCAGCGAATTCACCGCGATCCTGGACGCCGACGACGAGCTGATCCACGAAGGCGCGCTGGCCCAGATGGCCGACGCCTATGCCCGTGGCTACGACATCGTCTGGACGCAGTATGTGACCGACGACGGTCGCCGCGGCGGCAACGGGCCGCTCGATCCGACCCGGGCACCGCGCGGCCAGCGCTGGCTGACCAGCCATTTCTTCAGCTTCCGCACCGAGCTGTTCGCGCAGGTCCCCGCCGCGCTGCTGCAGGACGACGAGGGCCGCTGGCTGCAGTGCGCCTGCGACTTCGCGATCGCCTTCCCGCTGCTCGACCAGACCCGCCGCTACCTGCATCTGCCGATCGAGGCCTACCGCTACACCGCCAGCAATCCGCAGTCGCACCACAACCAGGCCGGACCGTCGCAGGCATTGAGCTCGCCGGCCCAGCAGGCCAGCGCGAAGCTGGTGCTGTCGCGGCCGGCCCTGCCCTGCACCCGGCCGCTGGAGACGCATCCGGACAGCCTGATCCAGCTGACGCAGCGGCTGCAGGCCGCGCAGACTGCTCGCGCCGAGCAGATCGCCCGCAGCACCGAGCAGCGCCTGGCGCGGATGCCGTTCCGGACCCTGGCACTGCAGCGGCTGGTCCAGCAGGAAAAGGTGCCTGCGGCCTGGCTTGGAGATGCGGGCGGCTGGGCGCTCGATGCGGAGTTCCTCTCGCACATGATCGATGTGCTCGATCGCCATCCGCAGCCCCGGGTGCTCGAGTTCGGCTCCGGCCGCGGCTCGAAGATCCTGGCCACGCTGATCGCCAGCCGAGGCGGCAGCCTGCACTCGATCGAGCACGATGCGGTCTGGGCCGAGCGCACCGGCCAGGACTTCGAGCGCCACGGCCTGGCGGCGCACGCCCGGGTGCTGCACTGCCCGCTGATCGAGGTGAGCTTCTTCGAGCAGCCCGGCCGCTTCTACGACCTGTCGGGCCTGGACCCTGAACTGCGCTTCGACGTGGTGATCATCGACGGCCCGCCAGCCCAGACCTGCAAGCTCGCGCGCCTGCCCAGCCTGGCGGCGATCGCGCCCCAGCTCGCGCCGACCGGCTTCCATATCCTGCTCGACGACTACGAGCGGCCGGAGGAGCAGCAGATCGTCGAGATCTGGAAGAAGATCGTGCCCGACCTGCACTACGAGCGCCTCGACTTCGACAAGTCGGTCTGCCAGATCACCTCCTGACCCTCCAGAGCCGGGAGTCCGCCGAGGCGAACAGGCTGCGCCCGGACGTGAACAAGCTCGCAATCGTGGGCAGACTTTTTCCGGTTCCCTCAAGTCGAGAAGGCCGGGACCGAAACAGCTTGCAGCGGTACGGTCGTGAGCGAGCTCCGGACCGCTTCTCCCTGTGATCGTTTGCCAGTCTCCCTCGGTGTCAGAACACCGTTTGCACGGACCCGAGCCTCGCGCCCGGGTCCGTTTTTCTTGGGTCGCCAGATCGGCATGGGCGAAAAAACCGCCGGATAGATCAGCCTCCATCGCGGAGCGGACAGACGACCCCCCCCCTAGTCTCCAAGGCTGCCGAGGATGGCGTCCGCCTCGTTCCCGGCCCGCCCGGAGTGCCTGACCATGTCCGCCCTGCCCGACCTGTCCCGCCGCCAGAAACGCCGACTCGCCCGCCATCCGGAGCGCCACGGCCGCGCCCCTGAAGCTCGATCATCTGCGCGCCCCCGCCGCACCCTGCCCTGGCCCCTGCCCGCCCTGCTGGCCTGGGCGCTGGCCTGGAGCCTGTGGATCACCGCAACGTCGAACGGCCTGCCGGCGGCGGCCGGCTTCGTGCTGGCCACGCTGTCGGCCGGGCTGTTCGCGATCGGCGCGCGCACCCGGTGGCGGCTGCTGATGACGCTGGGCGGCTTCCCGCTGTCGCTGGCACTGTCCGGGCTGGCCCAGGGCGTGGCCGCCGCCCTGTGGCTGCTGCCGCTGGCGCTGCTGGCTGCGGCCTACCCGCTGCGCGCCTGGCGCGATGCACCGCTCTTTCCGACCGAAGCCAATGCGCTCGAAGGGCTGGAGACGCTGGTGCCGCTGCCCCCGATGGCGCGAGTGCTCGATGCCGGCTGCGGCCTGGGCCACGGCCTGCAGGCGCTGCAGAAGGTCTGGCCGGATGCCCGGATGGAAGGCATCGAATGGAGCTGGCCGATCCGGCTCGCCGCTGGCCTGCGCTGCCCGTGGGCCCGCATCCGCCAGGGCGACATGTGGGCCACCTCCTGGGCCGAGCATGATCTGGTCTACCTTTTCCAGCGCCCCGAGAGCATGAATCGCGCCGCCGAGAAGGCGCTGGCCGAGATGCGCCCGGGCAGCTGGCTGGTCAGCCTGGAGTTCGACGTGCCGGGCATGCGCCCGCACGCGCGCCTGCAGAACGAGGGCCACCGGCCGGTCTGGATCTACGCGATCCGCTGACCGGCCCACCCGATCGCTTCAAACCGCACGATCCCGGATTCATCCCGCATGTCGATGCTCCTGACCGACGACACTCCGGTGCGCTCGCCCCGCCCCCCGATCGAGATGAGGTGGACCGATCCGGCCGACCGCCTGCGCCGACCGGCCGATGGCCGCTGGCTCGCGGTGCTGCCACCGGCTCGGCAGGTGCTGGCGGTCGGCGAGGAAGCCGCGCTGCTGGCCCCGTGGCATCGGCAGCAGCATGCCCAGGCCCGCTGGCAGGCCATGCCGCTGCCGGTGGGCGGCGAGGCGCTCGCACCGGCCCTGCCACCGGCCGGATCGATCGACCTGCTGCTGCTGTCGCCGGGCTTCTTCGCGTTGACCGATGCCGACCGCTGGCTGGCGCGACTGGGCGAGTGCTGCGCACCCGGCGCCCGACTGAGCCTGGCGCTGGACAACGGCTGCACGCTCGAGCGCATGGCGCGGCTGCTGGAAGCCGGGACGGCCGCCGCCGGCGATCCTCAGCATGATCCGGCACGCGCCCATGCGCCGGCCACCGTCTACAAGCTGCTGCTCGATGCCGGCTGGCTGCCGCATCTGGCCGCGCACGAGCCGGTCGAGACCGCCGATCCGGCCTTCGCGCAGGGCGTGCGCCAGCTCGCCAGCCTGCTCGGCCTGGGCGAGGGCTGCGTCGACGAGGTGCACCGGATGCGCCGGCTGCATGTGCTGGCCCGCCGCGACGATGACGGCCGGGCGGCCGCAGCGCTGCCGCCACGCACGAGCGCGCCCTTCGCCGTCGTCGTGCCCACCACCGACGAGGCACAGCTGCGCGCCAACGTGCTGGCCTCGCCAGGACTGCGCGAGGTCAACGCCCGCATCGCGGTGTGCCGCGGCGCCGCCAGCCCCGGCGACGCGATCGTGCAGGCCGAGGCGGTCTGCGAGGCCGAGTGGCTGCTGCTGTGCCACCAGGACGTCTATTTCCCGCCCGGTTTCGGCCAGCGGCTTGCGGCCGAACTCGAGGCCATTCCCGCGCACGAGCGGCCGCGTACGCTGCTGGGCTTCATCGGCGTCGGCGTCGATGCGCAGGGGCAGCGGCTGATGCGCGCCGGCCAGGTCATCGACCGGCTGATCCACATGGACCATCCCGGCTCGGGCGTGGCGCTGTCCTTCGACGAGGTCGCCATCGTCGTCTCGCGCGGCTCGATCCACCGCATCGCGCCGGAAATGGGCTGGCATCTGTGGGCCACCGACCTGTGCCTGACGGCGATCTCGCAGCACCGGGTCATGCCGCGGCTGCTGTCGCTGCCGCTGTTCCACAACTCGCGCACCGGCTGGGGCCTGCCCGAGGCCTTCGTCGATTCGGCCGAGCGGCTGATCGCCCGCCATCCGGCCTTCGCGCCGATCCACACGCTGTGCGCGACGCTGACGCCGGAGTTCGTCGCGAGCCGGCGGGCAGTGCACCGCTGATGGACCGCGCGAGCCGCGCTTTTGCCGATCTTGCCTGGCTCAAGTGACCCGAATCCGCACCGATATGCAAATCATGCCTGCGATCCGCGCAACGCCCGAGGCGTGCTGCGCCGGAACGCTGAGCCTCCACTGAGGAGTCAGGATCCATGTTCGTCATCGTCGGGTGGCTCGTCGCCATCGGTTGCATCTTCGGCGTGTACATCGTGCACGGCGGCAACATCCAGGTCATCCTGAAGGCCCTGCCCTTCGAGATGATCACCATCTTCGGCGGCGCGCTGGGCGCCTTCGTCGCGAACAACCAGCCCAAGGTGCTCAAGGCCACCGGCAAGGGCCTGGGCGCCTGCTTCAAGCCCTCCAAGCACTCCAAGGCCCGCGCGATGGAGCTGCTGGCCATGCTCTTCGAGATCCTGCAGAAGACCCGCAAGGAAGGCCTGATGTCGATCGAGAAGGACATCGAGGATCCGCACAGCTCGGCGCTGTTCCAGAAGTTCCCGGTGGTGGGCAACGACCACCATGTGACCGAGTTCGTCTGCGACTACCTGCGCATGATGGTCTCGGGCAACCTCAATGCCCACGAGATCGAGTCGCTGATGGACACCGAGCTGGAGACCCATCACCACGAGGCCCACGCGGCCGCAGCCGCCATCGCCCGACTGGCCGGCGCCCTGCCCGCCTTCGGCATCGTCGCGGCGGTGCTGGGCGTGGTCAACACCATGGGCTCGGTCGGCCAGCCGCCGGCGGTGCTGGGCGGCATGATCGGCTCGGCGCTGGTGGGCACCTTCCTGGGCATTCTGCTGGCCTACGGCTTCGCCGAGCCGCTGGCCGGCCTGCTCGAGCAGAAGATCGACGAGGACGGCAAGGAGCTGCAGACCATCAAGACGGTGCTGCTGGCCTCGATGCAGGGCTATGCGCCGCAGATCGCCATCGAGTTCGGCCGCAAGGTGCTGTACTCGACCGAGCGCCCGACCTTCACCGAGCTCGAGCAGCACGTGAAGAAGAAGTGACGCGGGAAGCGATCGCGAGCATGAGCACGGGAGCACGCCATGGCCGGTGACGCCAAGAAACTGCAGCCGATCATCGTCAAGAAGGTCAAGAAGGGCGGCCACGGCGCCCACGGCGGCGCCTGGAAGATCGCCTATGCCGACTTCGTGACCGCGATGATGGCCTTCTTCCTGCTGATGTGGCTGCTCGGCTCCACCACCGAGGGCGACAAGAAGGGCCTGCAGGACTACTTCCAGTCGCCGCTGAAGATCTCGCTGCTGGGCGGCGGCTCCGGCGCGGGCGACGCCTCCTCGGTCGTCAAGGGCGGAGGCACCGACCTGACGCACACCCACGGCCAGGTCCGCAAGGGCGACATCGAGGCCGAGAAGAAGACCTTCAACCTGCAGGCGCTCAAGGCCACCCAGGCCCAGGCCGAGCAGGAGCGGCTGCATACACTCAAGCAGCGCATGCAGAACGTCATCGACGCCTCGCCGCAGCTGCGCTCGCTGAAGTCGCAGGTGCGCCTGGACATGACCCGCGACGGCCTGCGCATCCAGATCGTCGACGACCAGAAGCGGCCGATGTTCGACAGCGGCTCCGACATGGTCAAGCCCTACATGCGCGATGTGCTGCAGGCCATCGGCAGCGTGCTCAGCGAGGTGCCCAACCGGCTGACGCTGGAAGGTCACACCGACGCCAAGCCCTTCTCCGCCGGCGTGGCCGGCTACAGCAACTGGGAACTGTCGAGCGACCGCGCCAACGCGTCGCGGCGGGAGCTGGTCGCCGGCGGGCTGGACAACGACCGGATCCTGCGGGTGCAGGGCCTGGCCTCGAGCATTCCGTTCAACAAGCAGGATCCCCTCGACCCGGTGAACCGACGCATCAGCCTGATCGTGATGACTCGCGATGCCGAGGAGCGCTTCTTCTCGTCGACCGATGCCGCGCAGCCCGCAGAGGAAGGCGCAGCGCCGGATTCCGCTTCCTCAAGTCCGGCCTCGGCCGGTCGATAAACCCCACGCGGCCACCCTCCAGCACAAGGATCTGTCATGCCTTCCTACTCCGACCTCCGCTATCTTGTCGTCGATGACTTCTCCACGATGCGCCGCATCGTGCGCGGCCTGATCAAAGAGATGGGCGGCCAGTTCATCGAGGAAGCCGAGGATGGCGTCAACGCGCTGCAGGTGCTGCGCGCCAACAAGATCGACTTCGTCGTCAGCGACATCAACATGCCCAACATGGACGGCTTCGAGCTGCTCACGCAGATCAAGCAGGATCCGGCGCTGTGCCACATTCCGGTGCTGATGGTGACGGCCGAGGCGCGCAAGGAAGACATCGTGCGCGCCGCCCAGATCGGTGCGGCCGGCTACATCGTCAAGCCCTTCACCAAGGCGACCCTGGAAGAGAAGCTGTCGAAGATCATCCAGCGCATGACCGTGACGGCCTGAGCCCGGGAGCACGCCATGACACAGAACGTGCCCATGGTCGCCGCATCGCCCCAGGTGATCCAGCAGATCGGCGAGCTGACCCGGATGCTGCACGACACCATCGAGCAGCTCGGCGTGGTGAACGTGGGCGTGATGCCGGAGCTGCAGGCAGCCACCAGCGCGCTGCCGGACGCCCGCAGCCGGCTCAACTACATCGCCAACAAGACCTCGGACGCCGCCAACCGGGTGCTGAACTCGGTCGACGATGCCAAGGTCGAGCATCAGCAGCTGATGTCGGAATCGCGCCGGATCGTCGAGGCCATCGACGCGGACGCCGGCATCGACGCCGGTGTGCGTGAGCTGGTGCACCGCCACATCGGCAATCTGAACGCCTCGTGCGACCGGATCGACGAGCATCTGACCAACATCATGATGGCCCAGGACTTCCATGACCTGACCGGCCAGATCATCAAGAAGGTCGTGCGCGTCACCAACGAGCTCGAGGCCAACCTGGTCAAGCTGCTGATCGACCTGCATCCGGAGCATGTCGAGCAGGCAGTCGCCGAAGTGGCCGCCGCCGCGCCCTGCCCGGCTGCGCAGGCCGCGTCGGCCGTGCCCGCAGCCCCCGCCAAGCCCAGCGAGCTCGAGGGCCCGGTGGTCGACGGCACCCGCACCGACGTGGTCACCGACCAGAACGAGGTCGACGACCTGCTGGCCCGCATGGGCTTCTGAACACCGCCGGTCGCCGAGGCGACAGGATCCCGCCGAGGCCGTGATGCCCGGGCCCTACACTGGCCCGCCTGTCACGGCCTCGCCGTCTTTCCGGAGTTCCCTCGCCATGTCCGACCTGAATGCCCTGTTCCTGCAAGCCGTCGCCGACTCGAAGCAGCTGCCCGAGCGGCCCGACAACATGACGCTGCTGAAGATCTACGCGCTCTACAAGCAGGCCACCGAGGGCGATGCTTCGGGCGACCGCCCCGGCATGACCGACTTCGTCGGCCGCGCCAAGTGGGACGCCTGGAAGGCACTGGCCGGCACCGCCGGAGTGCAGGCGCAGCAGCAGTACATCGACCTCATCGAGTCGCTGAAGGACTGAGCGCGGCCAGCACCGCGTCGCGCTCGGCCTTCGGGCGCGCGGCCAGATCCTTCACCGCGGCATGGAAGCGCGGCCAGTCGCGGCCCTCGCGCTCGAACAGCGCCTCGAAGGCCGGCACCTGCTGGTTGTAGGCGGCCATCACGCCAAGTTTCGCGTTGCTGACGTTCTCGAACCAGGCATCGTAGGCCCGGTCGCCGCCCCACTGCCCGTCGCGCCAGCGTGCGTACTCGTCCCGCAGCGCGGCGATCAGCTCGGCCTTGCGCCGACGCTTGTCGTCGTCGGATGCGGTGCTCCGGTAGAGCGCATCGAGCCGCTCGCGTGCAGCCATCGTCATCGCGCGGAACTCGGCGCGGCGGCGGTCGGCCCGTTCGGTCTCGGCGATCAGATCGGCGCGGCCGCGCTGCTGCAGCCACTGGCGGCTGCCCAGCCGCTCGACCGCGGTGGCATAGGACTCGTTGAAGGGGGTGTCGTCGGCCGCGTAGGCGACCTGGTGCGCCAGTTCATGAAAGACCAGCCGAGCCAGTTCCACCTCGCCGTGGCGCAGGAAGGTGTTGAGCAGCGGATCGGCGAACCAGTCGCCCGGCAGCTTGCCCAGCGTCGAATAGGCCGGCACGCCATAGACATTGACCTCCCAGCCCCGGGCCCGCAGCGCGGCGGCCAGCGTCTCGGCCTCGGCCCGGTCGAAATAGCCGCGGTAGCCGACACAGCCCAGCACCGGAAAGCACCAGGTCTTGAGCGTGAGCGACAGCTCCGGCGCCGCCACCACGTTCCACACCGCTGCCGGCCGGCCGAGGTCGGCGTAGCGGCGGTAGCTGGCGTTGTCGGGCAGCGCCAGCGCGCGGCTGGCGTAGTCGCGGATCTCGCGGCCCAGCTCGAGCCGGCGGCGCAGGTCGGGCGCCAGCGCCGGATCGGCCAGCACCGCGTCGACCGGTCGCGCCGCCGCCAGCATGCCGAGGTGCCCGCGCACCGACTGCCAGAAGTAGCCCGGCCGCCAGGCCGAGTCGACATCGTCGGCGGCGGTGGTCGCGCAGCCCGCCAGCACCAGGCCTGCGGCGGCCAGCGCCATCGCGCGCAGCCCTGTCAGCGGCCTCACGCCGCCGCCTCCACCTCGACCAGCACATCGTAGAAGCACGGCGCCTGGCCGATGTCGGTGAGCTTCTGGTGCGTGAGCTCGTTGACATTGGTGCCGCGCACGCCGAGCTTGCGCCACCAGATGCCCAGCCCGTTGACCACGCCGGGCCGCGCGCGGGTGCTCACGCGCGCGGTGCAGTGGTAGCTGCCGCGATCGTTGAAGACGCGTACCGGCGCGCCATCGGCCAGCCCGCGCGCCGCAGCATCGTCCGGGTGGATCTCGACGATCGGCTCGGCTTCGATGTCGCGCAGGCTCTTCACGTTCACGAAGGTCGAGTTGAGGAAGTTGCGTGCCGGCGGCGAGATCATCGCCAGCGGATAGCGCGCCGCCAGTTCCGGCGCCGACGCGACCGACTCCCACGGCGGCACGAAGTCCGGCAGGCCCCAGCCGGGCACGTCGATGCGCACCCGCCCGTCAGGCGTCGGAAAGCCCCCGTCGGCGAACGGCGCATCGGGAATCGGCAGGCTGATCCAGCCAGGCGAGGCCTTCAGCGCCTCGAAAGTCACCGCGCCGCGCAGCGTCTGCGCGGCCAGCGTCTCGTCGCTGTCGCGGAAGCACGGCTCGTCGAAGCCCATCGCGGCGGCCAGGCGGCGGAAGATCTCGGTGTTGGGCAGCGCCTGGCCGAGCGGCGAAATCGCCGGCTCGTTCAGCAGCACGTCGGTGTGGCCGTAGCTGGTGTGCAGGTCGAGGTGCTCGAGCTGGGTCGTCGCCGGCAGCACCCAATCGGCGTGGTCGGCGGTGTCGGTCAGGAAATGCTCGAGCACGACGGTGAACAGATCCTCCCGCGCAAAGCCGCGCGCCACCTTCGGCGACTCCGGCGCCACCGCGACCGGGTTGCTGTTGTAGACGATCACCGCTTCGACCTTCGGGCCGAAGTCGGGCGAGGCCTCGCGCAGCAGGTCGTCGCCGATGGTGCTCATGTTGAGCGTGCGCGGCACGCGGCCGGCGAGCAGGTCCGGGCGCTGGCGCGCCGCGTCGTCGCGCACCGACGCGAACCAGCCCGAACTCGACAGCAGCAGGCCGCCGGCGCGGTGCCGCCACGCCCCCGTCAGGCAGGGCAGCAGCGCGATCAGCCGCGCCGCATTGCCGCCGCCGCGGGTGCGCTGCATGCCGTAGTTCAGCCGGATCGCCGCCGGCTGGGTCGTGCCCAGATCGCGCGCCAGCGCGCGGATCGCGTCGGCGTCCAGGCCGCAGACCTCGGCCGCACGCTCCGGCGTCCAGGCCTGCACCCGCTCGCGCAGGGCCACCCAGCCGGCCGCATCCACATGCCGGGCGATGTAGTTATGGTCGAGCCAGTCGTTCGCCACCAGTTCGTGCATCAGCGCCAGCGCCAGCGCCCCGTCGGTGCCGGGGCGCAGTTGCAGATGCACATGGCACTTGTCGGCCGTCTCGGTGCGGCGCGGGTCGATGCAGACCAGCCGGGCGCCGTTGCGCTTGGCCTGCTGCACGAAGGTCCAGAAATGCAGGTTCGACGCGATCGAATGGCTGCCCCAGATGACGATCAGCCGGCTCTCGGCGAAATGCCGCACCAGCATGCCGACCTTGCCGCCATAGGTCGCCGCCAGCGCGTCGCCGCCGGCCGAGGCGCAGATGGTGCGCTCGAGCTGCGAGGCGCCCAGGCGGTTGAAGAAGCGCGCCGCCATGCTCTCGCCCTGCAGCAGGCCCATCGTGCCGGCGTAGCTGTAGGGCAGGATGGCCTCCGGGTCGCGCGCGGCGATCGTCTTCAGCCGTCCGGCGATGTCGGCCAGCGCCTCGTCCCAGCTCGCCGGCTCGAAGCGGCCCGCGCCCTTCGGGCCCACGCGGCGCAGCGGCGTCAGCACCCGCTCGGGGTGGTAGGTCCGCTCGGCGTAGCGGGAGACCTTGGTGCAGAGCGCGCCATGCGTCGTCACATGTTCGGCGCGGCCCTGGATGCGCACGACCCGCCCGGAGGCGTCGTCCACGCTGACCTGCATCGCGCAGGTGTCGGGGCAGTCATGGGGGCAGGCGGCGCGGACGGTGCGCAGCGAGTCGCTGACGGGGGCGCGGGTGGGGATGCTCATGGGACGGGATGATTCCAGAAATCCACAGCTCAAGCAGGTAGTTCCCCCGGCCATGTCCCGATGAATACGCCTTCAGGCCGCCGCCCCTTGTCGACTGGGAAAAGACATCGCGGAGGGCTGTTGACAAGCGACTACGCTCGGCCCTTTTTCAGGAGTCCTTCGATGATGACCGCGTGTGAAGTACTGATAAATGGTGCTTGGATCGCTTGCGCATTTGCCGTTTCCCCCAGACATCCGATTCCCTGGTCGGGGCCAAACGGAACGCCGAGTTCGCAACCTCCGGAGCACACGATCGAGCTGCGCGGACTCAATACCGATTTGGCAAAGGCACTGACAGGCCAGTGCCGCATCAGGAGCGACCAAGGCGAGGGAGTCTGCTTCGACTTTCAACCTAGATCGAATGGCATTGCAGCCAAGGTCGAGTGGGACGAATGACGCTCGGTCTGCGCTTTGAGCCGCAAGCGCCCTGACCTTTCACACGGTCATCGCCCATGCACGCATGGGCGACCATACCGCTAAGATGGCCCGACCCGAAGCCGCCATCCCGCCGCCATGAACGCCCCCGATCTCGCCCCCATCGTCGCGATCCGACGCGACATCCACGCCCACCCGGAACTCTGCTTCGAGGAGGTGCGCACCGCCGACGTCATCGCGCGCACGCTCGAGGGCTGGGGCATCGAGGTGCACCGCGGGCTCGGGCGCACCGGCGTGGTCGGCACCATTCGCGGCAGCGCGCCGGGCGGCTCGAACCGCGCCATCGGCCTGCGCGCCGACATGGATGCGCTGCCGATGACCGAGCACAACACCTTCGCGCACGCCAGCCGCATTCCGGGCCGCATGCATGCCTGCGGCCACGACGGCCATGTGGCGATGCTGCTGGCCGCCGCGCAGGAACTGGCCGCGCACCGCGAGCGCTTCTCCGGCACCGTCCACTGCATCTTCCAGCCCGCCGAGGAAGGCGGCGGCGGCGCGCGCGAGATGATGAAGGACGGCCTGTTCGAGCGCTTCCCCATGGACGCGATCTTCGGCATGCACAACTGGCCGGGCCTGGCCGCCGGCGACTTCGCGATCTGCAGCGGCCCGATCATGGCCTCGAGCAACGAGTTCCTGATCCGCATCACCGGCAAGGGCTCGCACGCCGCGCTGCCGCACAACGGCATCGACCCGGTGCCGGTGGCCTGCCAGATGGTGCAGGCCTTCCAGACCATCGTCACCCGCAACAAGAAGCCGATCGATGCGGCCGTCATCTCGGTGACGATGATCCATGCCGGCGAGGCCACCAACGTCGTGCCTGATTCCTGCGAGATCCAGGGCACGGTGCGCACCTTCACGCTGGAGGTGCTCGACCTGATCGAGCGGCGCATGGACGAGATCGCGCGCCACACCGCGGCGGCCTTCGGCGCCAGCGTGGTGTTCGAGTTCCAGCGCAACTACCCGCCCACGATCAACCACCGCACCGAAGCCGAGTTCGCCCGCGCGGTCATGCGCGAGGTGGCCGGCGCCGAGCATGTGCATGAATTCGAGCCGACGATGGGCGCGGAGGACTTCAGCTTCTTCCTGCAGGCCCAGGCCGGCGCCTATTTCATGATCGGCAACGGCGACGGCACGCACCGCGAGCACGGCCACGGCCTGGGTCCGTGCAACCTGCACAACCCGACCTACGACTTCAACGACCAGCTGATCCCGAAGGGCGCCGCCTTCTGGGTGCGGCTGGCCGAGCGCTGGCTGGCGCAGCCGGCGGCCTGAACCCCGCGGCGCGAACGGGCGGCGGTGTGCATGTCCGTTTCGCGTCGCATCCGGTCCGTCGGCGACCGGACGGCGTGCGGGCTGCAGGCGACGATGGCGGCCATCCCGAACCGCTTCTGAAGGAGCCCGCGATGTCCCTTGCCGACCTGCCCTGCCCCGCCGCCCTGCTGCTGATCGACGTGCAGGAATCCTTCCGCGCCCGCGCCTACTGGAACGAGGCCGAGGCGCAGCCCTTTCTCGCGGCCGTCAACCGGCTGGTGCAGGGCTGCGCCGAGCGCAGCATTCCGATCGTGCGCGTGCTGCACGGCGACGGGCCGGACACGCCCGACAACCCCTTCTCGGCGTCGAGCGGTCGGGTGCGCCCGCTGGAAGGCCTGGCGGACTTCGACGCGGCGCTGAGCTTCGTGAAGGCACGCCACAGCGCGCTGGTCGGCACGCCGCTGGCGGTGTGGCTGCACCGGCACGGCATCCGCCACCTGATCGTCGCCGGCATCCGCACCGAGCAGTGCTGCGAGACCACCACCCGCCACGCCAGCGACGAGGGCTGGACGGTCGACTACGTCACCGAGGCGACGCTCACCTTCGACATGACGACGCCCGCGGGCGAGCGCCTGAGCGCCGCGCAGATCCGCGAGCGCACCGAGACCGTGCTGGCCGGGCGCTTCGCGACGATCCGCCGGGTCGAGGAGCTGGTCGGCGCATGAGACGGCCGTGATCGACGTCGTCTTCCTCGTCCTGCCCGACACGCTGCTGCTCGATCTGGCCGGGCCCGCGGAGGCCTTCCGGCTCGCCAACCAGGCGCTGCGCCGGCGAGGACAGGCGCCGGCCTTCCGGATGCGCCATATCGGCCCGCGGCCGCAGACCGCCTCATCGGTCGGGCTGATGCTCGGCGGGCTGGAGCCGCTGCCCGCCGGCTTCGACCCGGCGCAGCCGACCTGGCTGGTGCTGCTGGGCCGGCCGGGCGAGGTGGACGAGGTGGTCGGCCCGACGCCGGACTGGCTGGCCGGCCGGCAGGCGACGACGCACCACGAGCTGCTCGACGGGCTGCGCCGGCTCGCGCCCGCAGCGAAGGTGCAGGCCAACCGGGTCTTCGTCGACGACGGCGCGGTGCTGACCAGCGCCGGCATCACTGCCGGCATCGATCTGGCGCTGCATCTGGTGCGCCGGCACTGCAGCGAGGACATCGCCGCAACGGTGGCGCAGGTGATGGTGGTGTTCGCGCGGCGCGGGCCGCAGGCGCCGCAGGACTCCGGCCTGCTGGCGCACCGCGATCATCTGCACCCGGCGCTGCACCGGCTGCAGGACGCGGTCGCCGCCGCGCCGGCCGAGGACTGGAACGCCGCGCGCATGGCGGCAATCGCCCATGTCACGCCGCGCCACCTGGCGCAGCTGTTCCGCGAGCACACGTCCTTGAGCGCCCGCGGCTGGCTGGAGCAGGTGCGCGCGACGCTGGCCGCGCAGGCGCTGCGTCAGGGCCGCGACGAACGCGAGGCGGTGGCACTGGCCGGCTTCTCGAGCCCGCGCCAGATGCGCCAGGCGCTGGCGCGCCAGCGCGCCTGACGCCCGCCCCGGATCAGCGCATCAGCCCAGCAGCCGGTCCAGCAGCGCTGCGGTCGAGCCGTCCAGCCCGGCCGTGTCGCCGGTGGCGAAGCGCGGCAGCAGCTGGCTGCACAGCGCCTTGCCCAGCTCCACGCCCCACTGGTCGAAGCTGTTGATGCGCCACAGCGCGCCGCTGGTGAAGACGCGGTGCTCGTAGAGCGCGATCAGCGCGCCCAGCGCCGCCGGCGTGAGCTGGTCCAGCACCAGCGTCGTGCTCGGCCGGTTGCCGGGGAAGGTGCGGTGGCGCGCGACCGTAGTCGCGTCCAGCGCCTTCGAGGCGGTCGGCGCGGATTCGCCCATCGCCTCGTCGGTCGACTTGCCCAGCATCAGCGCCTGGCTCTGCGCCAGGCAGTTGGCCAGCAGCTTGTGGTGCTGGTCGGCCAGGCCGGCGCGCACGCCCTCGGGCAGCTCGGCGATGCCCTCGGCGCGGTAGCACGGCGTCTTCACCGCGACGAACTCCACCGGGATCACGTCGGTGCCCTGGTGCAGCATCTGGAAATAGGCGTGCTGGCCGTTGGTGCCGGCCTCGCCCCAGACCACCGGCGAGGTGCCGAAGGGCAGCAGCTCGCCGTCGAGGTCGACGCTCTTGCCGTTGGACTCCATCTCCAGCTGCTGCAGATAGGCCGGCAGCCGGCGCAGGCCCTGGTGATAGGGCGCGACCGAGCGGCTGGTGAAGCCCAGGAAGTTGCGGTACCAGACATCGAGCAGGCCGAGCTGGATCGGCAGGTTCTCTTCCAGCGGCGCCTCGGCGAAGTGGCGGTCCATCGCATGCGCGCCGGCCAGCAGCGCGCGGAAGTTCTCCGCGCCGACCGCCAGCGCGATCGGCAGGCCGATGGCGCTCCACAGCGAATAGCGCCCGCCGACCCAGTCCCAGAAGCCGAAGGTGGTCGTGATGCCGAACTTCGCCGCCGCCGCCACGTTGGTGGTGGTCGCGGCGAAGTGCTTGGCGATCGCCGCCTCGCCGCCCTCGCCGTAGCCGGCCAGGAACCAGGCGCGGGCCACCGCCGCGTTGGCCATCGTCTCCTGCGTCGTGAAGGTCTTGGACGCGACGATGACCAGCGTCTCGCGCGGGTCGAGTCGGCGCAGCACCGGCGCGATGTCGTGGCCGTCGACGTTGGAGACAAAGTGCAGCGTCAGCGCCGGGCTGGTGTAGGCGTCCAGCGCCGGCACCACCATCTGCGGCCCCAGATCGGAGCCGCCGATGCCGATGTTGACCACATGGCGTATGCCGCTCGCGGCGGTGTCGCGCACCTGCTCGACATAGGCGAGCATGCGGTCGAGCACCTCATGCACCTCGTCGCCGAAGGGCGCCGCACCGCGCGGGGCGCGCAGCGCGGTGTGCAGCACCGCACGGCCTTCCGTGTGGTTGATCGGCTCGCCGGCGAGCATCGCGTCGCGGCGCTGCTCGATCCGGCACTCGCGCGCCAGCGCCAGCAGCAGCGTGCGGGTGTCGGCGTCCCACAGGTTCTTCGACAGGTCGGCGAAGACCTCCGGCGCCTGCAGCGAGAAGGCCCCGGCGCGGCCCGCGTCGGCCGCGAAGGCCTGGCGCAGGTCGAGGGCGCGGCCGGCGCCGGCATGGTGGTCGGCCAGGCGGGCCCAGGCCTCGGTGCGGTCGCAGCGCGGTGCGGTGCTCATCGTGCGTGCTCCCGGCTCAGGCGGCCTGCAGGTCGAGGATCATGCGGTCGAGCTTGCCCGCATCGACCGCGAAGGCGCGGATGCCCTCGGCGAGCTTCTCGGTGGCCATCGCGTCCTCGTTCAGGGCCCAGCGGAAGGCAGCCTCGTCGAAATGCACCTCGTCGATCGCGGCGTCCTTGGCGGCTGCGGCATCGAGCGAGCGCGCCACCGGGGCGTCGGCGCCCTGCAGCTGCGCCAGCAGGTCCGGGCTGATGGTCAGCAGGTCGCAGCCCGACAGCGCGTTGATCTGGCCGATGTTGCGGAAGCTCGCGCCCATCACCTCGGTGGCGATGCCGAACTTCTTGTAGTAGGTGTAGATCTGGCTGACCGACTTCACGCCGGGGTCGTTGGCGCCGGCCATCGCGGCCTCGTCCCACTGGGCGCCGGCGGACTTCTTGTACCAGTCGTAGATGCGGCCGACGAAGGGGCTGATCAGCTGGATGCCGGCGTCGCCGCAGGCCACCGCCTGGCAGAAGGCGAACAGCAGCGTCAGGTTGCAGCGGATGCCTTCCTTCTCGAGCTGGCGCGCCGCCTCGATGCCTTCCCAGGTGGAGGCGATCTTGATCAGCACCCGCTCGCGCGGGATGCCCGCGGCCTCGTACAGCGCGATCAGGCGGTGCGCACGCGCGACGGTCGCGGCGGTGTCGAAGCTCAGGCGCGCGTCGACCTCGGTCGAGACGCGGCCCGGCACCACCTTCAGGATCTCCAGCCCGAAGCGCACCAGCACCTCGTCGACGATCTCGTCGAGCGCGCGGCCGCGGTGCGCCGCCACCGTCTCGGCCAGCAGCGGCGCGTACTCGGGCTGCTGCACCGCCTTCAGGATCAGCGACGGATTGGTCGTCGCATCCTGCGGCGCGAACTGGGCGAGCTGCTTGAAGTTGCCGGTGTCGGCGACGACGGTGGTGAACTGCTTGAGCTGATCGAGCTGATTCATGGCGTGGGCGTGCTGAAGGACACGAGATGGTGTGAGAAGCGCCGCATCGTGGCGACACTGCAGGCCGACATTAGAACCCGAGTCGGCAGCCGCATCGGCCACCGCCGGGAACAAGCCGGTTACCGGATCGTGCTGCGCTGCACGATCCGCACGGCAGCGGCCCGCAGCCCGGGCCGGATTGACCGCCCGAAGAAACTGATGCATCATGATTCATGAAACCGGGTTACATCCGGTCCTTTCTCGGTCCCTTTTCCCTTCCGGCCCGGCCCTCGACGACGCACCGCGGCCCCAACTTCCCGAGGCATGTCCATGTCCTTCGATCTCGTCTTCTTCGGTGGCACCGGCGACCTGACCTGGCGCAAGCTGATGCCCGCGCTGTTCCAGGCCTTCCGCCACGGCAAGCTGCCCGCCGGCGGCCGCATCCTGGCGGTGGCGCGCGACCAGCGCACCGACGAGGAATACCGCGCCTTCATCAAGGAGCGCTTCCACGAGGTCGACAGCTCCAAGCGCCCGAGCGACGAGGAGTTCGCCCGCTTCGCCGAGCTGCTGCACTACCGCCGCATGGACCTGTCCAAGCCGGAGGACTACGCCGGCCTGAAGGACTGGCTGGACGCACGCGGCGCCGACACCGTGGTGCTGTATCTGGCCACCAGCCCGCACCTGTTCCCGGCGATCTGCGAGCAGCTCGGCGCCGCCGGCCTGAACGCGCCGCACATCCGCGTCGTGCTGGAGAAGCCTCTGGGCCATGACCTGGCCAGCGCGCAGGAGATCAACCGCGTGGTGCGCTCGGTCTTCCGCGAGGAGCAGGCCTTCCGCATCGACCACTACCTCGGCAAGCCGAGCGTGCAGAACCTGATGGCGCTGCGCTTCGGCAATGCGCTGTTCGAGCCGCTGTGGCGCCGCGAGAGCATCGCCAACATCCAGATCACGCTGTCGGAATCGATCGGCGTGGGCACGCGCGGCGACTTCTACGACCGCACCGGCGCGCTGCGCGACATGATCCAGAACCATGCGCTGCAGCTCCTGACAATGATCGCGATGGAGCCGCCCTCGACCAGCGACGCCGACGCGATCCGCGACGAGAAGCTCAAGGTGCTGAAGTCGCTCAAGCCCTTCACGCCGGAGTCGGTCGCGCGCGACGTGGTGCGCGGCCAGTACCGCGCCGGCAGCGTCGGCGGCCAGGCGGTGCCGGGCTACCAGCAGGAAGTGAAGGTGCCGGCGGGCAGCCACTGCGAGACCTTCGTCGCGCTGCGCACCGAGGTGCAGAACTGGCGCTGGGCCGGCGTGCCCTTCTACCTGCGCACCGGCAAGCGGCTGGCCGCGCGCGATGCGCAGATCGTCGTGAACTTCCGCCCGGTGCCGCACCCGATCTTCCCCGGCGCGCAGCGCGCCAACAAGCTGGTGATCAAGCTGCAGCCGGAGGACGGCCTGGAACTGCACCTGCTCGCGGCCAAGGGCAGCGGCACCTCGGAGTCGCTGGCACCGGTCTCGCTGGACCTGGACTTCGACAAGGCCTTCCCGACAGAGCGCGTCGGCGCCTACGAGCGCCTGCTGCTCGACGCGATCGCCGGCCGGCTGAACCTGTTCGTGCGCAGCGACGAGCAGGAGCAGGCCTGGCGCTGGGTCGAGCCGATCCTCGACGCCTGGGAGCGCGAGCGTGTCAGCGGCGGCGAGGGGCCGCGCGGTTATGCTGCCGGCAGCTGGGGCCCCGCCGCGGCCAGCGCGCTGGTCGCCCGCGACGGCTTCGCCTGGAGCGAGGAACAGTGAGTTGAACCATCCGACGTCATCTTCGTCACCGCTCGGCAGCGGCGTGAACGTGCTGCCGCCGATGCTCGACCGCATCCGCGCCTCGCTGCCGGCGCTGTCGCCGGCCGAGCAGCGCGTGGGCAAGCTGGTGCTGGCCGACGCGCGCAGCTTCGCCAGCCTGCCGGTGGCCGAGCTGGCCGAGCGTGCCCATGTCAGCAAGCCGACGGTGGTGCGCTTCTGCCGCAGCGTCGGCTACGACGGCCTGGCCGACTTCAAGCTCAAGCTGGCCGGCACGGTCAACGAGGGCGTGCCCTTCGTGCACCGCTCGGTCGACGAGGACGACAAGCCGGCCGATCTGGTCGTCAAGGTCATCGACAACGCGGTCAGCGCGCTGCTGAAGTACCGCAACGACGCCGCGGCACACGCCTTCGAGCGCGCGATCGACGCGCTGACGCAGGCCGCGCGCGACAAGCGCCGCATCGAGTTCTACGGCGTGGGCAACTCCGGCATCGTCGCGCACGACGCCGAGCACAAGTTCTTCCGCCTCGGCGTGAACGCGGTCGCCTACAACGACGCGCATGTGCAGGTCATGGCCGCGACCATGCTCGAGCCGGGCGACTGCGTGGTCATCATCTCGAACTCGGGCCGCAGCCGCGACCTGCTCGACGCGCTGGAGATCGCGCGCCGCCGGGGCGCGACCACCATCGTCATCACCGCCAGCGGCACGCCGCTGGCGCATCAGGCGCATGTGCTGCTGAGCGTCGACCATCCCGAGGACTACGACCGCTACAGCCCGATGGTCAGCCGCCTGCTTCACCTGACGGTGATCGACATCCTGACCACCGGCGTGGCGCTGCGCCTGGGGCCGGACCTGCGTCCGATGCTCCAGGACATCAAGCGCAACCTGCGCGCAAAGCGCTACACGGCGCCCTGAGCCCTTCCGGGCGGCTTCAGGCCGGCGAGGCGGCCATGCCCAGCAGCCCGGCGACCCCGTAGAGGCCGGCCAGTTCGGCCAGCCGGACCGGCACGCGCTCGATGCGCAGCGGCCGACCTGCGGCTGCAGCCCGGCGCTGCAGCTCCAGCAGCACCGCCAGCGCGCTGGAGTCGAACTGGCCGAGCGCGCCGGCATCCAGCACCAGCAGATCGTCGGCCGGTGCGGCAGCGATGCGCGAGCCCAGATCGACCGCGGCGGCGCGGGCCTCCGCCAGCGTCAGACGGGCCGGCAGTTCGAGTCGCGCGGTGGCAGCGCTCATGGCCCGGATCCTCAGCTCTTGGCCGCGGCGGCGGCCTTGTTCTTCTCCGCCAGCTTGGCGATCAGCCCGTCGATGCCGGAGGCCGAGATTTCCTGCGCGAAGCTGGCACGGTAGGTCTCGACCAGCCAGACGCCCAGCACGTTGACATCGTGGATCTTCCAGACCTCGCCCTGCTTGGCCAGGCGGTAGTCGAGCTGGATCGGATCGCCCTTGCCCTTGACCTCGGTGCGCACCGTCACTTCGGTGTCCTCGGGCCTGGCGCGCAGCGGCTTGAGCTCGACGGTCTGGTCCTTGATCTGCGACAGCGCGCCGGCATAGGTGCGCACCAGCAGGGTCTTGAACTCCTCCTGCAGGCGCTTCTGCTGCTCCGGCGTGGCCTGGCGCCAGTGGCGCCCCACCGCGGCCGAGGTCATGCGCTGGAAGTCGACATTGGGCAGGATCTTGGCATCGACCAGGGCCATGACCTTCTTCGTGTCGCCGCCCTGGATGGCCTTGTCGGCCTTGACGGTCTCGATGACCTCGCCGGACATCTGCTTGATCCAGGCGTCAGGTGCGGTCGGCGCCGGGCTCTGCGCCTGGGCGACCGAGGTGGCCAGCACCAGTGCCGCCGTGGCGATCAGCGTAGACCAGCGGGATTTCGTCAGCATGGATTTCCTTTCTTTCATGCCCCTCGACCGGGGGCATGGCATCTTCAACGGACCGCATGACATCCGGTGGACAGCAGGCGGCCTCAGGTCAGAGCGGTGCAGCGGCAGCGCGGTTCCCGCGCAATCTGTCAGTTTCCTGAAGCCCGGGACGCCGGCGGCTCGGCGGCCGCGGCAGAAGCCGGGGCTGCGGGAGTCTCGGGGGCAGGCGCGGCGACGGGCGGCAGGTCGTCCTCGTCGTCCTCCTCCGGCGGATTGCCGTCGTAGACCAGGCTGCGGCGGCGCTGCAGGTAGGCAGTGCGCACGAAGGCGTACTTGTCGAGCGCGATGTCGTCGAGCAGACCGGTGGTCGACAGCAGGCCGGCGCGGGTGCTGACCAGCCGCAGCGCGGTCATCGAGTTGCGTGTCACCGACACATTCACCAGCGACTCGGGCGTGGCCAGCATGTCGACCGGCAGGCCGACCGAGTCGCGCACCGTCGAGGGGCCCAGCAGCGGCCAGACGATGTAGGCGCCGGGCGGCACGCCCCAGCGGCCCAGGGTCTGGCCGAAGTCCTCGCCGTGGCGCTCGAAGCCGAGCTCGGTGGCGATGTCCATCACGCCCATGAAGCCGAAGACGGTGTTGGTGCCCACCCGCATCACATCGCTCAGGCTGTCGGCGACACGGCCCTGCAGCAGCAGGTTGACCGCCGACCAGGCGTCCTTCAGGTTGCCGAAGAAATTGCTCACCGCGATCTGCGCCGGCGTGGGCAGCACCGCGCGGTAGGCCTCGGCAGTCGGCTTGAGCACCGCCGTGTCGACCGCCTCGTTGAAGGCGAAGACCTTGCGGTTGAGCGGCTCGAGCGGATCGGGGCGCTGGGCGGTGGCGCAGCCGGCCAGCAGCGCTGCGGCCGTCAGCGCGCAGAGTGCGGCGCGCCTCATGGCTTCGCGGCCGGCGCGTCGCTGGCGTCGGCGGCCTTGCTGTAGAGGAACTGGCTGATCAGCGTCTCCAGCACGATCGCCGACTGGGTCTGCGTGATCGTGGCGCCAGCCACCAGGTTCTGCTCGGAGGCGCCCGGCTCGATGCCGAGGTACTGCTCGCCGAGCAGGCCGGCCGTCAGGATCTTCAGCGAGCTGTCCTTCGGGAAGGCGTAGCGCTGCTGCATCTCGATCTCGACGCGGGCCTGGTACATCTTGTCGTCGAAGCCGATCGAGGTGACGCGGCCGACCACCACGCCGGCACTCTTGACGGCCGCACCGGCCTTCAGGCCGCCGATGTTGTCGAAGCGTGCGCTGATGCGATAGGTCGGGTCGAAGGACAGCGACAGCAGGTTGCCGGCCTTCAGGGCCAGGAACAGCAGGGCCGCCGCGCCGATCACGACGAACAGGCCGACCCAGACATCGTTGCGGGATTTCTGCATGGATTCTTTTCCTTCGATCTTCGGATCGTGGACTCAGATCGAGAACATCAATGCGGTCAGGACAAAGTCCAGACCGAGCACCGCCAGCGAGGCCATCACCACGGTGCGGGTGGTCGCGCGGGCCACGCCCTCGGGCGTCGGACGGCAGGCGTAGCCCTGGCGCAGCGCGACGAAGGTGACGGTCAGACCGAAGACGATGCTCTTGATCACCCCGTTGCCGACATCCTTGAACACATCGACGCCGCCCTGCATCTGCGACCAGAAGGCGCCGGCGTCGACGCCGATCAGCAGCACGCCCACCACCCAGCCGCCGAGGATGCCCACCGCGCTGAACACCGCCGCCAGCAGAGGCATCGCGATCAGTCCGCCGACGAAGCGCGGCGCCAGCACCCGGCGCACCGGATCGACCGCCATCATCTCCATCGCCGCGAGCTGCTCGCCCGACTTCATCAGACCGATCTCGGCGGTGAGCGCGGTGCCGGCGCGGCCGGCGAACAGCAGCGCGGTCACCACCGGCCCGAGCTCGCGCACCAGCGACAGCGCCACCAGCAGGCCCAGCGCCTCGCTCGAGCCGTAGCGCTGCAGCGTGTAGTAGCCCTGCAGCCCTAGCACGAAGCCGACGAACAGGCCCGACACGCCGATGATCGCCAGCGAGTGGTTGCCCAGGAAATGGATCTGGTCCGACACCAGCCGCAGGCGCGCCAGCGCCGCCGGCACCAGCGCCAGCAGGCGCAGCAGCAGCCGCGCGGCGTCGCCGATGTCGGCCAGGCTGCCGCGCACCGCTGCGCCCAGGCGCGCAAGCAGCTCGAGCGGGCCGCTCACCGACCTGCCCCCAGGCCGAAGTCCTCGGCGATCGGCGCGGCGGCGTAGTGGAAGCGCACCGGGCCGTCCGGCGCCGCGCTGACGAACTGCCTCACCAGCGGATCGTCGCTGCGGCGCAGCGCCTCGGGCGAGCCCTGCGCGGCGATGCCGCCGTTGGCGATGAAGACGACATGGTCGGCGATCGAGAAGGTCTCGTCGACATCGTGCGAGACGACGATGCTGGTCACGCCCAGCGCGTCGTTGAGCTGGCGGATCAGCCGCGCGGCCACGCCCATCGAGATCGGATCGAGGCCGGCGAAGGGCTCGTCATACATGATCAGCTCCGGATCGAGCGCGATCGCGCGCGCCAGCGCGACCCGACGGCTCATGCCGCCGGAGATCTGGCTGGGCATCAGGTCGCGCGCGCCGCGCAGGCCCACCGCGTCGAGCTTCATCAGCACCAGGTCGCGGATCATCGGATCGGGCAGGTCGGTGTGTTCGCGCAAGGGGAAGGCGACGTTGTCGAACACCGACAGGTCGGTGAACAGCGCGCCGAACTGGAACAGCATGCCCATGCGCCGGCGCATCGCCATCAGGCCGGCGCGGTCGAGCGAGCCGATCTCGGTGCCGTCGAACAGCACCTGACCGACCGAGGCCTCGATCTGGCGGCCGATCAGGCGCAGCACCGTGGTCTTGCCGCCCCCGGAGGTGCCCATCAGCGCGACGACCGCGCCGCGCGGCACCACCAGATCGACATCGCGCAGGATGACGCGGTCGCCATAGCCGCAGGTCACCCCGCGCAGCTCGACCAGCGGCGCAGGCGTGGACAGGGAAGAAGGAGAGGATGCAGGCAAGGCGGCCAAAGGCGGCAAGAAGGACAAGGAGGAAAAGACGGAAAAGGTTCACGCCTGAAGGCGATGTCCCGATGATAGGGGAAAGCTCCGATGCGAGTTTGAAGAACAGTCGCCGGCCTGCGTCATCATGTCGACCATGATGTCGCCCATGACGCCGCCCCTTCTGCCCACGCCCTTCGACGAGCTGCGCCGCGGTCGTCTGCCCGCCACGATGGCCACCATGCTGTCGCCCTTCTCGGTCGACGAACATGAACGCCATGTGGTCGCGCTGGCCGAGGACGGCGGGCGCAGCCCGGTGCACGGCCTCGAGATCGACACGCCGCCGGGGCTGTATCGCCCGCATGCGGCCTCGAGCAGCCAGTTCATCCTGCGCACGCTGCTGCGCGAGCGCCCGCGTCTGGGCCGGCTGCTGGAGCTGGGCTGCGGCACCGGCGTGCTCGGGCTGACGCTGCTGTACCAGGGCCTGGCCGACGAGGTGCTGATGCTCGACGTGACCGACGCGGCGGTGCACGCCGCCCAGGCCAATCTGGAGCGCGCAGGCCTGGCCGCGCGGGCCCAGGTGCGCCAGGGCGACCTGTTCGCGCCGGTGGCCGGTCCGGCACCGCAGCGCTTCGACAGCGTGCTGTTCAACCTGCCGCTGATGCACGCCGACCATGGCGGCCGGCGCCATCCGGCGCTCGACGACACCGCCGGCCAGCTGGCCTGGCGCTTCTTCGAGCAGCTGCCTGCGCATCTGGCCCCCCAGGGCCGCGCTTTCTTCTCCTACGCCAACATTTCCGACCCGGCACCGCTGGAGGCGCTGGGCGAGCAGATGGCGGTCGAGCTGCTGGCGGCCGAATGGGTCGCGCGCAGCGGCTTCTGGCTGTTTGTCTACGAGGCGCGCCCCAAGCGCCCGCAATGACACAGGCCGCCCGGAGGCGGCCTGCAGCAGCACATCCGGGGCGCACGGCCCCGGCGGCATCGAGCGATGCGTGATCAGCGCGGCAGCGTGGTCGAGCCCATCAGGAACTCGTCGACCGCGCGGGCGGCCTGGCGGCCTTCGCGGATCGCCCAGACCACCAGCGACTGACCGCGGCGCATGTCGCCGGCGGCGAAGACCTTGTCGACGCTGGTCCTGTAGCCGCCGTCGATCTCGGTCGTGGCCTTGATGTTGCCGCGTGCATCCTTGGCCACGCCGAAGGAATCCAGCACCGAGGCGACCGGATTGACGAAGCCCATCGCCAGCAGCACCAGATCGGCCTTGTATTCCTTCTCGGTGCCGGGGATCTCGACCAGCTTGCCGTCCTTGAACTCGACATGCACGGTCTTCAGGCCGGTGACCTTGCCATCCTTGCCGACGAATTCCTTGGTGGAGATGGCGAACTCGCGCACGCAGCCTTCCTCGTGGCTCGAGGAGGTGCGCAGCTTCAGCGGCCAGTAGGGCCAGACCAGCGGCTTGTTCTCCTGCTCGGGCGGCTGCGGCATCACCTCGAACTGGGTGACGCTGGCGGCGCCGTGGCGGTTGGAGGTGCCCACGCAGTCGCTGCCGGTGTCGCCGCCGCCGATGACGATGACATGCTTGCCGTCGGCACGGATCGCATCCTTCACCTTGCCGCCGTGGTTGACCTTGTTCTGCTGCGGCAGCAGCTCCATCGCGAAATGGATGCCCGACAGCTCGCGGCCCGGGATCGGCAGGTCGCGCGACTGCTCGGAGCCGCCGGTCAGCAGCACCGCGTCGAACTCGGCCTTCAGGCTCTCGGCGCTGACGGTTTCCTTGGCCCAGTTGGTGACCTTGGAGCCCTTGGGCCACTCGCCGACGACGACGTTGGTGCGGAACTTGATGCCTTCGGCCTCGAGCTGCTTGACGCGGCGGTCGATGTGGCCCTTGTCGAGCTTGAAGTCGGGAATGCCGTAGCGCAGCAGGCCGCCGACCTTGTCGTTCTTCTCGAACACGGTCACCTCATGGCCGACGCGCGCCAGCTGCTGGGCCGCGGCCAGACCGGCCGGGCCGGCGCCGACGATGGCGACCTTCTTGCCGGTCTTGACCTTGGCCGGCTGCGGCGTGACCCAGCCTTCGGCCCATGCCCGGTCGATGATCGCGTGCTCGATCGACTTGATGCCGATCGCGTCGCCGTTGATGTTGGCCACGCAGGCGGCCTCGCACGGCGCCGGGCAGATGCGGCCGGTGAACTCGGGGAAGTTATTGGTGCTGTGCAGCACCGTGATCGCGTTCTGCCAGTCCTGGTGATAGACCAGGTCGTTGAAGTCCGGAATGATGTTGTTGACCGGGCAGCCGTTGTTGCAGAACGGCGTGCCGCAGTCCATGCAGCGCGCGCCCTGGACCTTCGCCTGCTCGGGCGTCAGACCGATGACGAATTCCTTGTAGCTCTTCAGGCGCTTCTCGACCGGCTCGTAACCTTCTTCGATGCGCTCGTACTCGAGGAAACCAGTGACCTTACCCATGATGCGTTCAATCTCGAAGAAGAGGTGATTACTTGGCCGGGACCGTCTGGGCCTTGCCGTCGCCCTTCACGTCGCCCTTGGCGCGCGCGATGGTGGCGTCGGCAGCCTTGGCGGCATTGATCTCGGCCAGCGCGCGCTTGTACTCGGTCGGGAAGACCTTGACGAACTTCGCGCGAGCCTCGCTCCAGTTGTCGAGGATGTCGCGGGCCCGCAGCGAGCCGGTCCAGCGGTGGTGGTCCTCGATCAGCTTCTTCAGCAGCGCCTCGTCGGTCTGGCCCTTGTGCCAGACGGCGAAGTCGACCGTCTTCTCCTGCTCGGCGGCAGGCAGCACCTTGTCCAGCGCGACCTGGGCGGTGTTGCAGCGGGTCGAGAACAGGCCGTCCTCGTCATAGACATAGGCCACGCCGCCCGACATGCCGGCCGCGAAGTTGCGGCCGGTCTTGCCCAGCACCACGGCGGTGCCGCCGGTCATGTACTCGCAGCCGTGGTCGCCGGTGCCCTCGACCACCGTGGTGGCGCCCGACAGACGCACCGCGAAGCGCTCGCCGGCCACGCCGCGGAAGAAGGCCTCGCCGCTGGTGGCGCCGAACAGCGCGGTGTTGCCGACGATGATGTTCTTCGCGGCATCGCCACGGAACTCGATCGACGGACGCACCACGATGCGGCCGCCCGACAGGCCCTTGCCGGTGTAGTCGTTGCCTTCGCCGATCAGGTAGAAGGTGATGCCGCTGGCCAGGAAGGCGCCGAAGCTCTGGCCGCCGGTGCCCTCCATCTGCACGAACACCGTCTCGTCGGGCAGACCGTCCGGATGGTGCTTGATCAGCTCGCCCGAGAGCATCGCGCCCACCGAGCGGTTGACGTTGCGCACGTCTTCCATGAACTGGGTCTTCTCGCCCTTGTCGATCGCGGCCTTGGCCTTGGCGATCAGCTTGTGGTCGAGCGCCTTCTCCAGGCCGTGGTCCTGGTGGTCCACATGGCGGCGCGGCACGTCGGCCGGCACCGGCGGCTGGAAGAAGACCTTCGAGAAGTCCAGGCCCTTGGCCTTCCAGTGCGAGATCGCCTTCTTCGTGTCGAGCAGGTCGGCGCGGCCGACCAGATCGTCGAACTTGCGGATGCCCAGCTGCGCCATGATCTGGCGGGCTTCCTCGGCGACGAAGAAGAAGTAGTTGACGACATGCTCGGGCTTGCCCGAGAACTTCTTGCGCAGCACCGGATCCTGCGTGGCCACGCCCACCGGGCAGGTGTTCAGGTGGCACTTGCGCATCATGATGCAGCCCTCGACCACCAGCGGCGCGGTCGCGAAGCCGAACTCGTCGGCGCCCAGCAGCGCGCCGATGACCACGTCGCGGCCGGTCTTCATCTGGCCGTCGGCCTGCACGCGCACACGGCCGCGCAGGCGGTTCAGCACCAGGGTCTGCTGCGTCTCGGCCAGGCCCAGCTCCCACGGCGTGCCGCAGTGCTTGATCGACGACCAGGGCGAGGCACCGGTGCCGCCGTCATGGCCGGCGATCACGATGTGATCGGCCTTGCACTTGGTCACGCCGGCAGCGATGGTGCCCACGCCCACTTCCGACACCAGCTTGACCGAGATGTCCGACTTCGGGTTGACGTTCTTCAGGTCGTGGATCAGCTGCGCCAGATCCTCGATCGAGTAAATGTCATGGTGCGGCGGCGGCGAGATCAGGCCCACGCCCGGCACCGAGTGACGCAGCTTGCCGATGTACTCGGAGACCTTGCCGCCCGGCAGCTGACCGCCCTCGCCCGGCTTGGCGCCCTGGGCCATCTTGATCTGGATCTGGTCGGCCGAGACCAGGTACTCGGTCGTGACGCCGAAGCGGCCCGACGCGACCTGCTTGATCTTCGAGCGCAGGCTGTCGCCGGCCTTCATCTCGTAGTCGGCCTCGATCTGCTTGGCACCGATCACGTCCGACACCTTGGTGCCAGCGTTGATGGGAATGCCCTTGAGCTCGTTGCGGTAGCGTGCCTGGTCCTCGCCGCCTTCGCCGGTGTTGGACTTGCCGCCGATGCGGTTCATCGCCAGCGCCAGCGTCGAGTGGGCTTCGGTGCTGATCGAGCCCAGCGACATCGCGCCGGTGGCGAAGCGCTTGACGATCTCGGCCGCCGGCTCGACCTCCTCGACCGGAATGGCCTTGGTCGGGTCCAGCTTGAACTCGAACAGGCCACGCAGCGTCAGGTGACGCTTGCTCTGGTCGTTGATGATCTGGGCGTATTCCTTGTAGGTGTCGAACTTGCCCGAGCGCGTGCTGTGCTGCAGCTTCGCGATCGCGTCCGGCGTCCACATGTGCTCCTCGCCGCGGGCACGCCAGGCGTACTCGCCGCCGGCGTCGAGCATGGTCGCCAGCACCGGATCGTCGCCGAAGGCGGCGATGTGGTTGCGGATGGCTTCCTCGGCGACCTCGAACACGCCGATGCCCTCGACCTGGGTCGGGGTGCCGCGGAAGTACTTCTGCACGAAGTCCTTCTGCAGACCGATGGCCTCGAACAGCTGCGCGCCGCAGTAGGACATGTAGGTCGACACGCCCATCTTCGACATGATCTTCGACAGACCCTTGCCGATCGCCTTGACGTAGTTGTAGATGGCCTTGTCGGCGGACAGGTTGCCCGGCAGCTCCTTGTGCATCTCGACGAGGGTTTCCATCGCCAGATACGGGTGCACCGCCTCGGCGCCGTAGCCGGCCAGCACCGCGAAGTGATGCACTTCGCGCGCCGACGCGGTCTCGACCACCAGGCCGGCGGTCGTGCGCAGGCCCTCGCGCACCAGGTGGTGGTGCACCGCGGAGAGCGCCAGCAGCGCCGGAATCGCCACCAGCTCGCTGTCCATCCAGCGGTCGGTGATGATCAGGATGTTGTGGCCCGACTTGATCGCATCGACGGCTTCAGCGCACAGCGACGCCAGCTTGGCCTCGACGCCGGCCTTGCCCCAGGACAGCGGATAGGTGATGTTCAGCTCATAGGGCTTGAACTTGCCGCCGGTGTGGCGCTCGATGTTGCGCAGGCGCGCCATGTCCTGGAAGTCCAGGATCGGCTGCGAGACCTCCAGGCGCATCGGCGGGTTGACCGCGTTGATGTCGAGCAGGTTCGGCTTCGGGCCGATGAAGCTGTTGAGCGACATCACGATCGCTTCGCGGATCGGGTCGATCGGCGGGTTCGTGACCTGGGCGAACAGCTGCTTGAAGTAGTTGTACAGCGGCTTGTTCTTGTCCGACAGCACCGCCAGCGGGCTGTCGTTGCCCATCGAGCCGATGCCTTCCTCGCCGTTGGCGGCCATCGGCGCCATCAGGAACTTGATGTCTTCCTGGGTGTAGCCGAAGGCCTGCTGGCGGTCGAGCAGGCTGACCTCGCTGGCGATCGGCGCGGCATCGGCCGGCACCGCGTCCAGGCGGATGCGCACGTTCTCGATCCACTGGCGATAGGGCTTGGCCGACGCGAACTGGTTCTTCAGCTCCTCGTCGTCGATGATGCGGCCCTGCTCGAAGTCGATCAGGAACATCTTGCCCGGCTGCAGGCGCCACTTCTTGACGATGCGGTTCTCGGCGATCGGCAGCGTACCCGACTCCGAGGCCATCACCACCAGGTCATCGTCGGTGACGATGTAGCGGGCCGGGCGCAGGCCGTTGCGGTCCAGCGTCGCGCCGATCTGCTTGCCGTCGGTGAAGACCATCGCGGCCGGGCCGTCCCACGGCTCGATCATCGCGGCGTGGTACTCGTAGAAGGCGCGGCGGCGCTCGTCCATCGTCGCGTGCTGCTCCCAGGCTTCCGGGATCATCATCATCGCGGCATGCGCAAGCGGGTAGCCCGACATCGACAGCAGCTCGAGCGCGTTGTCGAAGGTCGCGGTGTCCGACTGGCCCTCGAAGCTGATCGGATAGAGCTTCTTCAGGTCGTCGCCCAGCACCGGCGACTTCATGACGCCTTCGCGGGCGCGCATCCAGTTGAAGTTG
This sequence comes from Sphaerotilus sulfidivorans, assembly GCF_013426975.1. Classification (GTDB taxonomy): domain Bacteria; phylum Pseudomonadota; class Gammaproteobacteria; order Burkholderiales; family Burkholderiaceae_C; genus Sphaerotilus; species Sphaerotilus sulfidivorans. Next base: position 56,240 of record NZ_JACCPY010000010.1, read on the forward strand.
CCCTTGACGGTGTTGATCTCGCCGTTGTGCGCGACCATCCGGTACGGGTGGGCCAGCGGCCACTCGGGGAAGGTGTTGGTCGAGAAGCGCTGGTGCACCAGGGCCAGCGCCGACACGCAGGCCGGATCCTGCAGGTCGAGGTAGTACTTGCCGACCTGGTCGGCCAGCAGCAGGCCCTTGTAGATGATGGTGCGGCACGACATGCTGGGCACGTAGTACTCGCGGCTGTGCGTGAGCTTCAGGCGCTGGATCGCGGCAGACGCGGTCTTGCGGATGACATACAGCTTGCGCTCGAGCGCGTCCGGCACGATCACGTCGGCGCCACGGCCGATGAAGATCTGGCGGATCACCGGCTCGGTCTTGCGCACGGTGGGCGACATCGGCATGTCGGCGTCCACCGGCACGTCGCGCCAGCCCAGCAGCACCTGGCCCTCGGCCTTGACGGCGCGCTCGAGCTCCTGCTCGCAGGCCAGACGGGAGGCGTGCTCCTTCGGCAGGAAGATCATGCCGACGCCGTACTCGCCCGGCGGAGGCAGATCGACGCCCTGCTTGGCCATCTCGGCGCGGAAGAACTCGTCCGGGATCTGGATCAGGATGCCCGCGCCGTCGCCCATCAGCGCGTCTGCGCCGACCGCGCCGCGGTGGTCGAGGTTCTCGAGGATCTTCAGACCCTGCTCGACGATGGAATGCGCCTTCTGGCCCTTGATGTGCGCGACGAAGCCGACGCCGCAGGCATCGTGTTCCTGGGTCGGGTCATACAGACCGCCGGCAGCGAAGGTCTGGATCTCTTGGCGGGACGCGGGTCCCGAGGCGGCCTGGCTCATGGCGCACTCCTAGGAATGACAATAGGGAAAACCGTGCGAATCTACCGCAGTGCAGCAGACCCCTCAAGCAAAACAAAAAGGGGTCAGACTCCTTGAATCCAGATCCGATCAATCCACAAGAAGAATTAGGGACAGACTGGATCCGCCTTGGACGACCGTGCCGGACGCCCCCGGGGACGCGGCGCCATCGGACGCTCGCAGGAGGCGCCCAGTTTTGCAAGAAACGCGCCAGAACCCAGCGCCCAACCCTTGGTGGCGCTGTCGGTGTGCTGCTGCACCTCCTCGGGCGTCAGCGGCTCGTCGAGCAGGCGCTGCCAGGCCAGTTCACGCTCGAAGGGCGTGTTGCCGAGCTGCCAGTGGCACAGATGCGTGCTCACCAGCGTGTCGCGCCGGCGCCCGAGATGGTGCATCGCGCTGGACCAGGCGTAGTCGCCCGCCGGCGTGGGCGGAATCAGGCGCTGGGGGTTCTGCTCGATGTAGCGCATGCAGGTCAGCAGGTGCGGCCCGTTCTCGATGACGGTGGCACGGAAGCGCCCGTCCCACAGCGTGCCGATGCGGCCATGGCGGCGGTTGAAGGCCGCGACATAGCGCCGGCCGATCGCCTGCAGCATCTTGCTCAGCGCCTCGGCGGTCGGCGGCGTCACCAGCAGGTGCAGATGGTCGTTCATCAGCACATAGGCATGCACCGCGACCCGGTGCAGCGCGGCCGACTCGCGCAGCGCGGCCAGGTAGGCCAGGCGGTCCTCGTCGTCGAGAAAGATCGGCTGGCGGTTGTGGCCGCGCTGGATGACATGGTGAGCAAGACCGGCGATGGAGAGGCGAGGCAGTCGGGCCATGAGCGGGAACCGGGACAGGTCGGATCGGACAGGGGGAGGCTTGGCCGACGGTGATGCTGTCGATGGGCCAGAATGCACATTTTCCACCCCCCATCCCATCTGTCACGCGCTCGTACCAGGGCAAGGAACTCCGATGAAAGCTGACAACGTTCTCGCCACGATCGGCCGCACGCCGCACATCCGCGTCAACCGCCTGTTCGGCGCGGGCCATGAGGTCTGGATCAAGTCCGAGCGCGGCAATCCCGGCGGCTCGATCAAGGACCGCATCGCGCTGGCGATGATCGAGGACGCCGAGGCCAGCGGCGCGCTGCAGCCCGGCGGCACCATCGTCGAGCCGACCTCGGGCAACACCGGCGTCGGCCTGGCGATGGTGGCCGCGGTCAAGGGCTATCCGCTGGTGCTGGTGATGCCCGAGAGCATGAGCATCGAGCGCCGCCGCCTGATGCTGGCCTATGGCGCGAAGTTCGTGCTGACGCCGCGCGAGAAGGGCATGAAGGGCGCGATCGAGAAGGCGCAGGAGCTGGTCGCCGCCACGCCCGGCGCCTGGATGCCGCAGCAGTTCGAGAATCCGGCCAATGTCGCGGTGCATGTACGCACCACGGCGCAGGAGATCCTGGCCGACTTTCCCGAGGGTCTGGACGTGCTGATCACCGGCGTGGGCACCGGCGGCCACCTGTCGGGCTGCGCGCAGGTGCTCAAGGCAGCCTGGCCGAACCTGAAGGTGTTTGCGGTCGAGCCGGCGGCCTCGCCGGTCATCAGCGGCGGCGCGCCCGCGCCGCACCCGATCCAGGGCATCGGCGCCGGCTTCGTGCCGAAGAACCTGCACACCGATCTGCTCGACGGCGTGATCCAGGTCGAGGCCGAGGCCGCACGCGAGATGGCCCGCCGCAGCGCCCGCGAGGAAGGTCTGCTGGTGGGCATCTCCAGCGGCGCCACGCTGGCGGCCATCGCCCAGAAGCTGGCCGAGCTGCCGGCCGGCAGCCGCGTGCTCGGCTTCAACTACGACACCGGCGAGCGCTATCTGTCGATCGAGGGTTTCCTGCCGGTCGAGGGCTGAGCCCCGCGCCGCCGCTCAGAGCTGCGGCAGCAGCGACAGGTCCAGGCCGCGCTCGGCGGTCCAGACCAGCGCCAGCAGCGCGATCGCGCCCGAGCCGCCCTGCACCGCCAGCCGCCGATAGGCCGGCGCATGGCGCAGCGCGATCGCCAGCGGCAGCAGCAGCGCCACCAGCGCGAGCTGGCCCAGCTCCACACCGAGATTGAAGCCCAGCAGCTGCAGCAGCAGCTGGTCCTCGCGCAGGCCGAGGTCCTGCAGCGGTCCGGCGAAGCCCACGCCGTGGATCAGCCCGAACAGGCCGACCAGCGGCCAGCGCGGCCCGGGCAGCAGCGGCCGCAGGTTGTCGAGCGCCGCCAGCAGCACACTGACGGCGATCAGCGCCTCCACCCAGCGCGTGGGCGGCGGCAGCACCCCGACGGTGACCAGCCCGAGCGTCAGCGAATGCGCCAGCGTGAAGGTGCTGACCAGCACCAGGGCCTCGCGCCAGGCCGCCGATGCGGTCTCGCGCGGCGTCCAGCCATCGCCCTCGCGGCGCCAGACCGCCACCAGCAGCAGCGTGACCAGGAACAGGATGTGATCCAGGCCGATGGCGATGTGGTGCATGCCCTCGCGGACGAAGTCGAGAAAGCCGCCGCCCGCCTGCGCCAGCATCCAGGACCGCTCGCCCTCGCCGGCAATCAGCACGGCAGCCTGCCCGTCTGACGCCGGCTGCCCGGCCGTCTCCGCCACAGCGATGTTCAGCAGGCCGCGGTGGCTCGGATCGGTGCGGGCGAACAGCCGGTAGTCGAGCTGCGCCACCTGGACCGGGGCCGCACAGGCCCAGCTGCTGCGCAGCACCAGGTGCTGGCCATCGGCATGGCGCTCGACCTGCATCGGTGCGCGTGCGCTCAGGCGGCAGTCGGCGCCGTCGGCACGCGGCTGCAGCGCCGCATCGACCAGGCGGATGATGTCGGCCTCGCGGGAGCGGATTTCGCCCCAGCGCAGCACACCGTCGTCATCGGTATCCAGAACCAGCTCGCGGTCGAGGTCACGCAGCGACAGGTCGATGCGCTGCTCGATGCGCTCGCCGTCGATGCGCCAGTTCAGATAGGCATCGCTGGCCTGATGCGCCCGGGCCGGCGCCAGCGCGACGAACAGCAGCACCAGCACGGCCAGCAGATGCCCTGGCCACAGCATCGGATGCATGGCGGCAGATCGGATCTTCATGTGCGTTCTCCCGGACGCCGGACACCGTCGGCAGCCGCGTCGGTCGGGGCGGCGCGCAGTCTCACGTCGACACGCGCCGGATCGCGGGTCCAGGCCTGCAGCAGCCGCACCGCCTGCGCGGTCTGGCCGGCACGCAGCGCGCTGCGCCACAGCAGCACCGCATCGGCCGGCTCGCGCTGGCCCGCCCAGTTCTCCTGGGCCAGCGTCCAGGCGCGGGCCGGATCGCGGCCCACATCCAGCGCCAGGCGCGCTTCTTCACGCAGATGCGGCTCGCCACGGCGGCGTGCCGCATCCAGCCGCGCTGTCATGCCCGACAGCACCGCAGCGGCCCGCGCATCGCCCAGGCGATGCAGCGCGATCGCGCGGCGCAGCTGCAGCGCGTCGGCCTCGACTGGGCCGACCGACACCGCCGCCAGCGCCTCGGCAGCGCGGCCGCGGTCGAGCAGCCAGTCGGCCCGCGCCGCCTGCGCATAGGGATCACCGCCCTGCCCGGCCGCCTGGGCCAGCAGCCGCTCGGCCTCGGTGTCATCGCCCAGCCGCACCGCCAGCTCGGCGCGCACCAGCGCCAGCCAGCGGTCATCGGGCGCCTGACGGGCCAGCGCGTCCAGACGAAGATCGGCCTGGCGCGGATCGAGGTCGCCGCGCAGGCTGTCGATCTCGACCGCACAGACCTCGGCCGCCCGGGCCAGCCCCGCACCGGCGGCCGCCAGCTCGGGCGCCTGCAGGGCGCGGCAGGCGCGCGCCGCCTCGGCCAGCCGCCCCTGCACCTGCAGCACCGCGACCTGCGTCAGCCCGGCCTGGGCCCGCAGCGCCAGCGGCACCGACGCGTCGCCCACCAAGGCATGCAGGTCGAGCAGCGCAGGCGCGAACTCATGCCGCGCCTGCAGGATCGTGGCGCGCAGCAGCCGCACCGGCGCAGGTGCCTCGCGCTGCGCCCACCACGGCGACAGCGCGGCCTGTGCGGCGCCGTACTCGCGCGGATCGCCCTCGCGGCGGGCGCGGTCGATCGCCTCGCGCGCCACCGACAGCGCCAGCGGCAGACGCGAGGGATCGCGCTGCAGCTCGGCACGGGCGCGGCGCTCGGCCAGACCGGGTCGGGCCGGCAGCCGCTCGACCACCTCCGCGTCGGACGCCGGCGTGAACGGCGCCGCCAGCAGCGGCCCGGCGAGGGCCAGCAGGAGGATCAGCGCCAGACGGGGAGCCCGCAGGCGCGAGGCGGTGTGCGGCGGCGCGGAGGCGATGGGCATCGGCACAGCTCCTGGCGCCGCTCAGCGCAGCTCGACCGGCTCGGCGGTCTCGGAGGTCGGCGGCACGACCATCGCCAGATCGATCGGCTCGGCGGTGTCGTCGGACTGGGCCAGCAGCGCCGAGGCGAAGCCGCTGTAGGCCTCGGCCGAGACGGTGGCGCTGGCCGGCACCTCGGTGATGACGGTCGCGCCGGCATGGGCCGCGGTGTCGCCGCTGCCGCCGCCGCAGGCCGCCAGCAGCAGGGCCAGGCCGGCCGCGCCCAGAAGGCGGCCGCCGCGGCGGCGCCAGGACAGGCAAGAGGTCATGGTGATGCTCCGGATGAGGATGGTGGAATGCGCGTTCGCCTCGCGGCTCACTTGCTGCCGGGCACCGGCGTGTTCAGGTAGGGAAAGCCGGACAGCAGCGGCACGACACCCTGGTCGACCGCGTCATGCAGCTTCAGCGCCGTCGCGCCCAGCGGCACCGCGGACGGACGGCAGGCCGAGCCGAAGCCGAGCTTGTCGGTGTCGCCATTGGCCAGGCACAGCCCGCCCATCACCGCCACCAGCGAGATGTCGACCACATCGTCCTTGGGCCGGCGGCCATTCGGAAAGCCGGCGTTGTCGTTGCCGCCGGCCAGCAGGTTGCCGACGATGCCGAGCCGGTTCTGCTCGGCGTAGGCCACCGGCGCGATGCCGGTGTTCAGCCGCAGCATTTCCGAGGCGACGACGTTCTTCGGCTGGTTCACGCCCTTGATGCCGGTCAGGAAGGTGGTGACCAGATCGGTGCGCGGCAGGTTGGTCGGCGCGGTCTTCGGCAGGTTCAGCGCGATCTCCAGCAGCGCCGGCAGCGTCGGATGGGTCACATAGTCGGCGAACTGCGCGTCGCCCGAGGGCTTCGAGGCGTTGAAGCGGTCCTTGTCCTTCAGCCCGATGACCACCTCGTTGACCAGGGGCATGCCCAGGCGAGACACCTGCGTCCAGGCACCGCCGGCGCGCTCGCTGGCCTGATGCCCGCTGCCGGGCTTGCCGTCGATCAGCCGGGCCTGGCGCAGGCTGGCGCTGGTCCAGCCGCCGATCACGTCGTCGCCGTTGGTCAGGCAGCTGCGGTGGATCTCCAGCGCGATCGCGGTGACGTTCTTCGCGCCGAGCGGGTTGGGCACCGCGCCGGTCAGCGCCGGATCGGTGATGACCGAGACCGGCGCGTTGACCAGGTCGAAGACCGGACCGAGATTGACCGCGAACGGATCCTGGCGCTGGCCGACAAACATCCGTCCCGGCGTCGCGCAGCCCGGAATCGCGACCGCATGCACATGCTTGGCGGCGTAGCCGGGATAGTCGGGAATCGTCTTGACGCCGATGTTGTCGACCGGCTTGGCAAAGGTCTCGCTGCCGGTGCCGACCTGGGTCAGCGCCTGGCGGGTGCCGGTGCGGCGGTCGCCGCGCACCACCTGCACGGTGTAGGTCTCGGCCAGCTGCAGGTTCGGGTCGCCCACCTGCGAGACCTGGCCGGACTGGACCAGCGGAATGCCCACCGAGCGGTCGCCGATCTTCAGGCTGGTGCCGGCGCCGCCGTTGGACAGGGTGTTGCGGAAGCGGAACTGGAAGCTCAGGTCCTCCTTCGCGTCCCCGTTGTTGTCGATGTGGATCTCGTAGAGCGCGTTCGGATCGAGCGCGAAGTAGTTCGGGCCGCCGTAGGCGTCCTGCAGCGGCAGGTAGTTGGCGATCAGCGTGACGAAGTCGGAGCGGCCGGCCTCGTAGCTGCGGAACATGTAGAAGTCGCTGGCGTCGACCTTCGGGGCGGTGGTGATGAAGGGCGCCTCGCGGTGGCTGGAAGCAAGTGCGGAACCGGAAAGCAGCGTCAGGGCCAGCGGGAGGGCAGCCAGCGGGCCGCCGATGCGTTGCAGGGTCGTCGACAAGATCTGTCTCCTTGGAGCCGGGTCGGGAAAGCGGACGGGGGTGACACCGCGATGCGGCATCTGTCCATTCCCTACGCACCCCGGACAGGAGCGGATGCAGCCCCACGATTCAGGGGGTCTTTCGACGTCAGACCCGGTCGGATGCCGGATCGGACTCCGGATCAGATGCCGATCTGGCCGACCGAGACGACCGGCCCGGTCGGCTGGCCGGTGGGCGAGCCGCCCGCGGGCTCGACGCTGATCGCGAAGGCGCGGGTATCGTCGAGCAGCCGAGCCCGGCGCAGCACGGTCTGTCCGTGCGCATCGACCAGACCGAGCGAGCGCGGCGCCCCGTCGGCCGGCAGCGCCCACAGCTCCAGCGCACGCCCGGTCTCGAGCGGGACCAGATCGATCGGACGCAGCACCAGGGCCTGGCCATCGGCGCTGACGCTGGCGACGAAGCTGGCGTGCATCACTCCGCCCCCCGATCCGCCACCCGACTTCGGGCTGGCTCCCAGCACCACCACGATCGGCGCACCGTCCGGATCGGCGGACGGCGGCTGCAGCATCAGCACCGCCATGCCCAGCGCTGCCGCGCTCGCCAGGCCGCTGAGCAGGCGCCACGGCAGCAGCTGCTGCCACCAGCGTGCGGGCGCCTCGTCGGGCGCCGGTGCCGGCTCGCCGAACAGGCGCCGCTCGATCTGCTGCCAGACCCGGTCGGGCGGCGCGACCGGCGCCACGCTCAGCGACATCGGCTCCAGCCGCAGCCGCCAGCCCTCGACCGCCTCGCGCAGCGCCGGATGCGCCGGCAGCAGCGCCTCGAAGCGCCGGCGGGCGGGCCCGCGCAGCGTGCCCAGCACATAGGCCGCCGCCAGCCGGTCGGCCCGTTCGCGTCGTCCGTAGTCCATGTCAGCGCTCCCGGGCCACCGCGTGGCCCAGACAGTCCTTCAGCGCCAGCAGCGCGCGGCGCACCCAGCTCTTGACCGTGCCCAGCGGCTGGGCGAGATGCTCGGCCACCTCGGCGTGCGACAGCCCCTGGTAGTAGGCCAGCGCGACGCACTGCTGCTGCTCGGCCGACAGCCCCTGCACGCAGCGCGAGAGCTCGCGCGCCTCGGCCGCCTGGTGCAGCAGTTCCTGCGGCCCGGCCGCGTCGTCGGGCAGATCGGCCAGCAGGTCGCCGCCCTCCTCGTCGTCCTCGTCGTCGGCGACATGCCGGCTGACGGTGCGCACCTCGCCGCGACGGCGGCGCAGGCTGTCGATCGCACGATGGCGCGCGATGCTGGTCAGCCAGGTCAGCGGCTGGCTGCGCTGCGGGTCGAAGCTTCCGGCGGATTGCCAGAGGCTGATGTAGATGTCCTGCAAGAGATCCTCGGCGCGGGCTGTGTCAGGCTGTATACGCAGCACGACGCCAAACAGATGCGCAGAGGTCTCGCGGTAGAGCGCCGCGAAGGCCTGGCGGTCGCCCAGGGCGATGCGCGACAGCCAGGCGGCCAGCCGGTGGCTGCGCTGGGCCCAGGCGTCGACAGGCGTGCTCGGCATCGGCGGGACTCCTTGGAGGGAATGGTCGGGCGAAACGGCACCCGGCCAACCGGACCGGGCAGACCGTCAGCCGGCGCTGCAGTGTGCCGCGAGCACCTCGCGCACCATCGCTTCAGGAGCCCCCTGCATCCGGGCACTTCCGAGGCGATCGATGACGACGAAGCGGATCTCGCCGCCCTCGGACTTCTTGTCGATCTGCATCAGCTGCAGGTAGCGCTCCGCCCCCAGGGCCGGGCCGACCACCGGCAGGCCGGCGCGCTCGCACAGCAGGCGCACCCGCGCGACGAACTCGGCCGGCATCAGGCCGAGCCGCGCCGACAGGTCGGCGGCCATGACCATGCCGCAGCCGACCGCCTCGCCGTGCAGCCATTCGCCGTAGCCCAGGCCGGCCTCGATCGCGTGGCCGAAGGTGTGGCCGAAGTTCAGGATGGCGCGCAGGCCGCTCTCGCGCTCGTCGCAGCCGACCACCTGCGCCTTGATCTCGCAGGAGCGCTTCACCGCCTGCGCCAGCGCCGCCTTGTCGCGCGCGCGCAGCCGCTCGACGTTGGCCTCGATCCAGGCCAGGAACTCGGCATCGGCGATCGGGCCGTACTTGATGACCTCGGCCAGTCCCGCCGACAGCTCGCGCTCGGGCAGCGTGTCGAGCGTGTCGAGGTCGCAGATCACCCGCACCGGCTGGTAGAACGCGCCGATCATGTTCTTGCCCAGCGGGTGGTTGATCGCGGTCTTGCCGCCGACCGACGAGTCGACCTGCGACAGCAGCGTCGTGGGCACCTGCACGAAGGGCACGCCGCGCATGTAGCAGGCCGCGGCGAAGCCGGTCATGTCGCCGATCACCCCGCCGCCCAGCGCGAACAGCACCGTCCTGCGGTCGCAGGTGGCGCCCAGCAGCGCGTCGTAGATGCGCTCGAGCGTCGCGGCGTCCTTGAAGGCCTCGCCGTCGGGCAGCTCGACCGTCAGCACCCGTGCGTAGTGCGGCGCCAGCGCCGCCTGCAGCCGGGCGGCGTACAGCGGCCCGACGGTGGTGTTGGTGACGATCATCGCGGTCTGCGCCTTCGGCAGGCCGGTCCAGGCGGCGGGATCGTCCAGCAGGCCGGTGCCGATCAGGATGTCGTAGCTGCGATCGCCCAGCTCGACGCGGACGGTCTCGCGGATCGGGGCGGCGGGGGAAGGAGCGGCGGAGGTCGTCGGCATCATGGCGGGCGGATGATCGTCGTCGGCGGCCGGGTCAGCGGCGGGAACGGGAAGGAAAGCTGCCGGGCAGCGGCCGCTCGTCGTCGGGCACGACGCCGGCCAGCTCCAGCTGCATCAGGATCATGTTGACCAGCGTCGGCACCGAGGGGCGGCCGGTCTCGATGACGAAGTGCGCGGTCTCGCGGTAGAACGCGTCGCGGTCGCGGTAGAGCTCGCGCAGCTTGCGCAGCGGGTCGGCCACCTGCAGCAGCGGGCGCTGGGTGTCGTGGCGCAGCCGGCGAAACAGCTCCTCCGGCGAGGCACGCAGGTAGACGACGACCGAGTTCTCCCTGAGCGCGCGGCGATTGGCCTCGCGCAGCACCGAGCCGCCGCCGGTGGCCAGCACGATCGGCGGACGGATCTGCACCAGCTCGGCGATCACCTGCTGCTCCAGGTCGCGGAAGGCCTGCTCGCCCTCGCGCTCGAAGTAGGCGCGGATCGACATGCCGATGCGCTGCTCGATCTCGACGTCGGCATCGACGAAGCGCCAGCCCAGGGCGGCCGCGAGATGCCGGCCGGCGGTGGACTTGCCGGCGCCGGGCATGGCGACAAGACTGACGGAGGAGCCGGGGCGGACGCGGGGGTCGCCCCCGTCGGACGAGATGGAAGACACGCGGGCGGGGGAGGAAGTCGGACAGGTCGGAAAAAGACGCGAACGGCGCCGGAACGCGGGGTTCCGGCGCCGTCACGGGCGTCAAGTCTAACGCGGGCGCGGTCGCGCCCCGTGGATCAGTTGATGCTGCCGAGGTCGTAGGTGTAGCTCTGGCCGTTGGGCATCTTGATCGTCAGGTCGATCGCGCCACGCGCCTCAAGCGCCTTGGTGCAGTCGTCGAGTTCGACGATCAGGCGGTGCCCTGTCGGGGCAGTACCACTTGGAATCGGGCTGTTGTCAATTCGAATGGACGCGCCTTTGGCTTTTGTCGTGACGGCCAGCGTCGCACCAATCGGGATTCTGTTGCCCCCAAGGGCATCAGCCTCCGAATTAGAGTCTCGAACACAGATATCGCGAGTCACACGGCAAACCGATGTCGTCGGCTGGAAAGACAGACCCAAAGAATTCGTTGTAGGGGTCGACCCTGAACAGCTATCCACCTGCAGACGAGGAGCATCTCGAGAGTCGGACAGGACGAAGACAATTCGCTCCTTGAAGCGGACATAGGTGTTGCCATCCCACGTGCCATTGGCAGTCAGGCCGGCCAGGTACTCGCCATTGGCGGTGTCCATCAGATCGTTTTCGTCCTTGTCGATGTAGAGCTGGCCAAGATCCTCGAATGTCTCGCCCGGGGTGTAGAGCTGATCACCGTTCGTGTCGACAAAGGACTCTTCACCCTGCGCATAGGCCAGCACCGTGACACGACCATTGGGCGGCCTGTAGTTGCTGGACACGAACTTGGTCGTGCAGACGCCATTCACTGTCGTGCATTTGGCGGGAATGATGCTCGCGCCCTCGGCCACGAAGCTGACGGCCGTGCCATCGGACACAGGATTGCCAAACCGGTCATTGAGCTGGACACGGATCTCGCTTTCAGTCCCATCACGCGACCATGCATCGGGATTAAATGCAGCGGCGGCAAAACTGAACGCATTGTTCGTCGGCAGGCCGGCATTGATCGCCAGCACATTCGACAGAGTCATCAGCGGCGACCCTGTCGGCAAGACGGCATCAGAACCATCAGCGTTCAGCACCTTGGCACGCACACGAACCGGGGTCGGCGTGGACTTGGCGGTCACGGAAACCGTCACAATGCCGTTGGCATCCGTCGGCAGGGATGTGGCGCCCAAGATGGCCACATTCGGAATATCAAGCGAAAACGCGACCATGCGATTGGCGATCACGCCGCCGGAAGGGTCCTTGAGCTTGAAAGACACCTGGGAAGAAATCGCACAGCCACTGCCGGCCAGGCAGATCTTGTCCGGCGAGGCCGAGACGAACTCGAGCGACTGAGCGATCGGCGCGGCCACCACCAGATCGACCTGCTTCTGCTGGCTGGTGCCGGAGAGCGAGGCGCTGATGCGATCGGTCGCCGCGCAGCCCTTGTCCTGGTAGGTGGTCGAAGCGCTGGTGCCGGTCACGGTGATCGAGGTCGGCGACAACACGGCCTTGCCGGCGGTGGCGCAGGTCGACGAGAAGTTGACCGTCACCGGCGAAGCCGACGAGGCGCCGCTGACATTGACCGTCACCACGGAAGCCCCATACGACGAGATGCTCTCTGGAGAGACTGCAGCCGAGGTCAGGCTGACATTGGTCGCAGAGACGGTGAAGACCTTCTGAGCGGTCAGCGCAGTGGTCTCGCCGGCAGGCGTGAAGCTGGCCGTCACGATGTCGGCCCCAACCTGACCCGCCACCGGCTTCAGCGTGGTCGTGGCCTGACCATTGGCATCAGTCTTGACACGCGCGACGTCGACCGTCGCTGCGCCGTTGCTCACAGAGAAGGTCACCAGCACATCGGCAGCCGCACTGCCATTGGCATTTTTCACCTGGGCAGTCACCGTGCCCGGCGTCGAGGCGCTGACCGTGTCGGAGGTCATCGCCACCACGATGCTGGCCGCAGTCGCCGTCGTCGAGCCGGAGCTCGTGCTGCTGCCCGAGGTCGATTCGCTGGTGGTGCAGCTGCCAGAAAACGAGGTGCAGCCTGCATCGCTGCCGCCCCCGCCGCAGCCGGCCAGCAAGGCCGCTGCCGCCAGGGCCAGCGCACTGGCACGCAGTGCCGTGATCGTCGTCGTCATGAAATCAATCCCCTGCCTGTCGGTCGATGTTCGTCTTGTGGCCGCCCTCCCCTCGCGGGCGGGCTCAGCGTGCCGGTGCGTTGCGGTCGGTGATGACCTTGGGCGTCAGGAAGACCAGCAGCTCGGTCTTGTTCGACGACCGCGTCTTGTTGCGGAACAGCGCGCCCACATACGGAATGTCGCCCAGCACCGGCACCTTGTTGACCGACTCGGTCTCGTCGATCTGGAAGATGCCGCCGATCACCACGGTGCCGCCGTTCTCCACCAGCACCTGCGTCTTCACATGCTTGGTGTTGATCGCGAAGCCGGCCGAGGTCGACTGGCCGACACTGTCCTTGTTGACATCGACATCGAGAATGACGCTGCCCTCGGGCGTGATCTGCGGCGTGACCTCGAGCTTGAGGTTGGCCTTGCGGAACTGGATCGCGGTGGCGCCGCTGGAGGTGGCCGACTGGTAGGGCAGCTCGGTGCCCTGCTCGATCAGCGCCTTGACCTGGTCGGCGGTGATGACCCGCGGGCTCGACACCAGCTTGCCGCGCCCTTCGGCCTCCAGCGCCGACAGCTCCAGGTTCAGGAAGCGGTTGGACGCCGCACCGAACAGCGACAGCGCGAAGCTGGCGGCACTCGCGCCGCCGAAGGAGGAGGTGTTGGCCGGCAGGTTGACGAACTGGGTGTTGCTGAAGTCGACCTGCTCGCTCTGGTTGGTCTGGTAGCCGATCGCGTTGTAGTTGCCGCCGATCGCCAGATTGCCCACACCGGCGTTCCAGCCGGGCACGCCCCCGCGAATGCCGCGCATGTCCGAGCTGCCCAGCTTGATGCCCAGCGAGCGGCCGAAGGTGTCCTCGGCCTCGACGATGCGCGCCTCGATCATCACCTGACGCACCGGGATGTCGATGCGCGAGACCATCTGCGCGACCTCCTCGAGCTTGGCCGGAATGTCGGTGACGAAGAGCTGGTTGGTGCGCGCCTCGTAGAGCACGCTGCCACGCGCCGACAGCAGCCGGGTGGCGCTGGTGGACGCCCCGGCGCTGGCGCCGGAGGCGCCGCCGGAGCCGGTCTGCTGGCCGGTCAGCGCACGCGAGATCTCCTCGGCCTTGGTGTAGTTGAGCTGGAAGGCCTGGGTGCGCAGCGGCTCCAGCGCGGCGACCTGGGCCCGCGCCTCGAGCTCGGCCTTCTCCTTGGCGGCCAGCTCCTCCTTGGGCGCGACCCACAGCACATTGCCGGTCTTCTTCACGCCCAGGCCCTTGGCCTGCATGATGATGTCGAGCGCCTGGTCCCAGGGCACATCCTTCAGCCGCAGCGTGACATTGCCGGTCACGGTGTCGCTGGTGACGATGTTGAAGTTGGTGAAGTCGGCGATGACCTGCAGCAGCGCACGCACCTCGATGCTCTGGAAGTTCAGCGACAGCTTGTCGCCGCTGAAGCCCGGACCGGCGGTGAGCTTCTGCGGATCGACCTTGACCGGCCGGACCTCGAGCACGAACTGGTTGTCGCTCTGGTAGGCGCTGTGCTCCCAGTTGCCGCGCGGCTCGATCGTCATGCGCACCCGGTCGCCGACCTGGGTGGTGGAGACCGACTGCACCGGCGTGCCGAAGTCGGTCACGTCGAGGCGGCGACGCAGCCCCTCCGGCGCGGTCGAGCGCAGGAACTCGACGATCAGGTTCTGGCCCTGCTGGCGGATGTCGACGCCGACCTGGTTGCTCGGCAGGTCGACCACCACCCGGCCGGCGCCGTCGCGCCCGCGGCGGAAGTCGATGTCGCGCAGCGACTCAGGTGCGGTGTTGCGGCTGTCGGCGAAGTGCAGCGGTTCGGCCGAGGTACGCACGCCGGCGGCAGCGGCCGTGGCCGGCGTGCCGGAGGACACCTGCACCGGCTCGAGCGTGACCACCAGCGCCTTGCCGTCGATCTCGGCACGGTAGCGGGTGGACTGCTTCAGGTTCAGCACCAGCCGGGTGCGGTCGCCGGCCTGGGCCAGCGCCACCGAGCGCAGATTGCCCTGGTTGACCTCCTGCTGCGACCGGCCGGTGGCGTTGATGACACCGGGCAGGTCCAGCGCCACCCGGGCGGGCGACTGCAGCACGAAGCCGGCGGGCAGCGCGGCCAGCGGCTCGGAGAGCTCCAGCCGGATCACCTCGCCGCCGTCCTTCACGCCGCTCGACAGCGACTGGATGGCGTTCTGCGCCCAGCCGAGCACCGGAGCGGCGGCCAGCGCGGCCAGCGTCGCCAGGCGAACGCTCCAGCGGGGGATGGGGGCTTTCTGGGTCGTCTTCATCGCTTCTCCTGGGCCCGCTCCTGGAGGGTCAGCGTGCTGGCGCGCTCGACGATTTCTCCGAGGGTGTCGGGCACGAGTTCGCGCAGGGCAATCTCGGTTTCCGTGATGCGGGTGACGCGGCCGTAGTTCTGGCCGAGATAGTCACCCACCTTGACTTGGTAGAGCAGGTTGTCGGCCTTCAGCAGCGCATGCGGCCGCCCGCCGCGCACGACGCTGCCGACCATCGTCAGCGCGTCGAGCGGGTAGGCCTCGAGCGGCTCGCGGCGCCGGTTCATCTCGGCGGCCAGCAGCGAGTTGGGCTGGCGGCTCTCCTGCTTGAGCGCCCCCTGCATCTTCTGGCTGCTGAAGGGTTCGGTCTGCGAGAAGGCCGCATAGGGCTGCGGATCGAACTTGCGCGGCGCCACCAGCGGCGAGACCTGCGGCTTGGCCACGCGGCGCTGCTCCTCCATCCAGGCACGCAGTTCCTCGTGCGGATCGGAGCAGCCCGACAGGCCCGCCAGGCCGGTCAGCGCCAGCAGGGCCAGCGCCGCGCGGGACGGTCGCCGCGACCGGCGGAAAGGACGGGCGGGCATCATGGCTGGCCTCCGGACTGCGGCGCGCCGCCAGGCTTGCCGCCCTTGGCCGCCTGCTGCGCCTTGCGATGCTCGGCGACCTCGGCCGGATCGAGATAGCGGTAGGTGCGCGCGGTGGCCTCCATCGCCAGCAGGCCGTTGGCGCTGGGCAGCATCTGGCCGCTGGCCTGGCCCGGCGTGGTGATCACCAGGTTGTGCAGCGTGACGATGCGCGACAGGTTGGCCACATCCGCCGCGAAGGCGCCGACGTCGTGGTAGCGGCCGGTCACCCGCAGCGCGATCGGCAGCTCGGCGTAGTAGTCCTTGATGATGACCTGGCCCGGCCGGAACAGCTCGAACTGCAGGCCGCGACCGAGGCCGGCCTGGTTGATGTCCGACAGCAGCGCGTCCATCTCGGCCTTGCCGGGCAGCTGGCGCTCGAGCTGGGTGACATATTCCTGCACCTGCAGCTTCTGCTTGCGCAGTTCGTCGAGATTGATCGCCTGCGACAGCTTGGCCTGGTACTCGGTCTTGAGCGTGGCCTCGCGGTTGCGCTCGGCCTCGAGCTCGTCGGCGGTGAGCGAGACCAGGCCGAGCCAGCCCAGCAGCACCACCAGGCCGGTCATCGCCGTCCAGGCGGCCACCTTGGGCAGCAGCGGCCACTGGCCGGGCTCGTTCGGATTGAGGTTGCGGAACTGGGACGACACCTGGTCGACCAGGGTGTCGAGCTCGATGTTCATGGACATGCGGGGAGAGGCCATGGTGATGCCGGTGCGATGGCGTCAGTCAGCCCTGGCGGGAGGCTGCTGCGGCTGCCGGCAGTCCGGCGCGGGAAGCCGCGGCACCCGGCAGCGGCGCCGCCGCCGGCTCGAGATCCTGCGGCCGGCGCAGCGTCAGCCGCACCGAGACGTCGTAGAGCCGCTTGGCATCGCGCACCGTCGAGACCGGCGCGGCCTTGATCTCGACCAGCTCGGGCTTCTCCAGCCAGGTCGAGCTGCGCGCGGTGTTGCGCAGGAATTCCGACACCCGCTCGTTGGTCTGCGCCACCGCGGTCACCGCGATGCTCTGGCCGTCCTGGCGCACCGTCGTCAGGTACATGCCCTCGGGCGTCTGCGCGGCCAGCTCGTTGAGCAGGTGCACCGGCATGTTGCGGTCGATCTGGAAGTTCTCGACCACCTGCTGGCGGGCCTTCAGCGCCTCGATCTCGGTCTTGAGCGACGCGATGTCCTTGATCTGGTTCTCGAGCCGCTGGATCTCCGACTGCAGGAAGGTGTTGCGCGAGTTCTGCTGCGCGGTGAGCTCGCCCAGCACCGCGTTCCAGCCCAGCGCGATGGCCGCGCCCGCAAGCGCAGCCGCGCCCAGACCCATGAAGAAGGCCTGGCGGCGCCGGCGCCGCTTCTCTTCCCGATGCGGGAGGAGGTTGATCAGGATCATTGGAGGAATCTCCGCATCGCCAGACCGCAGGCGATCAGGTAGGACGGCGCCTCGCGGCGCAGCTTGCTCTCGCGCACCGCGGAGCCGATGCGCATGCCGTTGAACGGGCTGACGATCTGGGTGGCGAAGCCGGTGAACTCGGTCACCCGCTCCTTCAGTCCGGGCAGCGTCGCCGAGTTGCCCGACAGCATCACATAGTGGACCTTGTGGTGCGGCGTGCTGGTGAAGAAGTACTGCAGCGCGCGGCCGATCTCCTGCGCCAGGCTGTCGATGAAGGGCGCCAGCAGCGTCGACTCGTAGTCCTCGGGCAGATCGCCGTTGGCGCGGCGCTGCTCGGCCTCGTCGAAGGTCAGGCCGTACTGGCGCACGATCAGCTGGGTGAGCTGCGCGCTGCCGAAGGTCTGGTCGCGGTCGTAGAGGATGTCGTCGTCGCGCAGCACCTTCAGGCTGGTCGAGTCGGCCCCGATCTCGAACAGCGCCACCAGCACGTCGCGGCCCTGGTTGGGCAGGGTCTCGACGACGCGGCTCATCGCCAGCCGCGAGGCATTGGATTCGATGTCGAGCACCACCAGCTTCAGTCCGGCCGACTCGGCCAGGCCCTGGCGGTCCTGGATGCGGTCCTTGCGCGAGGCCGCCAGCATCACCTCGACATCGCCGACCTGCTCGGTGCTGGGTCCGATGACGCAGAAGTCGAGGCTGACATCGTCGAGCGGGAACGGAATGTACTGGTGGGCCTCGGCCTCGACCTGCAGTTCCATCTCCTCCTCGGTCAGCCCGCCCGGCAGCACGATCTTCTTGGTGATGACCGCCGACTGCGGCATCGCCATCGCGACCTGCTTGGTGCGGGTGCCGCTGCGCTGCACCAGCCGCTGCACCGCCTCGGCCACCTCGTCGAACTTCTCGATGGTGCCGTCGTTGATCCAGCCCTTCTCGAAGTTCTCGCTGGCGAAGCGCTCGACGATGTACTCCCCGGAGGCGGTCTGACCGAGTTCGACCAGCTTGGCGCCGGACGAGTTGATGTCCAGCCCGATCAGGGACGCATGACGGCGGCCCAGCAGGAGGTCAAGAAAGCCCACGCAATTCCCCAATGCACGTCCGAAAACGCGCCGGACTGTTAACAAATCACTTCAATGCTATCAACAAAGGCATTGAGGGCCCAAGGATATCCCGGCTTTCGCATTCCGGGGATGTTGCAAAGCCGTCAACTGGCTGCGCAAGGCAAAGCTTGTCATGCGATCACGATACAGGAGCCGGGGCAAGGGGGCGCGCGCCCGCCGTTACAAACGTATCTCGTGGTTCGTGACCAGTTCCTATAATCCGCCGCGATCGGCCTGCCATCCGGCGGCCCCCTGTCCCGAGAGTCCATGAGCGATAAAGGCACTTCCCCGAACACGCCGAGTCCGGCCGGGACGGCGAACGGCGCCCGGAAGGTGCTGCGAACCCTGGGCTGGATCGTCGGCCTGCCGCTGGCCCTGCTGCTGACGGGCACGCTGCTGCTGGGCATCGCGCTGGCGATGGCCTACCCGAACCTGCCCGAGATCCACTCCCTGGTCGACTACCGGCCCAAGCTGCCGATGCGGGTGGTTTCCTCCGACGGCGTGATGCTGGGCGAGTACGGCGAGGAACGCCGCAGCTACCTGCCGATCGAGCAGATCCCGAAGGTGATGCAGGACGCGGTGCTGGCCATCGAGGACGCGCGCTTCTACGAGCACGGCGGCATCGACTACAAGGGCATCCTGCGCGCGGCGGTCGAGAACCTGCGCGACTCGCGCAGCCAGGGCGCCTCGACGATCACGATGCAGGTGGCGCGCAACTTCTACCTGTCGACCGAGAAGACCTTCACCCGCAAGATCTACGAGATCCTGCTGTCGCTGAAGATCGAGAGCCAGCTGAGCAAGCGCAAGATCCTCGAGGTCTACATGAACCAGATCTTCCTGGGGCAGCGCGCCTACGGCTTTGCGGCGGCCAGCGAGATCTACTTCGGCAAGCCCCTGAAGGACATCACGGTGGCGGAAGCCGCGATGCTGGCCGGCCTGCCCAAGGCACCGTCGGCCTACAACCCGATCCGCAACCGCAAGCGCGCGACCCTGCGCCAGCGTTACATCCTGGAACGAATGGTCGAGAACGGCTTCATCACCGAGGCCCAGCGCGACGAGGCGCTGGCTCAGGAGCTGAGCTATCCCAGCCCGCGCGGCAGCGACATCCATGCCGAATACGCGGTCGAGACCGCGCGCCAGCTGATCTTCGCCCAGTACGGCGAGGAGGCCTACACCCGCGGCCTGACGGTCGAGCTCTCGCTCGATGCCGGCGAGCAGATGCAGGCCTACCGCGCGCTGCGTCGCGGCCTGCTGAACTACGAGCAGCGCCGCGCCTACCGCGGTCCGACCGGCTTCGTCGAGCTGCCGGTGACCGACGCCGGCCTGGACGTGCGCATCGCCGAGGCACTGGAGGACCATCCCGACTACGACGATGTTCGCGCCGCCATCGTGACCGTCGCCTCGCCGCGCAAGGTCAGCGCGATGCTGCAGAACGGCGAGACCATCACGATCAGCGGCGCCGGCCTGAAGCTGGCGGCCTCGGCGCTGGGCGAACAGGCGCCGCCGGCGCAGCGCGTGCGGCGCGGCGCGATCATCCGGGTCATGAAGTCAGGCAGCGCCGGCGACTGGAGCATCGTCAGCCAGCCCGAGGTCGAGGGTGCATTCGTCGCGCTCGATCCGCGCACCGGCCACATCCGTGCGATGGTCGGCGGCTTCGACTACGCCAAGAGCAAGTTCAATCATGTGACCCAGGCCTGGCGCCAGCCGGGCTCGAGCTTCAAGCCCTTCGTCTACTCGGCGGCGCTGGAGAAGGGTTTCTCGCCGGCGACCGTCATCAACGACGCGCCGCTGTTCTTCGACGCCGGTACCACCGGCAGCCAGCCCTGGGAGCCGAAGAACTACGACGGCCAGTTCGACGGCCCGATGTCGATGCGTCGCGCGCTGGCCAAGTCGAAGAACATGGTCTCGATCCGCATCCTCAAGTCGATCGGCCCGAGCTATGCACAGCAATGGGTGACGAAGTTCGGCTTCGAGGCCGACAAGCATCCCGCCTACCTGACGATGGCGCTGGGCGCGGGTTCAGTCACGCCGATGGAGATGGCCGACGCCTATGCGGTCTTCGCCAACAGCGGCATGCGGGTCGATCCGGTGCTGATCACCCGCATCACCGATGCGCGCGGCCAGGTGATCGCGCAGGCCCGCGCGCCAGCCGGCCATGACGAGCGCCTGCGGGTGATCCCGGAGCGCAATGCCTTCATGACGAACAGCCTGCTGCAGGAAATCACCCGCAGCGGCACCGCCGCCAGCGCGCAGGCGCGGCTCAAGCGGCCGGACCTGTACGGCAAGACCGGCACCACCAACGATTCGCAGGATGCCTGGTTCACCGGCTTCAGCTCGTCGCGGGTCGCGGTGGTGTGGATCGGCTACGACAAGCCGCGCTCGCTGGGCGCCCGCGAGACCGGCGGCGGCCTGGCCCTGCCGGTCTGGATCGACTACATGGGCCACGCGCTGCGCGGCGCGCCGGTGGTCGAGTACACCCCGCCCGACGGCGTGATGCAGGTCGGCGGCGAGTGGTACTACACCGAGAACGCGCAGGGCGGTGGCGTGCGCTCGCTGGGCCTTGACGAGGGCCCGCCGCGCACCGGCGAGGAAGAGCGCAAGGGCATTCTCGACCTGTTCCGCTCCGAGGACAGCGGCGCCAGCGCGCCGCAGTGAGAGCGATGGCGCCCGGCCGGAGGCCAAGGCGCCATGGTGGCGGTCAGGCCGCCGGCGCCTCGAAGCGCAGCGCCCGGCCGCCCTGGGCGCTGGCCTGCGCTGACAGCGCGGCAAAGAACTCCTCGCCGCTGCGGGTGTCGCGCCAGGCGCCGTCAGCCCAGCGGTAGTGGTAGCCGCCGGCACGGGCAGCCATCCAGATCTCGTGCAGCGGCGGCTGGGTGTTCAGGATGATCTTGCTGCCGCCGGGAAAGCTCAGCTCCAGCAGACCGCCGGTGCGGTGGGTGTCGATGTCGATGAGGTCCTCGTCGAGCCAGCGGTCGATCGTGGTCTCGATCGCGGCCAGCGCCGCATGGGCCAGACGAAGGTACTCGGCATCGGCGAGGCCGGAGGGCGTGCTGTGGGCGGGGGTGTCCGGAGTGGTCATGGCGGTCAGGCTAGAATCGTCTTCATGTTGCAAGGTGTGCTGAAAACGAGTGTAGCGCTGGCCTGCACGGTCCTGCTGGCGACAGGATGTGGCCAGAAAGGGCCGCTGACCCTGCCCCACGAAGCAGCAGTCACCCCGGCGCCCGCCCCCGCGCCGGCCTCAGGCCCGGTGCAGCCCGCCGCACGCTGAAGCGCACGGCACAGGCAAGGCATACAGGGTGCACAGGGCGGATGGACCTGCCCGAGCCGCTCAGAAGCGGTGGCGCACGCCCACCATCGTGCCGACCCGGCTGGTCGCGCCGTTGGCGAAGGTCAGGCTGTCGCGGAAGCGCGTGCGGTCGATCTCCAGGTAGACGTCGGTGCGCTTCGAGAAGGCGTAGTCGGCCACCACCGCGTAGAAATCGGCCTTGCCGTCACCAGCGATGGTGCGGCCGGTCTGGCGTGCATGCCAGTAGTGCGCGCCCAGGTTGAGCTGCGGCGTGAGCTGGTAGCCGGCGCCGACCGACAGCATGTCGCGGTGCTCGACATTGCCCAGCGCGAAGGTGCCATTGGTGCCGCCATTGCCCAGCAGCGAGGCGATGATCAGCGGATTGAAGCCGCTCTCGAACTTGTTGCGCGCCAGACCGAGCGAGGTGCTCCACGGACCGCTGCTGTAGGAGCCGCCCAGGGTGACGACCTCGCTCTTGCGCGCCGCGCCGTCGCGCAGCGCCAGATAGGCGCCACCCGCCGCGAAGCCGCCGCTGGCATAGCGCACATAGCCGCCGCTCGACTTGCCGCCGGTGGCCGCGCCCTCGGACACGCTGGCCTGGACCGCTGCGCGCCACGGACCGCTTTCGACCAGGTACTTGACCATGTTGCTGTTGCGCGCGCCCAGCGAGAAGCCGATCTCCGGCTTGAAGGCCTCGATGTAGGGCGAGTAGCGGAAGGACGCGTAGGTCGAGGTGAAGACATCGAACAGCACGTTGTACTGACGACCCACGGTGATGCGACCGAAGCCGCCCTGCAGGCCGACCCAGGACTGGCGCCAGAAGTCGGTCGACGAGGCGCTGCTGCCCTCGTCGGCATTGAAGCGATGCTCGAGATTGCCCAGCGCGCGCAGGCCGCCACCGAGATCCTCGGCGATGTTCAGGCCCAGCCGGCTCTGCGACATGCCGGCGGTCACCTGGCTCTGGGAATCGCCCCGAGTGGCTGCGGTCGCGCCATCGTTGGTGGTGTGGCGCAGCGCCAGATCGACGATGCCGTAGATCGACACCGCGCTCGGCGCAGGCGTCTGGGCCAGCACGCCGCCATGCAGGGCGGCAGTCGCTGCGGCAAACAGGAGGGTCTTCTTCATGGGGACTCCGTCAGCAAGGTGAGACACCGCCATTCTTGGCCCTCGCCCGCCGGACGTGCAGTCTGGAAGATCCCGAGGCCGCCGGCTCACATCTCGTCACCACAGTGACAGAAGGGGCATGACGACGCAGGCGCCACGCCGGATCAGAACAGCCGTGCCGGCCCGTAGCAGGCCTCGGCACGGCCCTGGGTGTTGTCGGCGTCGGTCATGTAGGCCAGGCTGGTCAGCGGCCCCGACGGCTCGCCGAAGGCCCGCTCGAAGTCGGCGCGGACATCACGCTCGTAGTGGCGCCAGCCGTTGAGCTGGCCACGACCGGACTCCACGACGATCTTGCGGATGCGGTCGCTGCGGCTGCTGACGATGACGCTGCCGACCGGCGCCTGCGCATCCCACACATACATCAGCGTGGCGTAGGGCGGCATCTCGCCGGTCAGGGTGTGCGCCAGGTCGAAGAGCATGCGGTTGCGCGCGTTCAGCCTCGACAGATCGCCGTCGAAGGCCAGCACCACCCGGGCGACCGCATCGTCGCTGTCGGCCTGAGCCACCGTGGCGCGCTCGTCGAGGTCGGCGGCCCACCAGGAAAAGCGCAGCAGGCGAGCCTCGGTGCGTGGCGCCTGCAGCCGCATCCGCCACAGGCTGGCCGAGCGCTCGGCCCGCGCGTGCAGGCAGGGCTGGCCCAGCCGCTGCGCCGGGCGGTAGAGCGTCTCGCGCTTGCCCGGCAGGCGCTGCATGCCCCCTGCGTCGGTCGCCACCACCGGCGACTGCGGATCCTCGGGCAGGCTGGCGGGCCGCTCGACGGCAGAGGGCAGGCCTGCGCAGCCCGCCAGCACGAGGCTGATCGCCGCCAGCACGAGCCGGCCCCGGGAAAGGATCATCGTCATGGGGAGAGGCGCCATGGAACAGCAAGGTATCAGTCCGTCTACCCATGACAAAAGGCAGAAGGCCACCCGAGGGTGGCCTTCTGCGCATCTTCGATCTTCAAGCCTGCAGGACGCAGGCCGGAAATCAGAAGGTGTGGATCACGCCGAAGTCGTAGCCGGTCTTCTCGGTCTTGCTCAGCAGGTCGTTGACGCGGGTCACGTCGGTGTACAGCTGGGTGCGCTTCGACAGGTTGTGGCGATAGCCCAGCGAGACCTTCTTGGTGGCGTCAGCGGTGCCGACTTCTTCCTGAGCGTAGCCAGCCAGGACTTGGCCAGCAGCACCAACGCTGACGGTCACACCAGCCAGGGCCTGCTTGACGCGGACGTTGCTGTTGTTGTCGCCACGGCCGATGCCCAGCGAGACCTTGGCCGGGCCGAAGGTGTACGAACCACCCAGGGTGGCCAGGTTGTCGTTGGCGCCGGTCGGGTTGTCGTACGAAGCGGCGACCATGAACGGGCCGGCAGCGTACTGAGCAGCGACCGAGTACGGACGATCGACGCCACCCGCCGGGGTTTCGGCGATGTCGGCAGCGACCTTCAGGCCACCGAAGGCGCCGTCGTAGCGGACCGAGTTGTCGGTGCGCAGACGAGCGACCGACTTGGTCAGCGATTCGCCACGCAGGCCGGCGACGGTATCACCACCGAACGGATCGATGACGTTGGTGATCAGCGAGAAGGCGGCCGTGTACTGGCGGCCCAGGTTCACGGTGCCGAACGAGCCACCCAGGCCGACGGTCGAGAGGCCGTGCCAGAAAGCGGTGTTCGTGACGGTGCCGGTGTCCGGGTTGAAACGGTGCTCGAACTGGAACAGGGCCTTCAGACCGCCACCCAGATCCTCGACGCCACGGAAGCCCACGCGGCTGCCCGAGCCGTCGGCGACTTGCTTGTCAGCCGAGCCAGCAGCCTTGGCGAAGCCCAGATCCAGCTTGCCATACAGCGTGACCGACGACTGGGCCGAAGCGGCACCGGCGAAAGCGCCCAGGACGGCGAGAGCGAGCAGAGACTTCTTCATGCAAATATCTCCTAGGTTGAACTAGAGGGTCCTGCAGCACGAGGTGTCGTCGCACGACACTGCCCGGGCCAGGCCGACCTCCTCATCGGAAGCTGACGGTATTGCACCAGAGCCGTTCTCGCATTGCCAAGCGAGACAACACCGAGCGGGAATTGGCCGTTGCTGCAACACAACAAGCAGGACTTTCGTGACACTGACAAGTCGGAAGTGCCTCGCGACTGTCACGCAACGACGCAGCAAGTGGCGTGGAAACGCCTGCATCTGTCGCAATTCGTCATCGGCGCCCCACTACACTGCCAGCGCCATGAAGATCACATTCTCGCCGATCGACCGCCTGGTGTCGGTCATGGACCAGAGCCTGCGCACCGTCTGGAGCCACCACCATGCCAGCCGGCCGACACCGTGCCCCGACCCTCAGACCGCGGCCGAGACGCCTGAGCTGGACGAGGCCGAACGCCGCCTCTCGGGCGCGCTGATGCGGGTGAACCATGTCGGCGAGGTCTGCGCGCAGGCGCTCTACACCGCGCAGGCGCTGGCCACCCGCGACGAGCGGCTGCGCGAGCAGCTCGAGGAAGCCTCGCGCGAGGAGACCGACCATCTCGCCTGGACCGAGCAGCGCCTGAAGGAACTCGGCGACCGACCCTCGCTGCTCAACCCGCTCTGGTATGCCGGCGCGTTTGCGATCGGCTGGGGCGCGGCGCGCCTGGGCGACCGTGCCAGCCTGGGCTTCGTCATCGAGACCGAGCGCCAGGTCGAGCAGCATCTCGACGGCCACCTGCAGCGCCTGCCGGCCCATGATCACGCCTCGCGGGCGATCGTCGCGCAGATGCGCGACGACGAGATCCGTCACGCCGAAGCCGCGCAGGCCGCCGGCGGCATCCGCCCGCCGCTGCCGGCGCGCTGGCTGATGCGCGCGGCGGCGAAGGTCATGACCGCCACCGCGCACAGGATATGAGCCAACAGCAACGACATCACTTCATCATGAAGGTGATGTCAGTCTCGCCTGTAAGAAGGGGGGTGCAGCGCCACTGCACCTCACGCGACGCCATGTGCGTGATCACGGAGTCCGTGATGCGCACCGCACGGGCGACAACCGTCAACCGATCTGGCGCAAGGCTGTAGGTCGCCACCATCGCCACGGGCAAAGCCGCTGACTGCTCACGCAGCACGCTGCTGTCACGCGACAGCGCCATCAGCCCGTCGGGAGTCAGGCTGAAGTCTCTGGCCATCTCCACCTGCTTGATCGGCGTGCGACAGTTTCGGTGCAAGCTTTCCCTGAAAATCTCGCTGGCGGCCAGCCCGAAGGCATGGGGCTGATAGGACTGCACATCCACGACATCCGGCACCAGCAGCGGATGGGACGATCGATAATGATCCGGAGCCACACCCCCGGCAACCTGGCAGACTTCGGACGATATCTCGTCCATCATCTGCTTCAGATCAATTCTCGAGAGAATGCGGTCTGTTGGCATCGCGCAATGCCCGACCACCTTGCCCGGCTGAGCTGCACAGCCCATCAGGAAAATCGATGCAGCAAAAAGCGGAATCATCCGCACCTTGTTCATCCCAGCCAAGATCAACCGCATCGCACTGCCCTTCAGCTTGGTTCGGCCTTGCTGTCAACGCGAAAATCTTACCACGGGCAGAACAGGTGGCTTGTCCACCAATGCAGCAACAAAAGCATCCCGGGGGAACCGTGTCTGCGCCGTCGACAGAACCTGACCCGATGCGACATCCAGAACCCGGACGCTCAGCAGAACGCCATCCTTGGTCGTGGTATAGGTCCCCGTGACGACATTGGCCATCGGCATCGATTCGCGGATCTTCATGATGTCCCGGCTGAGAATGAATTCACCGGAATCATTGATGATGAGATTGCGGGTCATGCGCATGTCAGCCACCAGCCAGCCTCGCACGACCAGTTCATGCATCAGATGCTCGCCAATCAGCCGCCCGAACGATGACGATTCGCTCAGATCGCCCAGCGGCGAGAAGCTGGTGACCACCGTCTGGCGAGACTTGCCGTCTGGCGACACATTGCGGTTGATCTGCTCGGCGAGGAAGATCATTCCGCTGTTGAAGATGCCTGCAGGCGAGCCCGCGTGGTGCGAAATGATCGGCTCGTAGCGGTAGACATTCGGCTCGACATAGTGCTGCCGACGCAGATCCATGCGCTCATCGATCAGCACGACTGGCTGCGCCACAGCAGCGGCACCTATCAGGCTGGCGCCAGCCAACGCAAGGAGGACACGGGGGGAATTCATGACTGCGCCCTCTCACATCACTTGCAGCACGGCGAGGACCCACAGGCAGCGTAATAACCACCCGTGGAAACCAGCTGGGATCGATCGACCGGGCGAATGCGATCATCCACCTCCGGAATCTGTACCCGATAAGTGACCGGATAATCATTGCACGCACCCGGACGGGTCACTGCAGTGGCATAGTAGGGAGCAGGCTTGCAGGTTGCACAGGACGACACCACGGGCGCCGGCTGCTCCACTGAATTTCGGACTTCTACCGTCGAGCAACCGGACATCAGCCCGATACCCAAAAGGGAGAACAGAGTGGAGAAGACGGTCTTCATTGCTGCAACTTCCTGTGATTGAACCTACTGCTTCACAGATCGGCCCCTCTACCGAGGAAACCTGACCACTGAAGTCATCCAGACTTCGCCTGACAAGTATCGACAGGCGAACCGACGGATTGAGGGCAAACAATCACGCGGCGCAGCAAACCTGCAGCCGACCGTCCCGAAGAATCAACCGCCCGCAGCGGTGTCGACGATCTCGACCTCCAGATCGATCTGCGCCGTCTTGGCCAGCATCGCGGTGGCCGAGCAGTATTTCTCGTAGGACATCTGCACCGCGCGCTTCACCGCCGCCTCGGGCAGCTTCGCGCCGCTGACGACGAACTTCATGACGATGCGGGTGAAGACCTTGGGCTCGGTCTCGGCGCGGTCGGCGCTCATCTTCACCTGGCAGCCCTGCACCGCATGGCGGCCGCGCTTGAGGATCAGCACCACGTCATAGGCGGTGCAGGCACCGGCGCCGGCGAGCATCGTCTCCATCGGGCGCGGCGCGAGATTGCGCCCGCCGCCCTCGGGGGCGCCGTCCATCATCAGCAGATGACCGCTGCCGGTCTCGGCGGAAAAGGCCATGCCCGAGGCCGGCATCCAGTTAATCGTGCACTCCATCGTTCGGTCTCCGCGAAAAAGGGCCCGATTGTGACGTGCGACCGCGCACCGCTGCACACGCCGGCCGGCAACGGCATGGCCGATGCGCTCGTTCTCGTTGCAATGCAGCAATTGCTTTGGTACAATTTCGAACAAGCAATCGGGACTGTCCCTAGAACTTTTCAAACGACGGACACTCCCAAGCACTGGTTGTCTCCTCCACCCTCCTCCATAGGTGGATTGAGCCCGAGGCCACAAGCCTCGGGCTTTTTTTCGTCCGCCATCCGGGTTTGCGCGACACTAGCGGCCGTTTCTGACCTTGTTCCCGCTCTTGCTCCCGCCCATGTCCGACGACCGCCAGACCCTGCTGAACCATTACCTGAAGCGCATCCTGACCGCCCGGGTCTACGACGTCGCGCGCGAGACCGAGCTGGAGCCGGCGCGCCACCTCTCGCGCCGGCTGGGCAACCAGGTGCTGCTCAAGCGCGAGGACAACCAGCCCGTCTTCAGCTTCAAGCTGCGCGGCGCCTACAACAAGATGGCGCACCTCAGCCCGGAGCAGCGCGCGCGCGGCGTCATCTGCGCCTCGGCCGGCAACCATGCGCAGGGCGTGGCCCTGGGCAGCCAGCGTCTGGGCTGCCGCGCGGTCATCGTGATGCCGGTGACGACGCCACAGGTCAAGGTCGACGCGGTGCGCCACCTCGGCGGCGAGGTCGTGCTGCACGGCGACAGCTACAACGACGCCTACGACCACGCGCTGAAGGTCGCCGAGGCCGAAGGCCTGACCTTCGTCCACCCCTTCGACGATCCGGACGTGATCGCCGGCCAGGGCACGATCGGCATGGAGATCCTGCGCCAGCACGAGGGCCCGATCGACGCGGTCTTCGTCGCCATCGGCGGCGGCGGCCTGATCTCGGGCGTGGCGGCCTACATCAAGGCGGTGCGCCCGGAGATCCGCATCATCGGCGTGCAGACGGTCGACTCCGACGCGATGCTGCAGTCGGTGCGCGCCGGCCAGCGCGTGCGCCTGAACGACGTCGGCCTGTTCGCCGACGGCACCGCGGTCAAGTTCGTCGGCGAGGAGACCTTCCGCGTCGCGCGCGAGCTGGTCGACGAGTTCATCGTCGTCGACACCGACGCGGTCTGCGCGGCGATGAAGGATGTCTTCCAGGACACCCGCTCGATCCTGGAGCCGTCGGGCGCGCTGGCGGTCGCAGCGGTCAAGCAGTACGTGGCGCGCGAGGGCTGCGCCGACCGGACCTTCGTCGCGATCACCTGCGGCGCCAACATGAACTTCGACCGCCTGCGCTTCGTCGCCGAGCGCGCCGAGGTCGGCGAGGAGCGCGAGGCCCTGTTCGCGGTGACGATCCCCGAGGAGCGCGGCTCCTTCAAGCGCTTCTGCGAGCTGATCGGCCCGAGGAGCGTCACCGAGTTCAACTACCGCATCAGCGACGAGCGCATCGCGCACATCTTCGTCGGCCTGAGCACGAAGACCCGCGGCGAGTCGGCCGAGATCGGCGCGCTGTTCGCGGCCCAGGGCTTCGGCGCGGTCGACCTGACGCATGATGAACTGGCCAAGACGCACCTGCGCCATCTGGTCGGCGGCCGCTCGGAGCTGGCCCGCGACGAGCGGGTCTTCCGCTTCGAGTTCCCGG
This sequence comes from Sphaerotilus sulfidivorans, assembly GCF_013426975.1. Lineage (GTDB taxonomy): Bacteria > Pseudomonadota > Gammaproteobacteria > Burkholderiales > Burkholderiaceae_C > Sphaerotilus > Sphaerotilus sulfidivorans. The sequence continues at coordinate 85,310 of NZ_JACCPY010000010.1, forward strand.
AGCGGCCGGGCGCGCTGATGCGCTTTCTCTCGAGCATGCACCCGGACTGGAACATCAGCCTGTTCCACTACCGCAACCAGGGCGCCGACTACGGCCGCATCCTGGTGGGCATCCAGGTGCCGGCGGCCGACGGTGCGGCTTTCAGCGAATTCCTCGACACGCTGGCCTATCCCTTCACCGAAGAGACCGACAACCCGGTCTACCGGCTGTTCCTGCGCTGAATTCACGCGCCGGAATGCACTGAAGCGCCACGGGATGCCGGGGCACACGGGTCACGGCCGGGCGGGCTGGCGCACACAATCTGTCGCCTTCTCCCTCGCCCCGTCCTGAACCCGGATTTCCGATGTCTTCCGCTGCCCGGCCCCTGATCGTCCCGACCGCCCACCCCCAGCTCGAGGAGGCGCTGCGCTTCAAGCTCGAGCGTCGCGTCGCCACCGCCGGCGGACTCGGCGAGCTGGTGCCGCTGGCGCTGCGCCTGGGGCTGATCCAGGGCACGCTGCGCCCGCGACTGCGCCAGCCGCAGTTGCTGCTGTTCGCCGGCGACCACGGCCTGGCGGTCGACCTGAACCCGCCGCAGCACCACAGCACTGCCGCACAGATCGAGGATCTGCTGGCCTGCCGGGTGCCGCTGCCGGTGTTCGCCCATCAGCAGGGCATGACGCTCGACATCGTCGACTGCGGCCTGGCCAGCGCGATGCCTGCCCGGCCGGGCATGCTGCTGCGCAAGATCGCGCATGGCACCCGCAACGGCCGCGTCACCGCGGCGATGACGCTCGACCAGGTCAATGCCGCGCTGCGGGCCGGCATGGAGATCGCAAAGGCGCTGCCGGGCAATGTGCTGGGCTGCGCCGGGCTGGGTGTGGGCTCGGGTGCCTCGGCCGCGCTGGTCATCTCGCGCATCACCGGCCTGCCGCTGCGCGAGCTGGTGCGCTCGGGCGCACGGATGGACGAGGACGAGCTCAACCATGTGCTGACGGTGCTGCACAGCGCCCACTCGCGCCACCCCGGCAGCGAGGATCCGGTGCAGGCGCTGGCCAGCTTCGGCGGCTTCGAGATGGCGGTCATGGTCGGCGCGATGCTGAGCGCGGCCGAGCGGCGCATGCTGATCCTGGTCGACGGCATGAGCGCCTGCGCCGCGCTGCTGGTGGCCTCGCAGATCGCGCCGGCGGTGGTCGACTATGCGCTGTTCTGCCGCAGCACCGACCACCGCGGTCTGGATGTGGTGCTGGCCGGCTTCGAGAGCGCGGCGCTGCTGGCGCTGGGCCTGGAGTCGATCGACGGCACCGGCACCGCGCTGAGCTGGCCGCTGGTGCGCGCCGCCTGCGCGCTGCTCACCGAGGTCGAGGACACCGTGGAGCCGATGCCGCCGCCGGCCGAACCCGCCGAGACCACGCCGTCGGACTTCGACCCACGCCCGGTGCGCGGCTGAGACGCTTCAGCGCACCATGGGCGGCTCGACCACCCCGCCGCTGACGGTGCCGGCCCCTTCGGGCTGCGCCTGGATGATCGGCGGCTGCCCCGGCATCACGCCGTCGGGCGGAACCTGGATGGGCGGCACCGGCTGCATGCCCTCCGGCATCATGCCGGCCGGCGCAGGCGCAGCCGCTGCGCTCTGCTGACCCGGCACGCCGGTGGCCGGCGGCGGCAGCTGAGGCAGATCGAGCGTGAGCTGCGCGGGCGCGCCGGCCGGGCCGAGCGTGACCTGACGGGCGCTCACCGACTGCAGCACCCAGCTCGAGTCCACTGCGGCGCCGACGCGCACCACGCGCGCCGGCTGACCGTCGACCGCCAGCGTCGCCCAGCCTTCGCCGCCGCTGCGGGCCACCGCACCGATCAGACGAAAGCGTGCTGCCGCCTCAGGTGCGGCCGCCGGCAGACCGACGGCGGCGGCCGGCAGCGCACCGAGCATGCGCAGCACATCGCCACGCACCGCCTGGTCGGTAGCGACCGTCTGCACCTGCGGCGGCAGACCGCCCGGACGCACGCCCAGGCGCAGGCCCCAGAAGACCAGGCTGCCCGCCAGGGCGGCCCATACCAACCATGCTGTCCAACGTGCTGCCATGGCGCCGGATTATGATCGACGACCCCGCCGACTCATCGCCCGACAGGATTGCCCGAATGAAAAGTTCGCGTCTCGCCCGCACTGCCGCACGCGGCTTCACGCTGATCGAGCTGATGGTGGTGCTGGTCATCATCGGCGTGCTGGCCGCGCTGGTCGTGCCCAACGTGCTCGACCGTGCCGACGATGCCCGCGCCACCGCCGCCCGCACCGATGTCAACAACCTGATGCAGGCGCTCAAGCTCTACCGGCTCGACAACCAGCGCTACCCGACCAGCGAGCAGGGCCTGCAGGCGCTGGTGGCCAAGCCGAGCGCCGCGCCGGTGCCGGGCAACTGGAAGCCCTATCTGGACAAGCTGCCCGCCGACCCCTGGGGCCGCGCCTACCAGTACGCCAATCCGGGCGTGAAGGGCCCGATCGACGTCTTCAGCTACGGCGCGGACGGCCAGGCAGGCGGCGAAGGCAAGGACGCCGACATCGGCTCCTGGCAGTGAGCCGTTCCGGCCAGCGCGGCGGCCAGCGCGGCTTCACGCTGCTGGAGCTGCTGGTGGTGGTGGCCATCGTCGCGCTGGCCAGTGCGGTCGTCACGATGGCGCTGCCGGACCCGGCCTCGACCCGGCTGGAGCGCGAGGCCTCGCGGCTGGCCGCGATCCTGGAGGCCGCACGGGTGCAGGCCCGCGCTTCGGGCACGCTCGCCGGCTGGGCACCCGGACCGGGCCGACCGGGCAGCTTCGGCCCGGACGATCGCGCCGAGGACGCCGACTTCCATTTCCAGGGCCTGCCGCCGCAGCACGGCCTGCCGCAGCACTGGGCCGAGCGCGAGCTCTCCGGCCGCATCGAGGTGCAGCTGCCGCCCGGCCAGCGCGCGCTGGTGCTCGGGCCGGAGCCGGTCATTCCGGCGCAGCAGCTGGTGCTGCGGCTCGAGGACCGCAGCGTGCGCCTGGGCAGCGACGGCCTGGCGCCCTTCGCGGTGATCAGCGAGGACGGCGATGCAGCCCCGCGCTGAACGCGGCCTGACCCTGGTCGAGGTGCTGGTGGCGCTGACCATCGTCGCGCTGACGCTGGCCGCCGGCATCAAGGCCGCCGGCGCGCTCAGCGGCAACGCCGAGCGGCTGGAGAGCACGCTGGCCGCGCAGTGGTGCGCCGACAGCCATCTGGCCAACCTGCGCCTGTCGCGCCAGCTCCCGCCGGTGGGCGACAGCGAATTCAGCTGCGAGCAGCTCGGGCGCAGCTATGCCGGCCGGGTCTCGGTGCGGCCGACGCCCAATCCGCTGTTCCGCCGCATCGACGTGCGCATGCTCGATGCCGACGGCCAGAGCCTGCTGACCTACAGCACCGTGATGTCGAGGCTCTGATGCCGATGCGCCCCCCTCTTCCCGGATCGCGGCCACGGTCGCGGTCGCGCGGCTTCACGCTGATCGAGCTGCTGGTCGCGCTGTCGATCATGGCCGTCATGGCCGCGATGGCCTGGCAGGGCGTCGACGCGGTGGTGCGCAGCCGCGAGATCACCCAGGCGCACATGGAGCGGCTGCTGCGTCTGCAGTCGGTCATGTCGCAGTGGGAGATCGACCTGCGCGAGGTGCATGACTCCCAGGTGGTGCCGGGACTGAACTTCGACGGCGCCACGCTGCGCCTGACCCGCCGCCGCCCCGAGGGCCTGCAGGTGGTGGCCTGGACGCTGCGCGGCGGCACGCTGTGGCGCTGGAGCTCGCCGGCGGTCACCGCGATGGACGCGCTGCAGGAGCACTGGATGCGCAGCTACCAGCTGCTGGGCAGCGAGGCCGGCACGCTGGCGATGCTGCACGGCGTCAGCCAGTGGCAGCTCTATCACTATCACCAGAGCAGCAGCAGCTGGAGCAATGCGCAGTCCAGCGGCGACCTGGCCGGCAGCGCACCGGCGGCAGAGCCGGCAACAACGCCCGGGCGGCAGGACGGCCAGAGCCCGGATGGCGGCGGCGCTGGCGCCGGCAACAGCGCGACGCCGCCGGTCATCGTCAACCAGGAAGCCCTGCCCGACGGCGTGCGCCTGCTGCTGCAGTTCGGCGAGGGCGGCACCGCCGCCGGCACGCTGACCCGCGACATCCGTCTGATCCATCCATGAGACCGATCTTCCTCGCCCGACGCCGCGCGCTGCCGGCACGCCCCCGCGGCGCGGCGCTGCTGACCGCGATGATCCTGGTCACCGTGGTGGCGACGCTGGCGGCGGGCATGCTCTGGCAGCAGTGGCGCGCGCTGCAGGTCGAGGCGGCCGAACGCACCCAGACCCAGGCGCAATGGCTGCTGCAGGGCGCGATGGACTGGTCGCGCATGATCCTGCGCGAGGACGCCCGCAGCGGTGGCACCGACCATCTCAACGAGCCCTGGGCCGCGCCGCTGGCCGAAGCGCGCCTGTCGACCTTCCTGGCCGCCGACCGCCAGATGAGCGAGGGCATGCCCGACGCCTTCCTGTCCGGCCGCATCGAGGATGCGCAGGCACGCTACAACCTGCGCAATCTGATCCAGCAGGGCAAGATCAGCCCGCCCGAGCTGCAGACGCTGACGCGGCTGTGCGAGCACATCGGCCTGGGTGCGGATGTCGCGCAGCGGCTGGCGCTGGCGCTGCGCCGCGCCACGCCCGGCGGGGCCACCGAGGCCGAGGCCGAATCGGCCACCGGCACGGCGGCCTTGCCGCTGATGCCGCCCTCGGTCGACGAGCTGGGCTGGCTGGGCCTGTCCGAGCCGGTGGTGCGCACGCTCAGGCCCTATGTGGTGCTGCTGCCGCGCGAGACGCCGGTCAATCTGAACACCGCGCCCAAGGAGGTCATCGCCGCGGTGCTGCCCGGCATCGACCTGGCCGGCGCGCAGCGCCTGGTGCAGGCGCGCCAGCGCGATCCGCTGCGCTCGCCCGACGAGGTGCAGAAAGTGCTGGGCGAGCGCGCGCTGACCGACGCCCGCCGGGTCAGCGTCAACAGCGCCTATTTCGTGGTGACCGGCTCGCTGCGGCTCGACACGATGATGATCGCGCAGCGCTCGCTGATCGAGCGCCAGGGCCGCGAGGTGCGGCTGCTGTCGACCCGGCGGCTGACCGATCCGCTCGAGCTGCAGGCGCTGCTGCAGCCCTGAGGCGCCCTTGGAGCAGCACGCCCCCCGTCGATCGATGCAGAACCAGGCCGGAAATGCCGCTCTGTTCATGAAACGGACACCACGCCCGGTCACAGTCCGCCCCCGCCCCGCGCCCTACAATCGGCCCGAATTGACCGAACCCGCATGAGCCTGCTCGTTGTCCAACTGCCCGACCGTCCGCGCCTGCATCCGCAGGCCCGCACGGCTGCGGCACCCGCACAGGAACTGGGCTGGGTGCTGAGTCTGGACGGCCGCACTGTCCAGTCCGAAGGCCGCTGCGCCGCCGCGCTGCTGCCCCAGGCAGGCACCACGGTGCTGGCCTGCGGTCCGGCCGATGTGGCCTTCCACCGCATCGACTGGCCCAAGGCGCCGCCGGCCCGGCTGCGCGCGGCGCTGGCCGGCCTGACCGAGGAGGCGCTGCTCGACGAGACCGACGCGCTGCATCTGGCCGCCGCACCCGATGCGCGGGCTGGCGAGCCCGGCTGGCTGGCCGCGATCGACCGCGACTGGCTGGTGGCGCAGATCGGCGCGATCGAGGCCGGCGGCCGGGCGGTCGACCGGATCGTGCCGATGCTGTGGCCCGACACGCTGGCGCGCGGCCATTTCCATGTCGACCCGGCCGACGAACCGCCGCGCCCGCGCCTGAGCTGGGCCGACGCGCAGGGTGTGTCGACCTGGCCGGTGGCGGGCTCGCTGGCGCGCTCGCTGCTGCCCGAGCCGCTGCCGGGCGACACGCTGTGGACGGCCGAGCCGGCCGCCGCCGCGCCGGCCGAGCGCTGGCTGGGCCAGCCGGTGCAGGTCACCCGTCAGGCCGAGCTGCTGCTGGCCGCCGCGCAGAGCCCCTGGAACCTGCGCCAGTTCGAGCTGGCACCGCGCCACCGCGGTCTGGCCCAGCTGCGCGAGGGCTGGCGCCGCTTCATGACCCCGGCCTGGCGGCCGGTGCGCCTGGGCCTGCTCGGGCTGGTGCTGGTGCAGGTGGTCGGCCTCAATGCCTGGGCCTGGCTGCAGGAGCGCGAGATCCGCAGCCGCCGGCTGGAGATGACCCAGCTGCTGACCCGCACCCATCCGCAGGTGCGTGCGGTGCTGGATGCCCCGGTGCAGATGGAACGGGAGAACGAGATGCTGCGAACCAGCGCCGGCCGCGCCGGCGACGGCGACCTGGAAACGCTGATGCAGGTGGCCGCCAGCGTCTGGCCCGAGGGCCGCCCGCCTCAGACCGTGGCCTTCGAGCCGGGCCAGATCCGCCTGGGCGTGCAGGGCCTGCCGCCCGAGCTGCTCGAGCAGATGCGCACCACGCTGGCGCCCGGCGGCTGGCGACTCGAGCCGGGCGCCGATCAGGTGCAGATCAGCCAGGCCCGCGGCGGAGCGTCCCGATGAGCCGCCCCGCCCGGGCCCCGGACGAGCGCCTCGGCGCGCTGATGCAGCAGCTCGCGCCGCTGCGCCAGCGCTGGTCGGCGCTGGCCCCGCGAGAGCGCCTGCTGGTCGGCGCCGCCGCGCTGGTGCTGGGCTTCTTCCTGCTGTGGAGCGTCGCGATCGCACCGGCGCTGCGCAGCCTGTCGACCGCGCCGGCCCGACTGGCCGAGGTCGATGCGCAGCTCGCCCAGATGCGCCGCCTGGCTGCCGAAGCGGGCGAGCTGCGTGCGCTGCCGCCGGTGGCGCCGCCCAAGGCCGAGGCCGCGCTGCACTCGGCCACCCAGCGGCTGGGGGCGGCCGCACGACTGCAGGCCAGCGGCGAGCGCATCACCGTGCAGTTCACCGCCATCGAGCCGGCGGCGCTGGCCGCCTGGCTCGACGAGGTGCGCAGCGCCGCGCGGGCCCGGGTGGTCGAGGCCCAGCTCGGCCGCAGCGGCAAGGGCTACAGCGGCAGCGTCGTGCTGACGCTGGCCGCACCGCGCTGACGAGGCCGCCCGCATGAGCCGCCGCCCCGACCTGCCGCTGCACTCCCGCCCCTGGCGCCCGACCTACCAGCCCAGCGTCGGCCCGCTGTCGACCTTCGACGATGCGCTGACGCGCTCGCGCACCGGCTGGGTCGCGCAGGCCCGCTCCAGCCGCCGCTGGGCGGTGGCCGGCGCGCTGACCGGCGCGCTGGTCACGCTGCCGCTGGTCGCGCCGGCGGCCTGGCTGGCCCAGGCGGTCAGTGCGGCCACCCGCGGCCATGTGCTGCTGGCCGATGCCCGCGGCTCGCTCTGGGCGGGCGATGCGGTGCTGGTGCTGACCGCCGGCCCCGGCAGCCGCGAGGCCATGGCCCTGCCCGGCCGGCTGGGCTGGCGGCTGAGCCTGGACGGCCTGGCCGCGCAGCTGACGCTGCGCCACGACTGCTGCCTGGGCGGCGAGCCACGACTGATCGTGCGCCCGGGCCTGGGCCGGGTCGAGGTGCGGATCCAGCCCTCGCCCGACAGCCCGGACGGGCGCATCGGCCAGTGGCCGGCGGCCTGGCTGGTCGGCCTGGGCACGCCGTTCAACACCATGCGGCCGGGCGGCGCGCTGCAGCTCGGCACGCAGGACCTGCGCCTGACCTGGGCCCGGGGCCGCTTCTCGATGGAAGGCAGCGCGATGCTGGAGCTGCGCGATCTCTCCTCGCGCCTGACCACGCTGCCCCGCCTGGGCAGCTACCGCCTGACGGTGCGCAGCGATGCGGCCCAGGCGGGCACCGCGCAGATCGGGCTCGACACCCTCGACGGCGCGCTGCAGCTCAGCGCCACCGGCAGCTGGGGCGCCGGCGGCCTGCGCCTGCGCGGCGAGGCCAGCGCCCGCGAGGCCGAGCGTCCCGCGCTCGACAACCTGCTCAACATCATCGGACGGCGCCAGGGCGCGCGGTCCCTGCTCTCGATCGGATGACCATGAAGCCGTGCTCCCGCCCTCCCGTGCCGCCGCGCCTGCTCGCCGCCGCCCTGGCCGGCCTGACCGCGCTGGGCGGTCTCGCCCCCGCCTCCGACGCGCTGGCCCAGCAGGGCAGCCGCCGCGCGGCCGCCGCCAGCGCCCAGAAGGTCACCGTCAACTTCGTCAATGCCGAGATCGACGCGGTCGCGCGGGCGATGGCGGCGATCACCAAGCGCCAGATCGTGGTCGACCCGCGGGTGCGCGGCCAGATGACGCTCTACAGCGAGCAGCCGCTGACCGAGCGCGAGGCCTTCCTGAACTTCATGTCCGCGCTGCGCGGCCTGGGCTTCACCGTCATCGAGGTCTCCGGCCTGCTCAAGGTGGTGCCCGAGGCCGAGGCCAAGCTGCAGACCGGCACCGTCTCGGTCGGCCAGGTGGTGCGATCGGGCGACCAGATCCTGACCCAGGTCTTCAGCCTGAAGCATGAGAACGTCAACAACCTGGTGACGGTGCTGCGTCCGCTGATCTCGCCGAACAACACCATCAACGCCAACCCCGGCAACAACACGCTGATCATCACCGACTACGCCGACAACCTGCAGCGGCTGGCCAAGATCATCGCGGCGCTGGACACGCCGGCGGCCACCGATGTCGAGGTGGTGCCGGTCAGGCATGCGGTGGCCTCCGACATCGCGCAGATGGTGCAGCGCTTCGCCGACAGCTCGGCCGGCGGCACGCCCGGCGCGGCACCGGCCACCACCGGCGGCGCGGTCTCGGTGCTGGCCGACCCGCGCACCAACGCGCTGCTGATCCGCGCGCCCAATGCCGCGCGGCTGGCGGCCATCCGTGCGGTCATCGCCAAGCTGGACCAGCCGCCCACCGGCGCCGAGGCGACCGGCAACATCCGCGTCGTCTACCTGAAGAACGCGGATGCCACCCGGCTGGCCACCGTGCTGCGCGCGGCCTTCAGTGCCGGCGGCAGCGGCGGCGGGGCGGGTGCCTCCGGCGGCCTGTCAGGCGCGGGCGGACTGGGCAGCAGCACCGCCGCCAGCGGCGGCGGGCTCGGCACGATGGCGGGCCAGAACGGCAGCAACGGCGCCTCGACCCAGTCGACCAGCCCGGTCAATGCCGCGGCCAGCCCGTCGACCGGCGGCTTCATCCAGGCCGATCCGGCCACCAACGCGCTGATCATCACCGCGCCGGAGCCGATGTACCGCCAGCTGCGTGCGGTCATCGACCAGCTCGACGCGCGCCGCGCCCAGGTCTATGTCGAATCGATGATCGTCAAGATCGACGCGAACAAGACGGCCGAGTTCGGCTTCCAGTGGCAGGGCCTGCTGGGCAAGAACGGCGACAAGTACGGTCTGGTGGCCGGCACCAACTACGGCGCGACCGGCAACATCGTCAATCTGTCGACGACGACGACCTCCTCGCTGAGCGCCACCACCACCGCCTCGAGCCTGCTGGGCAACGGCCTGAACGTCGGCCTGATCCAGGCGGTCAACGGCGTCTACACGCTGGGCGCTCTGGCGCGCTTCCTGGAGTCCGAGGCCGGCGCCAACGTGCTGTCGACGCCCAATCTGGTCGCGCTCGACAACGAGGAGGCCAAGATCGTCATCGGCCAGAACGTGCCCTTCGTCACCGGCAGCTTCACCGGCACCGGCTCGAGCAGCAACTCCACCAACCCGTTCCAGACCATCGAGCGCAAGGATGTCGGCCTGACGCTGCGCCTGAAGCCGCAGATCGGCGAGAACGGCACGGTGCGCATGCAGGTCTACCAGGAGAACTCCAGCGTCGTCAGCACCAGCACCACCAGCGGGCCGACCACCGACAAGAGCGCGATCGAGACCACCGTGGTGGTGGACGACGGCCAGATCATGGTGCTGGGCGGCCTGCTCAAGGACGAGTTCGGCGACGGCGAGGACCGGGTGCCGGGTCTGGCCTCGCTGCCGCTGGTCGGCAACCTGTTCAAGTCGGGCTCGCGCAAGCGGGTCAAGACCAATCTGCTGGTCTTCCTGCGCCCGGTGGTGATGCGCACGCAGGCGGACGCCACCGCGCTGACGCTGGACCGCTACGAGGCGATCCGCGCCCGCCAGCAGACCAGCCAGCCGACGCCGTCGGCGACGCTGGGCAACATCAACGACTCGCCGGTGCTGCCGGCCCTGCCCGAACGACCGGCCGCCACGCCGTCGGCACCCATGGCGCCCACAGCGCCGGCAGCGCCGCGGACACCGGCCGCCGCCAACGGCTCCCTGCCCTGACCCGAAGCCCGATCCCGCCAAGGAATCCTGCCGTGCGCCATCCCCTGCCCTATGCCTGGGCCAAGTCGCAGCGCCTGCTGCTCGAGGACGACGGCGAGCGCCTGGTGCTGTGGGCCGATGCCCAGGCACCGCGCGCCGCGCTGGCCGAGGTCATGCGCCTGCATGCGGTCGATGCGGTCGAGCTGGAGGCCTCCGAGCGTCTGGCCCAGCGCATCGCCCAGGCCTATGCCGGCGGCGAGTCCAGCGCCGCGGCGGTCATCGGCGAGGTCGAGAGCGCGGTCGACCTGAGCCGCATGATGCAGGACCTGCCCGCCGTGGAGGATCTGCTGGAAGCCGCCGACGACGCGCCGATCATCCGCATGCTCAACGCGCTGCTGACGCAGGCCGCCAAGGACGGCGCCAGCGACATCCACATCGAGCCCTACGAGCGCTCCTCGGCCGTGCGCTTCCGTGTGGATGGCACGCTGCGCGAGGTGGTTCAGCCCAACAAGGCGCTGCACGCGGCCCTCATCAGCCGGCTGAAGATCATGGCCGAGCTCGACATCGCCGAGAAGCGCCTGCCGCAGGACGGCCGCATCTCGCTGCGCATCGGCGGGCGCGCGATCGACGTGCGGGTGTCGACGCTGCCCGGCGTGCATGGCGAACGCGCGGTGCTGCGCCTGCTCGACAAGGGCGAGGCCAAGTTCTCGCTGGCCAGCCTCGGCATGCAGGGCGACACGCTGGCGCGCTTCTCGCAGCGCATCGCCCAGCCGCACGGCATCGTGCTGGTCACCGGCCCGACCGGCTCGGGCAAGACGACGACGCTCTATGCCGCGCTCGGCCAGGTCGACACCTCGACCACCAATGTGCTGACGGTCGAGGACCCGGTCGAGTACGAGCTGGCCGGCATCGGCCAGACCCAGGTCAACGCCAAGATCGACCTGACCTTCGCCAAGGCGCTGCGCGCCATCCTGCGCCAGGATCCGGACGTGATCATGATCGGCGAGATCCGCGACCATGAGACGGCGCAGATCGCGGTGCAGGCCTCGCTGACCGGCCACCTGGTGCTGGCGACGCTGCACACCAACGACGCGCCCAGCGCGGTGACCCGCCTGACCGACATGGGCATCGAGCCCTTCCTGCTGTCGTCCTCGCTGCTGGGCGTGCTGGCGCAGCGCCTGGTGCGCAAGCTCTGCCCGCACTGCCGCAGACAGGGCGAGGACGGCCTGTGGCATCCGGTCGGCTGCGACCACTGCGGCCACAGCGGCTACAAGGGCCGCACCGGCGTCTACGAGCTGATGACGGTCGACGAGCGGGTGCAGGCGCTGATCCATGCGCGTGCACCCGAGTCCGAGCTGATCGCCGCGGCGCGCGGCGCCGGCCTGCGCTCGATGCGCGAGGACGGCGAGCGGCTGGTGGCCGCCGGCATCACCTCGATGGAAGAGCTGCTGCGGGTGACGAGGGACTGATGCCCGCCTACCGATTCGAGGCGCTCGACGCCAGCGGCAAGACCCAGAGCGGCCTGCTCGAGGGCGACAGCGCCCGCGCGGTGCGCGCGCAGCTGCGGGCGCGGTCGCTGGTGCCGCTGGAGGTCAGTCCGGTGACCTCGGAGAGCGAGGCCACCGGCAGCGGCGCGGGCGCCTCGCTGCTGCGCCGGCGGGTCTTCACCGCGACCACGCTGGCGGTCTGGACCCGCCAGCTCGCCGGTCTGGTGGCCGCCGGCCTGCCGCTGGAACGCGCGCTGACCGCACTGGCCGACGAGGCCGAGGAGCCGCGCCAGCGCGAGCTGCTCGCGCATCTGCGCGCCGAGGTCAATGCCGGCTCGCCCTTTGCGCGCGCGCTGTCCGGCGCGCCGCGCGAGTTCGACGAGGTCTACCGCGCAGTGGTGGCCGCCGGCGAGCAGAGCGGCCAGCTCGGCCGGGTGCTCGAGCGCCTGGCCGACGACCTGGAGGAGCGCCAGGCGCTCAAGGCCAAGCTGATCGGCGCGACGCTGTATCCGGCCATCGTCTCGGTGGTGGCGGTCGTGATCGTCATCTTTCTGGTGACCTATGTGGTGCCGCAGGTGGCGCAGGTCTTCGCCGGCAGCAAGAAGGCGCTGCCGCTGCTGACCAGCGCGATGCTGGCGGTCAGCGCCTTCCTGCGCCAGTGGGGCTGGGCGCTGCTGCTGGCGCTGATCGGTGCGGGCGCCACGCTGGTGCTGATGCGCCGCAACGAGGCCACCCGCGAGCGGCTGGATGCGGCGCTGCTGCGCCTGCCGCTGTTCGGCCGGCTGGCGCGCGGCTACAACGCCGCGCGCTTTGCCGGCACGCTGGCGATGCTGGCGGGCTCCGGGGTGCCGATCCTGAAGGCGCTGCAGGCCGCGGCCGAGACGCTGTCCAACCGCGCGATGCGCGCCGACGCGATGGAGGCGCTGGTGCAGGTGCGCGAAGGCGCGCCGCTGGCCTCGGCGCTGGCGGCGAAGAAGCGCTTTCCAGGGCTGCTGGCGATGTTCGCCCGCCTGGGCGAGCAGACCGGCGAGCTGCCGCTGATGCTGCAGCGCGCCGCCACCCAGCTCGGCGCCGAGGTGCAGCGCCGCGCGATGCAGACCGCGACCATCCTGGAGCCGCTGCTGATCGTCGGCATGGGCGGCATCGTCATGGTGATCGTGCTGGCGGTGCTGCTGCCGATCATCCAGCTCAACACCTTCGTCAAGTGAAGCGCCGCACCTGGCGCTTGCCGGCCTGCTTGCCCGCATACATCGCCTGATCGGCGCGCTCGAGCAGCACGGCGATGTCGCGCCCGTCGTCCGGCACCATCGCCAGGCCGATCGTCGCGCCGACGCGGCAGGGCTGGCCCGGCTCCACCTCGATGTCGGGCGCGATCGCATCCAGCAGCGCCTGCCCGAGCCGCAGCGCTGCCGGCTCGTCCGGCAGGCCGGCGGCCATCACGACGAACTCGTCGCCGCCGATGCGGGCCACCAGATCGGTCTGGCGCACCTGGGCCTGCAGGCGGCGGGCCACCTCGACCAGCACCCGGTCGCCGGCCTGATGGCCGAAACGGTCGTTGACCGGCTTGAAGCCGTCGAGGTCGAGCAGGAAGAGCACGGTCGCCTGGCCGGGCCGGACGCGTTCCAGCAACGGTCCGGCCGCCTGTTGCAGGCCGCGCCGGTTGAGCGCACTGGTCAGCGCATCGGTCTCGGCCAGCAGGCGCAGGCGCTCGCCATCATGGCGCACCCGCTCGGCCGCGCGCCGCAGCGCGGCCACCCGCACGCCGGTGACCACCAGCCACATCACCATCTCGGCCAGCGATGCGATCTGGAAACCGTGCAGCACCAGGGGCGTGGCGGGCAGCCGGCCGCTGATCAGCAGCGCCAGCACCAGCACGCCGGCGGTGTAGACCGTCCAGCCCGCCAGGATGTAGCCGGCCGCCGCATCGCCCTGACGCCAGCGCCGCCAGGCCAGCGGCAGCGCCAGCAGCGTCGGCAGCTGGCCCAGCACCTTGGCGATGCGCTGCCCGTCGCGATAGCTCAGCAGGCCGAGCAGCACCAGCAGCGCCGCGCCGGCGCACAGCAGCGCACCGATCTTCATCGCCCATGACAGCCGCGGCGACAGCTCCGCGATGGCCAGCGCCCGGTTGATGAACAGGAAGGTGCCGGTGATGCCCAGCAGCACGCAGACCGGCGGTATCTTCTCGGCCAGCGTCGGATATTCGCTCCACAGGTGCTGCATGCCCACGCCCTGGAAGGCGATCTGGAACAGCCCCAGGCTCAGCACGCTCAGGCCGTAGTACGCGAACATGCGGTCGCGCAGGCTGTACCACTGCGCCAGGCTGTACAGCAGCAGCGACAGCATCACCCCGGTCGCCAGCCCCTGCACCAGCTGCGCGCGCTCCTCGTGCAAGCGGTGCATCTCGGGCGTCATCAGCCACAGCGGCACGATCAGGCTGCCGGAGCTGCGCACCCGCAGGATCAGCTCATGGCGGCCCCGCTCCAGCCGCAGCGGCATCAGATGGGTGCGGGCCAGCAGCGGGCGCTCGCGGCCGGTCAGCCGGTCGCCATTGCGCAGCATCGCCACCTCGCGGCCGTCGCGCAGCACCTGCAGGTCCACCTCGTCGAGTGCCGGATAGGCCACATCCAGCAGCCATTCGCCGGCCGCCTGCGGGCCGATCTCGACCTCCAGGAAGAGCCAGAGCGTGCCGGCATGTTCACCGAAGTTGGCCAGGGGCACCGCAGGCCGTTCAGCCCGGTCACGCAGCACGCGGGCCGCACTGAAGTCGAGCGCGTGGCCATCGTCGCGCAGCACCTTCAGGCCGGACCACACCTCCAGCGCAGCGCCAGCGCGCGAGTCCAGCCGGAGCAGCTCCGGGGCTGAGGTCGGGGCCAGGGCGGCGCGCGCCGACGGCAGGCCGGGCACGCCAAACACACCAAGCAGGCCGAGCAGCAGGATCGTCCTCAGCAGCCGCGGCAGCCATGGCGGCCGCAGGGCTGCCGTCACGCGCCCTGCCGGTCGTCCTGCGATCGCCCCTGATCCCGCTGTCCTCGACATCTGCCCCACACACCCTCGTCGGCCCATGCCCCATCGCACCGCAGCTCGCACTGTGATGCCGCATCGGCCGATGCAGTCAGCAGATCAACCCCCGCTTGCGGGAGCATCCCGGAGTGACAGGCCGTCCTGGCCTGCGGCATGCTTGTCTCCAGCGCAGGTTCCCGGATTCCCGGATCTTCAGGAGACTGACATGCTGCCCCCACGCACGGAACTGGTCTGCACGACGGGTGCGGACTCTCCCCGCGGAGCGATCCCGATCGCGCGGATGCGCTCCGTCTACCGGCTCGACGAGGTCGAGCGGCGCCTTGGCAAGCTCGCCGGCAAGGAGCACGAGAACCTGCGTGCCACCTACGAGCGCATGCTGGAAAAAGGCCCCGAACGCTTCCAGGTCAAGCCCGCCGGCCTGCCGGCGATGGCGCACCTCTACGAGGAGCTGCCCAACTTCCATGCGGTGCTCGACGACGTGCGCCGCCAGATCGCGCTGTGCGAGGACAGCGGCGATGCGCTCGAGATCACGCCGATGCTGCTGCTGGGCCCGCCCGGCGTGGGCAAGACGCACTTCGCCAGGGCGCTGGCCGGGCTGCTGGGCACCGGAATGGGGATGGTGCCGATGAGCTCGCTGACCGCCGGCTGGGTGCTCTCGGGGGCCTCGAGCCAGTGGAAGGGCGCACGGCCCGGCAAGGTCTTCGAGACGCTGGTCGACGGCCAGTATGCCAACCCGGTCATTGTCATCGACGAGATCGACAAGGCCGGCGGCGAGCAGGCCTACGATCCGCTGGGCTCGCTCTACAGCCTGCTCGAGCACGACACCGCGCACAGCTTCACCGACGAGTTCGCCGAAGTCGCGATCGACGCCAGCCAGGTGATCTGGGTCGCCACCGCCAACGACGAGCGCACGATCCCCGAGCCGATCCTCAACCGGGTCAACGTGCACGAGATCGAGCGGCCGGACGCGGCCGCAGCCCGCCAGATCGCGCTCAGGCTGCACGCCTCGATCCGCGCCTCGCACGACTGGGGCCGGCGCTTCGACGAGACGCCCTCCGAGGCGGTGCTCGAGCGCTTCGCCGAGATGGCGCCGCGCGAGATGCGCCGCGCCTGGATGACCGCCTTCGGCAACGCCAAGCTGGCGCGGCGCACCACCATCCTGGTCGCCGACCTGCCCGAGGCCGGCGCAGGGCGGCGCTCGCCGATCGGCTTCGTGCACTGAGTTCAGGGCGCCGGCCGGATCCGCCCCAGCAGCGGCAGGTCGGCGTCGCGCACGTTCAGCACCACCGCCTCCCCGGGAGCCGGAAAGACGCCGGTCAGCGCGGTGATGTTGACCTGGTGCGTGATCACCACCAGCACGCCCGGCCCTCGCCACTGCCGCAGCAGCTGCCGCGCGTCGGCCGTCCGGGCCTCGCGCCGCTGCGGCGTGCCGAAGAAGGAATCGAAGACTTCGGCCTCCTGCACCGGCTCGCCGAAGGCCAGGCGTGCGGTGTCGCGCGCCCGGCACCAGCGCGAACTGAGCACCCGGCCGACCCGGATGCCGCGCTCGCGGAAAGCCTGGCCGATGCGCCGCGCCTGATCGCGCCCGACCTCGTCGAGATTGCGCTGCGTCGTGCAGTCGTCGAGCCGGAAACCCGGCGGATCGCCGCCGCCCGGCGCCTCGGCATGACGCATCAGCACCGCCGCGCCGTCGTCCATCGCCAGCCAGATGTCGGCGTTCTCGGCCGGCCCGGCGGCCAGCGCCTGCGACAGCACGCCCGCCAGCAGCACGGCCACGCCGGCGCGCCAGGCCAGGACGATTCGCGCCCTTGCGCCGGGTGCGGCAGCCGTCATGTCGCCATCCTCTCCAGGCCGGCCCTGCGGCTGTCCGGCGCGTAGGTGCGCAGACCAGGCAGGTCCAGCACCCGCACGCCGCCGTACTCGATGCGGATGAGCTGCTGCGCCTGCAGCGTGCGCAGCGCCTCGTTGACCCGCTGGCGCGACAGGCCGACCAGATAGCCCAGCTCCTGCTGGGTGATGCGCAGCATCTCGCCGACCGCGGGGTACAGCACAGGATGGAACAGCGCCGCCAGATTGCGCGCCACCCGCGAGTCGGGATCATGGATGCGGTCGATCTCGCGCGCCGCGATGAACTGGCCCAGCCGCTCGTTGAGCTGGTTCACCACGAAGCGGTTGAACGGCAGACTGTGCGCGATCAGCTCATGGAAGACCTCGACCGGGATGCCGGCCACCACCGATCGGCGCAGCGCCTCGATGTTGTAGCGGTAGGCCTCGCACTTGAGCAGCGTGCCCTCGCCGAACCAGGCCCCGGGCGGCACGCCGGTGAAGGTCAGCGGCGCGCCGCCATCGCCCGCATCGCTGCTCATCTTCAGCAGGCCGTCGACCACCCCGAACCAGTAGACCGCCGGCCGACCGGTGCGGCACAGCACCTCGCCGGGCTCGGCCTGCACCACCCGCATCGCGCCGGCCGCCAGCCGTCGGTGCGAGGACGACAGCGTGCCCAGCCAGAGAATGCCGTCCAGCTCCGCCGCAGAGGGAAGGCGAGAGCGCTCGCGCAGCGTCATCAGGCTCATCGGGATGCCTCCAGATCGGGAAACTCCGCTTGGGAGAGTCCCTAGGATTGTCGTCAGGCTGACATCCTGACGTCAAACCCGGACTTACCATGCCTCACGGACAACAAGACGGATCCGCCGCCCGGCACCGATCCGCATCCCACCCGACAACGAGGACGAGGAGACGCCAAGGTGAGCTCGACCTTTCCGCGCCTGCTGCTGGAACATGCCCGGCAGCGCCCCGATGCAGACGCCATCCGGGAGAAGGAATACGGCATCTGGCAGACCCGCAGCTGGCGCCGGCTGGCTGACGAGGTCGCCCGCATGGCCGCCGGCCTGGCCGCGGCCGGCCTGCAGCGCGGCCAGCATCTGGTGGTGGTCGGCGACAACCGGCCGCGACTGACGATGGCCATGCTGGCCGCGCAGTGCCTGGGCGCCATTCCGGTGCCGCTCTACCAGGATGCGACCGGCGCCGAATATGTCTTCCCGCTGAACAATGCCGAGGTCGGCTTCGCGGTGGTCGAGGACCAGGAGCAGGTCGACAAGCTGCTCGAGGCCCGCGAGCAGTGCCCGCAGCTGGCGCGCATCTGGTACGACGATCCGCGCGGCCTGCGCAAGTACGACGAGCCCGGCCTGGCCTCGATCGACACGCTGCTGGCCGAGGGCGAGGCCTGGGCGGCCCGCCATGCGGGCTTCTTCGATCGGGCGGTCGAGGCGGTGCAGCCCGGCGATGTCGCGGCGATGTTCTTCACCTCCGGCACCACCGGCAATCCGAAGGGCGTGGTGCACACCCACCGCTCGCTGATCGACCGCGCGCAGGCCGGCGCGAAGTTCGACCGCCTCACCGCCGCCGAGGAGGTGCTGGCCTACCTGCCGCCGGCCTGGATCGGCCAGAACATCTTCAGCTACGCGCAGTGGCTGGCCTGCGGCTATGTCGTCAACTGCCCGGAATCGGCCGCCACCGTCACGATCGACCTGAAGGAGATCGGCCCGACCTACTACTTCGCGCCGCCGCGGGTCTTCGAGGGCCTGCTGACCAGCGTGACGATCCGCATGGAGGATGCCGGGGCGCTGAAGAAGAATCTCTTCAAGACCTTCATGGACCATGCGCGCCGGGTCGGCCCGGACCTGATGGACGGCAAGCCGGTCGGCTTCATGGACAGGCTGAAGTACCGCCTGGGCGATCTGTGCATCTACGGCCCGCTGCGCAACACGCTGGGCCTGAGCCGGGTGCGGGTGGCCTACACCGCCGGCGAGGCGATCGGCCCGGACCTGTTCACCTTCTACCGCTCGATCGGCATCAACCTGAAGCAGCTCTACGGCTCGACCGAGACCGCCGTCTTCGTCTGCCTGCAGCCCGACCACGAGGCGCGCGCCGACACGGTGGGCGTGCCCTGCGACGGCGTCGAGATCCGCCTGGCCGAATCCGGCGAGATCATGATCAAGTCGCCGGGGCTGCTGAAGGAGTACTACAAGAACCCCAAGGCGACCGAGGAGGTGCTGACCAGGGACGGCTGGTACCACAGCGGCGACGCCGGCTTCATCGACGCCACCGGCCACCTGAAGATCATCGACCGCGCCAAGGATGTCGGCCGCATCCGGGGCGGCGTGCACGACGGCGCGATGTTCGCCCCGAAGTACGTCGAGAACAAGCTGAAGTTCTATCCCTTCATCAAGGAGGCGGTGGCCTTCGGCGACGGCCGCGACCGGGTCTGCGCCTTCATCAACCTCGACATGGAGGCCGCGGGCAACTGGGCCGAGCGGCGCAACCTGCCCTACGCCGGCTACACCGACCTGGCCGGCAAGCCCGAGGTGCTCGCGCTGATGCGCGAGTGCGTCGAGAAGACCAATGCCGACCTGGCGCAGGACGAGATGCTCGCCGGCAGCCAGATCCATCGCTTCCTGGTGCTGCACAAGGAACTCGACGCCGACGACGGCGAGATGACCCGCACCCGCAAGGTCAAGCGCGGCGCCATCGCCGACAAGTACCGGGTGCTGATCGACGCGATGTACGACGGCCGCTCCGAGCAGTTCATCGAGACGGCGGTCAAGTTCGAGGACGGCCGCAGCGGCAGCGTCTCGGCGACGCTGAAGATCATCGACGCGAAGACCTTTCCCGCGGTCCGGAGGGCGGCATGAGCAACAGCCACGACAGCAGCGGCAAGAAGATCGGCGACGTCATCCTGGACGTGGCCAACATCTCCCTGCGCTTCGGCGGCGTCAAGGCGCTGACCGACATCAGCTTCAATGTGCGCGAGCACGAGATCCGCTCGATCATCGGCCCGAACGGCGCCGGCAAAAGCTCGATGCTGAACTGCATCAACGGCGTCTACGCGCCGCAGGAGGGGCAGATCACCTTCCGCGGCCAGCGCTTCAGCCACATGAACCGCCGGCAGGTCGCCGAGATGGGGCTGGCGCGCACCTTCCAGAACCTGGCGCTGTTCAAGGGCATGAGCGTGATCGACAACATCATGACCGGGCGCAACATGAAGATGAAGAGCAACCTCTTCCTTCAGGCGCTGCGCTGGGGCCCGGCCGAGCGCGAAGAGTCGGCGCACCGCGAGCATGTCGAGCACATCATCGACTTCCTCGAGATCCAGGCCTTCCGCAAGACGCCTGTGGGCCGGCTGCCCTACGGCCTGCAGAAGCGGGTCGACCTGGGCCGGGCCCTGGCGATGGAGCCGCAGGTGCTGCTGCTCGACGAGCCGATGGCCGGCATGAACGTCGAGGAGAAGCAGGACATGTGCCGCTTCATCCTCGACGTCAACGAGGAGTTCGGCACCACGATCGTGCTGATCGAGCATGACATGGGCGTGGTGATGGACATCTCCGACCGCGTCGTCGTGCTCGACTACGGCAAGAAGATCGGCGACGGCACGCCCGACGAGGTGCGCAGCAACGAGGACGTCATCAGCGCGTACCTCGGCACCAGCCACTGAACCGCAGGGAGACACGCAACATGGGATTCTTCCTCGAGACCCTGATCGGCGGCCTGATGACGGGCATGCTGTATTCGCTGATCGCGCTCGGCTTCGTGCTGATCTTCAAGGCCTCCGGCGTCTTCAACTTCGCGCAGGGCGCGATGGTGCTGCTGGCCGCGCTGGCGATGGCGCGCTTCTCCGAATGGATCCCGGCCGGCCTGGGCATCGAGAGCAAGACGCTGGGCAACATCCTGGCCTTCGTCGCCGCGATGGCGGTGATGGTCGGCGTGGCCTGGGTGATCGAGCGCTGGGTGCTGGGCAAGCTGGTCAACCAGGAGGGCATCACGCTCTTGATGGCCACGCTGGGCGTGACCTACTTTCTCGACGGCGCCGGCCAGACGATCTTCGGCTCGGACATCTACAAGATCGACGTCGGTCTGCCCAAGGACCCGATCTTCCTGCTGGAGAACGTCTTCCAGGGCGGCATCCTGGTCGGCCAGGAGGATCTGTATGCGGCGCTGATCGCCGCCTCGATGGTGGCGGTCCTGGCGGCCTTCTTCCAGTACACCGCCACCGGCCGCGCGCTGCGTGCGGTGGCCGACGACCACCAGGCCGCGCAGTCCATCGGCATTCCGCTCAACCGCATCTGGGTGATCGTCTGGTCGGTGGCGGGCTTCGTGGCGCTGGTGGCCGGGATCATCTGGGGCAGCAAGCTGGGCGTGCAGTTCTCGCTGTCGCTGGTGGCGCTGAAGGCGCTGCCGGTGGTGATCCTGGGCGGCCTGACCTCGGTGCCGGGCGCGATCATCGGCGGGCTGATCATCGGCGTGGGCGAGAAGCTCTCGGAGGTCTACATCGGCTCGATGGTGGGCGGCGGCATCGAGATCTGGTTCGCCTATGCGCTGGCGCTGATCTTCCTGCTGGTGCGTCCGCAGGGCCTGTTCGGCGAAAAGATCATCGACCGCGTCTGAGTCCGAGTCTGAGGAGACACCCCCATGCTTTACCGTGAGAACGGCCAGTTCAAGACCAGCTACGCCTCGGACCAGCAGATCTTCCCGATCGCGCAGGACCGGCTGGGCATCCTGCTGCTCGTCGCCTTCGCGGCGGTGGTGGTGCCGATGGTGGCGTCGGAGTACATCTTCCGCGCCATCCTGATCCCCTTCCTGATCCTGTCGCTGGCGGCGCTGGGGCTCAACATCCTGGTGGGCTACTGCGGCCAGATCTCGCTGGGGACCGGCGGCTTCATGGCGGTCGGCGCCTACGCGGCCTACAACTTCTTCGTGCGCATCGAGGGCATGCCGGTGGTCCCGGCGCTGCTGCTGGGCGGGGTCTGCGCGACGGTGGTGGGCGTGCTGTTCGGCATTCCGTCGCTGCGCATCAAGGGCCTATACCTGGCGGTGGCGACGCTGGCGGCGCAGTTCTTCATCGACTGGAGCTTCCTGCGCATCAAGTGGTTCACCAATGACTCGGCCTCCGGCTCGGTGAGCGTCTCGGGCCTGCAGGTGCTGGGTCTGCCGATCGACACGCCGGCGGCGAAATACCTGTTCTGCCTGGCCTTCCTGTGCGTGTTCGGCCTGATGGCCAAGAACCTGGTGCGTGGCAATGTCGGGCGCGAGTGGATGGCGATGCGCGACATGGACGTGGCCGCCTCCGTCATCGGCATCCGTCCGGTCCAGGCCAAGCTGAGCGCCTTCGCGGTGTCGAGCTTCATCGTCGGCGTGGCCGGCGGCCTGTGGGGCTTCGTGCACCTGGGCTCGTGGGAGCCGGCGGCGTTCTCGATCGACCGCTCCTTCCAGCTGCTGTTCATGATCATCATCGGCGGCCTGGGCTCGATCATGGGCAGCTTCTTCGGCGCGGCCTTCATCGTGATCCTGCCGATCCTGCTCAACCAGATCCCGGCCTGGCTGGGCGTGCCGATCTCCACCGCGACCGCCTCGCACCTGGAATACATGATCTTCGGTGCGCTGATCGTCTTCTTCCTGATCGTCGAGCCGCACGGCCTGGCCCGGCTGTGGTCGATCGCCAAGGAGAAGCTGCGCCTGTGGCCCTTCCCGCACTGAATCGCGTCCGTCCCGTCCCCCGCCCCACCGCATGTTTCCTCACTCCCGCTGACCCGGAGGTTCCCATGAAGCTGAAGTCGCTCGCCCTTGCCGCCTCGATCGTCGCCGCCGTCGCCGGCGCGACCACCGCACCGGCCGCGTTCGCGCAGGCCAAGGAGCAGTTCTTCCCGGTGCTGGTCTACCGCACCGGCCCGTACGCCCCCAATGGCGTGCCCTTCGCCAACGGCTATGTGGACTACCTGAAGCTGGTCAATGCCAACGGCGGCCTCAACGGCGTGAAGATCTCCTTCGAGGAATGCGAGACCGGCTACGCCACCGACCGCGGCGTCGAGTGCTACGAACGCCTGAAGAGCAAGGGCGCGACCGTGTTCCAGCCGCTGTCCACCGGCATCACCTTCGCGCTGACCGAGAAGGCACCGGTCGACAAGATCCCGCTGATCACCGCCGGCTACGGCCGCTCGGAGTCGGCCGACGGCGGCGTGTTCAAGTGGAACTTCCCGCTGCTGGGCACCTACTGGATCAACGCCGACGCGCTGGTGCAGCATGTCGGCAAGAAGGAAGGCGGCCTCGACAAGCTCAAGGGCAAGAAGATCGCGCTCGTCTACCACGACTCGCCCTTCGGCAAGGAGCCGATCCCGGTGCTGCAGGAACGCGCCAAGATGCACGGCTTCGAGCTGCAGATGCTGCCGGTGACCGCGCCGGGCGTCGAGCAGAAGTCGACCTGGCTGCAGATCCGCCAGAGCCGCCCGGACTATGTCTTCCTGTGGGGCTGGGGCGTGATGAACTCCACCGCGCTGAAGGAGGCGGTGGCCACCGGCTATCCGCGCGAGAAGATGTACGGCGTGTGGTGGGCCGGCGCCGAGCCCGATGTCAAGGACGTCGGCGAGGCCGCCAAGGGCTACAACGCCGCGGCCATGCAGCACGGCGCGCAGCCCGATGCCAAGGTGGTGCAGGACATCCTGGCCAAGCTGCATGGCAAGGGCCAGGGCACCGGCCCGAAGGAGGAGGTCGGCTCGGTGCTCTACATGCGCGGCATGATCTCGGCGATGCTGGGCGTCGAGGGCGTCAAGCGCGCCCAGGAGCGCTTCGGCAAGGGCAAGGTCATGAGCGGCGAGCAGGTCCGCTGGGGTCTGGAGAACCTCGCGCTCGACCAGAAGAAGCTCGACGGCCTGGGCTTCGCCGGCGTCATGCGACCGGTCTCGACCAGCTGTCAGGACCATGTCGGCGCCGGCTGGGTCCGGGTGCACACCTGGGACGGCAAGAAATGGGGCTTCACCTCCGACTGGCTGCAGGCCGACGACATGATCCTCAAGCCGATGGTCAAGGCCGCGGCCGACAAGTACGCCGCCGAGAAGAAGCTCGAGCGCCGCAAGCCCGAGGACTGCCAGTCCTGATCGCCCTCGCCTGATCCCCCACCCCAGCGGACACGCCCCATGAGCACTCCGAACATCCTCCTGAACGTCAACGGCATCGAGGTGATCTACAACCATGTGATCCTGGTGCTCAAGGGCGTGTCGCTGCAGGTGCCCGAAGGCCGGGTCGTCGCGCTGCTCGGCGGCAACGGCGCGGGCAAGACGACGACGCTGCGCGCGGTCAGCAACCTGCTCGCCGGCGAGCGCGGCGAGGTCACCAAGGGCTCGATCGAGCTGCGCGGCGAGCGCATCGAGAAGCTCTCGACCTCCGACATGGTCAACCGCGGCGTGGTGCAGGTCATGGAAGGCCGGCACTGCTTCGCGCATCTGACCATCGAGGAGAACCTGATGACCGGCGCCTACACCCGCCGGGACGGCAAGGCGGCGGTGGCCGAGACGCTGGAGAAGGTCTACAACTACTTTCCCCGGCTCAAGACCCGCCGCACCAGCCAGGCCGCCTACACCTCCGGCGGCGAGCAGCAGATGTGCGCGATCGGCCGCGCGCTGATGGCCAACCCGAAGATGGTGCTGCTCGACGAGCCCTCGATGGGCCTGGCGCCGCAGATCGTCGAAGAGGTGTTCGAGATCGTGAAGGATCTGAACACCAAGGAGCGCGTGACCTTCCTGCTGGCCGAGCAGAACACCAACATCGCGCTGCGCTACTCGGACTACGGCTACATCCTCGAAAACGGCCGCATCGTGATGGACGGCGAGGCCCGGGCGCTGCGCGAGAACGAGGATGTCAAGGAGTTCTACCTCGGCATGGGCGGCGGCGACCGCAAGAGCTTCAAGGACGTCAAGAGCTACAAGCGCCGCAAGCGCTGGCTGGCCTGAGGCCTGCGCCTCTCCCCTCTCCCCACCTCTCTTCACCCCGAGCAAGAAAGGCTGCGCCGTGAGCGAGTTCTACGACGCACTGGAAATCCGCGACCCGGCCGAACGCGAGGCGGCGCAGTTCGCGGCGCTGCCGGCTCAGGTGGCGCACGCGCAGGCGGGCACGCCGGCCTTCGCCGAGCTGCTGGCCGGCATCGATGCCGCCGCGGTGACCGACCGCGCCGCGCTGGCGCGCCTGCCGGTGATCCGCAAAGGCGAGCTGCTCGAGCGGCAGAAGGCGCAGCGGGCGCAGGACGCCTTCGGCGGCTTCGCCGCGATCGGCTGGCGCGGCCAGGGCCCGGGGCGCGGCGCGCTGCGGGTCTTCCAGTCGCCCGGCCCGATCTACGAGCCCGAGGGCGCCGGGCGCGACTACTGGCGCATGGCGCGCGCGATCTTCGCCGCGGGATTCCGCGCCGGCGACCTGATCCACAACAGCTTCAGCTACCACCTGACGCCGGCGGGCTCGATGATGGAGACCGGCGCGCATGCGCTGGGCTGCGCGGTCTTCGCCGGCGGCGTCGGCAACACCGAGCTGCAGCTGCAGGCCATGACCGAGCTGCGCCCGCACGGCTACATCGGCACGCCGGGCTTCCTGAAGATCCTGATCGAGAAGGCGGCCGAGACCGGCGCCGACATCGGCTCGCTCACCAAGGCGCTGGTCAGCGGCGAAGCCTTTCCGCCCAGCCTGCGCGACTGGCTGGCCGAGCGCGGCGTGCAAGGCCACCAGTGCTACGCCACCGCCGACCTCGGCCTGATCGCCTACGAGACCGCCGCACGCGAGGGCCTGGTGCTCGACGAGGGCGTGATCGTCGAGATCGTGCGTCCCGGCACCGGCGACCCGGTGCCCGACGGCGAGGTCGGCGAGGTGGTGGTGACGACGCTGAACCCGGACTACCCGCTGATCCGCTTCGGCACCGGCGACCTGTCGGCCATCCTGCCCGGCCCCTGCCCGAGCGGCCGCACCGCGCCGCGCATCCGCGGCTGGCTCGGCCGCGCCGACCAGACCACCAAGGTGCGCGGCATGTTCGTGCACCCCTCGCAGGTGGCCGAGGTGCTGCGCCGGCACCGGGTGGACGGCCTCGGCCGCGCGCGGCTGGTGGTCGAGGGCGAGATGAGCGACGACCGCATGACGCTGCAGGTCGAATGCGCGCAGGCGCCCGAGGGCCTGGCCGCCCGGCTGGCCGACACGGTGCGCGAGGTGACCAAGCTGCGCGCGGTGATCGTGCTGGCCACGCCGGACAGCCTGCCCAACGACGGCCGGGTCATCGAGGACCGGCGCAGCTACCGCTGAACAACCGGACGGAAGCTGACAGGAACTGACCGCCTTAAGTAGTTTCCGAGATACCGGCACCGGCACGGGCCGCTACCATGCGCTCGCGCGCCGGCTCCGGCTGGCGCGCCGATCGATCCACCCGTCCTTGCGGACACACCCAGCCCACAGATCCCGGAGACCCCATGAAGCGTCTGCTCACGGCCGTGACCCTCGCCACGATGGCCCTTGGCGCCTCGGCCCAGAACTATCCCGAAAAGCCGATCACCATCGTCGTGCCGTTCGCCGCGGGTGGCCCGACCGACAAGGTGGCCCGCGATCTGGCCGAAGCGATCCGCAAGCCGCTGGGCGGCCAGGTCATCATCGAGAACGTCGCCGGCGCTGGCGGCACGCTGGGTCACACCAAGGTCGCCAAGGCGAGTGCCGACGGCTACACCCTGCTGCTGGCCCACGTCGCGATGGCCACCGCGCCGGCGCTGTACCGCAAGCTGCAGTACGACGCGCTCAACGACTTCGAGTACCTGGGCCTCATCAACGAAGTGCCGATGACGCTGATCGCGCGCCCGACGATGCCGGCGGCCAACTACGCCGACCTCGCCAAGTGGCTCGATGCCAACAAGGGCAAGATCAACCTGGCCAACGCCGGCCTGGGATCGGCCTCGCACCTGTGCGGCCTGCTGTTCCAGCAGAGCACCAAGATCGACATGACCACCGTGCCGTACAAGGGCACCGGCCCGGCGATGACCGACCTGATCGGCGGCCAGGTCGACCTGATGTGCGACCAGACCACCAACACCACCAGCCAGATCAGCGGTGGCAAGGTCAAGGCCTATGCGGTCACCACCACCAAGCGCCTGACCGGCGACGCGGTGAAGAACCTGCCGACCCTGAACGAAGTCGGCCTGAAGGGTTTCAACGTCACCATCTGGCACGGCCTGTACGCGCCGAAGAACACCCCGAAGCCGGTGCTCGACAAGGTCAACGCCGCGCTGAAGACCGCGCTGAAGGACGCCCAGTTCATCAAGAACCAGGAAGCGCTGGGCGCCGACATCGTCGACGACGGGCGCGTCAACCCGGCCGAGCACAAGAAGTTCGTCGAGGCCGAGATCGCCAAGTGGGGCCCGGTCATCAAGGCCGCCGGCCAGTACGCCGACTGAAGGCACCGGCTCAGGCACTGGCTGCTGCGCACCGGTCTGCCTGAAGCCCGGGAAGAATGAGAAAGGGCCGCGGATGCGGCCCTTCTTCTTGTCGGCACAGGCGCCCAGGCGCCTGGCAGCTCAGCCCAGCGTGACGCGTGCGAACTTGCGCTTGCCCACCTGCACGACCAGGGTGCCGGCCTCGACCTTCAGGCCCTTGTCGCTGACGACCGCGCCGTCGATGCGCACGCCGCCCTGCTCGACCATGCGCAGGCCTTCGCTGGACGAAGCCACCAGGTTGGCCTGCTTCAGCAGCGCGCCGATGCCCAGCGGCGCGCCCGACAGCGTGACCTCCGGGATCTCGTCCGGAATGCCGCCCTTCGAGCGGTTCTGGAAGTCCTGCTCGGCCGCATCGGCCGCCGCCGCGCCGTGGAAGCGGGTGGTGATTTCCTTGGCCAGCATCACCTTGGCATCCTTCGGGTTGCGCCCGGCCTCGACCTCGGCCTTCAGCGCCGCGATCTCCGCCTCGCTGCGGAAGCTCAGCAGCGTGAAGTAGGTCCACATCAGGTCGTCGCTGATCGACAACAGCTTGGCGAACATCGCGTTGGCCGGCTCGCTGATGCCGATGTAGTTGCCCTTGGACTTCGACATCTTCTCGACGCCGTCCAGGCCGACCAGCAGCGGCATCGTCAGGATGCACTGCGGCTCCTGGCCGTATTCCTGCTGCAGGTGGCGCCCCATCAGCAGATTGAACTTCTGGTCCGTGCCGCCCAGTTCCAGATCCGACTTCAGCGCGACCGAGTCATACCCCTGCATCAGGGGGTACAGGAACTCGTGCACCGAGATCGGCGTGCCGGCCTTGAAGCGCTTGGTGAAGTCGTCGCGCTCCATCATGCGCGCCACCGTGTAGCGGCTGGCCAGCTCGATCATGCCGCGCGCGCCCAGCGGGTCGCACCACTCGGCGTTGTAGCGGATCTCGGTGCGCGCCGGGTCCAGCACCAGGCTGGCCTGGCGGTAGTAGGTCTCCGCGTTGACCTTGATCTGCTCGGCCGTCAGAGGAGGACGCGTGGTGTTGCGGCCCGACGGATCGCCGATCATCGAGGTGAAGTCGCCGATCAGGAAGATCACCTGATGCCCCAGATCCTGCAGCTGGCGCATCTTGTTGAGCACCACGGTGTGCCCGAGGTGGATGTCGGGCGCCGTCGGATCCAGGCCCAGCTTGATGCGCAGCGGCTGGCCGGTGCGCTGCGAGCGCTGCAGTTTCCCGATCCACTCCGGCTGCGGCAGCAGCTCATCGCAACCACGCAACGTGACTTCCAGCGCTTTCCGCACTGAATCTTCGATTTCGGTTAAATCTTGGCGCATGAGTGAAACGGGGGGTTATTGGTTCGTAACTTCGAAGTGCGTGGGTATACTGGTCCGGTTTCGCAGATCAAGACAGAACCAAGAACAACAGACACCAACGAGAGCGGGTCCCGGATTCTAGAGCGTCAGTCCCAGCCGGCACGAGCCACCGGCGGGTGGCGAGCACGGAGGGAGAACCGGGGGCCGGACGTCAATCCGGGAAGAATGCGCCCGCGCACCTTCCACGAACCAAGAACATCGCTCGTGAACAAACTGGGTGAAAAGGTGCGCCTGCAGCTGGCGCATGCCGATCTCACGATCCGTCGACATCCGAAGACCTTCAGCGCGATCGTCACGGCCGCACTGACCTTCAGCGGCGTGACCGCCTTCGGCGTGGCACCGCTGAGCATGATCGACTCGACGCCGAAGAACGTGCAGACCGTCGTCGAGACGGTCACGCCGAGCGGCCTCGACGAGCAGGCCGAGGCGCTGGCCGAGTACGAGATGCTGCTGCATCGCACCGACCTGACCCGCTCGACCGACACCGCCGACACCCTGCTGCGGCGCCTGGGCGTGTCCGATCCGGAGGCTGCGCAATTCTTGCGGACCGACCCGGCGGCACGCACCATCCTTTCGGGCAGGCCCGGCAAGATGCTGCAGGCGGTGACCGAATCGACGCCCGGCGGCGGTCAGCTCCAGGAGCTGGTCGTGCGCGGCCCGGCCGCCGACAGCGCGCAGAACAGCACCCATTTCACCCGCATCACCGTGCGCCGCGACGACAGCGGCCTGAAGGCGACCAGCGAGCAGCTACCGATGCAGGTCGAGACCCGCACCGGCGCCGCGACGATCAGCTCGACGCTGTTCGCCGCCGCCGACGAGGCGCGTCTGCCCGATGCGGTCACCGGCCAGATCGCCGAGATGTTCGGCAGCGACATCGACTTCCGCCGCGAGCTGCGCAAGGGCGACCGCTTCTCGGTGGTCTACGAGACGATGACCGCCGATGGCGAGCCGGTCACCTGGGGCACCTCCTCCGGTCGGGTGCTGGCCGCGCGCTTCATCAACGGCAACGACACCCATGCGGCGGTCTGGTTCCAGGAGCCGGGCACCAAGGGCGCCTACTTCAGTCCGGACGGCAAGAGCAAGGCCAAGGCCTTCCTGGCCTCGCCGCTGGCCTTCTCGCGGGTCACCTCCGGCTTCGCGATGCGCTTCCACCCGATCATGCAGACCTGGCGCGCCCACCTGGGCGTCGACTATGGCGCGCCGACCGGCACGCCGGTGCGGGTGGTCGGCGACGGCGTGGTCGACTTCGCCGGCGTGCAGAACGGCTACGGCAACGTGGTCATCGTCAAGCACAGCGGCGACCGCGCCACCGTCTACGCCCACCTGAGCCGCATCGACGTGCGCAAGGGCCAGTCGGTCAGCCAGAGCGACCTGATCGGCGCGGTCGGCGCCACCGGCTGGGCCACCGGCCCGCACCTGCACTTCGAGTTCAAGGTCAAGGGCGCCCACGTCGACCCGATGCAGATCGCCCGTGCCGCCCAGGCCACCGAGCTGTCCGCCGCGGCGCGTGCCCGCTTCGACAGCATGTCGCGCCAGCTGCAGGAGCAGCTCGCCAGCGCCGAGCGCGATCAGGCCACCCGCTCGGCCAGCGCTGCGGTGCCGCGCCGCCAGCGCATGGAATGAGCGACGGCGAGCTCTTCGTCGGCCTGATGTCGGGCACCTCGCTCGACGGGATCGACGGCGTGCTGTGCCGCATCGGTGCCGACGGCTCCTGGCAGACGCTGATCGCGCATGTGCACCAGCCGTTTGCGCCGGCATGGCGTGAACAGCTGATGGCGCTGCAGGCCAGCGGCCCCGACGAGCTGCACCGCGGCGCACTGGCTGCCAATGCGGTGGCCCGGGCCTATGCCGCGGTGGTCGCGCGGGTGCTCCAGGAAAGTGCCACGCCGGCCACGGCGATCCGCGCGATCGGCGCCCATGGTCAGACGGTGCGCCATCAGCCCGGCCTGCACGACGGCTGCGGCTACACGGTGCAGCTGCTCAACGGCGCGCTGCTGGCCGAACTGACCGCCATCGACGTGGTCTGCGACCTGCGCAGCCGCGATGTCGCCGCCGGCGGCCAGGGCGCCCCGCTGGTGCCGATGTTCCATCAGGGCATCTTCGGGGGCGACGGCCAGGCTCGCGCGATCATCAACATCGGCGGCATCTCGAACCTGACGGTGCTGCGCCCTGGCCAGCCGCCGCGCGGCTTCGACTGCGGCCCCGGCAACGCGCTGATGGACCACTGGATCGAGCACCATCAGGGCTGCGCCTATGACGCGGACGGCGCCTGGGCTGCACGCGGCCATGTCGACACCGCGCTGCTGGCGCGGCTGCTCGACGAGTCCTATTTCCGCCAGCCTGCCCCGAAAAGCACCGGCCGCGACCTGTTCCGGCCCGAATGGCTGCAGCCCCGGCTGGCGGCCGGCGGACCGATGGCGCCAATCGACGTGCAGGCCACGCTGTGCGAGCTGACCGCCCGCGCCATCGCCGACGATGTGCGCCGCGAGGCCGCGGAGGCCACCGAGCTGCTGGTGTGCGGCGGCGGTGCGCTCAACCGTCACCTGATGGCGCGCCTGCAGGCCCTGCTGCCTGGCCTGCCGGTGCGGCCGACCGACACGCGCGGCCTGCCGGTCATGCAGGTCGAGGCCGCCGCCTTCGCCTGGCTGGCGAGCATGCAGGTGCACCGCCGCCCGGCCGGCGAGCCGGCGGTGACCGGCGCACGCGGCCCGCGCATTCTCGGCGCGCTCTATCCAGCCTGAAACGACACAGGCCGCCCGAAGGCGGCCTGTGCATCGGATTCAGGGCCGGCGTGCGCTCAGACAGAGAAGCTCGAACCGCAACCGCAGGTGGTGGTCGCGTTCGGGTTCTTGATGACGAACTGCGAGCCGCTCAGGTCTTCCTTGTAGTCGATCTCGGCGCCCGTCAGGTACTGCAGGCTCATGGCGTCAATCAGCAGGGTCACGCCGTTCTTCGACATCTGGGTGTCGTCATCGTTGACGATCTCGTCGAAGGTGAAGCCGTACTGGAAGCCGGAGCAGCCGCCGCCCTGCACGAACACGCGCAGCTTCAGGTCGGGATTGCCTTCCTCGGCCACCAGATCGGCCACCTTGGCGGCAGCGCTGTCGGTGAAGACGATCGGGGCGGGCAGGTCGGTGAAAGAGGTGTCGAGGGTTTCGGCGACGGCGCTCATCAAGGGCTCCGGTGGAAGTGAAGGTCGGTGATCAGTTCTTGTCGCTGCCGGTGGCCAGCAGCTTGAGAGCAGGCTTGTCGTCGGTCGTCACGGCATCGGCGCGGGCGCCCTTCGACAGCGGGTGCAAGGCACCTTCGATGGTAGCACCCTGGTGCATCTCGAGCGCCTCGTAGACGACATCGCCCTGGATGTGCGCCTTGGGCTGCAGCTCGAGCAGCACGCTGGACTCGATCGGCCCGACAACAGCGCCATTGATGATGACATGACCGGCCTTGACCGTGCCGGTGACCCTGGCTTTCTCGCTGATCACCAGGATGCTGGTGCTGCCGGCATCCGCCACCACATCGCCCTGGACCTCGCCGTCGATGCGCAGGCCGCCGCTGAAGCTCAGCGTGCCCTGGATGACGGTGCCTTCGCCGATCAGGCTGCGGATCGCGGGCTGCTTCTTGGAACTGAACATGGAATCAATCCTGTCGAGATGAGGTTGAAAGGTGCAGAAAAGCGGGCGCAGACCGGCAGGCGCGCCCTCAGAGCCGGGCGGTCTCGGCGACCAGCAGGCGACCGTCCGCGTCGAGCACCCGGAACTCCACCTGCCGGACCGAGACGCCCGACGGATACTCCACCACACCGTCGAGACGCAGGTACTGCCTGATGTCGATGGTCTGGTTCGGTCGGGACACGGTCTGCGACCAGGGCTTTCCGTCAGAGGACCCGACAAGTACCAGATCGTAGCGCCCCTTGAGCCCGGCGGGCTGCCCGAGCGCCTGCATCAGCAGCGCCTGATAGCGCAGCCGCTGCGGCCCGTCGGCCTGCAGCTGCAGTCCGCGCACCGACAGCGGCCGGTTGTCGGTCGGCGCCGGCATCATCTTCTCGAGAAAGCCGATGTCGCGGGTCAATGCGAGGTTCTCGACCTCCAGCACCTTGACCCGGGCCGCCAGCGCCTCCTGGGCAGTGCGGGAGGCGGTCAGCAGGCTGTCGGCGGCATTGGCGACCGACACCGCGCGCTGGTGCTCTTCACGCAGCCGCTCGACCTCCTCGCGCAGCAGGCGCAGCTCCGCACCCGCATCACGCCCCAGCCCGGCGATCTCGCGGCCGTATTCATAGGTCCAGACCGCCACCGCAGCCGAGCCGCCCATCATCAGCGCCAGCACCAGCCAGCGGATCGGCCAGGGCAGCCGGCTGCGCACCGTGACCCGGGGTGCGCTCACCGACAGCCGGCGGCGCAGCAGTTTCCATCGCATTCAAGATCCTGATCAGCAGCAACATCCTGTTGCACAGGCCCGAACGATACGACAGAGTTCCACTGCGGTCAGCACCACAGCGGCGCAAAAAGCAGAAGGCCACCCGAGGGTGGCCTTCGATGCTGCAGGGCCTGCCGGATCTGCCCGAAAGCAGAACCTGGCGGCAGGCAGTGCAGGAGGATCAGCGCTTGCTGAACTGCTTGCGGCGACGCGCGCCGTGCAGACCGACCTTCTTGCGCTCGACTTCACGAGCGTCGCGGGTCACAAAGCCGGCGTTGCTCAGCTCGGGCTTCAGGCTCGCGTCGTAGTCGATCAGAGCGCGGGTCACGCCGTGGCGCACAGCGCCGGCCTGACCGGACTCGCCACCACCGTGCACGTTGACCTTGATGTCGAAGGCTTCGACATTGTTGGTCAGCGCCAGCGGCTGCTTGACGATCATGATCGAGGTCTGACGGCCGAAGTACTGCTCGACCGGCTTGCCATTGACCGTGATCTGGCCCGTGCCCTTCTTGATGAAGACACGTGCGACCGACGACTTGCGACGGCCCGTGCCGTAGTTCCAATCACCAATCATTGTCGGCTCCTCAGATGTCCAGCGACTTGGGCTGCTGAGCGGTGTGCGGGTGCTCGGTGCCCGCGTAGACCTTCAGCTTCTTGATCATCGCGTAGCCCAGCGGGCCCTTCGGCAGCATGCCCTTGACGGCCTTCTCGATGGCGCGACCCGGGTGCTTGGCCTGCATGTCCTTGAACTTGGTGCCGTAGATGCCGCCCGGGTGACCGGTATGGCGGTAGTACACCTTCTGTTCGGCCTTGTTGCCCGTGACACGGATCTTGTCCGCATTGACGATGACGATGTAGTCACCGGTGTCCACGTGAGGCGTGTAAATGGCCTTGTGCTTGCCGCGCAGGCGGAGGGCGACTTCGCTGGCCACCCGTCCGAGAACCTTGTCCGTTGCGTCAATCACAAACCACTCATGCACGACCTCGGCCGGCTTGGCGCTGAAAGTCTTCATGGCAAATCTCTTTGCTTCAGGGGTCTGCTGGCTGCTTGATCCGGGCCCTCGGCGCTGCTTGTGAACGCAGCCTCTCAGGTCTCCGGCCAGATCTCTCGATCCGTCTTCCCCGTGCAGCCAATGACGGAAAAGCCTGCGAGTGTAGCACACGGCACAGCTCCAAGGCTGTGCCGTGACTCGCAGGCGTCGTCGATGTCCGATCGATCAGTTGCCGGCCGGCACCTTGCCTTCCACGCCCTTGATGTAGAAGTTGACGCCCGACAGGAACTTGTCATCGGCGACCGCATCCTTGGCCAGCACTTCCTTGCCGTCCTGGCCGACGATCGGGCCCTTCCAGATCACGAAGCTGCCATCGGTCAGGCCGGCCTTGATCTTGGCGACCTTGTCCTTGACCTCGGCGGGCACCTTGTCGGAGATCGACACCAGGTCGATCGCGCCTTCCTTGACGCCCCACCAGACGCCGCCGGTCTGCCAGGTGCCGTCGAGCGCGTCCTTGACCGCCTTGCTGTAGTAGGGCGTCCAGTTGATGACCGCCGAGGCCAGATGCGAGTTCGGGCCGAACTTGCTCATGTCCGAATCCCAGCCGAAGGCCAGCTTGCCCTTCTCCTCGGCCTTCTGCAGCACCGCGCTGGAGTCGGTGTTCTGGAACAGCACGTCGGCGCCGCCGGAGATCAGGCTCTGCGCGCCCTCGCCTTCCTTCGGGGGATCGAACCACTTGTTGACCCAGACGACCTTGGTCTTGACCTTCGGGTTGACGCTCTGCGCACCCAGCGTGAAGGAGTTGATGTTGCGGATCACCTCGGGGATGGGGATCGAGGCGACCACGCCCAGCGTGTTCGACTTCGTCATGCTGCCCGCGATGACGCCTGCCATGTAGGCGCCCTCATAGGTGCGGCTGTCGTAGGTGCGCATGTTGTCGGCGGTCTTGTAGCCGGTGGCATGCTCGAACTTCACGTCCTTGCTGTCGGCGGCGACTTTCAGCATCGGCTCCATGTAGCCGAAGGTGGTGCCGAAGATCAGCTTGTTGCCCTGGCCGACCAGATCGCGCATCACCCGCTCGGCGTCGGCCGACTCGGGCACGTTCTCGACGAAGGAGGTCACGATGCGATCGCCGAATTCGGCCTCGATCGCCTTGCGGGCGTTGTCGTGGGCGAAGGTCCAGCCGGCGTCGCCGACCGGGCCGACATAGGCGAAGGCGACCTTGAGCGGCTCGGGCTTGGCCGGCTCGGAGGCCGCGGCCGAAGCCGGCTCGGCGGCCGGAGCCGCCGGAGCGGCCTCTTCCTTCTTGCCGCAGCCGGCCAGCGCGGCGGCGGCGGCCAGCGCGGCCCAGCCGGAGGTTTTTAGCAGGGTGTGCTTCGAGAGCTTGGACATGGATTCTCCATTGTCATCAACGAGGTGAGCAATTATCACGCTTGCAGGACGTTACGGGACAGGCCACCGAAGTTGTCGCCCCGTCGCGATCAACCGCACCAACCAGCGGTCGCACAGCCCCCCGAAAAAGCGTACTTTTCCCGCATTCCACTATTTTTCGAGCCAGACGCGACACACCCTGTCGCAGTGAGTCTGCACACTCGTCCCCAGAATACAACCCGAACCGGGGGACAACATCGAACCACCAGCCTTCCCCTGCACACGCTGCGGCCTGTGCTGCACCCAGGGCAATTGCATGAAGCCCGATCCCCTACTTCGGGCTGATGCCGAGCACGGTCTCCAGATACTTCGGGCTCCAGGCGGCCTTCTGGCGCTTGATGTTGAGACTGGTCTTCCTGGATTTTTCCTGCTTGAGCAGGTTCAGGCTCATGCGCCTGAGGAT
>NZ_JACCPY010000081.1 GCF_013426975.1 Sphaerotilus sulfidivorans
TAGACCGTGTTCCACAGCACGATGGCCGCCGTCACCAGCGTCAGCCCGCTGGCCCGCCAGCGCTGCTGCTCGAAGTCGCGGTCCCGGATCTCTCCCAGCCGACCGAAGAAGACGGCACGGGCCAGCGCGTTGCGGGACTCCCCCTTGTTCAGCCCGGCATGCACCCGTTGACGCAACTCCACGCTCTGCAGCCAATCGAGGATGAACAGCGTGCGCTCGATGCGGCCCAGTTCACGCAGTGCCACCGCCAGCCCGTTCTGTCGCGGATAGCTGGCCAGCTTGCGCAGCATCAGCGAGGCCGTCACGGTTCCCTGCCGGATCGAGGTGGCCAGCCGCAGGATCTCGTCCCAGTGGGCGCGGATGTGCTTGAGGTTGAGCGTGCCGCCGATCATCGGCTTCAGCGCGTCAAAGGAGGTATCGCTGCGAGCCACGTACAGCCGCGTCTCCCCCAGATCGCGGATACGCGGTGCGAACCGGAATCCCAGCAGGTGCATGAGCCCGAAGACGTGGTCGGTGAAGCCCGCCGTGTCGGTGTAGTGCTCCTCGATGCGCAGATCCGACTCGTGGTACAGCAGCCCGTCGAGGACATAGGTCGAGTCGCGCACGCCGACGTTGACCACCTTGGCGCTGAAGGGAGCGTACTGGTCGGAGAGGTGGGTGTAGAACATCCGACCCGGCTCGGTGCCGTACTTCAGGTTGACGTGGCCGGTGCGCTCGGCCTGGCCGCCGGCGCGGAAGCGCTGCCCGTCCGATGACGAAGTCGAGCCGTCGC
>NZ_JACCPY010000011.1 GCF_013426975.1 Sphaerotilus sulfidivorans
AATGGTCGATCAGCAAGGCGCCGAACAGCAGCGAAAGATGCCAGATCGAGAAGCGGAAGGTCTTGCGGGCCAGCAATTCGCTGTAGCCGCGCCAGAGTTTCCAGGCCCGGGCGATGAACAGCGCGCCTCGGCCAGCGCCGCGTCGATCAGGCCGGCCGGGCCGCAGACCTGCAGCGCCGTGTCCGGCGGCTGGGCGGCCAGCAGCGCGGGCAGATCCAGGCGCTGCGCCGGCTCGCCGTCGTCCAGATGGACGACCGCGTCGCCCGCGCCCGGCAGATCGCGCAGGCCGGTGCCGAAAGGCACCCGCGCCGCCGAGCGGCAGGCCAGGTGCAGCGCGAACGGCCGCGCCCCTCGCGCCAGCACCGCGGCCATCGACAGCAGCGGCGTCAGCCCGATGCCGCCGGCCAGCAGCAGCACCTTCGGTGCCTGCACGTCCAGCGGGAAGCGCGCCTTGGGCGGGCCGATCTGCAGCCGCGTCCACGGCAGCAGCAGCTCGTGCACCGCCTGCGAGCCGCCGCGCGACGCAGGCTCGCGCAGCACCGCGATGCGGTAGCGGTCCCGGTCCTGCGGGTCGCCGTAGAGCGAGTACGGCCGGATCATGCCGCCGGGCAGGAAGAGCTCGATGTGCGCGCCCGCCTCGAAGGCGGGCAGCTCGCCGCCCTCGCCGTCGACCAGATCGAGCGCGACGATGTCCTGGGCGATGCGCTCGCGGCGCTCGACGCGCACCCAGCGACGCGCCGGCAGGTTCGCCGCGCTGCTCATGCCTGCTCCGCCGCAACCAGGCGCTCGATCACGCGCCGGGCCTGCACGCCGCCGGCGTCGATGTTGAGCATCAGCAGGCGCCGCTCGGGATGCTGCTGCAGGTTGAGCTGCTGGCGCTCGAGCATCTCGCGGTCCTCGGCGAAGATGCGGCCCTGGCCTTCGCGGATGGACGCGGTCAGCTCGGCGTCCTCGCTGCGGAAGCGCCGCGCCATGCCCCAGAAGTACCAGATGCTGATCTCGGTCTCGGGCGTGATGAAGTCGGTCACCACCGAGGAGGCCTTGGCCTCGGCCGGCGCGTCGAAGCCGCCCTGGCCCGCCAGCGCCACGCCGACATCGATTAGGATCTGGCTCGGCGGCAGGAAGCGGCAGATCTGCCAGCGGTCCACCGTCGCGCTGTCGTCCAGGCCGTTGGCGCGCATCGCCATCTTCCAGAACGGCGGCGCCTGGATGCCGTTCATGAAGCGGCTGGTGACGACCTGGTCGCCCTCGGTGCGGGTGCTGCACGGTGTCTCGTCGATCTCGGGCTGGCCGATGCTGGTGGCGTGCACATAGGTCTCGTGCGTCAGGTCCATCAGGTTGTCGATCATCAGCCGGTAGTCGCAGGCGATGTGATAGAGCCCGCCGCCATGCGCCCAGCCGGGCTCGTCGACCCAGGGCAGGCGCGGCAGCGGCGTGTTCTC
Organism: Sphaerotilus sulfidivorans; assembly: GCF_013426975.1. Lineage (GTDB taxonomy): Bacteria > Pseudomonadota > Gammaproteobacteria > Burkholderiales > Burkholderiaceae_C > Sphaerotilus > Sphaerotilus sulfidivorans. The sequence continues at coordinate 1,443 of NZ_JACCPY010000011.1, forward strand.
GGCCTGCGCGGCCTCGCCCGGCCAGACCCAGATGTAGCCGCCGTGCTCGCGCACCGCGAAGCGCTTCAGGCAGGGAAATCCGCGCACCCGCTGGCCCGGCATCGCCACCGTGCGGCCGTCGCCGCCCATCTCCAGGCCGTGGTAGCCGCAGACCAGCCGGCCGTCGCAGACCCGGCCCAAGGACAGCGGCGCGCCGCGGTGCGGGCAGAAGTCCTCGACTGCCGCGACCCGGCCGTCGGCCTCGCGCCAGAAGACCAGGGCCTCGCCGCAGATGCGGCGTCCCAGCGGCCGGCCCTCGATCTCGTCGGGCGTGGCGGCCACATACCAGGCGTTCTTCGGAAACATCGTGCGTCGCTCCTGATCCTTGTCGATCACCGTGATTCAGTATGCTGAATGATGATCTAGCGCAGGCCCGGGACCGATCGTGGTTTACCCCGACGGCCTTCAGTCGGACGATGGGAATTCCGGCAGCGGCTCCTGCACCGGTGCCGCGCTGGCCAGCAGCTTGCGCAGCAGCCGCATCAGTTCCTGCTGCTCGCCGGGCTCGAGCATGTGCATCAGCGTTGCCTGCATCGTCACCATCGGCGCGCGCAGGCTGGCCAGCAGCGTCTGGCCCTCGGGCGTCAGATAGAGCGCACGCTGGCGCCGCGCCAGCAGCTCGCGCACGATCCAGCCCTTGCGCTCCAGGCGCACCGCGGTCTCGGCGGTGGTCGAGGTGTCGAGCGCGATCTCGGCCGCCAGCGTCACCTGGTCGATGCCGGGCCGGGCCTCCAGCGCGCGCAGCACCGCGTACTGCACCGGCGTGACATCGCGGCCGAGGTTCTCGTGGAACAGCGCCACCGCGAGCTGATGCGCGCGGCGGATCAGATGGCCGGCCTGGTCGGTCAGCGCGATGTCGTCGGCAGGACCGGCAGCAGGGAAATCGGAGGTCGGGATCGTCATGGCGGCCGACACTCTAGCCCAGCCTCATCGGCTGCATCCCCGACTTCAGCCGGGCCTGCTCGATCGCGGGCATGCTGCCCTCGATCCAGTCCGCGAGATCCTGCACACGTTCGGCCACCTCGCGGCCCAGCGGCGTCAGGCTGTACTCGACATGCGGCGGCACCACCGGATGCGCCACGCGCAGCACGATCGCGTCGGCCTCCAGCGCCTGCAGCGTCTGCGCCAGCATCTTCTCGCTGACGCCGCCGATGAGGCGGCGCAGATCGCTGAAGCGGTGCGTGCCCCGGCGCAGCGCCACCAGCACCAGCACGCCCCAGCGGCTGGTCACATGGCGCAGCACCTCGCGAGAGGGGCAGGCCTCGGCAAACAGGTCGCCGCGCAGCAGCGGCTCGTCGCTGGTCGACATCGTCACTTACCTTTCCGTATGTACTTACGGAAAGTTAGACTGAAAGGCAGCATGGCGTCCATCGATTCCCGATGCCCCTGCCCTGTTTCTGGAGAAGCTCATGATCGTCATCACCGGCGCCACTGGCCAGCTCGGCCGCCTCGTCATCCAGTCGCTGCTCGAGCGCGGCGCCTCGCCTGCTTCCCTGGTCGCCGCGGTGCGCCAGCCGGCACGCGCCGCCGATCTGGCCGCGCTGGGCGTGCAGGTCCGCCAGGCCGACTACGAGCAGCCCGAGACGCTGGAGACCGCCTTCGCCGGCGCCGAGAAGGTGCTGCTGATCTCCTCGAGCGAGCTGGGCCGCCGCGCCGCGCAGCACCGCGCGGTGATCGACGCGGCCCGCGCCGCCGGCGTGGCGCTGCTGGCCTACACCAGCGTGCTGCGCGCAGACACCTCCGAGCTGGGCCTGGCCGGCGAGCACCGCGAGACCGAGGCGATGCTGGCCGCCAGCGGCCTGCCGCATGTGGTGCTGCGCAACGGCTGGTACACCGAGAACTACCTGGCCAGCGTGCCGGCGGCGCTGCAGCATGGCGTGCTGCTGGGCAGCGCCGGCGCGGGCCGCATCGCCTCGGCCGCGCGCGCCGACTATGCGGCGGCCGCTGCCGCGGTGCTGCTGGCCCCGGCGGCCGAGCAGGCCGGCCGGGTGCACGAGCTGGCCGGTGCGCCCGCGTGGACGCTGGCCGAGTTCGCCGCCGAACTCAGTCGCCTGAGCGGCCGCGGCATTCCCTATCAGGACCTGCCGCCGGCCGAATACCAGGGCATCCTGGCCGGCGCCGGCCTGCCGGGACCGCTGGCCGAGCTGCTGGCCGACTCGGACGCCTGCGCCTCGCGCGGCGCGCTCGACGGCAGCGATGCGGCGCTGCGGGCGCTGATCGGCCGTCCGGCCACGCTTTGGACCGCTCAGCTTGCCGCCGCGCTGTCGGCCTGATCGGGTCGGGCCAGCACCTTGCCGGGATTGAGCAGGCCCTGCGGGTCGAGCGCGGCCTTGATGCGCGCCATCAGCCGCAGCTCGTGAGCGCTCTTGTAGCGCGCGACCTCCGCGACCTTGAGCTGGCCGACGCCATGCTCGGCGCTGACCGAGCCGCCCAGCGCATGCACCGCGTCATGCACGCAGGCGTAGATCTCGTCCTGCCGGGCCGCCAGCGCCTCGGCGTCGAAGCCGGGGCCGCTCAGCAGGTTGTAGTGCAGATTGCCGTCGCCCAGATGGCCGAAGGGCATGACGCGCAGACCCGCAAAGTGCTCGGCCAGCCGCGCGCCGGTCTCGCGCATGAACTGCGGAATGCGCGAGATCGGCAGCGCCACATCATGCTTCAGGCTGCGCCCGGCCTGGGCCTGCGCCAGCGTGATGCTCTCGCGCAGGTGCCAGAGCGCCCGCCCGTGCGCCAGACTCTCGGCGATGACCGCGTCCAGCGCCTCGCCCGCCTCCAGCGCCGTGCCCAGCACCGTCTCGAAGCGCTCGCGGCCGTGCTGCTCGCTCTCGGCGTCCGACATCTCCAGCAGCGCGAACCAGGGCGCCTGCGCGCCCTCGCCGGCGAAGGGCAGGCGCTGCTGCCGGAAGGTCGCGGTGACCAGGGCCAGGCAGTCGGCCGACATCAGCTCGAAGCCGGTCAGCGCGGCGCCGAAGCCCGTGCGTGCGCGCGACAGCAGGGCCAGCGCCGACTCGAGGTCCGGCACCGCCAGCATCGCGGTGCAGCGCGCCGCCGGCAGCGGATGCAGCTTCAGCGTCGCCGCGGTGATGATGCCCAGCGTGCCCTCGCTGCCGATGTAGAGATCGCGCAGGTCGTAGCCGGTGTTGTCCTTGCGCAGCCCGCGCAGGCCGTGCCAGACCTCGCCCTCGGCGTCGACCACCTCCAGGCCCAGGCAGAGCTCGCGCATGTTGCCGTAGCGCAGCACCTGGGTGCCGCCGGCATTGGTCGCCAGATTGCCGCCCACCGTGCAGCTGCCCTCGGCCGCCAGGCTCAAGGGGAAGAGGCGCCCGGCCGCCTGCGCGGCCTGCTGCACCGTCTGCAGCAGGCAGCCGGCCTCGACCGTCATCGAGTCGTTGTCGGTGTCGATCTCGCGGATGCGGTCGAGCCGAGTCAGCAGCAGCACGATCGCGCGGCCGCTGGTGTCGGGCGTGGCACCGCCGCACAGGCCGGTGTTGCCGCCCTGCGGCACGATCGGCACGCCGGCGGCGGCGCAGCAGCGCACCACCGCCGCCACCTCGGCGGTGCTGCCCGGGCGCACCACCGCCCGCGCGGCGCCGCGGAAATGGCCGCGCCAGTCGACCAGGAAGGGCGCGGCCTGCTCGCCGCCCAGCACATGGGCGGCGCCGACAAGGGCGCGCAGGCTCTGCAGGAAGTCGTCTTGGCTCATCGGCTCGGTCGGGTGCGGTTTGTATTGGTTTCAGTGGCTGGCGATCAGGCCGCCGTCGACCCGCAGCTGCGAGCCGGTGATGTAGGACGCGCCGGCGCTGGCCAGGAAGGCCACCGCGTGGGCGAATTCGGTCGGCGTGCCGGTGCGTCCGGCCGGAATCGTGGCGCGGCTGGCCGCCTCGACCTCGGCCAGCGTGCGGCCCTCGCGCTGCGCCTTCGCGCCATCGAGCACCGTCAGCCGCGGCGTGGCGATGCGCCCGGGAATGACGATGTTGACCGTCACGCCCTCGGCGGCGACCTCGCGCGCCAGCGTCTTCGACCAGCCCACCAGCGCCATGCGCAGCGCGTTCGACAGCGCCAGATTCGGGATCGGCGCCACCGTGCCGGACGAGGTGCTGGTGATGATGCGGCCCCAGCCGCGCGCGCGCATGCCCGGCAACACGCCGGCGCTGATCGCCATCACCGAGGCCACCATCGCACGGAACTGCGCCTCGAGCTGCGCGGCGTCGAAATGGCTCGCCGGCGTCGGTGGCGGCCCGCCGGTGTTGTTGAACAGGATGTCGATCGTGCCGGCTTCGGCCTCGATCGCGGCCAGATGGCCGGGCACCGCGTCCAGATCGCCGAGATCCCAGACGCGCGCGGTGGCGGTGGCGCCGATCGCCTGCAGCCGCGCGAGCGTGGCCTGCAGCGGGCCGGCGCTGCGCCCGGCGGCGACGATGCGCACGCCCTCGCGCGCCAGCGCCTCGCAGACCGCCGAGCCCAGGCCGCCGCCTGCGCCGAGAACGAGCGCGGTGCGCCCGGAAATGCCGTAGTCCATGGTGTTGTGTGGGCGTCGATGCGCCGTGCGGGTCTCTGGTCGTGCTCAGTCCGACATGATGCCGCCGTCATGCACCAGCCGCTGCCAGCGGGTGATCTCCCGGGCCAGCAGCTGCGCATGGGCTTCGGCGCCGGCCGGCGGCAGGGTCAGGCCATCGGCCTGCATCGCACGCTGCATCTCGGTCGAGGCCATCACCCGGCGCAGCGCCGCCTCCAGCCGCTCGACCACCGGCGCCGGCGTGCCGCGCGCCACCATCAGGCCGGACCAGCTCAGCACCTCGAAGCCGGGCAGGCCGCTCTCGGCCAGCGTCGACACTTCGGGCAGCAGCGGGTGGCGCCGTGCGCTGCTGACCGCCAGCGCGCGCACCCTGCCGGCGCGCAGATCGGCCAGCGCGCTGTCGAGATTGACGAACAGCAGGGCGACCCGGCCATCGATCAGATCCTGCAGCAGCCGTCCGCCGCCCCGGTAGGGCTGGCCGGCCAGCGGCAGCGCGCTGCATCCGGGCTGGGTCATCGGGCAGCGGGCCGCCTCGCGGCGCAGCAGCTCCATCGCCATGTGGCCGGACGAGGCGGGGGTGTAGGCGTACTGGATCGGGTCGGGCCGACGGCGCGCCTCGGCGATCAGGTCCTCGAGCCGGCGCAGCGGCGAGTCGGCCCGCACCAGCAGCACATTGGCACCGACATGCAGCAGTCCCAGCGCGATCAGGTCCCGGCGCGAGTCGTAGCCCGGTGGCGCAGGCAAGGCATGCGCGATCGCGTTCTGGCCGATGCCGCCGAGGATCAGGGTGTAGCCGTCGGCCGGCTGGCGCAGGGCCTGCGCCACGCCGACACTGCCACCTCCGCCGCCGATGTTGTCGACCAGGATGCGCTGGCCGATCTCGCGGCCGAGCAGATCGGCCGCGCGCCGGCCGATGCGGTCGCTGGTGCCGCCGACCGGAAAGGGCACCACCAAGCGCAGCGGCTCGCGCTCCGGCCAGACCGCTTCGCCGCCCTGGGGCTGCGCATGCACCGCCATCGTCGCCAGGGGCGACAGCAGCGACAGCGCATGCAGTTTCAGACAGCCACTCAGACAGGCACGACGGCGCACGGACAGCTCCGGCAGATGGGGCTGTCGATGCTAGCTGGAACCCGGAAGTATCAGATCGACCGTCCGGGGGACGCTGCCGTCTTTCCTGTCTTCAGACCGCCTCCGGCAGGCCGCTGCGCAGCGAGCGGGTGATCGCCAGGCCGATGCGGGTGGCCTCCAGCGCGTCCGACAGCGTCAGCGTCAGTGCCCTTTCTCCGCGGCAGGCGGCCACGAAGTCGACCATCTCCAGCGCGAAGGCCTCGCGGAAGCGCTCGAAGAAGTCGGGCAGCACCTCGTGGTGCACGCCCGCGGCGCTGCGGCGCTCGATGCGGTCGCGCGCCGCGCCGAAGCCGACCTGCAGCGTGCCCTCGGTGCCGATCACCTCGGTGGTGGTCTCGTGGCCGTGCGGCAGCGTGCGGCTGGCGTAGAAGACGGCGCGCGCGCCGCCCTCGAACTCGACGATGGCCAGGCCGTTGTCGACGTCGCCGCAGTCGGCCAGACCCGGGTGCAGCGCGATGGTGCCGCTGGCGAAGGCCCGCAGCGCCTTCGGCCGGCCCAGCATCCAGCGCGCCAGGTCGATGTCGTGGACGCTGCAGTCCATGAAGATGCCGCCCGAGGTCGGCGCGAAGCGCACGAAGAAGCCCTGCGGATCGTTGCGGTCGCAGGTCTGCGAGCGCACCAGGAAGGGCCGGCCGATGCGGCCCGCCTCGATGTCCTCGGCGGCGCGGCGGTAGCTGGGGTCGAAGCGGCGCACGAAGCCGACCATCGCGACCTGCTGCGGATGCTCGGCCGCGACCGCCAGCACCCGCTCGCAGTCCTCGACGTTCAGGGCCAGCGGCTTCTCGACGAAGACATGCTTGCCGGCGCGCAAGGCGGCGATGCTCTGGTCGGCGTGCAGCGAGGTCGGCGTGACCAGCACCACCGCGTCGATGGCGGGGTCGTCGACGAAGGCCGCGAAGTCGGCGTGCAGGTGCTCGGGCGCGATGCCGAACTCGGCGGCGGCCAGCTCCAGCTCGGCGGCGACCGGGCTGCAGGCCGCGACCAGCTCGACATGGCGGGTCGAGAAGGCCAGCGCCTCGGCGTGGCGGCGGCCCAGCCGGCCCAGGCCGGCGATGCCGACGCGCAGCTTGGCTGCGGATGCGGGGGGGCTCATCGGTGTGCTTTCCGGGGTGCGGCCTTGGGGATCAGAGCTTGACCGGCTGGCCGCTGGCGGCGCTCTCGGCGGCGGCGTCGGCCAGGATCTGCGCCTTCACGCCGTCATGCACCGTGGTGCGGAAGGCGGCGCCCGTCTGCAGGCACTCGAAGAAATGCTCGATCTCCAGGCGGTAGGCGGCGGCGTAGCGCTGCAGGAAGAAGGCTTCCGGCTTGTCGGCCCGGATGCCGCTGGCGTCCCACTGGCGCACTTCGCTGGGCGCGTGGTTGCCGGCCTGCAGCATGCCGTCGGACCCCAGCACCTCGAAGCGCTGGTCGTAGCCGTAGGCGGCGCGGCGGGTGGTGTTGATCTGGCACAGACGCCCCTGCTTCGTGCGGATCGTCACGGCGGTCGAGTCGAAGTCGCCGGCCTCGCCCACGGCCGGATCGGTCAGCACCGAGCCGGTGGCGCTCAGCCACGCGGCCTCGTCGCCGTCGCCACAGAGAATCCAGCGGAACACGTCGAAGTCGTGGATCAGCATGTCGCGGAAGATGCCGCCCGAGCCCTTGATGTATTCGACCGGCGGCGCACCGGGGTCGCGGCTGGTGATGACCAGCATCTCGGGGTTGCCGATCTCGCCGGCGTCGATGCGGCGGCGCACCTCGTTGAAGGTCGGGTCGAAGCGGCGCTGGAAGCCGATCATGCAGGCCACGCCGGCGGCGCGCACCTTCTCGCCGCACTCGACCGCACGCGGCACCGACAGGTCGACCGGCTTCTCGCAGAAGATGTGCTTGCCGGCGGCGGCCGCGCGGGTGATCAGGTCGGAATGGGTGCTGGTGGGCGAGCCGATGACGACCGCATCGATCGAGGGATCGAGCAGCGCGTCGTCCATCGTGGCGACCTGCGCGCCGAGCTGCTGCGCGAGCTGCGCGGCGCTGTCGCCGAACGGGTCGCAGACGTACTTGAGGCTGACGCCGGGCAGACGGGCGAGGTTGCCGGCGTGGATGCGGCCGATGCGGCCGGCGCCGAAGACGGCGACGTTCTTCATGGATGGATCTCCGGGGGCGGAACAGGGCGGAACGGGCTGGGGCAAGGCGGGTCGCCGTGGCTGATGGCTCGGGACCGCGTGCGTTGCGGGTGACTATAGCGGCGAACCCTCGGCAATGAAAATGAATTTTCATTGGTGTTTTCCATTGGAAAAGTGTTTCGTGTCGCCGATGACCCTTCAATGACCATTTCAGGTCAATGCAGGCGGCCCGCAGGGGGATTGCGGCTTCTAGAGTCCGATCCGCCCCCAACGCAAGGAGACTGTCCATGAGCACCCCGATCCACTTCGCCATCAACCGCATCAGCGCCCCGCGTCTGGGCTTTGCCGAGTTCGCCGCGATGTCGCGCCGCCTGGGCGTGAGCGCCATCGAGATCCGCAACGACCTGCCCGGCGTGGAGCTGCGCGACGGCATGCCCGCCAGCGATGTCGGTGCGATCGCCCAGGCGCACGGCCTGACGATCCGCTCGATCAACGCGCTCTACCCCTTCGACGTCTTCAACGCCGAGCGCGCCGCGCAGGCCACCGAGCTGGCCCGCTACGCCCAGGCCTGCGGCGCCGAGGCGCTGGTGATGTGCCCGCTCAACAGCCTGGAAGACCGCCGCAGCACCGAGGAGCGCCACGCCGATCTGGTCGCCGCGCTGCGCGGCCTGCGCCCGATCCTGCAGGCGCACGGCCTGGTCGGCCTGGTCGAGCCTCTGGGCTTCGAGGAATGCTCGCTGCGCCACAAGTCGGTGGCGGTGCGCGCGATCGAGGAAGTCGGCCACGACGGCACCTTCCTGCTGGTGCACGACACCTTCCACCACCACCTGGCCGGCGAGGACGCCTTCTATCCCGAGTACACCGGCCTGGTGCATGTGTCGGGTGTCGAGGACGCGGGCCTGGGCGTGAACCAGATGCGCGACGGCCACCGCGTGCTGGTCGGCCAGGACGACCGCCTGGGCAACCTGCCGCAGCTGCGCCGCCTGCTCGACCTGGGCTACACCGGCTTCGTCTCCTTCGAGCCCTTCGCCGAGTCGGTCGCCGCCGCCACCGACATCGAGGCCCAGCTGGCCGCCAGCATGGCGCACCTGCGCGACGGCGTCGCCTCGCTTGCCACCTCGGCCTGAGCCGTGGCATGAAGGCGGGATGAGCGTGTCCATTCCTTCTCCCGCCCCGGCGGCGCCGCGGCGCAAGCGCAGCGCGCGCTTCGTCGAGATCGCCGCCGTCGCCGGCGTCAGCGAAACCACCGTCAACCGGGTGCTCAACGAGCGCGGCAGCGTCTCGCCCGAGACCCGCGCGCGGGTGATCGCCGCGGCGCGCCAGCTCGGCGTGCCGCGGGTGCTGCCCGATCCGCGCCACGGCCTGACCCGCTTCGACGTGGTGATGGCGCGCAGCACCACGCCCTATGCGCACCGGCTGGACCTGGCGCTGCAGCGCATCCAGCAGATGCTCGACCCGCGCATCCTGATCCACCGCCACATCGTCGACGGCGACGACGAGCGCCGGGTGCTGGAGCTGCTGGCCGGCAGCGCGCACCGGCGCGACGGCCTGATCGTGGCGCTGCGCGACAGCCCGGCGGTGCGCGCGGCGCTGCAGCAGCAGCTCGCGCGCGGCGTGCCGGTGGTGGCGCTGATGAGCGGCATCGGCGCGCTCGAGGGCGTGCGCTATGCCGGCATCGACAATGTCTCGGCCGGGCGCACCGCCGGGCATTTCCTGGCCCGGCTGGCGCGGCGCCTGCCCGGGCGGGTGCTGATCCTGACCCACCGGCTGGATTTCCGCGCCCATGCCGAGCGGGTGCGCGGCTGCCAGCAGGCGCTGGCCGAGCGCCAGCCGCAGCTGCAGGCGCTGGCGCCGGTGGAGTGCGGCGACGATCCCGCGCTGGCGCGCATCGCGCTGGAGGCGGCGCTGCAGGACGCGCGCCGCGACGGCGTGCCGCTGGTCGGGCTCTATCACAGCGGCGCCGGCTCCGACGGGCTGGCGAGGGTGCTGCGTCAGCTGACCCCACCGGAGCGCCCGGTCTGGATCGGCCACGAGCTCAGCGACGAGCACCGTCCGCTGCTGCGCCTGGGGCTGATGGATCTGGTGATCGATCAGGACCCGGACGGCCAGGTCGCCGCCAGCCTGCACCATCTGCTGCACGCCACCGGCCATGTCGAGCAGACCGGGCCCGGTGCGCCCAACGAGTTCCGCCTGTTCGGCCCGGAGAATCTGCCCGGCGAGGGCTCCTACCTGGATGCGCCGCTGAAGGCGCCGGTCGAGCGGCTTCAGGCCAGCGGATCGGTGCCGCCGCGTGCCGCGAGCGTCGTCGGCCGGTAGGACAGCTCCAGCCGGAAGGCCAGCGCGACGAACAGGCTCTGCGCCAGGCCCATCGTCGCGGTCAGCGAGCGGAAGCCGAAGGTCGCGCTGTCCTGCACCAGCAGCGTCGCGGCCGCCTCGCGCGCCAGCGGGCTCATGCGGCTGTCGGTGATGGCGATCAGCTGCGCGCCGCGCTCGACCGCCTGCTGCGCCACCTGCATCGTCTCTTCGGCGTAGGGCGCGTAGGAGATCGCGATCATCACGTCGCCCGGGCGCACCGAGCGCATCTGGCCCTCGTGCATGCTGCCCAGTGCGGTGACCAGGCCGATGCGCTTGTCGGTGTGCTGCAGCGCGTAGTCGAGGTAGACCGCCGCGGGGAAGGAGCGCCGCGAGCCCGCGATCCAGATCGCGTCGGCCTGCACCATCAGGTCGATCGCGCGCGAGAAGGCCTCCTCGTCGAGCGACTGCTGCAGCTCCTGCATGCCGGCGATGCTGCCGCGCAGGAACTCGTGCGCGATCTCCGCCTCGCTCAGGCTGCCCGAGCCGGACTCGATGACGTCGCGCAGCCGGCGGCTGTAGTTGCGGCTCGGCGCGATCTGCTCTGACAGGCCCTGGCGGAAGAGCCGCTGCATCTCGGTGAAGCCGCTGAAGCCGAAGTGCTTGGCGAAGCGCACCACCGCCGAGGGCTGCACCCCGCACTGCGCCGCCACGTCTTGGATGCCCTCCAGCCCCAGGTGATCGCGGTGCGCCTCGACATGGCGCGCGATCAGCTTGAGCTGGCGGCTGAGCTGCTCGTATTCCGTGGTGATGCGGTGAAGGAAGGCGGCCACATCGGTCGGCGGCGGCATCGGGGCGGCGGTCATGGTCGCTGGACTTTCTTCGTCGGAGTGCATCGATGCTGCATCGTCCTCAATCTGGCGGGGAAAAAGAACAATGGTTTCCCTTGGTGGTTTCGGTGGAAACGGGTTTCCTTTTCAGAGGCTCTCCGGCGTCCAGGTCTCGATCGGAACCACGAGGGAGGTGGGGGTGGCACCGATGCCCTCGGTCGCTTCCGCCATGCGACGCACCAGACGGGACGCCAGCAGCGGCCGCGGGATCGACAGCACCGCCTGCAGCTCGCCGCCCATCAGGCCGGCACGCGTCTGTGCCGTCAGATCGTGAGCGACCCCGACCGGCAGCACCAGATCCGGATCATCGCGGCGCGCCTCGCGCAGCGCCGCCAGCACGCCCTCGATGCCACCGCCATCGACATAGAAGCCGCGCAGGTCAGGATGACGCCGCAGCAGCGCGTGCATGCCTTCGGCGGCCAGCGCCGGGCTGTCGAGCGTCATCATCGGCTCGAGCACCTCGAAGCGCGGCGCATGCTCGCGCACGAAGGATCGGAAGCTCATCTCCGCCAGTTCCTGGCACTGGAAGCGGTGGGTTCCCACGAAGATGGCGACACGGCCGGGCTCGCGCGCCAGCCGGGTGATGAACCAGGCCGCACTGCGGCCGATGCGTCGCGAGTCCGGTCCGGCAAAGCCGGCGCGCAGCGGCGTGCTCAGGTCGCTGAGCAGCGCGAACACCGGCACGCCGCGCTCGTGCAGCTGCTCGACCGCCTCGCCGATCCGGGGATGATCGGCAGCGACCACCGCCAGCGCATCGACCCCGGCGCCCAGCGCGAGCATCCGTGCCGCGACCGATTCGGCCGACAGGTCCTCCATGTACTCGATGCGGGCCTGGCCGCGGATCGAGGGCTCGGCCTCGACGGCGGCTTCCAGCTCGCGGCCGAGCGCACGGTAGAAGCTCGAGCCCGGAAACAGCAGCAGGAAGCCCAGCGTGCGGCGAGGTCGCTGGCCCCGGGTGCGCTGCTCGATGACGCCGCTGGCACGGAATCCCAGCCGCTCCGCAGCCTCGCGCACCCGCTCCGCGGTGTCGGAGCGCACCGGTGCACGCGCATTGAGCAGCCGGTCGACGGTCGACAGGCTGACGCCGGCCGCGCGGGCCACCGCCTCCAGCGTGATCCGGCGCCCCGGGGTCAACCCTGACATGAAGCTCTCATCCTTTCATCAGGTGATGAAAGTCTATGACAGTTTTCATGTCGACCAATGAATGGAAATTGATTTCCGAAGGCAGGATGAGCCCTGTTCGCTGCCGGCCACCTGGCTGTCCGGCCCCTTGCCCTCCTGCCGAGAAAGACTGGCCATGACCATGAAGATCACCGGCGCCCCCTGCAGCTGGGGCGTCGACGACCCGAAGAATCCGCATCTGCCGCCCTGGAGCCGGGTGCTCGACGAGGCGCGCGAGGCCGGCTACGCCGGCCTGGAACTCGGCCCCTACGGCTACATGCCGCTTGACGCCGGCGTGCTCGGCGCCGAACTGGACCGCCGCGGCCTGAGCCTGGTGGCGGGAACGATCTTCGACGACCTGGTCTCGCCCGCCAACCTGCCGGCGCTGCTGCGCCAGGCCGACGAGATCGGCGCGCTGCTCAAGGCGCTGCCCTCGCCCGAGCCGCTGCCGGGCCAGCGCCAGGCCACGCCCTATCTGGTCATCATCGACTGGGGCCACCGCGAGCGCGATCTGGCCGCCGGCCGCTCGGACGCCGCGCCGCGCCTGTCGGACGCCGACTGGGCGCGCATGGTCGACCACATCCGCCAGATCGCCGACCTGGCGCGCGAGCGCCACGGCATCCGCAGCGTCATCCATCCGCATGCGGGCGGCCATATCGAGTTCGCCGACGAGATCCGCCGCATCGCTGCCGACATTCCCGACGCCACCGCGGGCCTGTGCCTGGACACCGGTCACCTGCACTACTCGGGCATGGACCCGGCGGCGTGGCTGCGCGAGTTCGCCCACCGGCTGGATTACGTGCATTTCAAGGACGTCGACGCGGCGCGTCACCGCGAGGTGCTCTCCGGAGCGCCGGTGCCCTTCTTCGAGGCCTGCGCGCGCGGCGTGATGTGCCCGATCGGCCAGGGCGCGCTCGACTATGGCCGCATCCGCGCCACGCTCCAGGACATCGGCTACCAGGGCTACATCACCGTCGAGCAGGAGCGCGATCCACGCCATGCCGACACCAGCCTGCGCGACGTGCGCCTGAGCCGCGAGCACCTGCGCTCGATCGGCTTCCAGTGAGCCGCCCCCCAAGGAGACACCCATGATCCACGGTGAACTGGAACTCGCCGCCCCGCTGCGCTGGGGCATGGTCGGCGGCGGCCGCGGCAGCCAGATCGGCTACATCCACCGCTCGGCGGCGCTGCGCGATGGCCATTTCCGGCTGGTGGCCGGCGCCTTCGACATCGACCCGGCGGCGGGCCGCGACTTCGGCCAGCGCCTGGGCGTGGCCCCCGAGCGCTGCTATGAGAGCTACCGCTCGATGTTCGAGGTCGAGACACGCCGCCCCGACGGTCTGCAGGCTGTCTCGATCGCCACGCCGAACGGCACGCACTTCGAGATCTGCAAGGCCGCGCTGGAGGCCGGCCTGCATGTGGTGTGCGAGAAGCCGCTGTGCTTCACCACCGCCGAGGCGCTGGAGCTGCAGGCGCTGGCCCAGGCGCGCCGGCGGGTGCTGGGCGTGACCTACGGCTACGCCGGCCACCAGCTGATCGAGGAGGCGCGCGCGCGCATCGCCGCCGGCGAGCTGGGCGAGATCCGCATCGTGCAGATGCAGTTCGCCCACGGCTTCCACTGCGCGCCGGCCGAGCGCGACAGTGCTGCCGCCCGCTGGCGGGTCGATCCGAAGATGGCGGGCCCCAGCTATGTGCTGGGCGACGTCGGCACGCACCCCCTCTACCTTTCGGAGGTGATGCTGCCCGAGCTGGAGATCGACGAGCTGCTGTGCTCGCGCCAGAGCTTCGTTCCCGGCCGTGCGCCGCTGGAGGACAACGCCTTCACGATCATGAAGTACACCAGCGGCGCGGTCGGCTATGTCTGGTCGTGCGCGGTCAACGCCGGCTCGATGCACGGGCAGAAGATCCGCGTCATCGGCAGCCGCGCCAGCCTGGAGTGGTGGGACGAGCAGCCCAACCAGCTGCGGCTGGAGGTGCAGGGCGAGCCGGTGCGCATTCTCGAGCGCGGCATGGGCTACCTGGACACGGCCGCGCGGGCCGAGGATCGTATCGGCGGCGGCCACCCCGAGGGCCTGTTCGAGGCCTGGAGCAACCTCTACCGCCGCTTTGCGCTGGCGATGGACGCCACCGACCGGGGCGACACTGCACGCTTGGCCGGGCTGCGCTATCCGGACGTGCACGCCGGCGTGCACGGCGTGCGCTGGGTGGAGCGCTGCGTGCAGTCGGCCGACCAGGGCGGGGTCTGGGTGCGCTGGCACGAATGAGGCGCACGCGGCCGGGGTGACCAGATCTGGTCCACGCTGGAATGGAAATCCATTTCCATTCTGGCGATGCTTGAGCCCGCTGTTCACCCCCTACGCGACCCCCGCGAACCCCCAAGGAGACATCATGACCCTGCGTATCGGCATCATCGGCTGCGGCGGCATCGGCCAGGAACACGCCCGTCGGCTGCACTTCAAGCTGGCTGGCGCCCAGGTCGTCGCCATCAACGACATCAACCTCGCTGCGGCGACGCAGTTCTCGGAGATGTCGGGCATCCAGGCCCGCGTGCTCGACAGCCATCAGGCCGTCATCGACGCGCCGGACGTGGATGCGCTGGTCGTGGCCTCCTGGGGCCCGGCGCACGAGGAGCAGGTGCTGGCCTGCATCAAGGCGGGCAAGCCGGTCTTCTGCGAGAAGCCGCTGGCCGTCACCGCCGAGGGCGCGCGCCGCATCGTCGACGCCGAGGTCCAGGCCGGGAAGAAGCTGGTGCAGGTCGGCTTCATGCGCCGCTATGACGCCGGCTACCGCGCGCTGAAGGCCACGCTGGACGCCGGTACCGTCGGCGACGCGCTGCTGGTGCACGCCGCCCACCGCAACCCGGCGGTGCCGGAGATGTATGTCGGCGACATGAGCATCACCGACACCTTCATCCACGAGATCGACGTCTTCCGCTGGCTGCTGAACGACGACTACGTCTCGGTGCAGGTCATCGAGGGCCGCAAGACCCGCAACGCCCACGCCGGCCTGCACGACCCGATCACCGTGCTGCTGGAGACCCGCCAGGGCATCCGCATCGACACCGAGATCTATGTCGCCTGCCGCTTCGGCTACGACATTCAGTGCCATGTCGTCGGCGAGACCGGCGTGGCCAGCCTGCCCGAGCCGATGAGCGTGCCGCTGCGCTCGAACGCGCGCCAGGGCTCCGGCATCCTGATGGACTGGAAGCTGCGCTTCATCGACAGCTACGACGTCGAGCTGCAGGACTGGATCGAGGCCACCGTGCGTGGTGAAGTCAACGGCCCCGATGCCTGGGACGGCTATGTCGCCAGCGTCACCGCCGAGGCCTGCATCGAGGCCCGCAAGACCAAGCAGATCCTGCCGATCGCGCTGCCCGAGCGCCCGGCCTTCTACGCGCGCCAGGGCTGAGGGTGTCCACCATGAAGATCGCCCTCGACCCCTACATGATCCGCCACCTGACGCTGGCCGAGCTGCCGGCGGCGGTGGCCGAGCTCGGCTACGACCAGATCGAGCTGTCGCCGCGCAGCGACTTTCTCGACTGGTGGGTGATGCCGCGCGCGACGAAGCCGCGCATGAGCGAGTTCAAGGCCGCGATGCGCTCGGCGGGCGTGGGCCTGGCCTCGCTGCAGCCGATGTACCGCTGGGCCAGCCCCTTCGAGGACGAGCGCCAGTGGGCGGTGCGCTGCTGGAAGAAGGCCATCGAAGTGGCCGTCGAGATGGACTGCCGCCTCATGGTCAGCGAGTTCGGCCGCGGCGCCTCGCCCGACCGCACGGTGGCCGAGCGCAACGGCCTGGCCACCTACCTCAACACCAAGGAGGCCTGCGAGGCCGCCTGGTTCCGCTCGATGGACGAGCTGCTGCCCCTCCTGGAGCGCGAGGGCGTGACCCTCAGCGTCGAGCCGCACCCGGAGGACTGGATCGAGCAGTACCAGCCCGCTTGCGACATCGTGCGCAACATCGGCTCGAAGGCGTTGAAGCTCAGCTTCATCGCGCCGCACACCTTCTACTACGGCCGCGACATCGGCGCGATGGTGCGCGAGGCGGGCGACCTGCTGGCGCATGTGCGGGTGGCCGACACCTTCGACCACACCCAGAGCAGCCAGCTGCGCTACATCGTCAACCCGCCGGGCTCGAGCCAGGTGCGGGTGCACCAGCATCTGGACATCGGCCAGGGCGAGGTCGACTTCGACGGCCTGTTCAAGGCGATGGCCGACATCGGTTTCGACGGTCTGGTCTCGGCCTGCGTCTTTGCATGGGAAGACCGCGCGAAGGCATCGAGCCAGATGATGCGGCAGGGGATCGAGCAGCTGGTGCAGCGGCACTTCAGCGCGCGCTGAGCGGTGCCGGCAGCCGGCACCAGCCGGACAGATCGCCGAAGGTGTCGGCCGGTGCGTCGGCGTTCACCGCGAAGGTGCCCGGCTGCGCGTTCCAGCCCAGCCCGCTGTGCAGCTGCAGCAGCTCCTGCGTGAAGGGATGCGTCAGCTCCAGCGCCTGTGCGTGCAGCCACAGGCGCTGCCGGCCCAGGCGCTCGGCCCACCAGCGGTTCAGCGGACCCTTGCCGTGGGTGGCGTCGCCGATGATCGGGTGCGCCAGATGCTTCAGGTGGCGGCGGATCTGGTGGCGCCGGCCGGTCAGCGGCTCGGCCTCGACCAGCGACACCCGCGTCGTGGGAAATCGCCCGTCGCTCGACTCCAGGCGCTCGAAGCTGGCCAGCCGGCGCAGCCGGGTCTGCGCGGGCTGGGCCGGCGCGTCGGGCGGCGCGTCGTCCGGGCGCAGCGCATGGTCGACCCAGGCCTCGGCGGGCGCCCAGCCGCGCACCAGCGCCAGATAGCGCTTGCGCACCTCGCCGGTGGCCATGAAGGCCTGCCCCAGCCGACGCGCGGCCTCCGGGTGCCGCGCCAGCAGCAGCACGCCGCAGGTGCCCTTGTCGAGGCGGTGCACCGGATGCACATGCGCGCCGCCGAGCTGGTCGCGCAGCGTCTGCACCACGAAGCGGGTCTCGCCGGCGTCCAGCCCGGTGCGGTGCACCAGCCAGCCCGCCGGCTTGTGGATGGCGATCAGGTGCTCGTCCTGCCAGAGCACCGGCAGAGACAGCGGCATCGGCGGCGCATCGGTCGTCGGGTCGTCGTTCATGCGCCGATCATCGCGCACCCGAGCGGTACCAGGCCGGCTCCCGCCACGCACCAGGGCGGTGCTCGTGACGCCCTTTGAGGCATCGCACCAGGATCGCGCTCTTGATTTGTGAAATCAATCACGAATTCGGGGCGGCGTGCACGAAGGAAAGCTGCTGGCATGGCCGTTGCTGCACAGGGATCGAGCACGCGACCCGCAGCTCGACGCTTCGCCGGCCATGCGGTCGGTCCGATTCCCGCCGCAACGACCTGTCCATGGCCGCCCTACCCTCCGACGCCGCCTCCGCTCCGCCCGACCGCGGCGCCACCGCACCCGATGCCGCGGCCACCGCGATCGCCGACCGCAATGTCGCGCAGCTCACCCGCGGCATCTGGCTGCGCTCGATCACCGGCCTGCTGCTGATCGCGATCCTGGCCACCGCCAACTTCCTGATCCTGCACGATGTGCTGAGCATCAACAGCAGCGCGGCGACCATCGTCAACATCAGCGGCCGCCAGCGCATGCTGTCGCAGCGTGCGGCGCTGTTCGCCACCCGGCTGGTGGCCAGCCGCGACGAGGCCGAGCGGCGCGTGCTGCGCACCGAGCTCGACCGGGTGACCGGCCTGCTGCTGAGTTCGCATGAGGGCCTGACCCGCGGCAGCACCGCGCTGGGCCTGCCGGCGACGATATCGGCGACGATGAACACGCTCTATTTCGGCGAGCCGCAGCACCTCGACCGCCAGGTGCGCGACTATGTCGAGCAGCTGCGCGCGCTGATGCGCCGCGTCGATGAGCAGCCCGGCGCGGTGCCGCCCGAGCTGCGTGCGATCACCGCCGCCGCCTCCGGACCGCTGCTGGCCACGCTCAACCAGGCGGTGCAGCAGTACGAGAAGGAGAGCGAGGCCGAGGTGGCCCGCGCCATTCTCTATGAGCGCATCGTCTATGGCGTGACGCTGCTGGCCCTGCTGCTGGAGGCCGCGCTGATCTACCGCCCGCTGGTCAACCGGGTGCGCCGCGCCACCGAGCGGCTGGTGCGCCAGCAGCAGTTCAGCGACCGGGTGGTCGACACCTCGCAGGCGCTGATCATCGGCCTGGACAGCGCCGGGCGCATCGCGCTGTTCAACCAGCACAGCCAGAAGGTCACCGGCCATGCCGAGGCCGAGGTGCATGGCCGCGACTTCCTGTCGACCTTCCTGCCGCCGGAGGCAGCGGCCGATCCGGCGATGGAGAAGCTCTTCCTGGGCGGCGCCGCCGCAGGCCGCACCGAGACGCCGCTGCGCACCCGCGACGGCCGCCTGCTGACGGTCGAGTGGTCGAACGCCGAGCTGCGCGACCCGGCCAGCGGCCGCACGCTGCTGCACCTGGCCACCGGCGTCGACATCACCCAGCGCAAGCAGGCCGAGCAGGCGCTGCAGCAGGCGCTCGAGCGCACCGAGGCGCTGGGCAGCCGCCTGCGCCAGGAGGTCGCGCATGCGGCGGTGCTGCAGCGCGCGATGCTGCCGCCGCCCGAGATCGCGCTGCCTGGCCTGCAGGGCCTGGCGCGGCTGACCACCTCGACCGAGGTCGGCGGCGACTACTACGACCACTACGCGGTCGACGGCCGCCATGCGATCTTCCTGATCGGCGATGTCAGCGGCCACGGCGTGGCCTCGGGCACGCTGGTCAGCGCCGCAAAGATGGCGGTGCACCAGCTCGCCAGCCAGGGCGAGACCGACCCGGCGGCGATGCTCGAGCACCTGAACGAGGCGCTGCTGGCCTCCAGCCACGACAGCATGTTCATGACCCTGCTGTGCTGCAGCCTCGATGCCCGCACCGGGCGGCTGCGCATCGCCAACGCCGGTCACGCCTTCCCCTACTACTGGCTCGATGCCGAGCAGGGCTGGGGCATGATCGAGGTCGAGGGTGTGCCGCTGGGCCGGGTGCGCGAGCCGGCCTACGCCGCGATCGCCTTCGACATCCAGCCCGGCGACCGCCTCTTCCTCTACACCGACGGCCTGGTCGAGCAGGAGGACGGCCAGCGCCGCGCCTTCGGCCACGAGGGGCTGGAGAACCTGCTCTACGACCATGCCGCCGCGGCCGCCGACACGCTGCTCGACCGGGTGTTCGGCGCGCTGGCCGCGCATGCCGGCCGCGAGGGCTTCGACGACGATGTCACCGCGATGTGCGTGACCCACATGGCCCGGGTCGAGGGCGCGCCCGCCCTGCCCGGACGGCTGGCCGCGGCGCGCGATCTGCTGCAGGTCGAGGCGGCGGCGGTGGTCGAGGCCGGCGGCCTGCCGGCGCCGGTGGCGCGCCAGCGCGTCGTCGCCACCCATGCCTCGGGCGCGCTGCTGCCGATGCTGCCGGCGCTGTGCGAGGCCGGCATCCGCCGCGTGCTGCCCGACGACCAGCCCTTCCTGCGCGAGCTGGGCTGGCAGGCGCTGCTCGACCAGCACCATCTCGACGGCGTCGACGACCTGGCGCGCTGGATCGCCGCGCCTGTCGACGAGGCGGTCTGGACCTTCGCGCACAGCAGCGACAAGGCCCGCGCGATGGCCGGCCTGGCCGACTGGCTCGACACCCAGCCGGACCTGCCCGAGGGCCTGCGCGACATCGTCGTGCTGATGAGCGACGAGCTGATCGAGAACGGCCTGTACGGTGCGCCGGTCGATGCCACCGGCGGCAAGCTGCACCACAAGGGCGAGGTGCGCGAGGTGCAGCCTCAGGAGGGCCTGCGGCTGCAGCTGCGCCGCGACGGCGGCCGCCTGGGTCTGTCGATGAGCGACCGCTGGGGCACCTTCACCCCGTCGATCTTCCTGCGCCGGCTGGCCCTGAACGCCGGCCAGCAGGGGCTGGAGGCCGGCATCGGCGGCGCCGGCCTCTACCTGATGTGGCGCATGAGCGACTACATGCAGGTCCGGGTTCAGCCGCAGCGTCTCACCCAGATCACGCTGCTGTGGTCGCTGCAGCAGCTGCCCGACCCCGAGCGCGACGCCGGCTTCCAGTTCCTGTACCACCACGAGCTTGGCGAGCTGCCGGGCTCCAGCACCGCATGACCGATTCCCCGACGACGCTGCACATCGACGCGACACGCGACGAGGCCACCCGCACCACGCTGCTGCGCCTGAGCGGCGAGATCGACGTGAGCGCAGCGACCGCCTTCGAGCCGCTGCATCGCCAGCCGCCGGCCGATCCGCAGGTGGTGATGGATTTCGCCGCGGTGGCGCGCATCAACTCGATGGGCCTGGCGCAGCTGCTGCGCCTGCTCGAGCACTGGCGTGGCCAGGGCCTGCGGCTGGAGGCGCGCGGCCTGAACCGCACGCTGAGCATGCTGTTCAAGATGACCGGGCTGATGCGCTACTTCGCCGGGCCGGAAGGCGCGGCGGCGGTGGCCTCGGCCAGCGCGCCGGCCGCGGGCGTGATGCCGCCGGGCGTGCGTCCGGTCGCCGCCCGGCCGGCCGGCCCGCCGCAGATGCGCCGCATCGTGCGCCCGGGCGCGGCCGTGCCGGCGACGCCCGGAGCCCCTTCGCCGGTCTCGCCGGCCGTGGCGAGCGCGCCGTCGGCACCACCCATGCCGGTGCCGGCCTCCGTGCTGCCAGCGATGTTCGCGGCCGCGGCACCCCCGCCGGGCGATCGGCTCGACTTTCTCGTCAGCCAGCAGAACAGCCAGCAGCTCACCGGCTGGTACTACCTCAACACGCTGCTGCAGCGCACGCTCGGGCGCACGGTGTCGCTGTCGGTCGAGGACTTCGAGGACGGCGCCGCGGCCGGCCGCACGCGTGCCCACGCACCGGCGCTGGTCTTCGCCCGGCCCTTCGACGCCTGCGCGCTGATGCAGCAGCACGGCTACCTGCCGGTGGTGCGACCGCAGGACGACTGCGACGAGGTCAGCCTGATCGTGCGCCATGACGACGCCCGCGCCACGCTGACCGACTTCGCCGGCGCGCAGGTGGTGACCGCGCTGGAGCGCAGCTTCGTCTTCGTGCTTGGACGCTTCTTCTGCGACGAGTGCGGGCTGGACTCCGCCGGCCTGCCGCGCCGCTTCGCCGGCAGCGAGATCGCCGCGCTGAAGATGCTGCTGTCGGGTCAGGCCGAGCTGCTGTTCATGTCGAGCCGCGGCCACGAGCGGCTGTCGGCGCTGGCGCGCGCCGGCACCCGGGTGCTCGAGCGCAGCGAGACGCGCGTGGCCTCGCACCTGCTGCTGCTGCACCCGTCCTGCCAGGCGTTGGTGCAGCCGCTGCGCGAGGCCCTGACCGGCCTGGCGCAGCACGACAAGGGCCGCCAGGCGCTGCAGGACCTCGGCATGAACGGCTGGGACGTGCCGGCGCCCGAGGAGGTGGAGATGCTGCTGATGCTGTACCGGCGCTACGCGGGCTGAAAGGTGGCCGCGGTCGGAATGCCATATGAAGGCGCATGCATTCTCTGTCAGCCCAACCGAAGGAATCCGACCCACGAGGGCCGGGCTCAGCCACCGGACCGCGGCCGCAGCAGCCGCTCCAGCACCGCGCGGATCGGCGCCGGAATGTCGGTCGGTCGGCCGGTCGCGGTGTCGACGAAGACATGGACCATGCGGCCGATCGCGGCCGGCCGGTCCTCGCCCGGGCGCAGCAGCGCGGTCTCGTAGGTGACCGAGGAGCGGCCGAGCCGGCGCACCACCACCCCGACCTCCAGCAGGCCGGGATAGGCGACCGGCGCGAGAAAGTCGCACTCCGAGCGCACGATGAAGCCGACCACCTCGCCGCGGTGGATGTCCAGGCCGCCCTGGTGGATCAGCACCTCGTTGATGACGCTGTCGAAGTACTGGTAGTAGACGGCGTTGTTGACATGGCCGTAGCGGTCGTTGTCGTTCCAGCGGGTGCTGACGCTGCCGACATGCGGGTAGTCGGCGCGGGTCGTCGGGGGCAGCGTGCTCACCAGGCCTCCTCGTAGATCGCCAGGGCGTCGGCCTCGGACAGCGGACGCGGGTTGTTCTGCAGCAGGCGCTGCTGCTGCATCGCGGCGGCCGCCAGCCCGGGCAGCGCGTCGCGCGGGATGCCGCAGTCGCGCAGCCGCTGCGCCAGGCCGCAGGCCGCGCAGTCGGCCACCCGCTGCGCCACATGCGCGATGAAGGCCTCGCAGCGCTGCGCCTCGTCCAGGCGGGCGCTCGCCTCGGGCAGCAGCTGCGCGGCCAGCGCGGCATAGCGCGCCTGCGCTGCCGGCCGGTTGAAGCGCAGCACCGGCGTCAGCACCAGCGCGTTGCTCAGCCCGTGCGGCAGATGGAACTGCCCGCCCAGCGGATAGGCCAGCGCATGCACCGCCGCGACCGGCGCGTTCTCGAAGGCCATGCCGGCCAGCATCGCGCCGAGCAGCATCTGCTCGCGCGCGGCCAGGTCGCGGCCGTCGGCGACGGCCGCCATCAGGTGGCGGTCGAGCCGGCGCAGCGCGTCGACGGCCAGCAGGTCGGAGAGCGGATTGGCGCGCAGCCGGCTGGTGAAGGCCTCGATCGCGTGCACCATCGCGTCGATGCCGGTCGCGGCGGTGACCGCCGGCGGCAGCCCGACGGTGAGTTCGGCGTCGAGCAGCACCAGATCGGCCAGCAGCGCGCGGTTGACCACGCCGGCCTTGGTGTCCGCGCCGGTGGTGACGATGGCGATGCGGGTGACTTCGGAGCCGGTGCCGGCGGTGGTGGGCACCTGCACCAGCGGCAGGCGCGCGACCGCGCGGGTGTCGATGCCGTAGAGCTCGGCCAGCGCCGGCGCCCCGGGCCGCGCCAGGCAGGCCACCAGCTTGGCCACATCCATGCTGCTGCCACCACCGAATCCGATGATCAGCCCGGCACCATGCGCGAGTGCGGCCTGGCGGGCCGCCTCGACCACCGCCTCGGACGGATCGGGCGTGACCGCGTCGAAGACGGCCACCTGCCAGCCGGCCGCCTCCAGCGAGGCGCGGGCCGGCGCGATCAGGCCGCTGGACGCGAGAAAGGCATCGGTGACGATCAGCGCGCTGCGCCCCGGGGCATCGAGGCTGCGGACCAGTTCGCCCAGGCGACGGGCCAGCCCGGGCGCACTCTCGATGCGGCGCACCGTCTGGAACACGAAGGCGGGCAGCGGCTCGGCGGACATCGGCATCTCTCCCTGGTCATGTGCGACGAGGGCCGATTGTTCGGAGCCGGCAGGGCGCGGCCGTCACCTGCGCGACAGGCCGCGGGTAGATCCGGAGGCGAAGACGCCCCCGGACCCGGGCGGGCCTCACTGCACTCGCACCACCACCATGGTCTGGTTCAGCAGCTGGTAGGCGATCTCGCCGAAGGTCACCGGGCCCTCGACGCCGCCGATCGCCTTGCCCTCCAACTCGCCGAACAGGAAGTTCAGGATGCAGTTGCACGAGAACACCGCGCCGGTGGCGTCGTACTCGGCCAGACGGCGACGGAACTCGGCCGCGTAGTCGCCGACGGGGCGGGCCAGGCGGTAGTCGATGCCGGTGAAGACCGGGGCGTAGAACGCCACCTGGCCCTTGTCGACGTCGATCGACTGGAAGGAGACGTTGATGCAGGCGCCCGCATAGTCGCCCACCAGCGGCAGGCGGCCGTCGGTGGCGCCGCGCTTTTCCAGGTACTTCGCCAGGTTGACGCGCTCGCCGTTGACGGTGCACTCGGTCGCCTCGAAGCCGACCTGGTCGAAGCGCAGCACGTCGCCGTCGTCCTGCTCGAAGATGTTGACGATCTCGACCGAGGCGAGCTTGTCGTCGGGCAGGCGGATGTGGGCGACGACCGCGCCGTCCTCGACCTCGCGGCCGCTGCGGCCGTCGAAGACCAGTGCGTGTGCGCGGCCCATGTCGTCGAGGTGGATGCCGGAGATCCAGCCCACCGTCGGCTTCAGGAAGGCGTCGGCCGAGTCGGTGGCTTCGCGCGCGAAGCGGCCGTGGGCCTGGCCGCCAGCCGGGATGATGGTCAGCGAGAAGCCGTTGTCGAAGGCCTCGGCGGTGATGCGGGCCAGCTCGTCGGGGCCGTAGCAGGCGATGCGGACCTCGGCGCCCACCTTGGACAGATCGGTGACGAAGACGCGGTCGTCGCCGACGACCACGCCGCCGCCGGAGACCATGAAATAGGGGATCGTGCCGCCGATCCAGTTGCCGGCCGGCAGCGTGCGCAGCGCGCCTGCGGTGCCGGCGATGCTCAGGGCGGTGCCGTTGCGGATCAGCTCGGCAGCGGCGGCGACGGAAATCAGTTCGTTCATCGCGAAATTCCTCGGTGAGATGCGGTTCGGTGCGGCGTGGCGGGGCGTCAGATCGTCGTGACCTGCGCCAGCTCGGCGGCCAGCACCCGCTCCCACTTGGCGAAGAAGGCATGGATCTCGGCGGCCTTGGAGGACACCGGATCGCTGCTGCGCTCCAGCCGCTTGGCCAGCATCTGCGTGCCCAGGTGAGTGGTCTTCAGACGGCTCATGCCGCCGCTGGCCATGCGCTGCCAGCAGGGGTGGGACGGCGGGGGGACGGGAATGGCCATGATGCGTCTTCGTTGGAGTGGATGGCCCGTGGGGTATCGACGGGTGATGTCGGGACTTGAGCCTGCAGCGTTCCAGGTTTTGTCGACAATCCAGGCATGAGCCTGTCGCCTGCCCCTGCCCCTGCCGCCCGCCCGCTGTCGCCCCGGCGCCTGCACCTGGGTCATTTCGCCTTCATGCGCGCGGTGGTCCAGGGGCTGGACCATGGCGACTGCTGGCGCCGCTACCTGGCCATCGAGGGCGAGGCGGGCGACGCGCGGGTGGTGCGCTCGACCCTGCGCTGGATCCGCGAGGCGCTGGTGCGCATCGCGCTGCAGACCGACCGCTTCCAGCTCGCACGGCTGCTGCAGCTCGATGTGCAGACACTGGGCTCGCCCGATCCGGCGCTGCCTTCGCTGACGGAATTCGCCGAGGCGCAGGGTCTGGACGACGAGCCCGAGGCGGTGCAGATCGCTGCCTTCGAGGCCGCGCACGGACGCGCCAGCCGGCGTCTGCAGCGCCGCCAGCGCCTGGTGCGGCGCCAGCTCGACGCGCTGCGCTGGCTGGAGCTGCAGGGCGCGCAGGTGCCGCAGGCGGCGGACGCGGTGCGCGCCTGGTTCGCGCCGGCGCTGGCCGGGCATCTGGAAGCCGCCGGCCTGCTGCTGCTGGGCCAGCTGGCCGAGCGCATCAATGCAATCGGGCCGGGCTGGTGGCGCGGGGTGCGTGCGGTCGGACCGGTCAAGGCCGCACGCCTGGTCGACTGGCTGCACGAGCATGGCGACAGCCCCGGCCTGCGCCTGGACGCGCGCGCCGCCCTGCCCCGGCGCGCGCTGAATCCGTCGACCCGCGGCGAACTGGTGACCGCGGCCACCGCGGTCGTGCCGATCGAGCGGCTGATCGTGCCCGCCGGGCTGGACGGCCGCGACGGACGCTTTCGCCGGCCGCAGGCGCAGTGCCTGCTGGCCGCCGAGGACGATCTGGCCGCGGTGCAGGCCTGGATCGCCTCGAAGACGCCGGGCTCGCACACCCAGCGCGCCTACCGCAAGGAGGCCGAGCGCTTCGTGCTGTGGGCGATCGTGCAGCGCGGCCGGGCGCTGTCGTCGATGACGCAGGAGGACTGCGTGGCCTACCGCGACTTCCTGGCCGATCCGCAGCCGGCCTCGCGCTGGTGTGCGCCGCGCAGCCGCGAGCGCTGGTCGCCAGCCTGGCGGCCCTTCGAGGGGCCGCTGTCGCCCTCGGCGCAGCGCCATGCGCTGACGGTGCTGAAGAACCTCTACCGCTTCCTGGTCGACCAGAACTACCTGATGGGCAATCCGTGGAGCGCGGTGAGCGTGCCGCGCTCGATCGCGCCGCGCCTGCAGACCGCGCGCAGCCTGTCGCCGGCGCAGTGGCGCCGGCTGGACGCCGAGCTCGATCAGCTGCCGCCCGGCTCGGCCTCGCACCGGCTGCGGGTGGCGCTGCGGCTGCTCTACGCCACCGGGCTGCGGCTGTCGGAGATCGTCGCGGCGCGCGCCGGCGATCTGGAATGGGTCGAGTTCCCGCCCGAGGGCGACGACGGCCTGCCCGAGCAGGGCTGGATGCTGCGCGTCGTCGGCAAGGGCCGGCGGGTGCGCCAGGTGCCTGTGCCTGACGACGTGGTGCGCCAGCTCGCCAGCTATCTGGTCTCTCGCGGGCTGTCGGGCGACCTGCAGGATCCGGCGCAGCGCGATGTCTTCCTGCTCGGTCGTGCGACGGATCTGGCCGAACGGGCGCCGGGGCTGGCCGCGCATCTGGCCGAGCGGAGCGAGCGTTCGGCGTCGGACGCGCGCGGCGGCATCGCCGGCTCCACGCTCTACGACCAGCTCAAGGCGCATTTCCTGCGCACCGCGGCGGTCTGGCGCGCCCAGGGCGACGAGCGCGGCGCGCTGCGGCTGGAGCGCGCCAGCACCCACTGGCTGCGCCACAGCCACGCCAGCCACACCATCGCGCACGGCCTGCCGATCGAGATCGCGCAGCAGAACCTCGGCCACGCCTCGCTGGCCACCACCACCGTCTATGTCACCACCGAGCAGCGGCAGCGGCTGCGGGCGATGCGCAAGGTCTGGGACAAGGGCTGAAGCCGCCTGCGGCGGCGCGGTAGCGCCGCATGCACTTGCTCGCCGCAGGGACATTCAGTGCATCGATTAATCTCGAGTCTTTCAAGATATATCTTTGATCCATCTTGAAAATCTTGAGAGACATGCATCCCAGACATTTCCCTCCTCACCTCGCCTCTCCTTTTGCATCGGAGGCCGGCGAAGGCCGGCGCGGTCATGGTGGCCCCGGCGGTCGGCGCGGCCGCATGTTCGACGGTGGCGACCTGAAGCTGCTGGTGCTGCAGGTGCTGTCGCGCCAGCCCAGCCACGGCTACGAGGTCATCAAGGCCATCGGCGAGCAGGTCGGCGGCGACTACAGTCCGAGCCCCGGCACGATCTATCCGCTGCTGACGATGCTGGAAGACCTCGGCCTGGCCGAGGCCGTCGCCACCGAGGGAAGCCGTCGCCAGTACGCGCTGACCGAAGCCGGCCGCGCCCACCTCGCCGAGCAGGCCGAGGCCCTGGCGCGCATCGAGGCCCGGCTGGCGCACACCCGTGACCAGGCCCGCGCCCGGCGCGTGCCCGACATCCAGCGCGCAATGGAGAACCTGAAGACCGCGCTGCGGCTGCGCTTCGACGGCGACACGCCGCCTGACGAGGCCACCGTGCGCCAGATCGCCGAGGCGATCGACCGCGCCGCCGTCGAGATCGGCCGTCTCTGAGCATCCCGGCACACCAGGAGCACCCCATGAAACAGCACCGCTACCGCATCACCGTCGAGCATCTGGCCGATGCCCACGGCAACCCGTCGATCCACGCCGCGCCGCTGCAGTTCGAGACCGGCAACCACGACGACATTCTGGCCATCGCCCAGCGCATGCGCGGCCGCGGCGACTTCGACCCCGACACCGCCACCGCGCTGGCCATCGGCCTGAAGCTCTTCGGCGAGGTCATGCTGGAGAACCGCGGCCACCCGCTGTTCGCCGAGCTGGCACCGCACTTCCGCGACTTCATGAAGCGCTTGAAGCAGGGTGCCCACACCCTCCAGAACAATCCGTCCTGAACGAGCTGGCGCGGGTCTGATGCGCCTTCAGCGGTCGAGTTCGCTGCGGATGCGCGTGCACATCGCCGCGCACGAGATGCCGTAGCGGTCGTGCAGCGTGGGCAGCGCGCCGGCGTCCAGATAGGCGTCGGGCAGGCCGACATGCACGAAGCCCGCCGGCATCACGCGCGCGCGCAGCAGCGCCGCACCGACCGCCTCGCCCAGCCCGCCGATGACGGTGTGGTTCTCGGTGACCACCACCAGCCGGCCCTCGCGGCGGCAGGCCTCGATGATCGTGGCCTCGTCGAAGGGCTTGAGCGTGGGCACATGCAGCACGCCCACATCCACCTGATCGGCGGCCAGCGCGCTGGCCACCTCCAGCGCGCGCATCGTCATCAGGCCGGTCGAGACGATGAGCACATCGCGGCCGTCGCGTAGCAGCCTGGCCTTGCCGATCTCGAACCGGTAGCCGTACTCGTCGAGCACCCGCGGCACCTGGCCGCGCAGCAGGCGCATGTAGACCGGCCCGGCATGCGCGGCGATGGCCGGCACCGCCTGCTCGATCTCCAGCGCGTCGCAGGGGTCGATCACCGTCATGCCGGGCATGGCGCGCATCAGCGCCAGATCCTCGCAGGCCTGGTGGCTGGGGCCGTAGCCGGTGGTCAGGCCCGGCAGCGCGGCGCAGATCTTCACGGCCAAGCCTTCCTCGCTGATCGCCTGGTGCATGAAGTCGTAGGCGCGCCGGGTGGCGAAGACCGCGTAGGTGGTGGCGAAGGGCACGAAGCCCTCGTGTGCCAGACCGGCGGCGGCGCCCATCAGCACCTGCTCGGCCATGCCCATCTGGAAGAAGCGCTCGGGGTGGCGCTGGGAGAAGACGTGCAGATCGGTGTACTTGGCCAGGTCGGCGCTCAGGCCGACGATCTCGGGGCGGCTCTCGGCCAGGGCGGCCAGCGCGTGGCCGAAGGGCGCCGGCGTGGTGCGCTGGCCCTCGGCGGCGATGCTGGCGATCATCGCGCTGGTCTTCAGGCGAGCCTTGGGGGCTTCGGTGGTGGCGGTGTTCATTCGGAAACTCCTTCGTCCAGCGCGGCCAGGGCCAGCGCCCATTCCTGCGGCTCGACGCGGATGAAATGCGCCTTGTCGCGCGACTCCAGGAAGGGCACGCCGCGGCCCAGCTTCGTGTCGGCGATCAGGATGCGCGGGGCGCTGCCGGCCTTGGCGCGCAGTTCGGCCAGCGCCCGGCGCACCGCGGCCAGATCGTTGCCATCGACCCGGCGCACGATCCAGCCGAAGGCCTGCCACTTCTCGACCAGCGGCTCGTAGCGCATCACGCCGCTGCAGGGGCCGTCGGCCTGCATGTTGTTGGCGTCGACGATGGCCAGCAGCCGGGACAGGCCGTGGTGGGCGGCGGCCTGCGCCGCCTCCCAGGTGCTGCCTTCGTCCAGTTCGCCGTCGCCCATCAGGTTGACCACCCAGCGTTCGGAGGCCTTGTGCTTGAGGCCCAGCGCCATGCCCACCGCGATGGTCAGGCCCTGGCCGAGCGAGCCGCCGGAGATCTCCATGCCGGGCGTGTACTGCGCCATGCCGCTCATCGGCAGGCGGCTGTCGTCGCTGCCGTAGGTTTCCAGCTCGGCCTCGGGGATGACGCCGGCATCGATCAGCGCGGCATAGAGCGCGATCGCGTAATGGCCGCAGGACAGCAGGAAGCGGTCGCGCTGCTCCCACTTCGGCTCGGCCGGGTCGTGCTGCAGGAACTCGCCATAGAGCGCGGCCAGCACGTCGGCGATGCCCAGCGCCTGGCCGACATAGCCCTGGCCCTGGACCTCGCCCATGCGCACCGCCAGCTGACGGATGCGGCGGGCACGCTGCTGCAGCGCCGCCAGCGCGGCGGCGTCCTGCTGCGGATCGGTGAGGGCGTTCATCGGGACGTTTCCGGAAGTTGCGAAACAGGGGGTGTGCCTGCCACTTCGCCGGCGGCCAGGTGCTGATGCACGAAGTCCAGCGCCGCGCTCAGGCGCGCCTCGATGTCGGCCAGCGGCACCCGCCAGGCCGAGCGGCTGGGCTGGGCGTCGGGGCCGCGGTGCAGCCGCATCGGGATCTCGATGCTCAGGTTCAGCGCGGCCGGCAGGGTTGCCAGCGCCTGCACGATGCGGTCGCAGCCGATCTCGCCCTCGCCCAGGCCGGTGAAGAAATAGCCCTGGGGCGTGCGGCGCACATCCTTGATGTGGGTGTGCACGCACAGCGGCATCGCCGCCAGCGCATCCCTCACCGTGTCCACGCCGGGGCGGTGCGAGATGGTGTTGCCCGCGTCGTAGTTCAGTCCGACATGCGGGTGGTTGATGCGCGCGATCAGGCCGGGGCCGTCGGCGGCGATGTTGAGCAGGTTGTCGCTGCCGTCGCCGGGGTTCTCCAGCCCGATCAGCAGCCCCAGATCCTCGGCCAGACGGGCGAGCTGCTGGATGTTCTGGTGGAAGCGCGCCTCGTTGGCGCGCGCCGCGGCGTTGGTGTTGATCACCCGGGCGCCGATGCGCGCGGCGAACGCCATGCGACCGGCGAAGACGGTCAGCGCGTCCGGGCGGCCCAGGTCGATGTGCGAGCTCATCGCGTGGCACTGGATGCCGGCCTCCGCCAGCCAGCGCGCATATTCCACGGCGCGGGCTTCGGTGAAGCTGCTCTCGTCGAAGGGTTCGGTGTAGCCGACGATGAAGGCCGGCTCGACGTGGGTTGCGCCGATGCGCGCCAGGCTCTCGAGCATGTGCGGCACCGGGTGGCCGTCATACGGCGCGCCGGAGATCGAGACGGAACGGGTCGGGCGGGCTGCGGCAGGCGCAGCCGCCCCCCTGCCGGCGTCTGCCGGCATCGCTGCGGAGGTCATGGGGGTGGCTTTCCGGAAGAAGGAGGGGCGGACCCGGTGGGCGATCCGCCCGGGTCCGTGCAGGACCTGCTCAGTGCAGAATCAGCGAGGGAAAGTAGGACACCAGGAAGAGCACGCCGAAGGCGACCAGGTAGAACGGACCGAGCTCGCGCACCGTCTCGCCCACCTTGACCTTGGCCACCGCGCTGGTGATGAACAGCGTCGTGCCCACCGGCGGGGTGTAGAGCCCCACCGCCAGGTTGACCGTCATCATGATCCCGAGCTGAACCAGGTCCATGCCGATCGCGTTGGCCAGCGGCACGAAGACCGGGGTCAGCAGCAGCACGGCCGCAGGCAGGTCGATGAACATGCCGCACACCAGCATCAGCAGATTCATCATCAGGATCACGCTCCAGCCGCTCTCCAGGTGGGCCTGGGCCCAGCCGACCACGCCGTCGGGCATGCGGTCGAAGGTCAGCAGCCAGCCGATCGCCGCCGAGGCCATGATCACCAGCAGCACCACGCCGGTGGCCAGACCGGCCTCGACCACCGCACGGTGCAGCCGCTTCAGGCCGAGATCGCGGTAGATCAGCGCCGAGACCAGGCCGGCATACAGCGTCGACAGCACCGCGACCTCGGTCGGCGTGGCGATGCCGAAGCGCAGGAAGGCGATGATCAGCACCGGCAGCAGCAGCGCAGGCGAGGCGTAGGCGAGCTGGCGACGAAAGCGCGTCCAGTCCAGCGGCGTGGTGTCGCGCGGGAAGTTGCGCCGCCTGCCCACCCACCAGCAGGCGAACATGAAGCCGCCGCACAGCAGGAAGCCCGGCAGCAGTCCGGCCACGAACAGCGAGGCCACCGAGGTGTTGCTGGAGAGCGCGAACAGGATCATCGGGATCGACGGCGGGATCAGGATGTCGATCGTCGCCGCAGCCGCCAGCGTCGCCGCCGAGAAGGCCGGCGGATAGCCCAGCCGCTTCTGCCACGGGATCAGCAGCGAGCCGATGGCCGAAGCGTCGGCCACCGCCGAGCCCGACACGCCGCCGAAGAGGGTCGACGACAGCACGCCCACCTGGGCCGGGCCGCCGTGGAAGCGACCGATCAACGAGGAGAGCACGCCGATCAGCGACTCGCCCAGCTTGCCGCCCATCATCAGCGCGCCGGTCAGCATGAAGAAGGGAATCGCGATCAGCGGGAAGCTCTGCACCTGCGCGACCATCTGCTGCACCAGCAGGTCCAGCGGGATGCGGTCGGAGGTGGCGGCGGCGGCCATCGCCGCCATCAGCAGCGCATGGGCGATCGGCACCGCCGCCACCGCGGCGACACCGAAGACAAGAAGGATCAGGGATGTCATGGAAGCACTCTCCGTGTCACCGGTGCGCCGGCCTCAGGCCGCGCGCACCTCGGGGGTCTCGTCGGCGACCGGCAGTGCGGCCGCCGGTGCCGGTGCGGCCCCGCCCTGCCAGACCTGCCAGGCCGACAGCAGCGCGAGCATCGCCAGCATCGTCATGCCACCCATCACGCAGCCGTAGGTGACCGATCCGGGCACCTGCAGGATCGGCGACTTCTCGTCGGCGACGATCTCCAGCATCTGCCAGGTGGCGCGGCTGAGCACCGCGTACAGCGCCGCCACCAGCAGCCAGCCGACCAGCGCGATGACGCGGCGCACCGGCGCGGGCAGCGTCTCGACCAGGAAGCTGGTGGTGATGTGCGATCCGTGGGCCGCACCGAGCACCACCCCGGCCATCACCAGCCATGGGAAGAGCAGCTCGGGCAGCTCGGCTGCCCACTGCAGGCTGCTGCCGGTGGCGTAGCGCAGCACGGTGTTGGCGCACAGGATCACGAAGATGACCGAGGTGGCGATCCACATCACCGACTGGCAGATCAGCACGATCGCGCGTTCGACGAGTTTCATGGCGAGGTCTCCGCTGCGGATGCGATCACTGGCCGCGCGCGGCCGTGATCACCTTTTTCACGAACGGACCGATCGGGGTGGCCATCCATTTGTCGTCGACCTGCGCGGTGGCCTGCTCGAAGGCGGCCTTGTCGGCGACGTCCACCCGCACGCCCTTGGCCTTGAGCTCGGCCACCAGCTTCTCGTCGGCTTCCTGCGAGAGCTTGCGCTGGAGCGCAGTGGCCTCGGCGGCGGCCTCGTTCAGCGCCTTGCGGTCGGCCTCGGGCAGACGCTCCCACGAGCGCTTGCTCATCAGGAAGGGCGTCATCTCGTACTTGTGGCCGGTCAGCGAGACGAACTTGTTGACCTCGTACAGCTTCGAGGCATGGATGTTCATCAGCGGGTTCTCCTGCCCGTCGACCACGCCCTGCTGCAGTGCGACATACAGCTCGGCGAACTTGATCTGCTGGGCCTCGGCGCCCAGCGCCTTCATGATGTCGACCGTCACCGCATCCGGCGGGGTGCGCATCTTCATGCCCTGCAGGTCGGCCGGCTTCAGGATCGGACGCTTGCTGTTGGACATGTGGCGCACGCCGTTGTCCCAGTAGCCCAGCACGATCAGGCCCTTTTCGGCCGACTTGTCGGCCAGCTCCTTGCCGAGCGCGCCATCGAGCACCTTCCAGGCCTGCGGCAGGCTGGCGAACAGGAAGGGCATGCCGAAGGCGGCATATTCCGGCACCACCGCGGCCACCGCGCCCTGCGAGTTGGCCGACAGGTCGAGCGCACCGGTGCGCAGCGCGGTCACCATCGCCGCATCGTCGCCGAGCTGTGCCGAGGGCGAGACCTGCACCTCGATGCGGCCGGCCGTCCTGGCCTTGACCAGCTCGGCGAACTTCACGGCAGCTTCGTGGCGTGGATTGCCCGGTGCGGCGCCGTGGCCCAGCGTGAGCTTGGTCGTCTGGGCCATCGCGGCCGGTGCCATCGCCAGCGCGGCTGCCACGGCCAGCGCGGCACGAATCAGGGTTTTGCGTTGCATGTCTTGTCTCCTGTGTTGTCGGGGTAAAGGCGGATCCTGCCGCCCGGTCCGGCCGGGCGGTGTACGTGGATCCGCGCACGCGGCCCGGGCGGGCCGCGGATCCATGGGTCAGTGGATCAGCATGCCGCCGTTCACGTCGAGCGTGACGCCGGTGAGGTACTTGGCCAGATCGGAAGCCAGGAACACCACGCAGCCGGCCACATCCGCCGGCTCGCCGATGCGGTTGAGCGGGATCTGCTCGAGGATGCCCTTCATGCGGTCCTCCGGGATCAGGCCCTTGTTGATGTCGGTGGCGATCAGGCCCGGGGTGACCGCATTGACACGGATGCCGTCGATGCCGAACTCGCGCGCCATCGCACGACCCAGGCCGAGCATGCCGGCCTTCGCGGCCGAGTAGTGCGGGCCGCCCAGGATGCCGCCGCCGCGCTGCGCGCTGACCGACGAGGTGTTGATGATCGAGCCCGATTTCTGCTCGCGCATCGCCGGGATCACCGCCTGCGACATGTAGAGCATGCCGCGCAGGCTGACGTCGAGCACCGCGTCGTAGTCGGCGCCGGTGATGTCGAGCGTCTTGCGCGGCTGGGTGATGCCGGCGTTGTTGAACAGGATGTCGATGCGACCGAGCCTGGCCAGCACCTCGGCGGCGGCACGCTCGCAGGAGGCCTTGTCGGTCACGTCGGCGACGACGCCGAGGTGCTGCGGGCCGAGCTGGGCGGCAGCGCCGGCCGGGTCGGCGCGCTCCAGGTCGAGCAGCACGACGCGCGCGCCCTGTGCGGCCATCATCTTCGCGGTGGCGAAGCCCAGACCGTTGAGGCCGGCACCGCCGGTGATCAGGGCAACCTTGTCCTTGAGCAGCATCTGCATGTCTCCTTGGGAAGAATCCGTCGTGGGGAAATCGCGGGGAAGGTGTTGGAAGTGACGCGATTCTTCGCAGGCACGGACATGACGACAAGCGATAGTATTTCAGGGTTACATGAAGGTTCATCATGATGCGCTGCACCCGAGGGTTGTCCCGGTTGCCCCTTTGGCGTCAGGGCCGAGAGCCTTGCGCGCCCTGCCTTGTCTTCTCACGCACCTTCACCCGCCGATGGCCCGACTCCCTCCCCTGCCCACCCTGATCGCCTTCGAGGCGGTCGCGCGCCGGCGCAGCTTCGCGCTGGCCGCCGCCGAGCTGGCCCTGACGCCCTCGGCGGTCAGCCACCAGATCGCCCGGCTGGAGGACTTTCTCGGCGTGAAGCTCTTCGAGCGCTCGGCGCAGGGCGTGCAGCTCTCGGCGGCCGGGGAAGGCTATCTGCGGCGGGTGGGCGGCGCGCTGGGCGCCATCGGCGCGGCCACCGACGATGTGCGTCAGGGCGTGCGCAACAGCCTGTATGTGCACGCCAGCCCGAGCTTCGCCAGCCTGTGGCTGATGCCGCGGCTGGCCAGCTTCGCGCAGGAATGTCCGGGCATCTCGCTGTTCCTGTCGGCCTCGCCGACGCACAGCGACTTCGCGCTGGGTCAGGCCGACATCGACATCCGCTACGGCGTGCCGCACTGGCCCGATCTGGTGGTGCGTCCGCTTTTCCAGGAGCAGATTCTGCCGCTGGCCAGCCCGGCCTTCATCGCCCGCCACCGGCTGCGCCAGCCCGAGGAACTGCTGCACACCCCGCTGATCCAGAGCACGGTGAGCCTGGTGCAGTGGAGCGACTGGCTGGCCACCCGTGGCGTGACGCAGGCGCCCGAGCGCTTCGCGCTGCGCTTCGACCGCGCGCAGCTGGCGATGGATGCGGCGGTGCAGGGCCTGGGCGTGGCGCTGGAGAGCGCCACCATCGCCGCCAGCCACCTCGCCGAGGGCCGGCTGGCGCCGGTCTTCGATCCGCTCTGGGCGGTGAGCCTGCAGGCGCATTTCCTCGTCCACCCGGCCCGGCACGGCAAGCGGCCGGAGGTGGAGAGCTTCTGCGGCTGGATGATGGGGCAGGCGCAAGGCGCCTGAGCCTGCCCTGCGGCCCGAAGGCCGGACCGCTCAGGCCACCGCTGCCATCAGCCGCTCGAAGGCCTGCTCGAACTGCGCCAGGCCTTCGGCCTGCAGCTGCTCGCCCAGCAGGTCGAGGTCGATGCCGCAGCGGGCGGCCGCGGCCAGGGTGGCGCGGGCCTCGGGCAGTGTGGCGTCGAGCGTGCGCGCGGCCTGGCCGTGGTCGGCGAAGGCGGCCATCGTCGCATCGGGCACGGTGTCGACGGTGTCGGGGCCGATCAGCGCCTCGACATAGCGGGTGTCGCGCCAGGCCGGGTTCTTCACGCCGGTGCTGGCCCACAGGCAGGACGGCGGACGGGCGCCGGCCGCGCGCAGCCCGGCGAACTCGCTGCCGCCGAAGCGGTCCAGCCACAGCGCGTAGGCATTGCGGGCGTTGGCGATGCCGACCTCGCCGCGCAGGGCCTCGGATCCGGCCGGCAGCAGGCGGTCGACCCACGTGTCGACCCGGCTGACGAACAGGCTGGCCACCGAGCGCACCCGGTCCACCGGCAGGCCGCGCTCCTGGCGTTTGCGCAGGCCCAGCGCGCAGGCCTCGAAGACCTGGAGCAGCTGGCGCGGCGAGAAGATCAGCGTGACGTTGATGTTGATGCCGTCCGCCACCGCGTCGGCGATCGCGTCCAGGCACTCCGGCGTGGCCGGGATCTTGATCATCGCGTTGGCGCGGCCGATCTCGGCCCACAGGCGGCGCGCAGCCGCCAGCGTGCCGGCGCCGTCGCGCGACAGCCGCGGCGAGACCTCGAAGCTGACGAAGCCGGCGTCGCCTGCCGTGCGCTCGTGCAGCGGGCGGAGCACGTCGCAGGCGGCCTGCACGTCGGCAACGGCCAGGCGCTCGAAGCGGCGTTCCAGGTCCGGCTCCTCGGCGCGCAGCTGCGCCAGCGCCGGCGCGTAGGCCGTGTCCGACGCGAAGGCCTGCGCGAAGATCGCCGGGTTGCTGGTGACGCCGGCGATGCCGTGATCGTCGATCCAGCGCTGCAGCGCGCCGCTGGCCACCAGCGTGCGCGAGAGCTGGTCCAGCCAGATCTGCTGGCCGTGGCGCGCGACCGCCTTGAGCGGGCTGTCCAGGCCGAGCACGCGCAGGCCGGCCGCCGTGACGGCCTCGGCGGTGATGCCGAAGTGCTGGAACAGCGCCGGCGCCGGGGCCGATTCGCCGAAGCTGTCCAGGCCGACCACCGCGCCATCCAGCCCGACGATCTCGCGCCAGCTCGAGGTGGCGCCGGCCTCGACCGCCACGCGCGGCACGCCGGCCGGCAGCACCGCTTCGCGCCAGGCGGCGTCCTGCGCCTTGAAGGCGAACAGCGACGGCAGCGAGACGACGCGAGCGCGCACGCCGCGCGCGGCGAGCTGCTCGCGCGCCTGCACCGCCAGCTGCACCTCGCTGCCGGTGGCGACCAGCACGAGCTGCGGGCGCAGGCCCTGGGCTTCGCCCTCGGCCGGCAGCAGCACATAGCCGCCGCGGGCGACGGCCGCAAGCTGCGCGGCGTCGCGCGGCTGGTGCGCCAGGTTCTGGCGGCTCAGGATCAGGCAGGTCGGGTGCGCCGTCGACTGCAGCGCGGCGGCCCAGGCAGCGCGCGTCTCGACCGCGTCGCAGGGGCGCCAGACGTCCATGTTCGGGATCAGGCGCAGCGTGGCGGTCTGCTCGACCGGCTGGTGGGTCGGGCCGTCCTCGCCCAGGCCGATCGAGTCGTGCGTGAAGACCTGGATGACCGGCTGCTTCATCAGCGCGGCCATGCGCAGCGCGTTGCGGGCGTACTCGCTGAACATCAGGAAGGTGCCGCCGAAGACGCGGAAGCCCCCGTGCAGCGACACGCCGTTCATCACGGCGGCCATGCCGAACTCGCGCACGCCGTAGTGCAGGTAGTTGCCACCCTGGCCGGCGCGCAGGCGCTCGGGTGTCACCGACACGCAGCCCGGCCAGTTCGTCAGATTGGAGCCGGTCAGGTCGGCCGAGCCGCCGAGCAGCTCGGGCAGCGCCGGCGCGAAGGCGGCGATCGATTCC
The DNA here is from genome assembly GCF_013426975.1 of Sphaerotilus sulfidivorans. GTDB lineage: Bacteria > Pseudomonadota > Gammaproteobacteria > Burkholderiales > Burkholderiaceae_C > Sphaerotilus > Sphaerotilus sulfidivorans. The sequence goes on from NZ_JACCPY010000011.1 coordinate 38,997, forward strand.
TGGCTGGCCTTGCGGCTGGCGACGGTGGCGGCGCGCTCGGCGGCTTCTGCCACCGCACGCTCGGCCAGCGCGGCGAAGCCTTCTGGCAGATCGCCGGCCAGGCGGCGCTCCAGCTCGGCGGCCAGGCCGGGGTGGGCGGCGGCATAGGCATCGAAACGGCGCTGCCAGTCGCTGCGGGCGGCCTGGCCCTGTTCGCGGGCGTCCCATCCGGCGCGCACGTCCTCGGGAATCTCGAAGGGGCCGTGCGCCCAGCCCAGCGCCGCCTTGGTCGCGGCGATCTCGGCCGCGCCCAGCGGCGCGCCGTGGCTGTCGTGCGTGCCGGCCTTGTTCGGCGAGCCGAAGCCGATCGTGGTGCGGCAGCAGATCAGCGTCGGACGGGCGGTCTCGGCCTTGGCTTGCGAAATGGCGGCATCGAGCGCGGCGCTGTCATGCCCGTCGACGCCGCGCACCACATGCCAGCCGTAGGCCTCGAAGCGGCCGGGAATGTCCTCGCTGAACCAGCCTTCGACATGGCCGTCGATCGAGATGCCGTTGTCGTCCCAGAAGGCGGTCAGCTTGCCCAGGCCCCAGGTGCCGGCCAGCGCGCAGGCCTCGTGGCTGACGCCCTCCATCAGGCAGCCGTCGCCCAGGAAGGCCCAGGTGCGGTGGTCGATGACCGCATGGCCGGGGCGGTTGAATTCGGCGGCGAGCAGCTTTTCCGCCAGCGCCATGCCGACCGCGTTGGCGATGCCCTGCCCCAGCGGGCCGGTGGTGGTCTCGACGCCCGGCGCGTAGCCCAGTTCCGGGTGGCCCGGCGTGCGGCTGTGCAGCTGGCGGAAGGCCTTCAGGTCGTCGATCGACAGGTCGTAGCCGCTCAGGTGCAGCAGCCCGTAGAGCAGCATCGAGCCGTGGCCGTTCGAGAGCACGAAGCGGTCGCGGTCGGCCCAGCCGGGCGTGGCCGGGTCGTGCTTCAGGTGATGGCGCCAGAGCGCCTCGGCGATGTCGGCCATGCCCATCGGCATGCCGGGGTGGCCGGAGTTGGCCTGCTGGACGGCGTCCATCGCCAGCGCGCGCAGCGCGTGGGCCAGTGGGGTGCGGGAAGGTCCGGTCATCGTCGGTAAGGAGGGTTCAGGAGGGCAACTTGGTGCTGAGGGCCTGCGCCATCGCGCGCAGGATCAGCCAGCAGGAGGTGGCGCCGGCGTCGAGCACGCCGATCGAGCGCGCGCCCAGCCGCGCCGAGCGGCCGATGCGGGCCTGCAGGTTCTTGGTGCTGTCCTTGCCGGCTTCGGCCGCGGCGCTCATGGCCTGCAGCGCGGCGGCGAAGGTGCTGCCGCCGGCCAGCGCCTCGCGGTAGGCCGCCAGCGCCGGCACCAGCGTGTCGATCAGCGTCTTGTCGCCGACCTGCGCGTTGCCCATGCCCTGCACATTGGCCACCGCCGCGGCCAGCGCGTCGCCGAACAGCGCCGCGTCCATCTGCGGCTGGCCGTCGAGCGTGTCGACGAAGCCGAGGAAGAAGCGGCCATAGAGCGGCCCCATCGAGCCGCCGATGTCGTCCATCAGCGCCTTGGCGAGCTGCTCGAAGGCGGCCGGCAGCGCTGCGGCCTGCGCGCCCAGCGCGTCCAGCCGCGTGCCGCAGCCGGTGAAGCCCTTGGCCATGTTGATGCCGTGGTCGCCGTCGCCGATCAGGCCGTCGATCTCGGAGAGGAACTGGCGGTGCTCGACGATGGTGGCGATCAGCGCGCGCACCACGTCGCCGCTGGTGCTCAGGTCGACGGCCGGTCCGCTGATCGTGCGGGCGGCGACGGTGCGGGCGATGTTCTCGCCCTGCGCGGCGGCGGTGCGCTCGCCCGCAGCGGCCGCGTTGGCGCTGAAGTCGCGCGCGGTGCGCTCGCCCGTCACCGTCAGGCCGACCGAGCGGCACGGCGCCTTCAGCAGAGTCTCCAGCTCGTCGTCGAGCTGCATGACGGTCAGCGTCACGCCCATCATCTCCAGCGAGCTGAACAGGTTGCCGACGAAGCTGACCGCCACCGTGATGCCGCGCTCGCGCAGGCGCTTCTCGACCTCGCCGTAGAGGATGTACTGCTCCATCAGCGGCGTGGCGCCCAGGCCGCTGATCAGCACCGCGACCCGGTTGCCGGCCACGAAGGGCAGATCCGGCACGACGATGTCCAGCATCATCTCGGCCATCTCGGCGGCGCTGACGGTGGCGCGCACGTCGATGCCCGGCTCGCCGTGGTGGCCGATGCCGACCTCCATCGTGCCGTGCTCGATGTGGAAGTTGGCGTGGCCGACCGCCGGGATCACGCAGGCCGACAGGCCGATGCCGACCGAGCGGGTGCGGTCGATGGCCTTCTGCGCCGCCGTGATCACCTCGTCGAGGCTGGCGCCGGTATCGGCCTTGGCGCTGCCGACCTTCCACATCAGGATCTCGCCGGCGACGCCGCGGCGCTTGGCCTCGTCGCCTTTCGGGGCCGAGGCCACGTCGTCGTTGGCCACCACGGCACGCACCGTGATGCCTTCGCGCGCGGCCATGCCGGCGGCCATCTTCACGTTCATGTTGTCGCCGGCATAGTTGCCGTACAGGCAGGCCACGCCGGCGCCGCCGTCGGCCGCGCGCATCGCGTCCATGAAGCTCTTGGCGGTAGGCGACGAGAAGATCTCGCCGACCGCCACCGCATCCACCAGGCCGTCGCCGACGTAGCCCAGGAAGGCCGGCTCGTGGCCCGAGCCGCCGCCGGTGACGATGCCGACCTTGCCGCGCTCGGGCGCCTGCACCCGCTGCACGACGCGCGGGTTGTCGGCGCTGGCACGCACGGTGTCGGCATGCGCGGCCAGCCAGCCGACCAGCATGTCCTCGACGACGAGTTCGGGCTGATTGATGACGCGGTTCATCGACATGAGGGAAGTCTCCTGGGAAGGCGTGAATTCGAATCGGTTTGCGTACAGGTCTGCACAAAGGTCTGCGCAAATGTAATAACCATTGATCTAATGCGCAACCCGGAATTCCCCATGCCATCGATACGCTCATGCAGATCCCGGTGCGTTCGTCAGAAATCAGGCCTATCACGCCCGAAAGACCGGCGACATGGCGCCGACCCTCGGTTAATCATTCGATCATGCGCTTGACATTCGCTCATTGCATGTGAGCCAATAACCGTGCACTGAGCAAATGACCGGGCCTCGGCCCTCAGGAGACTTCCATGAAGATCGCGATCGGCTGCGACGAGGCAGCCTGGGACATGAAGCAGGCGATCGGCGCCGAACTGCGCCGCCAAGGCCATGAGGTGATCGACCACGGCACGCACGACGGCGCGCCGGTGCTCTATCCGGACATCGCCGTGGCGGTGGCCGAAGGCGTGGCACGCGGCGAGGCCGAGCGCGGCCTGCTGTTCTGCGGCACCGGCATCGGCATGGCGATCTCGGCCAACAAGGTGCCGGGCATCCGCGCCGCGCAGGCGCACGACACCTACTCGGCCGAGCGCGCCAGCAAGAGCAACGACGCGCAGATCATCACCATCGGCGCGCGCGTGGTGGGGCTGGAGCTGGCCAAGGCGATCGTGCAGGCCTTCATCGGCAGCCGCTTCGAGCCGCGCTCGCTGCCCAAGATCGAGGCGCTGGCGGCGCACGAGACCCGGCTGCGCGGCAGCGCCTGCTGAGCGCATCCGCGCAGTGCCGCCAGCGACGCTCTCGCCCGGCCGCACAATCACGGCCATGAGCACCCGCGCCCCCAGTCCGTCCCCAGCCCCCGGCCCTTCCAGCTTTTCCGCCGCGTCCTCCTCGACCTCGATGAGCACCGAGGAGCTGACCCGCATCGCCACGCTCTACTACGTCGACGGCCAGACGCAGGAGGAGCTCTCGCGTCGCTTCGGCATCAGCCGCGCCACCGTCGGGCGCATGCTGAAGAAGGCGCAGGATCTGGGCATCGTCGAGATCCGGGTGCAGCACCATCCTTCGCTCACGGTCGATCTGGAGCGCGAGCTGGTGCGCCGCTTCGGCATCAGCCGCGCGCTGCTGTCGGTCGACCATGCCGATGCCGAGAAGCAGCGCGCGCTGCTGGCCGCGCTGGTGGCCACCTGGCTGGACCGCAACCTCAGCGACGGCGCGATCGTGGCGGTCGGCATGGGCCGCAACGTCAGCGCGGTCAGCGAGCACGCGATGCCGGCCACGCGCCGGGCGGCGACCTTCGTCTGCGCCATCGGCGGCAGCTACCGCGGCGGCGAGACGATGAACCCCGACCACATCTGCCGCCGGCTGGCCGCGCGCTTCGGCGGCGAGAGCGAGACGCTCTACGCGCCGGCGATGGTCGACGACATCACGCTGCGCGCCGCGCTGCTGGAGAACGACACCGTGCGCCAGACGCTGGACAAGGCGCGTCGCGCCGACATCGCGCTGGTGGGCATCGGCGACATGAGCGAGGACAGCAACATGGTGCGCATGGGCTGGTTCAGCGCGCAGGAGATCACCGAGGCCAAGCGCCAGGGCATCGTCGGCGACGTGATGGGCTATGACTTCATCGACATCCACGGCCGCTCGGCGATGGGGCCGATCCAGGGCCGGGTGGTCGGCCTGAGCACCCAGGACCTGACGCGCATTCCCAACGTCATCGCGATCGCCGGCGAATCGAGCAAGACCACCGCGATCCTGGGCGCGCTGCGCACCGGCACGATCAACACGCTGGCCACCACCGCCACCAACGCGATGGCGGTGCTGCATCTGGACGACGCGACCCGGCGCTGAAGTCCGCAGACCCGGCCACCCGGCCGGGATGTCCGCATCCGGGGCCGTCGGCCTGTCATCATTCATTCAAATATTTCCACCATAATGGAATTATGGAAGATGAAGAAGTCGTTCGCCTGCTGGCCGCGCTGGCCCAGCCCCACCGCCTGCGGGCCTTTCGGGCCCTGGTCGTCGCCGGACCCGAGGGACTGACGCCGGGCGTGCTGGCCGAGCAGCTCGGCCTGCCGGCCGCCACGCTGTCCTTCCACCTGAAGGAAATGCTCCATGCCGGCCTGATCGGCTGCACCCGCGACGGGCGTCATCTGATCTATCGGGCCGACTTCGTGCGCATGAACACGCTGCTCGCCTTCCTGAGCGCCAACTGCTGTGCTGGCCAGCCCTGCGGGCTGACCGCTCCGTCCTGCAACTGCTGAGGTCCGATCGCCATGTCCGAACGCATCCACAACATCCTGTTTCTCTGCACCGGCAATTCCGCCCGCTCCATCCTGGCCGAGGCGCTGATGAACCAGCTCGGCCGCGAGCGCGGCTTCCGTGCCTTCTCGGCCGGCAGCCATCCGCGCGGCAGCGTGCATCCGGCCGCGCTGGAGCTGCTCGCATCGCGCGGCCTGCCCACCGAGGGACTGCGCAGCAAGGGCTGGGAGGAATTCGCCGCGCCCGACGCGCCCGCGCTGGACTTCGTGTTCACCGTCTGCGACCAGGCCGCCGGCGAGGTCTGCCCGGTCTGGCCAGGCCAGCCGGTGACCGCGCACTGGGGCCAGCCGGATCCGGCAGCCGTCAGCGCGCCGGAGGCCGCGGTGCGCAAGGCCTTCCTGGATGCCTTCGTGACGCTGCAGCGCCGCATCGAGCTGATGCTGGCCCTGCCGCTGCAGCGGCTCGACGCGCTGTCGCTGCGCCGCGAGGTCGACCGCATCGGCCAGCAGTGAAGCCAGCAGCGAAGGCCGCATGAACCAGCCCCCCCGAGAAGATCACCGCCCATGACCACCCACGTTCTCATCCTCTGCACCCACAACTCGGCCCGCAGCGTGCTGTCCGAGGCCATGCTCAACCACTGGGCGCGCCAGCTCGGCCGCGACGTGCGCGCGCACAGCGCCGGCAGCAGCCCGAGCGGTCGCATCAACCCGCATGCGCTGCAGGTGCTCGAGGCCGCCGGCATCGACACCGCCGGCACCCGCAGCAAGTCCTGGGACGAGTTCGCCGCACCGGGCGCGCCCGAGATGCGCATCGTCATCACCGTCTGCGACAGCGCCGCCGCCGAGACCTGCCCGTACTGGCCCGGCAGTCCGGTCAAGATCCACTGGGGCTACCCCGACCCGTCCAACGCGCCCGAGGACCAGAAGGCGCAGGCCTTCGAGCTGACCCGCCAGGCCATCGGCTACCGGATGCTGCAGCTGCTTCAGCTGCCGCTGGAAACGATGGACAACGCCGCGCTGCAGACGGCACTCGACGCCATCTGGCGCAGCTGAAGCGGGGCGGGCACGCGATGAAGGCTCCTGTCACGAACGCACAGCGCCTGTTCGGCGAGCTGCTGGGCACCGCGCTGCTGCTGGCCGTCGTCATCGGCTCGGGGCTGATGGCCGAGCGGCTGTCCGGCGGCAATGTCGCGGTGGCGCTGCTGGCCAACACGCTGGCCACCGTCGGCGGCCTGTACATCCTGATCGAGGTCTTCGGGCCGGTCAGCGGCGCGCACTTCAATCCGGCGGTCTCGCTGGCGATGGCGCTGCGCGGCGAGCTGCCCTGGGCGCGGCTGGCCGGCTATGTGCCGGCGCAGCTGCTCGGCGCGGCGCTGGGCGCGGTGCTGGCGCATGCGATGTTCGACCTGCCGCTGCTGCAGGTCTCGGCCAAGCTGCGCACCGGCACCGGCCAGTGGATCGCCGAGGCCGTGGCCACCGCCGGGCTGCTGCTGGTGATCCTGCGCGCGCCGCAGGCCCGGGTCGCGGCGATGGTGGCGGCCTACATCGGCGCGGCCTACTGGTTCACCGCCTCGACCTCCTTCGCCAATCCGGCGGCAGTCTTCGGGCGCATGTTCAGCGACAGCTTCGCCGGCATCGCGCCGGCCAGCGCCCCGGCCTTCATGCTGGCCGAGGTGCTGGGGGCCGGCCTGGGCCTGCTGCTGCACCGCGCGCTGGGCCGCCCGGTTTGCGCATGATCAAGGTCCCGCGGGACTTCCGGCGCCACCATGACCCGGAAGAACCCGTGGGGGCATTTCCTCACTGACTGAAAAGGACAAGCGCGATGAGCCGACTGGAAGTGTTCGAACCCGCGATGTGCTGCCCCACCGGCGTGTGCGGCATCGACGTCGATCCGGTGCTGGTGCAGTTCAACGCCGACCTGAAGGCGCTGGAGGCCAGCGGCGTGACGGTCAGCCGCCACAGCCTGAGCCATGATGCGGCTGCCTTCGCCGCGCAGCCGCTGGTGCTGCGCGAGATCGAGGCCGGCATGGACCGGCTGCCGGTGGTGATGCTCGACGGCCTGATCCTCTCGACCGGCCTGTACCCGACGCTGGCGCAGATGCAGCAGCGCATCGCCCGGACCGCGGCGCTGGCGGCCAAGCCGCGCATCAAGCTCGGCAGCGGCGGCGACTGCGGCTGCGCCCCGGGCCAGTGCTGCTGAGGCCGGCCATGCTGCCCCGTCTCCACACGCGCCACCTCTTCTTCACCGGCAAGGGCGGCGTGGGCAAGACCTCGCTGGCCTCGGCCTGCGCGGTGCAGCTGGCCGAGACCGGCCGGCGCGTCTTGCTGGTCAGCACCGATCCGGCCTCCAACCTCGACGAGGTGCTGGAGACGCGGCTGTCGGACACGCCCACCCCGGTGGCCGGGGTGCCGGGCCTGTCGGCGCTGAACATCGATCCGGAAGCGGCCGCGGCCGCCTACCGCGAGCGCATGGTCGGCCCCTACCGCAGCCTGCTGCCCGAGGCGGCGATCCGCAGCATGGAGGAGCAGTTCTCTGGTGGCTGCACCGTCGAGATCGCGGCCTTCGACGCCTTCGCGGCGCTCCTGGCCGGCACCGGCGTGGCCGGCGACTTCGACCATGTCGTGTTCGACACCGCGCCGACCGGCCACACGCTGCGGCTGCTGACGCTGCCCTCGGCCTGGAGCGAGTTCCTGTCGACCAACACCACCGGCACCTCCTGCCTGGGGCCGCTGGCCGGGCTGGAGCACAACCGCTCGATCTACGCCGCTGCGGTCGCGGCGCTGACCGATGCCGCGGTGACCACCGTCGTGCTGGTGGCTCGCCCCGAGACCGCCGCGCTGCGCGAGGCCGAGCGCAGCCGCCACGAGCTGGCCGAGCTGGGCGTGGCCAACCAGGTGCTGGCGATCAACGGCCTGTTCGATGCCTCTTCGGAGGATCCGGTCGCTCAGGCGATGGCGCGGCGCCACCGGGACGCGCTCGCGGCCCTGCCTGCCGGTCTCGCGGCGCTGCCGCGCAGCTGCACCGGCTTCATCGCCCGCGGTCTGGTCGGGCTGGAGGCGCTGCGAGCGCTGCTGCATCCGGCGCCCCGCTCTTCCCTCGCGACCGCATCGACCCCGGACATGCCGGCCCTCGCGCTGCCGCCCGGGCTGGCCCCGCTGGTCGACGACATCGAGCGTGCCGGCCACGGCCTGGTGATGACGATGGGCAAGGGCGGCGTCGGCAAGACCACGGTGGCGGCGGCGGTGGCGGTGGCGCTGGCCGCGCGTGGCCACCGGGTGCTGCTGTCGACCACCGACCCGGCCGCGCATCTGGCCTGGTCGCTGGACGAGGCGGTGCCGGGCCTGACGGTGCAGCGCATCGACCCGACCATCGAGGTCGCGCGCCATCGCGACGAGGTGCTTGCGCGCGCCGGCGCCGGGCTCGATCCGTCGGCACGCGCGATGCTCGAAGAAGACCTGCGCTCGCCCTGCACCGAGGAGATCGCCGTCTTTCGCGCCTTCGCCGCGACGGTGGCGCAGGCCGCGCACGGCTTCGTGGTGCTCGACACCGCGCCGACCGGCCACACCGTGCTGCTGATGGACTCGGCCGAGGCCTATCACCGCGAGGTCGGCCGCACCCGCGGCGACCTGCCCGAGGCGGTGGTGAACCTGCTGCCGCGCCTGCGCGATCCGGAATTCACCCGGGTGCTGGTGGTCACGCTGGCCGAGGCCACGCCGGTGCACGAGGCCGAGCGGCTGCAGGACGACCTGCGCCGCGCCGGCATCGAGCCCTTCGCCTGGGTGATCGAGCAGAGCCTGCTGGCCAGCGGCACCACCGATCCGGTGCTGGCCGAGCGGGGCCGCTGCGAGCGCCCGTGGGTGCAGCAGGTGATGGCGACGGACGCCCGGCGCTGCGCGCTGCTGGCCTGGCAGGCGCGACCGCCGGTGGGCGCGCAGGCGCTGCGCGAGCTGGCCGGACGCTGAAGGCTCGGTCGATTCAGCCCTGCTGCAGCAGCGCGGCGATCCCTGCACGCGCGATCTGGGCGTCCTCGGTCGACTTCACGCCGCTGACGCCGACCGCGCCGACGCAGTGGCCATCCACCAGCACCGGCACGCCGCCCTCGAGCAGGCCGTCCAGGCCCGGAACCGACAGGAAGGCGGTACGGCCCTGGTTGATCATCTGCTCGACGCCGAGCGTCTCGCGGCGCATCAGCGCGGCGGTGCGGGCCTTGGCCTGGGCGATCTGGGCAGAAGCCGGCGTGGCGCCGGGGCGGCGCACGAAGGCCATCAGGTGGCCGCCGTCATCGCAGACCGCCAGGGAGACCGCCCAGTCATTGCGGGCGGCTTCGGCCTCGGCGGCCAGCAGCAGGGTCATCGCATCGTCACGGGTCAGTGCAGGGCGCTGAATCACGGCAGTCCTTGTCAGAAAAAATTAAAAGTGCATGCACTTTAGACCAGAACGCCGTGGACCGGGGCAGCGGGGTCATCAGGCGAGCACCGGCGCCGCCCTGAGCATCAGATCCACCAGATGCTCCGCCGCCGGCGTCAGCGGCAGGTCGGTGCGGTGCACCAGCACGATGTCGGGCGCGGGCAGCGCCTCGGCGACCTCGATGACCTGCAGCGCCTCGCCGACCGGCGAGTAGTCGCGCCACTGTCGCGGCAGCATGGCCAGCAGGTCGGTGCTGGCCAGCGCGACCATCAGCGACAGCGCACTGCCGGCCTGCAGCTGGATGCGCGGCGCCGGCAGCCCGTGACAGGCGAACAGCGCCGCCAGATCATCCTCGGCGCGGTAGTCGATCGAGGGCGTGGCCCAGTCCAGCCCTGCCAGTTCGGCCAGCGAGCGTGCATGGCGATGCGGATGGCCGCGCCGCGCCACCACCGCGCGCTGGTTCTGGAACAGCGTGCGCACCGTCAGCCCCGGGCCCGGCGGCTTCTGGGGCGAGGCGCCCAGATAGAAGTCGATCCGGCCCTCGCGCAGCGCACCTTCGAGCGCCGGAAAAAGCCCTTCGATCAGCTGCAGCCGCACGCCCGGATGGCGGCGCCGGAAGGCCGGCAGCGCCGAGGGCAGCATGCCCACATGCGGCATGATCGACAGCGCCGCCACCACCGTGCCGCCGCCATCGCCATGCGCCTGCCGCAGTTCGTCGCGGGCGCGCTCCAGGTCGCGCACGACCTGATGCACCCGGCGGTGAAAGGCCAGCCCGGCCGGGGTCAGCGTCATGCCGCGCGGCCCGCGCTCGAACAGCGGCGCGCCCAGCTCCTGTTCCAGCGCCCGCACGCTGCGGGTCAGCAGCGGCTGGGCCATGCCGAGATGGCGGGCGGCCGCCCTCAGGCTGCCGTGGTCGACGATCGCGATCAGGTCGCGCAGCTGGGCCAGCTTCATCCGGTGTCTCGTGCGTCTTGTCTTCAGTGATGCCTGGAATGTATCGCTCGGATTTTTCTGCGATCTTCCCGGTTATCCCTGAGCGACGGAACATGCCCCTCAGGCACCCGCCGAGGTGCCACCCCCATGACCCGGCCGACGGACCGGGCGACTCAGGAGACAGACATGGTGCAAAGACGCAGGATGCTGATGCAGGCCGCGGCGCTGGGTGCGGCGATCTGCAGCCCGGCCGCCCGGGCGCAGGCAGACTATCCCAACCGACCGGTGCGGCTGATCGTTCCGGCCGGTCCGGGCTCGGCGCCCGATGTGGTAGCGCGGCTGGTGGCCGAGCGGCTCGGCGCGCTGTGGGGCCGGGTGCTGATCGTCGACAACCGGCCCGGCGCCGGCGGCATTCCCGGCATGTCGGCGCTGGCGCGCAGCACGCCCGACGGCTACACGCTGGGCTTCGTGCCGGCGGCGATGGCCGTCATCACCCCGCTGCTGTTCCGCCAGCCGCAGTTCAGCCTCGACAGCGACCTGGTGCCGGTGGCGACGCTGGCCACCAGCCCGCTGCTGCTGGTCACGCCCGCCGCCAGCGGCGTGCGCACGCTGGGCGAATTCGCCAAGGCCAGCCAGGCCAAGGGCGGGCGGGCCAACTTCGCCGCGCCCCAGACCGGCTCGCTGCCGCATCTGGCCGGCGAGATGGTCAACCGGATCGGCCGCATGAACCTGTTCACCGTGCCCTATCCGGCGCCGCCGGCCGCGGTCAGCGCGGTGCTCTCGGGCGATGCGGAGCTGACCGCCGACGGTGTGCCGGGCCTGCTGCCGCACATCCGCTCGGGCCGGCTGCGTGCGCTGGCGGTGACCTCGGCACAGCGCCTTCCGGGCTTCGAGGACATCCCGACCGTCGCCGAGACCTATCCCGGCTTCGAGGCGATCGGCTGGTTCTCGCTGTTCGCGCCGACCGGCACGCCCGACGAGATCGTCCAGCGGGTCAATCGCGATGCGGCCCGGGTGATGCAGGCGCCCGACCTGATCGCCCGCCTGGCGGAGATGGGCATCTATCCGCGCACCGGCAGCACCGCCGAGACCGGCGAGTTCGTCACCGCCCAGCGCCAGGTGATGAAGCGCTTCGTCGCCGAGCTGGGCCTGAAGCCGCAGTAGCGCCAGCCCCGCGCGCCCCACGCGCGCGCCACGACACCGAGCTGCCTCCGGCGCCACCACGGCGCCGGAGCGGCGACTCACGCCCCTGCTCCTGCCGATCGCAGGACCTTCCGAGGAGATCCCTGATGAACCGAACTGCATCCGACACACCGACCCCGGCGCGCCGCAAGGCGCTCGTCACCGGCGGCGCCACCGGCATCGGCCGCAGCGCCGTGCTGGCCCTGGCCCGCGCCGGCTTCGACGTGGCCATCGTCTACGGCAGCTCGGCCGCCGCCGCCCAGGCCACCGCCGCCGAGGCCCGGACCGCCGGCGCCCGGACCCTGCTGCTGCAGTGCGACGTGAGCGACGAGACGGCGGTGCGCCGCACCCTGGCCGCCGTGGCCGAGGCCTTCGGCCACCTGGACGCGCTGGTCAACAACGCCGGCACCACCGCCAGCTGGAAGATGCGCGACCTGGAGAGCCTGGACCTGGCCGAGTGGGACCGCACCTTCGCGGTGAACGTGCGCGGCACCTTCCAGGTCAGCCGCGCTGCCGTGCCCCTGCTGCGCAAGTGCAAGGACGCCGGCGGCAGCCCGGCCATCGTCAACACCGCCAGCATCGTCGGCCTGCGCCCGGGGCCGCAGCCTCTGCCCTACGCGGCCAGCAAGGCCGCAGTGGTCAACCTCACCAAGACCCTGGCCTGGAACCTGGGCCCGCACATCCGCGTCAACGCGGTGGCGCCGGGCTGGATGGAGGGCGACTGGATGGAGCGCATGCTGGGCGAGAAGTACGACGAGCTGATGGGCCACCGCGCCAAGGCCACGCCCCTGAAGCGCTGCGTGACCGCCGACGACGTGGCCGAGGTGATGCTGAACCTGCTCACCGCCAACCGCTTCGTCACCGGCGAGGTGGTGGTGATCGACGGCGGCTTCACCGCCAGCACCTGAGGAGCACGCCATGCTCGAAGGCTTCGTTCCCTTTCCCCCCGAGTTCGCCGCGCGCTATCGCGAGCAGGGCTACTGGCGCGACCAGAGCCTGGCGCAGGAGTTCGCCGGCGTGTTCCAGCGCTTTGCCCCCCGCACCGCGCTGATCGACGGCGAGCGCCGCTGGAGCTACGCCGAGCTGGACGCGGCCAGCGACAACCTGGCGCTGAACCTGCTGGACCTGGGCCTGCGTCCGCTCGACCGGGTGGTGCCGACGCTGCCCAATGTGGCGGAGTTCGTGATCCTCTACTTCGCGCTGCAGAAGATCGGCTGCATTCCGATTGCCGCGCTGGTGACGCACCGCTTCGCGGAGATCAGCCAGTTCACCCGGCTGGCGCAGGCGCGCTGCGCGGTCTATCCGGCCTCGGTGCGCGAGGGCGGCGCGGAGTTCCGCTTCGCGCCGGTCATCGAGCGGGTGCAGGCCGAGAACGCCTGCCTGCAGATCCGCCTGGTGCTGGGCGAGGCCGGCCCGGGCGAGCATGGGCTGGCCGAGCTGATCGCGCGACCCGCCCGCCGGCCGCGCAGCGCGCTGGCCGAGATCCGCATCGATCCGGCCGATCCCTGCATCTTCCAGCTCTCGGGCGGCACCACCGGCATCCCGAAGCTGATTCCGCGCACCGGCAACGACTACGCCTACAACTCCAAGGTGGCCGCCGAGGTGGCCGGCGTCACCCAGGATTCGGTGCTGCTGCTGGTGCTGCCGATCGCGCACAACCTGCCGCTGGCCTGCCCGGGCATCCAGGGCTTCCTGTTCCAGGGCGCCACCGTGGTGCTGCACGCCAGCACCCGGCCCGAGCCGATGTTCCAGCTCATCGAGCGCCACGGCGTGACGCACCTGAAGGTGGTGCCGGCGCTCTTGATCCGGCTGATCAACGACCCGGCCATCGGCGACTACGACCTCGGCTCGGTGCAGCAGATCCAGAGCGGCGGCCAGCGCATGCAGCCCGAGGTGCGCATCCGCACCCGTCAGCTCTTCCGCAACGCCTTCGTGCAGGAGAACTTCGGCATGAGCGAGGGGCTGCTGATGTTCGTGCGCCGGGGCGACCCCGAGGAGGTGCTGCTGGAGACCTGCGGCCGCCCGGTCTGCCCGGACGACGAGGTGCGGCTGATCGACGACGAGGGCGCCGAGGTGCCCGACGGCGAGGTGGGCGAGCTGGCCTGCCGCGGTCCCTACACGCTGCGCGGCTACTTCGGCGTGCCCGAGTACAACGCGCGCCAGTTCACGCCGGACGGTTTCTACCGCTCGGGCGACCTGATGCGCCGCCACCCGTCCGGCAACTACATCGTCGAGGGCCGCAAGAAGGACCTGATCAACCGTGGCGGCGAGAAGATCAGCGCCGAGGAGGTCGAGAACCTCATCCTGCAGCACCCGGCGGTGCAGAACGTCGCCTGCGTGCCCATGCCCGACCCGATGCTGGGCGAGCGCATGTGCGCCTTCGTCATCGCCCGCGCCGGCCAGCGCCTGACGCTGCCCGAGCTGACCGGCTTCCTGCAGGCGCGCGAGATCGCGCGCTTCAAGCTGCCCGAGCGGCTGGAGCTGCTGCCCGACTTTCCCGTCTCCACCTTCGGCAAGGTGTCCAAGAAGGCGCTGGGCGAGCACATCGCCCGCGTCCTGGCCGAAGAGACCGCCGCACAAGGCGTCCCGCATCCCGTCAAGGAGTGAATCATGCGCATCATCGACCTGCACTGCTATCCCGGCACCCAACGCTGGATCGACGCCCAGGGCCCTTACCCCGCCGAGCTGGCGCGCTACTGGAAGCGTGAATGGGTGGCCAAGTCGGAGGACGACGTGATCGCCGAGTTCGCCCAGCACGACGTGCAGGCCTGCCTGGTGGCGCTGGATCTGGAGACCACCGTCGCCACCCCGCCGTGCGACAACGACTACGTGCACGGCATCTGGAAGCGCCATCCCGAGCGCATCCTTCAGTGCTGGGGCGCGGTGGAGCCCGCCAAGGGCGAGATCGCCATCCGCCAGGTCAGGCACGCGGTGCAGGAACTGGGCTTCATCGGCTTCCATTTCCACCCGATCATGCAGCACTTCGCGGTGAACGACCGCCGCTACTACCCGCTGTTCGAGGAGATCGACGCGCTGGGCGCAGCGGTGATGATCGATGTGGGCACCACCGGCATGGGCGCGGGCATGCCCGGCGGCCACGGCGCGCGCATCCGCCATGCCCACCCCGGCGCCATCGACGACCTGGCCGCCGACTTCCCCGACCTCAAGATCATCATGGCCCACCCCGGCTGGCCCTGGGTGGAGGAGACCACCGCCGTGGCGCTGCACAAGGGCAATGTGTACTGGGAGATGTCGGGCTGGGCGCCCAAGCACTTTCCCGGCAACCTGAAGACCGACATCCGCGGCCGCCTGCAGGACAAGATCATGTTCGGCAGCGACTACCCCAGCCTGCCCTACGAGCGCATCTTCCGCGAGTGGCAGGAGCTGGGCTACAGCGACAGCGTGATGGAGAAGGTCATGTATGGCAACGCCGAGCGCGTGCTGGGGCTGTGAACGTGAAAGCGGCTTCGTCCATCATGCTGGCGTCGGTGCTCCTGTCGGCGTGCGGAGGCAGCGAACCCGAGCCGTCACCCGAGCCAGCGACGGTGACACCCTATGTCGCGTCACGCGACACGGTGGCGGTCGCGGGGGGAACGGTGGCTGCTGCGGCCGACTCGTCCCGCTCGCTGCGCATCTTTCGTGCGATTCCCTTCGCCGCGCCGCCTGTGGGCGATCTGCGCTGGCGAGTGCCCCAACCGGTCGTGGCCTGGACCGGCGTGCGGCGCAGCGACAACTTTTCCGCAGCCTGCCTGATGGGTGACCGCCCGGCGGGTCGCGTCGGCTCGATCCTCTATCAGCAGACCGAGTCGCAGAGCGAGGACTGCCTGTATCTCAACGTCTGGACCGGCGCGGCATCCGCCGACGAGAAGCGGCCGGTGATGGTGCTGCTGCACGGCGGGGCCTACCAGCTGGGGGCAGGCTCCCAGCCCAACTACAACGGCAAAGGGCTGGCCGCCAAGGGTGCCGTCGTGGTGACGATGAACTACCGACTGGGACCGCTGGGTTTTCTGGCCCATCCGGAACTCACGGCCGAAGCGGGCAGCTCGGGGAACTACGCCTTGCACGATGCGGTGGCAGCGCTGAAATGGGTGCGGGACCACATCGCCGCCTTCGGGGGTGATCCCGACAACGTCACCGTGTTCAGCGAATCGGCCGGCAGCGCGATGGCCAGCGTGCTCTACGCTTCGCCGCTGGCTGCGGGGCTGTTCCACAAGCTGATGCTGGGAAGCCTTGCCGCCTTGCCCGCGGGCACCTCCATGCCCACGCTGGCGCAGGCGCAGGCGGCCGGTGCGGCTTTCGCGGCCAGCCTCGGTGCATCTGACCTGGCGGCACTGCGCTCCAGGCCTGCTGCTGCGATCATGGCCGGCGCCGGCGCCATCACGGCGCCCATCGTCGATGGCGTGCTGCTGCCCGATCAGCTCGACCTGCTGCTGAAGTCCGGCACCGTCAACGCCGTGCCGCTGCTGGCGGGCTGGAACGCCGACGAAGGCACGCCCTACCCGCCTTTCGCGACCACGCTGGCCGGATACGAAAGCACGGCGGCTGCGCGCTTCGGCAGCTTGGCCGCCGATTTCAAGGCCGTCTACCCGGCCACCAGCGACGCCGAAGTCCGGGCCATGGCCTACCAGCCGATGCGTGACGGAACCTTCGCGTGGAATGTCTGGACCTTCGCTCGAGCCCACGCCGCACGGGCCCAGGCACCGGCCTATCTGTACTTCTTCACCCGGCGCCCGGCCTACCACGCCGACCAGTCATTCACCGGCCAGAGCCCGGCTGAACGGTTTGGCGCCTACCACTCGCTCGAGCAGGTGTACTTCTACGACAACCTCGATGTGAGTGCACCGACGCGCGCCTACACGGAGGTGGACCGGCGCATCGCCAGCATCGCCTCGAGCTACCTGGTGAACTTCGCCCGCACGGGCGATCCCAACGGCGGCGGCCTGCCCCCATGGCCTCGCTTCACCGGACCGGCCAGCGCCACGATGGAGATCGGCGACACCATCGCACCGGTGGCTGTGCCCTTCCAGGACAAGCTGGCCTTCTGGGACCGCTACTACACGGCCACGCTCGGGCGCGGCCTGCCTTTCTGAACGAGAAAGCCTCTGCACCATGCAAAACGTCTACCTCTGCGACGGCCTGCGCACGCCCATCGGCCGCTACGCCGGCGCACTCAGCGGCGTGCGCACCGACGACCTGGCCGCCGTGCCCCTGCAGGCCCTGATGGCACGCCACCCCGGCCTGGACTGGGCCGCGCTGGAGGAGGTGAGCTACGGCTGCGTCAACCAGGCCGGCGAGGACAACCGCAACGTGGCCCGCATGGCCACGCTGCTGGCCGGCCTGCCGGTGAGCGTGGCCGCCAGCACCGTCAACCGCCTGTGCGGCTCGGGGCTGGACGCGGTGGGCGGCATCGCCCGCGCCATCGCGTGCGGCGCGCTGGATCTGGCGGTGGCCGGCGGGGTGGAGAGCATGAGCCGCGCCCCGCTGGTCATGCCCAAAGCCACCAGCGCCTTCTCGCGCCAGGCCGAGGTGGCCGACAGCACCATCGGCTGGCGCTTCGTCAACCCGCGCATGGTGGCGCTGCACGGCGTCGACAGCATGGGCGAGACGGCCGAGAACGTGGCCCGGGAGCACGGCGTCAACCGTGCCGATCAGGATGCCTTCGCGCTGCGCAGCCAGCAGCGCGCCGCCGCCGCCCAGGCCGCCGGCTGGCTGGCGGCCGAGATCACCCCGGTGCCGGTGCCCGGCCGCCGCGGCGACATCACCTGGGTCAGCGTGGACGAGCACCCCCGCCCGCAGACCACCGCCGAGGAGCTGGCGCGGCTGAAGCCCGCCTTCCGCGACGGCGGCAGCGTCACCGCCGGCAACAGCTCGGGCGTGAACGACGGCGCCGCCGCGCTGCTGCTGGCCAGCGAGGCCGGCGCGGCCCGCCACGGCCTGACGCCCCGCGCCCGCGTGCTGGGCCTGGCCACCGCCGGCGTGGCGCCGCGCGTCATGGGCATCGGCCCGGTGCCGGCGGTGCGCAAGCTGCTGGCGCAGACCGGCCTGACGCTGGCCGACTTCGACCTGATCGAGCTGAACGAGGCCTTCGCGGCCCAGGGCCTGGCCGTGCTGCGCGGCCTGGGTCTGCCCGACGACGGCGACTTCATCAACCCGCAGGGCGGCGCCATCGCCTTCGGCCATCCGCTGGGCATGAGCGGCGTGCGCCTGGTGCTCACCGCCCTGCACCAGCTCGAGCGCAGCGGCGGCCGCCGCGCCCTGTGCACCATGTGCGTGGGCGTGGGGCAGGGCATCGCGCTGGCCATCGAGCGGGTGTGAGCCCGCTTTTTCCCGATCGCTCCTGAAAGAACCCATGACCGACGCACCCCTGCTGCTTCAGCGCCGTGGCGCCATCGCCTGGCTCACGCTCAACCGCCCGGCCACCCGCAATGCCTTGAGCGGCGACGACCTGTTCAGCGCCTTCGAGACGGTGCTGGCCGAGATCGACGCCGACCCCACGCTGCGCGTGGCGGTGCTCACCGGCGCGGGCAGCGCCTTCTGTGCCGGCGGCAACGTCGCCGAGATGCGCGACCGCCAGGGCATGTTCGCCGGCCCGCCGGCCGAGATCACCGCCCGCTACCGCCAGGGCATCCAGCGCATTCCCCGGGCGCTGGCGCGGCTGGGCCTGCCGATCATCGCGGCGGTCAACGGCCCGGCCATCGGCGCGGGCAACGACCTGGCCTGCCTGTGCGACCTGCGCATCGCCAGCAGCGCGGCGCGCTTTGCCGAGAGCTTCGTCAAGGTGGGCATCGTGCCGGGCGACGGCGGCTGCTGGCTGCTGCCCCGGGTGGTGGGCTGGTCCAAGGCGGCCGAGATGGCGCTGACCGGCGACACCCTGGACGCGGCCGAGGCGCTGCGCATCGGCCTGGTCTCGCAGGTGGTGGCGCCCGAGGCGCTGGAAGACGCCGCCCTGGCCCTGGCCCAGCGCGTGGCTGCCAACCCGCCCCAGGTGCTGCGCTGGACCAAGCGCCTGCTGTGGCAGGCCCGCAGCGGCACGCTGGACGAGGCGCTGGACGCCGCCGGCCAGTTCCAGGGCCTGGCCCACCACACGGCCGACCACCGCGAGGCCCTGGCCGCCTTCTTCGAGAAGCGCCCGCCGGTGTTCACCGGCGCCGGCATGGCCCCGCAGGAGGGCGCATGAACGCCGCCACCGTGAATGCGACGCCGCCCGTGCTGCAGATCGAGCACCCCAGCCCCGGCGTGCGCCTCATCCGCCTGCACCGGCCCGAGGTGCTCAACGCCTTGAACCTGCGCCTGCGCCATGCCCTGGCCGAGGCCTTCACCCAGGCCGATGCCGACGAGGCCGTGCGCGCCGTGGTGCTGGCCGGCAGCCCGCGCGCCTTCTGCGCCGGCGCCGACCTGAACGAGTATCGCCAGGCCACGCCCGCCGAGATCGTCGAGCGCGGCATGGGCCGGCTCTGGGACGCCATCGCCCAGTGCCGCAAGCCGGTGATCGCCGCGGTGTGCGGCCATGCGCTGGGCGGCGGCTGCGAGCTGGCCCTGCATGCCGATCTGATCATCGCCGGCACCGGAGCGCGCTTCGGCCAGCCCGAGGTCCGCATCGGCCTGATGCCCGGCGGAGGCGCCACCCAGCGCCTGACCCGCGCGGTGGGCAAGTTCCAGGCGATGCGGCTTCTGCTGCTGGGCGAGCCGATCGCGGCCGACGAGGCGCTGCGCCTGGGGCTGGTGTCGGAGGTGGTGGCCGACGATCAGGTCGAGCCGCGGGCGCTGGAGCTGGCCGCCCGGCTGGCCAGCGGTCCCGCTGCAGTGCAGACGCTCATCAAGGAGACGGTGATCGCCAGCATGAACCTGCCGCTGCAGCAGGGGCTGGAGCTGGAGCGGCGCGCCTTCGCGCTGGCCTTCGCCTGGCCGGACCGGGCCGAGGGCATCGCCGCACGGCTGGAGCGGCGCGAGCCGTGCTGGTCACACCGGAACGGCGCGGGCTGAACCACTCTGGCGCGCTGCTCAGCGCGAAGACGCCACATCCGGCCAGCGGAGTCAGACAGCACAACTGCGGCCACCCACGCGTCCAACGTCACCGACCCGATGAGAGTCTGATGACCAGCGCAGTGCAGGTGCATCGCGGCTTTGCCCAGGCACGGCTGCAGTGCGCCGGATGTCTCCTGACTCAGAACAGCTGAGACAGAAACACCAGACTGCGCCCCTGCGCCAGCACCGCGCTGGCCGGGTCGTGCGCGGCGCGGGCCCAGCAGTTGAAGCCGTGCTGCGCCTGAGGGTAGTCGTGGAACTCGGTCTGCGCGGCGGCGGGTGCGCAAGTCATGGCCGTGCGCACCGCGGCCACCGCGTCGGGCGGAATGCTCGGGTCGTGGCCGGCGTGGTGGAACTGCACCGGCACGGTGATGCGCGCGGCCAGCGCGGCAAGATCCGGCTGCGCGGCGATGCCGCCGCCGTAGTAGCAGACCACCGCGTCCACCCCGCACAGCGCCGCCGCAGCGAAGGCCAGCCGCCCGCCCATGCAGTAGCCGAGGGCGCCGATGCGACCGGTACATTCCGGCATCGCGCGCAGCGCTGCCAGCGCCACGGCCATGTCGGCCACCGCCTGCTCGCGGCTCAAGCCGCGCATCAGCGTCAGCGCACGCTCGCGGTCCTCGCCGACGTAGCCCAGCTCGACCCGTGTCGCCTGGCGCCGGAACAGGTCGGGCGCGATCACCACGAAGCCGGACTGCGCGTACTGCTCGGCCACGGCGCGGATATGCGCGTTGACGCCGAAGATCTCCTGCAGCAGCAGCAGACCGGGGCCGCGGCCGGCCGGCGGCAGCGCGACGAAGGCGTCCAGCGAGCCGTCCTCGGCGGGCAGGCTTGTCCAGCGGGTGGTGCAGGGGCTCATCAGAAGAATTCCTTGATCGGTCGGGAAAGAACCCGAGGCTAGCCGAGATCGGGCTGACCGGCAGACCGCGCACCCGCCCTGGGACGATCTCCTATCATCTCGCCTTTTCCCTTCCGCCCTGGCCCGTGTCCCGCCCCACCATGACCCCGCCCCTCCTGCCGCCGCTGGCGCAGGCTCGCCGATGAGCTCGCGCGGCCCGGCGCAGATCGCCGACCTGCATCGCTTCGACTGCATCATCGACGCGCGCTCGCCGTCGGAATATGCGCTCGACCACATTCCCGGCGCGATCAACTGCCCCTCGCTCGACGACGAGGAGCGCCGCATCGTCGGCACGATCTACAAGCAGCAGGGCGCCTTCGAGGCGCGGCGGGTCGGCGGCGCGATGGTGGCGGCCAACCTGGCACGCCACCTGCGCGAGCGCTTCGCCGACATGCCGGCAAGCTGGCGCCCGCTCGTCTACTGCTGGCGCGGCGGCCTGCGCAGCGGCTCGATGGTGAACTGGTGGCGGCTGGTGGGCTGGGACGCGCAGCAGCTCGCCGGCGGCTACAAGCGCTGGCGTCAGCATGTGATCGCGCAGATCGACGCGATCGCGCCGCAGCTCGATCTGCGGGTGGTCTGCGGCCCCACCGGCAGCGCCAAGACCCGCGTGCTGCAGGCGCTGGCCGCGCAGGGCGAGCAGGTGCTCGACCTGGAGGGCCTGGCCTGCCACAAGGGCTCGCTGCTGGGCGCGCTGCCCGGCGTCGAGCAGCCCTCGCAGAAGGCCTTCGAGACGCAGCTGGCGGTGCAGCTCGAGCGGTTCGACCTGGGCCGGCCGGTCCATGTCGAGGCCGAGAGCCGCCGAATCGGCCGCATCGCGCTGCCGACCGCGCTGATCGAGCGCATGCGCGCGGCCGTCTGCCTCGAGATCGAGGCCGGCGCCGCGGCGCGGCTGGACTATCTGCTCGAGGACTATGCCTACCTGGGCGACGAGCCCGAGCAGCTCGCCTCGCGCCTCGAGATGCTGCGCGAGCTGCACAGTCGCGAGACGATCGCGCGCTGGCAGGACTGGGCGCGCACCCGCGCGCTGCGCCCGCTCTTCGACGAGCTGAGCCGGCTGCACTACGACCCGGCCTACGGCCGCTCGCAGGCGGCGCATTTCCGCCGCTGGGCCGAGCGGCGCACGGTCGCTGCCGACACGCTGGACGCGGCCGGCATCGAGCGGGTGGCGCAGGCGCTGCGCGCGCTGGGCTGAAGGGGGCACAGGCATGGCACGGGAACTGCGCCTGCACGGCGTCGGCCGCCGCTGGGGCGATCGCGAGGTGCTCTCCAGCATCGACCTGACGCTGCGCGCCGGCGAGCGGGTGGCGCTGATCGGCCCGAGCGGTGCGGGCAAGTCGACGCTGCTGCGGCTGATGGCCGGCGCGCTGCGCCCGACCCAGGGCCGCATCGAGGTCGACGGCCGCGATCTGGCGCAGATGCCCTGGCGCGCGCTGCAGGCGCACCGCGCCCGCTGCCGCATCGTCGAGCAGCAGAACCTGCTGGTGCCGCAGTCGAGCGTGCACGACAACATCGTCGCCGGGCTGCTGTCGCACTGGCCGGCCTGGCGCACGCTGCTGGCGGCGCTGTGGCCGCTGGAGCGCGAGCGCGTCGCCGCGCTGCTGCAGGCGGTCGATCTGGCCGGGCTGCAGTGGGCGCCGGCGGCCACGCTCAGCGGCGGGCAGATGCAGCGCGTGGCGCTGGCGCGCGCGCTGGTGTCGGGCCCGCGCCTGCTGCTGGCCGACGAGCCGACCGCCTCGCTCGATCCGCGCACCGCGCGCCAGATCACCCGGCTGATCGTCGATCAGGCCAGGGGCGGCGACATGGCGCTGGTGTTCTGCACCCACTGGTTCGACATCGTACGCAGCGACTGCACCCGCGTCATCGGCCTGCGCGACGGCCGCCTGCTGTTCGATGCCCCGCCGGCCGAGATCGACGAGACCCGCCTGGCCCAGCTCTATGCCGGCAGCGATGAACGGCTCTGACCCGGTGCTGCGCTCGCGGCTGCTGACGCTGCTGCTGGTGCTGGCGGTGCTGCTCTCGGGCGGGGTGGCGCTGCCGCTCACCGGCGCCGAACCCGCGAAGCTGTTCGATGCCGAGGGGCTGAAGAACGCCGGCGACATCCTCTCCGGCCTGGCGCGGCCGGACTTCTCGGCCGAGTTCCTCGCGCGGGTGCTGGAGCTTTCGCTCGAGAGCCTGCTGATCGGCGTGCTGGGCACGGTGATGGCCACCGCGCTGGGCACGCTGCTGGCCCTGGCGGCGATCCGCGTGCCCGATCTGGACGATCCGCCGCAGCGCCTGCCGGCGTGGTGGCGGGGCTTGGGCGCGCTGATGCGCCAGATGGCGCGGCTGCTGCTGAACTTCTTCCGCTCGGTGCCGGAGATCGTCTGGGCCTATCTGTTCGTGCAGCTGCTCGGCCTGGGGCCGGGCGCGGCGGTGCTGGCCATCATGCTGACGGTGGGCGGCAACATCGGCAAGCTCTACGCCGAGCTGGCCGAGGCGCTCGAACCCGCCGCGATCCGCGCGCTGCGCGCCACCGGCGCCTCGCGCGGCGCGGTGCTGCTGCACGCGGTGCTGCCGCAGGTGCGCCGCGCCTGGACCGGCTACGCGCTGTTCTGCCTGGAATGCAACATCCGCATCGGCTCCATCCTGGGCGTGGTCGGTGCCGGCGGCCTGGGCAGCGAGATCGCGCTGAGCCTGCGCTATTTCCAGTACGACAAGCTGGCGACGACGCTGCTGGCGGTGCTGGTCTTCGTCGTCGCGCTGGAGGCGCTGGGCGCGCGGCTGCGGCGCTGGCCCCTGCAGCGCACGCTTGCGCTGGCCGGCCTGGGCACGGCAGCGGCGCTGTGGCGGCTGGAGATCGCCTGGGCGGATCTGTGGAGCGGCTCGTCGGTGGCGCTGCTGAGCTTCGAGCATCTGGCGCCGGACGCCGCCTTCATGCGCACCGTGGCGCTGCAGACCGGCGAGACGGTGCTGATGGCCTGGGCGGCGACGCTGGCCTCGGCGCTGGGCGCGGCGGTGCTGGCCCCGCTGGCGGCGGCGCACCTGAGCACCGGCAGCTTCCTGCCCGATCCGCCGCGTCCGGCCTGGCCGCGCCGGCTTGTGCTGTGGGCCGGGCGCCAGTCGGCGCGTGCGGTGCTGCAGCTCACCCGGGTGATGCCGGAGCTGACGCTGGCCCTGGTCTTCGTCGTCTGGGTCGGCGGCGGGCCGCTGGCGGGCATCCTGGCCATCGCGGTGCACAACCTCGGCGTGATGGGCCGCCTGTTCGCCGACGTGCTCGACGAGGCCGAGCCAGGGCCGCCGGCGGTGCTGCAGGCACAGGGCGCCGGGCGGCTGGCGGTCTTCGTCGCCGGCGTCTGGCCGCAGGTGCGCGCGCGGCTGGCGGCCTTCGCGCTCTACCGCTTCGAGGTCAATGTGCGTGCCACCACGATGGTGGGCTTCGTCGGTGCCGGCGGCATCGGCGACGCGCTGCACACCGCCATCAGCCTTTTCCATGTGCGCGACCTGACGCTGCTGCTGATCGTGCTGCTGAGCCTGGTCGCGCTGGTCGACCTGATCGGCGACCGCCTGCGCGCGCGCCTGCTCGCCACCCCCGGCCGCGGCCCGCGCTGCGCGCCGTCCGTCCTCTCCCCTTCCTCCTCCGGAGCCTTTCCCGCATGAACCTGCCCCGCCGCACCCTGATCGCCCTGTCCTCGCTGCTGGCCCTGTCCGCGCTGGCGCCGCTGGCACAGGCCCAGGAGACCGTCATCCGCGTCTCCGGCATCCCGGACGAGAACCCGACCGAGCTGGCGCGCAAGTACAAGCCGCTGGTCGACCAGCTGCAGAAGCACCTCGGCGTCAAGGTCGTCTACGTGCCGGTGATCGACTACGGCGCCGCGGTCTCGGCGCTGGGCGCCGGCAAGATCGACTTCGCCTGGCTGGGCGGCTTCACCTTCGTGCAGGCCAAGGTGATGTCGGGCGCGCGGCCGGTGGTCATGCGCGACATCGACCGCGAGTTCCACAGCGTCTTCATCGCCAGCAGCACCTCCGGCATCACCAAGCCCGAGGAGCTGCGGGGCAAGAGCTTCGCCTTCGGCTCGAAGTCGTCCACCTCGGGCCACCTGTTCCCGCGCCATTTCCTCGAGACCACCTGGCGTATCGACCCGGACAAGGACTTCGCCGGCGCGCCCGTCTACAGCGGCGCGCATGACGCCACCGTGAAGATGGTCGAGTCGGGCAAGGTGCAGGCCGGCGCGGTCAACATCGAGGTCTGGAAGCGCATGGAAGCCAAGCAGCAGTTCGACCCGGCCAAGGTGCGGGCGATCTGGACCACGCCGGCCTTCGTCGACTATGTCTGGGCCGCGCGCAAGGACCTGCCGGCCGAGACGGTGAAGAAGTTTGCCGACGCCTTCCTGACGCTGGACATGAACGATCCGGCCGAGAAGGCGGTGCTCGAGCTGCAGGGCGCGAAGAAGTTCGTGCCGGCGAAGGCCGAGGACTTCGCCATCATCGAGCAGGTGGGCCGCTCCACCGGCCTGCTGAAGTGAGGGCGGCCATGACGACCGCACCGGCCACTGCGCCCGCGCCCGCTCACCCGCCGCTGTCGCAGCTCGCCCACGGCGGCGGCTGCGGCTGCAAGCTCGCGCCCGGCGTGCTCTCCGAGATTCTGGCGCGCACACCGCAGGGGCTGATTCCGCCGGAGCTGATCGTGGGTCTGGAGACCAGCGACGACGCCGCGGTCTGGCGCCTGGACGAGCGCCACGCCATCGTCGCCACCACCGACTTCTTCACCCCGATCGTCGACGATCCGCGCGACTTCGGCCGCATCGCCGCGACCAATGCGCTGTCCGACATCTACGCGATGGGCGGGCGGCCGATCTTCGCGCTGGCCCTGGTCGGCATGCCGATCCAGAAGCTCTCGACCGAGACGATCGGCGCGATCCTGGAGGGCGGTGCCAGCGTCTGCCGCGAGGCCGGCATCCCGATCGCCGGCGGCCACTCGATCGACGCGGCCGAGCCGATCTACGGCCTGGTCGCGATCGGCCTGGTCGCGCCCGACCAGGTGCGGCGCAATGCCGACGCGCGCCCCGGCGACTGCCTGGTGCTGGGCAAGCCGATCGGCGTGGGCGTGCTGTCGGCGGCGCTCAAGCGCGGCCTGCTCGATGAGGCGGGCTATGCGCGCATGCGCGCGCCGATGACGCAGCTCAACGCGGTCGGCACCACGCTGGCCGCGCTGCCGGCGGTGCACGCGATGACCGATGTGACCGGCTTCGGGCTGCTCGGCCATCTGCTGGAGGTCTGCCGCGGCTCCGGGCTGGACGCGACGCTCGACCTCGCCACGGTGCCGGTGCTGGACGACGCGCGCCACTTCGCCCAGGACGGCATCTTCACCGGCGCCTCCACCCGCAACTGGGCCAGCTACGGCGCCGAGGTGGCGCTGCCGGCCGATCTGCCGGAAGCCCAGCGCGCGCTGCTGACCGATCCGCAGACCAGCGGCGGCCTGCTGGTGAGCTGCGCGCCCGAGGCGCTGGACGAGGTGCTGGCCACCTTCCGCGCCGCCGGCTTCGCCGAAGCGGCCTGCGTCGGGCGGATGCAGGCGCGCGGCGACGCGGTCGCGCGGGTGCAGGTGAAAGGCTGAACCGGAACGGCCGAACGATCTCGGGGCAGCGCTCAGCGCCGCCACAGCACCCGCAGATGCATCGGCCGGGTGAAGTTGGCGCCGTCGGCGCGCTGGTGCGGTGCATAGGCAACGCGCACCCGCTCGGTCAGTGCGGCATCGACATGATGGTCGGCGAAGCTCGGATGCAGCATCCGGCGCTCGAAGGCTGCGAAGTCGGCGAAGTGCACCGGCATCTCGAAATGGCGCTGCTCGCCGGCACGCCAGAGACTGTCGGGTCGTGCCAGTGCCCGGTCGAGGGCCTGCTGCGCAGCGATTCGCACCTCGCGTTCGTCGTTGAACAGTCGCACGATCTCGTTGAGCGCACCGTCGTAGACCGGCTCCGAGACATGCAGCCAGCCTCCCGGGCGCAGCACCCGCGCGATCTCGTCGAGCGCACGGTCCATCACCGCCGGCGGCACATGGTGCAGCGACTTCAGCATCAGCACGCCGTCGAAGCAGGCATCGGGCAGCGGCATCGCCTCGGCCCCTGCCAGCAGCAGGCGCAGCCGCGGATGGGGCCGCTGCAGATTGCGTTCATGCTGGCGCGCATCGACCTCCAGGCCGGTCAGCCGGCTGTCGGGATGGCGCTCGAGCAGAGCGCGTGCCAGACGGGCGGCGCCACAGCCGACCTCCAGCAGCTCCCGCCCGGACAGGTCGAACAGCGAATCGATCAGGTCCAGCTCGTCGGCGATCAGCGGCGCCTGGGTGCCCAGGGAACTCCGGGAAATCTTGGAAAAATTGGGACTGGCAGTGGAAATGCTCATGGGAAGACTATAGCAAATATACCTTGCAGGGTATATTTGCACTCCGTGCCACTGTTTTTCCGGAGACCCTGCGATGTCCTCCCTGCTGTCGCCTTCCACCCTGGTCATCGATGTCCGCTCGCCGGCCGAGTTCGCCAGCGGCCATCTTGACGGCGCCGTCAATCTGCCGCTCGACCGGCTCGCCGGCCTGTGCGCACAGGCACTGCCGGACCACCAGGCCGACATCGTCGTCTACTGCGCCGCCGGCGGCCGCTCGGCGATGGCCTGCCGGATGCTCGGCGAACTCGGCTACCGTCGGGTGCGCGACGGTGGTGCGCTGTCGGTGCTCGCGCTGGGCTGTGGACGGCCGCTGCGCCGGGTCTGACAAGACCTGCAGCGGAGCGAAGAAACCCCATCCTGTATGGGCATAGAATTTGCAGCCATGCCCAAGCCCGCGAAGTCTGTTGCCCGTCCGCTGTCCGCCATTCTTCCCAGAACCACGCTCGACCGCTCGCGCCATGCCGCGCCGCAGGTCTTCGAGCAGCTGCGTGCGCGCATCGTCTCGATGGAACTGGCCCCCGGCAGGGTTCTGGTGCGCAGCGAGCTGGCCGAGGCCTTCGGCGTGAGCCAGACGCCGATCCGCGACGCGCTGATCAAGCTCGGCGAGGAGGGGCTGGTGCAGATCTTCGCGCAGCACGCCACCGTGGTCAGCCGCATCGACCTGGCCGCTGCCACCCAGGCGCATCTGCTGCGGCAGGCGCTGGAGCTGGAGATCGTCGAGCGCCTGGCCTGCGGCGAGGCCGACGCCGCGCTGGAGGCCCGCCTGACCGCCGCACTGGCGCGCCAGCGCGCGCTGCTGGCGCGCCAGGAGGCCACCGGCACGCTGACCGATGCGGACTGTGTCGAGTTCATCGAGGCCGACCAGGCCTTCCACCAGGCGATGTACGTCGCGCTGGGCCTGGAGGCGCTGTGGACGCTGGTGCGCCGGCAGAGCGGCCACATCGACCGGCTGCGCCGGCTGCATCTGCCCGAGGCCGGCAAGGCGGCCTCGGTGCTGCGTCAGCATGAGGCCGTGGCGGCGGCGATCGCCCGGCGCGATCCGGCCGCGGCACGCGCCGCACTGCGCGAACACCTCAGCGGCACGCTTGGCCGCATCGACGAGATCCGCAGGCTCTACCCGGAATCGGTCATCGGCTGAGCGCGGCCGGCCTCGCGCGGCGTGGCACCGGTCACCCGGCGGAACATCGCGATGAAGGCCGAGGCGCTGGCATAGCCCAGGTCCAGCGCCACGCTGGCGACCTTCTCGCCCGCCTCCAGCCGCGGCAGCGCGCGCACGATGCGCAGGCGCTGGCGCCACTCGGCGAAGCCCATGCCCAGGTCGCGCCGGCAGCGCCGCGCCAGCGTGCGCTCGGTGCTGTGCACCTGAGCGGCCCAGTCGGCCAGCGAGCGCTCGTCGCCGGGATCGGCCTCCAGCGCGGCCAGCACCGCCGCCAGCGCCGGATCGCCAGAGCGCGGCAGGTAGCTGCCGATCGCACGCGCCTGCGTCAGCCGGTCGACCAGCACCTGCATCAGCCGCTGCTCCTCGGGGCGGGCGGGCTGCGCGGGCGGATGCTCTCGCAGGTGCTCGAGCACCGCGCGGGCGATCGGGTCGACCGCCAGCGCGCAGGGCCGGGGCGGCAGCACGCCACACAGCGCCGCATCCACATAGAGCGAACTGTGCGTCGCCGCCTGGCGGTTCAGGCCGATGTGCTCGACCTCCGGCGGCAGCCAGATGCCGAACTGCGGCGGCGCCAGGAAGGTCTGCGCGCCGATCATCTGCACCTCCATCAGCCCGCTGAAGGAATAGACGAACTCGCCCCAGGCGTGGCGATGGCGCTCGTAGCGGGCACGGGCAGGCATCGCCGCGGTGCGAAAGACCAGCGGCGCGGGCAGCGCATACGGATAGGGCGCGGCATGCAGCGTCAGGGCGGCATCGGCCTCGGGATCAGAGCGGCGCATGGGTGGAAGAAGCGAGGAGGACGGCCGCGTGAACGGCTGTCGGTGCGACGGCATCGATTGTCCGGGATTCGACATCTGCCGCATCGGCGCCAAACCAGAATCCCGGCTCATGAACTCCCGACTGCCCCTGGACGGCCGTGCCGCCGCGCTGATGACCCTGCTGTGCCTGCTGTGGAGCCTGCAGCAGATCTCGATGAAGGCGGCCGCGCCGGAGATCGCGCCGATGATGATGATTGCGTTGCGCTCCGGGCTGGCCGCGCTGCTGCTGGGCGCGCTGATGGCGCGGCGGGGCGAATTGCCGCAGCTCGCCAGCGGGCGCTGGAAGCCGGGGCTGCTGGCCGGCGCGCTGTTTGCCCTCGAGTATGTGCTGGTGTCGGAGGCGCTGGCCTACACCCAGGCCGCGCATGTGCTGGTCTTTCTCTACACCTCGCCGATCTTCGCCGCGCTGGGCCTGCACCTGCGGCTGCACGAGGAGCGGCTGGCGCCGCTGCAGTGGGGCGGCATCGGGCTGGCCTTTCTCGGCATCGCGGTGGCCTTTCTCGATCCGGGCGCCGGCCTGGAGATGAACGCGCGGGTGCTGCTGGGCGACGCGATGGCGCTGCTGGCCGGCGCCGCATGGGGCGCCACCACCGTGGTGATCCGCTGCTCGCGGCTGTCGTCGGCGCCGGCCACCGAGACGCTGCTCTACCAGCTGCTGGGCGCGTTCGTGCTGCTGCTGCCGCTGGCCTGGGCCGGCGGGCGCGACCATTTCGCGCCCGGCGCCGCCGGCTGGGGCCATCTGCTGTTCCAGAGCGTGATCGTCTCCTTCGCCAGCTTCCTGGCCTGGTGCTGGCTGCTGCGGCGCTATCTGGCCTCGCGGCTGGGCGTGTTCTCCTTCCTGACGCCGCTGCTGGGCGTGCTGCTGGGCGCGGTGCTGCTGGGCGAGATGCCCTCGCACGGCTTTCTGGTCGGCGGCGTGATGGTGCTGGCCGGCATCGGCCTGGTCAGCGCGCACGGCCTGCTGGGCGAGTGGCTGGCCGCGCGGACCGCGGCGCCCGCACTGGCGAGCCCGGGCAAGCGGATGTCGGAATCGGACAAGCCCTGAGGGGGCGGACTGCCGACAGTGGAGCCCGGCGGACCGCAGCGGTCCGCGTTTCGCAAGGTGGCTCCCGATGTCCATGTCCGACTCTCCCTCGCCGCGTCGCTACGCGCTCACGCTGGCCTGCCGCAGCGCCGCCGGCCAGGTGGCCGCGGTGGCGGCCTTTCTCGGCCGGCACCAGGCCTATGTCGAGCAGTTCACCGTCTACGACGACCCGCCGACCGCGCGCTTCTTCGTGCGCGCGGTCTTCCGCCGCGCCGAGGCCCGCGCCGACGACCTCGGGCGGCTGCGCCAGGAATTCGCCGTGCTGGCGCCGCAGTGCGATGCGCTGCAGTGGCAGGTGCATGACCTGGCCCAGCCGCTGCGCGTGCTGCTGATGGTGTCCCGGCTCGACCACTGCCTGGTCGAGCTGCTGGCCGGCTGGAAGCATGGCGAGCTGCCGATGCAGCCGGTGGCCGTCGTCTCCAACCACGAGACGCTGCGCGGTCTGGCCGAGGCCCACGGCCTGCCCTTCCACTGCCTGCCGGTCACGCCCGAGACCAAGGCGGCGCAGGAAGAGCGACTGCTCGGGCTGGTGCACGACACCGGCGCCGATCTGGTGGTGCTGGCGCGCTACATGCAGGTGCTGTCGGATGCGCTGTGCACCCGCCTGGCAGGCCGGGTCATCAACATCCACCACGGTTTCCTGCCGGCCTTCAAGGGCGCTCGGCCCTATCACCAGGCCTTCGAGCGTGGCGTGAAGCTCATCGGCGCCACCGCCCACTTCGCCACGCCCGACCTCGACGAGGGCCCGATCATCGAGCAGGCCACCGATCGGGTCGACCATGCGCACAGCCCGGAGGATCTGCTCGCAGTGGGCCGCCAGGTCGAGTCGACGGTGCTGTCGCGCGCGCTGCGCCAGGTGCTCGAGCACCGGGTCTTCATCAACGGCCAGCGCACCGTGGTGCTGCGCTGAGCCCGGAGGCATCATGACCATCAGCGTCTTCGACCTGTTCAAGATCGGCATCGGGCCGTCGAGCTCGCACACGGTGGGGCCGATGAAGGCCGCGCGCCTGTTCGTGCAGCGGCTCGACGCGGCCGGGCTGCTGGCGCGCGTGGCGCGCATCGAGGTGCAGCTCTACGGCTCGCTGGGCGCCACCGGGCGCGGCCACGGCTCGGACAAGGCAGTCGTGCTCGGCCTGCAGGGACACGCGCCCGACACGGTCGATGTCGACGCGGTGCCGGGCCTGCTCGAGCAGGTGCGCCTGAGCGGCCGGCTGCGCCTGGACGGCCGCCACGAGATCGCCTTCGACGAGCGGCGCGACCTGGTGCTGCACAAGCGCCGCGCGCTGCCCTTCCACGCCAACGGCATGGGCTGCGTCGCCTTCGATGCCGAGGGCCTGGAGCTGGACCGGCGCGAGTACTACTCGGTCGGCGGCGGCTTCGTCGTCAGCCATGAGGGCGGCGAGCCGGCGCTGGTCGCCGACCGCCCCGCGCTGCCGCGCCCGTTCCGCACCGGCGAGGAGCTGCTGGAGCAGACCCGCCGCCACCGCTGCAGCATCGCCGAGCTGATGCGCGCCAACGAGCGCTTCTGGCGCGATGATGCCGAGATCGATGCTGGCCTGGCACGCATCTGGCAGGTGATGCAGGACTGCGTGGTGCGCGGCTGCCGCACCGAGGGGGTGCTTCCCGGCGGCTTCAAGGTGCGTCGCCGGGCCCCCGACCTGCACCGCCACCTGCTCTCGCGCGCCGAGGCCGCGGTGGGCGACCCGCTGCTGGTCATGGACTGGGTCAACCTCTACGCGATGGCGGTCAACGAGGAGAACGCCGCCGGCGGCCGGGTCGTGACCGCCCCGACCAACGGCGCGGCCGGCATCGTGCCGGCGGTGCTGCACTACTACACCCGCTTCACCCCCGGCGCCAGCCGTGCCGGCGTCGCCGACTTCCTGCTCACTGCCGCGGCGATCGGCATTCTCTACAAGGAGAACGCCAGCATCAGCGGCGCCGAGGTCGGCTGCCAGGGCGAGGTCGGCGTGGCCTGCTCGATGGCCGCAGGCGCCCTGTGCGCGGTCATGGGCGGCACGCCCGAGCAGGTGGAGAACGCCGCCGAGATCGGCATGGAGCACCACCTGGGCCTGACCTGCGACCCGGTGGGCGGCCTGGTGCAGATCCCGTGCATCGAGCGCAACGCCATCGCCTCGGTCAAGGCGATCAACGCCGCGCGCATGGCGCTGCGGGGCGACGGCAACCACCATGTCAGCCTCGACAAGGTCATCAAGACCATGCGCGAGACCGGCGCCGACATGCTGACGAAATACAAGGAGACGGCCCGTGGCGGACTGGCGGTCAACATCGTCGAGTGCTGAACGCAGCGTCGACGACCTGACGGGCGCAGCAGCAGAGTCCCCCCCGCGTGATTCACGCCCGCTGAGCGTCGGCTTCGTGCTGATGCCCGGCTTCACGATGGTGGCCTTTTCCGGCTTCGTCGACGCGCTGCGCCTGGCCGCCGACGAGGGCGACCGCAGCCGTCCGCTGCACTGCCGCTGGAGCGTGCTGGCCGAGGAGCTGCGCCCGGTGAGCGCCAGCAACGGCATCGAGCTGATGCCCACCGAGCGCTTCCGCAATCCCTCCGGCTTCGACTATCTGGTGGTCGTCGGCGGGCTGCTGCCGGGCACGCGCCGGCTGAGCCCGGCGCTGCAGGACTTCCTGCGCCTGGCCGCTGCCCGCGCGGTGCCGCTGGTCGGGCTGTGCACCGGCTCCTTCGTGCTGGCGCGCGCCGGGCTGATGCGGGGGCGCCGCGTCTGCGTGAGCTGGTTCCATCACCAGGACTTCCTGCGCGAGTTTCCCGGCCTGCGCGCCGAGTCGCACGAGATGTTCGTGGTCGACCGCGACCGCCTGACCTGCGCCGGCGGCACCAGCGTCGTGCATCTGGCGGCCTGGCTGATCGAGCGCCACTGCGGCCGCGCGGCCGCGTCGAAGGCGCTGCGCATCCTGCTGGAGGAAGGGGCGCTTCCGGCGCGCACGCCCCAGCCCCAGCCCAGCTTCGCCGAGCGCACCGACGACCCGCGCGTGCGCCAGGCGATCTGGCTGATGGAGCAGAACCTGGCCAGCCCGATGCCGCTGCAGGAGGTGGCGCAGAGCGTCAGCATGAGCCTGCGCCACCTCGAGCGCTGCTTCCGCCAGGCCATCGGCATGGGGCCGCACGAGTTCTCGGTGCGGCTGCGGCTGCGCCATGCGCACTGGATGACGCAGCACACCCGGCTGCCGCTGTCGCAGATCGCGCTGGAATGCGGCTTCGGCGACAGCGCCGGCTTCTCGCGGCGCTTCCGCGAGGTCTTCGGCTACCCGGCCAGCGCGCTGCGCCGCGGCAAGGTCGACGCGCTGGCGATGAGCGATCCGCTGGCCCTGCCCGCGACTTGAGCCTGTCGTGATCCGACAAGAGGGTGTCGCGATGCGGCAATCGCGCCCGGGGTCGGACACGAAGAATGGACCCATCCCGATCAGCCAGGAGTCCAGACAAATGTCAGGCCAGACCTATTCATGGTGGAGCCTTTTCAAGAACGGCCTGAGCCACCACAGGACGTGGGAGCCGGCGTGGACGCGCCGGCCGCTGCAGTCCGGCTACGACGTGGTCATCATCGGCGGGGGCGGGCACGGCCTGGCCACCGCCTACTACCTCGCGAAGAACCACAAGGCGGGCCGCATCGCGGTGCTGGAGAAGGGCTACCTGGGCGGTGGCAACACCGCGCGCAACACCACCATCGTGCGCTCGAACTACCTGTGGGACGAGGCGGCGCTGCTGTACGAGCACGGCATGAAGCTCTGGGAGGGCCTGACCGAGGACCTCAACTTCAACGTGATGTTCAGCCAGCGCGGCGTCTTCAACCTGGGACACACGCTGCAGGACATGCGCGACATCGAACGCCGCGTCAACGCCAACCGGCTGCAGGGGGTGGATGCGCATGTGCTGACGCGCGACGAGGTGGCGGAGAAGATTCCGCAGCTCGACTGCAGCCGGCGCAGCCGCTATCCGGTGCTGGGCGCGAGCTGGCAGCCGCGCGCGGGCATTGCGCACCATGATGCGGTGGCGCGGGGCTTCGCACGGGCCGCGAGCCGCCTGGGCGTGGACCTGATCGAGAACTGCGAGGTGACCGGCCTGGACATCCAGGGCGGCCGCGTGCAGGGCGTGCAGACCAGCCAGGGCTATGTGAAGGCGGGCCGTGTGGGCTGCGTGGCCGCGGGCCACTCGTCGGTGCTGGCGCGCATGGCCGGCATCCGGCTGCCGATCGAGAGCCATCCGCTGCAGGCGTTCGTGAGCGAGTCGATGCAGCGCGTGATCGACACCGTCATCATGAGCAACGCGGTGCACGGCTATCTCAGCCAGTCCGACAAGGGCGAGCTGGTGATCGGCGCGGGCATCGACAGCTACCTGGGCTACGGCCAGCGCGGCAGCCCGCATGTCATCGACCACACCGCGGCGGCCATCATCGAGCTGTTCCCGCAGTTCTCGCGGGTGCGCATGAACCGGCAGTGGGGCGGCATCGTGGACGTGTCGCCGGACGCCTGCCCGATCATCAGCAAGACGAAGGTGCAGGGCCTGTACTTCAACTGCGGCTGGGGCACCGGGGGCTTCAAGGCGACGCCAGGCTCGGGCCATGTGTTCGCGCACACCATCGCCAACGACCGGCCGCACCCGCTCAACGAGGCCTTCTCGATCGACCGCTTCCACAGCGGCCACCTGATCGACGAGCACGGCGCCGCGGCCGTGGCGCACTGAGTCCGCTCGGCCCTTCGCATCTCTTTTCCGCAGGACACCCATCCCATGCTGCGACTGCACTGCCCGCACTGCGACGAACTCCGTGACGAGGAGGAGTTCAGCTACGCCGGCGAGGCCTACATCGCCCGCCCCGAGAACCCCGCCGAGGTCGACGACGCGACCTGGGGCGACTACCTCTTCATGCGCCGCAACCTCAAGGGCTGGTTCTGGGAGCAGTGGCAGCACTCGGCGGCGTGCCGCAAGGTGTTCGCGGTGCGCCGCCACACCGCGACCTACGAGATCTCGGGCAGCTGGACGCTGGCCGAAGGCAAGCCGCTGTTCGAGGCGGAAATGAAGGCCCAGCGCCAGGGAGAGCACGCATGACCGCGCGTCGCGTCGACATCGCCGGCACCCGCATCGACCGCCGCCGGCCGGTCCGCTTCCAGTTCGACGGCGAGGCGCTGTCGGGCTTTGCCGGCGACACGCTGGCCTCGGCGCTGCTGGCCTCGGGCAAGCTGCGCCTGGCGCGCAGCTTCAAGTACGGCCGCCCGCGCGGCCTGATCGGCGCCGGCCCCGAAGAGCCCAACGCGCTGGTGCAGATGGAGGAGGGCGCGCACACGGTGCCCAACATCAAGGCCACGCAGGCCGAGCTCTACGAGGGCCTGAAGGCCGGCTCGACCTCGGGCTGGCCCTCGCTGGACTTCGATCTGAAGGCCGTCATCGGCAGCGCCTCGCGCTTCATGCCGGCGGGCTTCTACAGCAAGACCTTCAAGTGGCCACGCAGCTTCTGGCCGGCCTACGAGGCGGTGATCCGCAAGTTCGCCGGCTTCGGCAGCGCACCCGTCGAGCCCGATCCGGAGCACTACGACCATCTCTACCACCATGTCGACGTGCTGGTGGTCGGGGGCGGTGCCGCCGGCCTGCTGGCGGCGCTGCAGGCCGGCCGCGCCGGGCTGAAGACGATCCTGGTCGACGAGCAGAACGAGCCGGGCGGCTGGCTGCTGTCGGACCCGGGCGCGAACATCGACGGCCGCGACCGCGATGCCTTCCTGGCCGCGACGCTGGCCGAGCTGGCGGCGATGCCGCATGTCACCTGCCTGAGCCGCACCACCGCCTTCGGCCTCTACCAGGACAACCTGGTGCTGGCGGTCGAGCTGATGCAGGACCACCTGCCGATCGGCACCCGCGACCCGCACCTGCCGCGCCAGCGGCAGCACAAGATCCGCGCCCACCAGGTGGTGCTGGCCACCGGCGCGATCGAGCGCCCGCTGGTCTTCGGCAACAACGACCTGCCCGGCGTGATGACCGTCTCGGCCGGCCAGACCTTCCTGCGCCGCTACGGCGTGCGGGTGGGCGACACGGTGGTGGTCACCGGCACCAGCGACCTGATCTACGACGCGGCCAACGCGCTGGCCGCCGCCGGCGCCCGGGTCCATGTGGTCGATCCGCGCCACAACGGCTTCGCCCGGCGCCTGGAGGCGGGCATCACCGTGCACCAGGGCTTTGCGGTGGCCGAGGCGCGCGGACGCAGCCAGGTCCGGGCCGCGCGCCTGGTCAAGCTGCACCCCGACCGCGACGAGGTCGCCGGCAGCGGCCCGACGATCCGCTGCGACGCACTGCTGAGTTCCGGCGGCCTGTCGCCCACGGTGCACCTGTTCTGCCATGACGGCCGCCGCCCGACCTGGGACGAGCGCGTCGCCGCCTTCGTCGCGCCGCGCCAGGGCCGCGAGGGCGTGGCCTGCGTCGGTGCGGTCACCGGCGCCTTCGAGCTGCAGGAGTCGCTGGCCCAGACCACCGAGGCGATGCAGCAGGTGCTGCGCCTGCTGGGCACGCCGGCGCTGCTGGCCGCGCCGGTGTGCCGCAGCGCGCCGCGCCAGGGCGCACGCCCGATGTTCCGCGTGCCCGACGGCCGCCCCGAGGGCACCGGCGCCAAGGCCTTCGTCGACTACCAGAACGATGTCACCGCCGCCGACATCGAGCTGTCCATCCGCGAGAACTGGCAGCACATCGAGCATGTCAAGCGCTTCACCGCCCTGGGCTTCGGCACCGACCAGGGCAAGCTGTCCAATGTCAACGGCTTCGTCATCGCCGCGCGGGCGCTGAAGCGCCCGGTCGCCGAGGTCAGCACCACCACCTACCGCCCCGCCTACACCCCGGTGAGCCTCGGCGCGCTGGCCGGCACGATGGAGGGCGAGACCTTCGATCCGGTGCGCACCACCGCGATCCACGCCAGCCATGTCGCCCGCCAGGCCGAGCTGGAGCCGGTCGGCAACTGGATGCGCCCCTGGTACTTCCCCAAGAAGGGCGAGGACATGCACGCCGCGGTGGCGCGCGAGTGCCGCGCCGCGCGCTCCGGCGTGGCCGTCATGGACGCCTCCACGCTGGGCAAGATCCAGATCGACGGGCCGGACGCGCGCGAGTTCCTCAACCGCGTCTACGCCAACGCCTGGAGCCAGCTCGCGCCGGGCAAGTGCCGCTACGGCCTGATGCTCGACGAGAACGGCATGGTCATGGACGACGGCGTCACCGCCTGCATCCACGACCAGCAGTTCTACATGACCACCACCACCGGGGGCGCCGCCAAGGTGCTCAACTGGCTGGAGCGCTGGCACCAGACCGAGTGGCCCGAGCTGCGGGTCTGGATGACCTCGGTCACCGACCACTGGTCCACCGTCGCCCTCGTCGGCCCGAAGTCCCGCCAGGTGCTCGCCCGGCTGTGCAAGGACATCGATCTCTCGCCGGAGAAGTTCAAGTTCATGGACTGGCGCGCCGGCACCGTCGCCGGCCTGCCCTGCCGGGTCTTTCGCATCAGCTTCTCGGGCGAGGTGAGCTACGAGCTCAACGTCGAGTCCGGCTACGGCCAGGCGCTCTGGGAAGCGGTGATGGAAGCCGGCGCCGACTTCGACATCACCCCCTACGGCACCGAGAGCATGCATGTGCTGCGCGCCGAGAAGGGCTTCATCATCGTCGGCCAGGACACCGACGGCTCGATGAGCCCGCACGACCTGGCCATGGGCTGGGCGGTGAGCACCAAGAAGAAGTACAGCTTCCTGGGCCAGCGCTCGCTCTCGCGCAGCGACACCGCCCGCACCGACCGCAAGCAGCTCGTCGGCCTGATGCCCGAGGACCCCGCCCTGGTGCTGGCCGAAGGCGCGCAGATCCTCGAGAGCACCGACACCAGCCAGACGCCGACGCCGATGCTCGGCCATGTCACCAGCAGCTACCTCAGCCCCGAGCTGGGCCGCTCGATCGCGATGGCGGTCGTGCGCGGCGGCGCCCAGCGCGAGGGCCAGCGCCTCTTCGCGATGGCCGGCGGCCGCATCACCCCGGTCAAGGTCGTCTCGCCCGTCTTCGTCGATCCCAAGGGAGAACGTCAACATGCCTGAACTCCGCTCCCCGCTGGCCCATCTGCCGCTCGGCCCGGCCACCCGCGAGCCCGCCGCCCTCACCGCCGCCGAGCTGCCCGACCTGGGCTACCTCGTGCTGCGCGGCCGCCAGGACGACCCCGCCTTCATGGCCGCCACCGCCGCGGTGCTGGGCGCGCCGCTGCCCGGCCGCCCGCGCTCGGTGCTGCGCGCCCCCGCCGGCGTCGTCCTCTGGCAGTCGCCCGACGAGTGGTGGCTGCTGTGCGCCCGCGACCAGCGCGACCGCCTGCTCTCCAGCCTGCAGGCCGCGCTGGCCGGCTGCTTCGCCCAGGTCGTCGACAACAGCGGCGGCTTCACCTCGCTGCGCGTCTCGGGCCTGCCGCACCTGCAGCTGCTGCGCCACCTCACGCCCTACGACGTCGAGGCGCTGCCCGCCGGCGACTGCGTCTCCACCGTCGTCAGCAAGGCCTCGATGACCATCCTGCGCAGCGACGCCGCAGGCGTCGCGCTGGTCTTCCGCCGCAGCTTCGCCGACTACCTCTGGCGCCTGATCGAGCGCAGCGCCCGCCCCTACGGCCTGCGCCTCGTCGAGGCCCGCCAGTGCCCCGACACCCTGCTCTCGCCGCTGCTCGCCGCCCAGCCGGCGCAGGCGCCGGCGCCGGCGCCGGGACAGCGCCGGGCCGCCTGAGCTTCGCCGACCTTTTCTTCTCGCAGATCGAACAAAGGACCCCGCACTCATGAAACGACGCACTGCTCTCTCCGGCCTGCGGCTCGCGCCGCTGGCCCTGGCGCTCGGTCTGGGCCTGACGCTGTCGGCGCAGGCCCAGGACGTGGTGAAGATCGGCTTCACCGGCCCGCTCTCGGGCGGCCAGGCCGCCTACGGCGCCGACAACCGCGACGGCCTGCTGCTGGCGGTCAAGGAGCTCAACGCCCGCGGCGTGCAGGTGGGCGGGCGCAAGGTCAGCTTCGAGGTGGTCGTGCAGGACGATGCGGCCGACCCGCGCCAGGGCGTGGCGGTCGCGCAGCTGCTGGCCGACGCGCATGTGCGCTATGTCGTGGGCCCCTACAACTCGGGCGTGGCCATTCCGGCCGGCCGCGTCTACAACGACGCCGGCATGCTGATGCTGACGGTGGCCTCCAACCCGAAGGTCACGCAGCTCGGCTATCCGCGCCTGTTTCGCGTCGGCGTCAATGACGCGCAGGTCGGCGTGTCGATGGCGGTGCATGCGGCCACGAAGATGAAGGCCCGGACGGTGGCGGTGATCGACGACCGCACCGCCTACGGCCAGGGCCTGGTCGAGGAGTTCGTGGCCGAGGCCAAGCGCCAAGGCATGACCGTGGTGCGCCAGGAGTACACCACCGACAAGGCCACCGACTTCACCGCGATCCTCAGCTCGATCCGCGCCGCCCAGCCCGACGTGGTCTTCTATGGCGGCTACTCCTCGCAGGCCGGGCCGATGCTGCGCCAGATGGTCACGCAGGGCATCCGCGCGCCGCTGCTCGGCGGCGACGGCATCTGCACCACCGAGACCAGCCGGCTCAGCGGCGGCAGTCTGGCCGACGGCCGGGTGTTCTGCAGCCAGGCCGGCGTGGTGCTGGACCAGGCCGATGCGGGCCGCGCCTTCGCGGCGAAGTACCGCGCCGCCTACCAGCGCGATCCGCTGACCTACGCGGTGTCCTTCTACGACGCGGCGATGCTGCTGGCCGACGCGATGCAGAAGACCGGCTCGACCGATCCGGGCAAGCTGGCCGAGCAGCTCGCCGCCGGCCGCTATGTCGGCGTGGCCGGCGAATACGCCTTCAACGCCGCGCATGACCTGAAGCAGTCGCCGGTGAGCGTCTACGGCTTCAAGGGCGGTCAGCCGCAGGTGCTGGGGCGCTGAGTCCGCGCGGCGCCAGGACAGGAAAGGGCCGGGGCAAAACCCCGGCCCTTTTGGCGTCGGATGAGGCGGATTACTTGCCCGCCGCAGCCACCCAGCGGTTGACCTGCTCGCCATGCGAGGCGATGTAGGCCGCGGCCTCCTTGGCGGCATTGCTGTCGCGGGCCTTGAGCATCACGCCCTCCAGGTCGGCCAGCGAGATCTTCAGGTTGCGGATGAAGGCCGCGGCCGCGGGAAAGTCGGCGCTGAAGCCCTTGCGTGCCAGCGCGTGGATCGACTCGGCGCCGCCCAGCGCCTGCTTCGGGTCCTCGAGATAGCGCAGCTTGTACTGCGAGAACATCCAGTGCGGCGACCAGGTGGTGACGACGATCCACTGCTTGCGCTGGATCGCGCGGTCCAGCGCCGAGACCATCGCCGCATCCGACGCGGTCAGCAGCTTGTAGTCGAGGCCGTAGGTCTTGATCGCGGCTTCCGACAGCTTCATCAGGCCCGCGCCGGCGTCGATGCCCTGGATCTTGCCGCCGAGCTTCTCCATCACCTCCGGCTTCTTCAGATCGTCGATGGTCTTCAGCGTGGCCACCGGGATGTCGGCCGGCACCGCCCAGCCCAGCTTGGCGTCGGTGTAGAGCGCGCCGAGATTCTCGACCGAGCCCTTGACCTTCTCGTAATAGCTCTGGTGCGTGCCCGGCAGCCAGGCCATCAGCATCAGGTCGATCTGGCCGCGCTCCAGACCGGCGTACTGCAGCGCCACATCGGTCATCACCAGCTCGACCTTCTGCGCCAGGCGCTGCTCGAGAATGAGCTTGGCGATGTTCGTGACCGCCTCGGCGTCGGACCAGGCGGTCCAGCCGATGCGGATGGGCTTGGCCTGGGCCAGCACCGACAGCGGCGTGCCCGCCAGCGCCAGGGTGGTGGTCGTGCCGGCCAGGAAATGCCGGCGATTCATCAGGGCCTTGTGGTCAGTCATGGAAATGCTCCAGCAAGAGGGGTATGGGAATGGCGTGTGACCGACTCCACGTTAAGGCCGCGATGATCGCCGGGATGATCCGGGAACGACACCAAGATGTCCTGCGGCGACAAGCGCTCCATCGGGCCCGGACGGGGCGGCGGCCGGCCCTCAGCGCCGGCTTTTCCACCAGCCGGCCAGCGTCAGCAGCAGCCACAGCGACTGGCTGAAGAAGGAAGAAATGTTGAAGGCGCCGATCAGCGAGACCAGCACGCACAGCGGCCCGATCATGTTGAGCGCGACGATGCGGCGGCTGCGCGGCGACTCGTGGCGCACCTGCACCAGGAAGTGCGCAACCACATAGGCGCCCACGCCGCACAGCCCGACCAGGTCGAGCAGGCCGAGCCGGATCATGCCGGCTCGGCCTGGCGCCGCGCCGGCCGGCCCTCGGCGCGGAACCAGAGAGCGCCCGAGCGGGGCAGCGCCGGGCGACCGCGCACCGCATCGGCCAGCTTCTCGGCGATCATGATCGTCGCCGCGTTGAGGTTGCCGGTGATGATGCGCGGCATGATCGAGGCGTCGATCACCCGCAGGCCCTGCAGTCCGTGCACCCGGCCCTCGGCGTCGACCACCGCCATCGGGTCCGTCGCCTCGCCCATGCGGCAGCTGCACGAGGGATGCAGCGCGGTCTCGGCATGCTCGCGCACGAAGGCGTCGATCTCGGCATCGGTCTGGATCTGCATGCCCGGCTTGATCTCGCGGCCGCGGAAGGCGTCCATCGCCTGCTGGCCGATGATCTCGCGGGTCAGGCGCACGCCGGCGCGGAACTCGCGCCAGTCGACCTCATGGGCCATGTAGTTGAACTGCAGCCGCGGCGCCACCCGCGGGTCGCGGCTGGCCAGGCGCACGAAGCCGGTGCTGGGCGAGCGCATCGAGCCGACATGGCACTGGAAGCCGTGTGCCTTGACCGGATTGCTGCCGTCGTAGTTCATCGCCAGCGGGATGAAGTGGTACTGCAGGTTCGGCCAGGCGAACTCCTCGCTGCTGCGGATGAAGCCGCCGGCCTCGAAGTGGTTGGAGGCCGCGATCCCGGTCCCTTTCAGGTACCACTCGATGCCGATCGCCGGCTTGTTGTGCCACAGCAGCGCCGGGTAGAGCGAGACCGGCTGCAGGCATTCGTACTGCAGGTACATCTCGAGGTGGTCCTGCAGGTTCTCGCCGACGCCGGGGCGGTCGATCACCACCGGAATGCCCAGCGCGCGCAGCGCATCCGCCGGCCCCACACCCGAGCGCAGCAGCAGCTGCGGCGAGGCGATCGCGCCGCTGCTGACCAGCACCTCGCGGCGCGCACGCGCCTGCCGCATCTCGTCGCCCTGCAGCCAGGCCACGCCGACCGCGCGGCTGCCCTCGAACAGCACCCGGTCGCTCAAGGCGCGGGTGCGCACCGTCAGGTTCGGGCGCTGGCGCGCCGCGTCGAGGTAGGCCAGCGAGGTGCTGCAGCGCCGCCCGTCGGCGGTGGTGGTGCGGTCCATCGGGCCGAAGCCTTCCTGACGGTAGCCGTTCAGGTCGTCGGTGCGGGCGTAGCCGGCCTGCTCGCCCGCGCGCACGAAGGCCTCGAACAGCGGGCTGATGTCGGCCTTCGGCGTGGTGACATGCAAGGGGCCGTCGCCGCCGTGCCAGTCGTTGGCGCCCTGGTCGTGCGTCTCGGCCTTGCGGAAATAGGGCAGGCAGTCGGCGTAGCTCCAGCGCTCCAGGCCGGGCTGCTGCGCCCAGCCCTCGTAGTCCATCGGATTGCCGCGGATGTAGACCATGCCGTTGATCAGCGACGAGCCGCCCAGGCCCTTGCCGCGGCCCTGTGTCATGCGCCGGCCGCCCATGTGCGGCTCGGGCTCGGTGACATAGGCCCAGTTGTAGGTGGTGCCCTGCAGCGGATAGGCCAGCGCGGCGGGCATCTGCGTGCGCCAGTCCAGCCGCCAGTCGGGGCCGCCGGCCTCCAGCAGCAGCACCGACACGTCGGCGTCCTCGCTCAGCCGCGCGGCCAGCACGCAGCCGGCCGAGCCGGCGCCGACGACGATGTAGTCGAACTCGTCCGGGGCGGCGTCCTTCTGAACCTTCGTCATGGCGAGCCCTCCTTCAGGCGCCGAACCAGCCCGAGGCGGCCGGCGCGAGGTTGATGTAGCTGTGCTTGAGCTCGGTGTATTCGTCCAGCCCGATGCGCGCCAGCTCGCGGCCGATGCCGCTGCCCTTGAAGCCGCCCCAGGGCGCTTCCGGGAAATACGGGTGGTAGTCGTTGACCCAGACGGTGCCGAAGCGCATCGCGCGCGTCATGCGTGCCGCGCGCGCCAGGTCGCGGGTCCAGACCGCGCCGGCCAGGCCGTAGGGCGTGCCGTTGGCCAGGCGCAGCGCCTCGGTCTCGCCCGAGAAGCGCTCGACCGCCAGCACCGGGCCGAAGATCTCCTCGCGCGCGATCGTCATCGACTCGGTGACGCCGGTGACAAGCGTCGGTGCCAGCCAGAAGCCGTGCCGGAAAGACTCGCCCTGCGGCGCGCAGCCGCCCGTCAGCACCCGCGCTCCCTCGCTCACCGCCTGCTCGACCATCGCCATCAGCCGCGCGCGCTGCGCCGCCGACTGCACCGGCCCCATCTGCGTGCCAGCCTCCAGGCCGCTGCCGACCGCGATGCGCGCCATGCGCGCGGCCAGCCGCTCGACGAAGGCGTCATGCACCGTGTCCTCCACCAGCAGCCGCGAGCCCGCGGAGCAGACCTGGCCGGCGTGGAAGAAGGCGGCGTCGAGCGCGCGGTCGACCGCGATGTCCAGATCGGCGTCGGCGAAGACAATGTTGGGGTTCTTGCCGCCCAGCTCCAGCGCGACGCGCTTGAAGTTGCTGTCGGCCGCGGCCTTCATGATGTGGCGCCCGGCCGCGGCGCCGCCGGTGAAGGACACCAGGTCCACGTCGAGGCTGGCGGCCAGTTCGGCCCCGACCTCGGCGCCGCCGGTGACCAGGTTGAACACGCCCGGCGGCAGGTCCAGCTCGCCCAGCAGCCGCGCCAGGTGCAGCGTGGTCAGCGGGGTGAGCTCACTGGGCTTGAGGACGACGGTGTTGCCCGCGCCCAGCGCCGGCGCGATCTTCCAGGCCGCCTGCAGCAGCGGATAGTTCCACGGCGTGATCAGCGCGCACACGCCCACCGGCTCGCGCAGCGTGCGGCTGATGACGTGGTGCGGCGCCTCGTTGACCGCGCCGGACTCGCCCGCCACCAGCGCGCCGAAATAGCGGAAGGTCGCGGCGATGTCGCCCATGTCGGTGCGGCTCTCGGTGAGCGTCTTGCCGGTGTTGAGGGACTCCAGCCAGGCCAGATGCTCGGCGTCGCGGTCGACGAGGTCGGCGATGCGGTGCAGCAGCCGGGCGCGCTCGCGGATGTTCGTCTCCCGCCAGGGGCCGTGGTCGAAGGCGTGGCGGGCCGCGGCGATGGCGCGGCGGGTGTCCATGCGGTCGGCCTCGGCGGCCTGGGCGATCACGCGCTCGTCGATCGGGCAGATGATGTCGCGGGTGGCCTCGGCCGCGGCGGGCTGCCACTGGCCGGCGATGAGAAGCTGGGTAGGGGTCACGGGCAAATCCTGGGCTCGGGGCCGGTCGAAGACGGTCGGGGTCGGCCGATCGTGGTCCGGAAGCCGGCGGGCCGGCATTCATTTTCCGACATCGATCGGGTCGAAAACGTCACGGCCGGCGATGACCAGCGCGAGAAAGAACATGTCGCCTGCGGACAAGTCCGGCCGGCCCGACCTGCAAGAGTGCAGGCACGCTCTCTCCCCTCGACCTCACCCAACCGGACAACCGCCATGAAGTGGATGACCCCGACCCTTGTCGCGCTGGCCAGCGCAATGACGACCCTGGCCGCCGCGCCGGCGCAGGCACAGGCGCAGGAAGACGCCAGCTGCCAGAAGGTGCGCTTCGCCGATGTCGGCTGGAGCGACATCGCCGCCACCACCGGCCT
The DNA here is from genome assembly GCF_013426975.1 of Sphaerotilus sulfidivorans. Taxonomy (GTDB): domain Bacteria; phylum Pseudomonadota; class Gammaproteobacteria; order Burkholderiales; family Burkholderiaceae_C; genus Sphaerotilus; species Sphaerotilus sulfidivorans. The sequence goes on from NZ_JACCPY010000011.1 coordinate 83,920, forward strand.
GGCCTCGGTGGTGCTGAAGGCGATGGGCTACCAGCCCAGCGTGACCGTCGCCTCGGTGCCGATCACCTTCGCCGGCATCAAGAGCCGCCAGATCGACGCCTTCCTCGGCTACTGGAACCCGAGCATGACGCCGATGATGGAGCCCTTCGTCAAGGCCGGGCAGATCCAGGTGTTCGAGCGCCCGAACCTGACCGGCGCCAAGTACACGCTGGCGGTGCCGGAGTATCTTTTCGATGCCGGGCTCAAGTCCTTCAAGGACATCGCCCGCTTCGAGAAGGAGCTGGGCGGGCGCATTCTCGGCATCGAGCCGGGCAATGACGGCAACGCGCTGATCGCCGACATGATCAAGCAGAACCAGCACGGCCTGCAGAAGTTCAAGCTGGTGGAATCGTCCGAGGCCGGCATGCTCGCCGAGGTGCAGCGTGCGGTGCGCGCGAAGAAGCCGGTGGTCTTCCTGGGCTGGGAGCCGCACCCGATGAACGTGCAGGTGAAGATGAAATACCTCGAGGGCGGCGACGAGGTCTTCGGCCCGAACTACGGCGAGGCCAAGGTCTACACCGCGGTGTCCGTCGGCTACGAGGCGCGCTGCCCGAATGTCGCCACCTTCCTGCGCAACCTGCAGTTCACCACCGTGATGGAAAACGAGGTGATGCTCGACATTCTCAACAAGGCCCGCCCCGAAAAGGCAGCGCGCACCTGGCTGGCCAAGCACCCCGAGGTGCTGGGCCCATGGCTGAAGGGCGTGAAGACCCTCAAGGGCGAGGACGCCGCCCCGGTGGTGGCCAAGGCGCTGGGCGGCTGAGACCGGCGCACGCCGGGCTGTTTTGCTTGCAGGAGCCTGGAGATGCTGTCCCTGTCCGCCGCCCATGTGCACCTGACGGTGGCCATCCTCGCCGAGGTGGTCGCCACCAGCAGCCTGAAAGCATCCGACGGCCTGAGCCGCCCGCTGCCCACCGCGGTGGTCGTCATCGGCTACGCGGTCGCCTTCTATTTCCTCGCGCTGGCCCTGCGCAGCGTGCCGGTCGGCCTGGCCTACGCGATCTGGTCAGGCGCCGGCATCGTGCTGGTGTCGCTGGCCGGCTGGGCGCTGTTCGGCCAGAAGATCGATCTGGCCGGCGCAATCGGCATCACGCTGATTCTGGCGGGGGTGCTGGTGTTGAATTTGTTTTCGAGGGCGGGGCATTGAAGGGCGGGCAGCTAGGAGGCCAACAGGTTCACATCGGCGCCGCCATCTGAATTTGCATGCGCAGGTGCCCGCCTTCGCGGGCATGACGGAACGAACATGTTTGCCAGACTGACCGTCAACTCGGCCACGACACGACACAAGAAAGCCATCGATCACCCCTGCAGCGTCTCGATCTCGAACCCCACGACATTGCGCGCCGTGCGGCTGAACTCGATGCCGATCAGGTGCACGGTGGCGCCGCGGCCCAGGTATTTCTCGGCGTAGCGCTTGTCGCGGATCTGCTGCAGCGCGTGGCCTTCGGGGGCGTCGGCCACCACCTTGAACTCGAACAGGAAGACCTGTGCGCCCAGGCGCAGCGTCAGGTCGATGCGGCCGTGGCTGGTCGCGTCCTCGACCTGCAGGTCCAGCCCCAGCCCGGCCAGGTGGCTGTAGAACACGCTGGCGTAGTGGCCCTCGAAGCCGGCCAGCGGGTTCCTGCGATACCAGTCGCTCGGGATGCTGGCGAACAGCGCCCGCAGCGCCGTCTCCATGCCCAGTCCGTCGCGCTCGCGCAGCGCCCTCATCAGCGCCTGGCGCTGCAGCGAGGCGGCCCGCATCGGCACGCCGTAGCCGGGCAGCAGCACCCGGTTCAGGCTCATCTCCACCTCCCGGTTCGGATAGCCCAGCGTGTAGATCAGCTCGCGCGTCTCGGTCTCCTCGGCCGCGTGCACGCTCAGGTAGCCGGCCTGGAACAGCAGCGCCACCGCGCCGATCTGCTCCACCTCGAAGCTCATCAGCTCCATCTCGTCGGCCTGCAGCCGCGCCAGATCGGGCGTGAACCACGACTGCTCGGCCAGCAGCCTGACCAGGAAGGTGGGCGTGCCGGTGTCGAACCAGTGCGCCTTGAACTGCCGGCTGTCGAACAGCAGCAGCACGTCGAAGGGGTTGTAGACGCCCACGCCCAGCCAGTTGTAGCCGTTGTACCAGCGCCGGATCTCGTCGCGGTCCAGCCCCGGCAGCTCCGGCGCGAACACGGTGTCGAGGTCGGCGTCGGTGTAGCCGCACAGCGCGCTCCAGCGCGCGTCCAGCGTGATGTCGTGCAGATTGTTCAGCCCCGAGAACAGGCTGACCTTGCTGAACTTGGACACGCCGGTCAGGAACACGAACTTCAGGTGCGGATCCGCCCCCTTGAGCACCGAATACAGGTTGCGCAGCCCGTCGCGCATCTCCGCGGCCCGGGCCGGCTCGGTGAGGTTGTCCAGAATGGGCTTGTCGTACTCGTCGACCAGCACCGCGACCGGCGCGCCGTGGCGCTCGTGCACCCGCCGGATGAGTTCGGCAAAGCGGCCGTCGACCGTTCGGCGTTCGCATTGCACGCCCAGCGCGACCTCGTTGTCCTGCAGGATCTCGTGAATGCGCGCGTCCAGCTCGGCCCGGCTCTGCAGCATGCCGTCGGAAAAGCTGATGCGGATGACCGGATGGCGCTGCGACCAGTCCCAGCGCGATTCGGCCGCCAGCCCCTCGAACAGCGCCCGGTTGCCCTCGAACAGTTCCTTGAAGGTGTCCACCAGCAGGCTCTTGCCGAAGCGCCGCGGGCGGCTCAGGAAGAAGTACGAGCCCGACGCGATCAGGTCGATCGCCAGGCCCGACTTGTCGACGTAGTAGCAGCCTTCCTCGCGCAGCTTGGCCAGGGTCTGGATGCCGAGGGGCAGCTTCTTGCGGGGCAGTGCGGAGGCGGCGTGGCTCATGGAACCAGTGTAGCCACGCCGGAATGGCCGGGCGGCCGCTCAGCTCTCCTGCTGCCGCGCCCCGAAGCTCTCGGTCAGGCGGTCCAGGATGATCGCCAGCAGCACCACCGACAGGCCGCTCTCGAAGCCCAGGCCGATGTCCAGGCGCTGGATGCTGGAGAGCACCTCGTTGCCCAGGCCGCCGGCGCCGACCATCGAGGCGATGATGACCATCGAGAGCGCCATCATGATGGTCTGGTTCACGCCCGCCATCAGCGTGGGCAGCGCGATCGGCAGCTGCACCTTCCACAGCAGCTGCATCGAGGTGCAGCCGAAGGCCTGGCCGGCCTCGACCTGCTCGCTGCTGACCTGGCGGATGCCCAGCGCGGTCAGGCGCACCACCGGCGGCATCGCGAACACGACGGTGGCCAGGATGCCCGGCACCCGGCCCAGGCCGAAGAGCATCGCCGCCGGGATCAGGTAGACGAAGGCGGGCATGGTCTGCATGAAGTCCAGCACCGGGCGCAGCAGCGCGTTGAAGCGGTCGCTGCGCGCGCTCAGGATGCCCAGCGGCACGCCCACGACGATGCTGATCAGCGTGGCCGAGAACACCAGGGCCAGCGTCACCGCGGTCTGGTCCCAGAAGCCGATGATGCGGATCACCAGCAGGCTGGCCAGCGCGAACAGGCCGAAGCGCCAGTTCAGCCGCCACACGCCCAGCGCGGTCACCGCGATCATCACCAGCCAGGACGGGATCGCCAGCAGGCCGGCCTCGATCTGGCTGGCGAAGCCTTCGACCAGCGCGCCGATCACGTCGAAGAGACCGCCGCCCTGCTCGAGCAGCAGCTTGACGGCGTCGTTGACCAGGGCGCCCAGCGGCAGCAGGTTCTTGCCCTCGCCGATCAGGTCTTGCAGGAAATCAGCTGGCATGTCGGGTGCTCGCGATCTTGAGGAGGAGGCTGCGGGGAGTGATGCAGCCGACAAGGCGTTCGGCGTCGTCGAAGACGCTGACGGGCTGGTCCAGGCCGAGCACGGTGTCGAGCGTCTCGGGCAGGGTGGTGGTGGCGCGCAGCCGGCCGGTGCCGCCCGCCGGGAAGGGCACGACGGTGCGGTCGACCAGGTCGGCGGCGGTCAGGTAGCGCGAGGTGTCGACGCCCCGGAAGAAGCGGCGCACATAGTCGTTGGCGGGGCTGGTGACGATCTCGTGCGGCGAGCCTTCCTGGACCAGGTTGCCGCCTTCCATGATGGCGATCTTCGAGCCGATCTTCAGGGCTTCCTCCAGGTCGTGCGAGACGAAGACGATGGTGCGGCGCTGCTCGCGCTGCAGGTCCAGCATCAGATCCTGCATCTCGGTGCGCTTGAGCGGATCGAGCGCCGAGAAGGCCTCGTCCATCAGCAGGATGTCGGGATCGACCGCCAGCGCGCGCGCCAGGCCGACGCGCTGCTGCATGCCGCCGGAGAGCTGGCGCGGGTACTTGGCCGCATAGGCCTTCAGGCCGACCTGCTCGAGCGCCTGCATCACCTTGTCGCGGTAGCGCTTCGGGTTCTCGCCGGCCACCTCCAGGCCGAAGGCGACATTGTCCTGCACCGTGCGGTGCGGCATCAGCGCGAAGCTCTGGAAGACCATCGCGATGCGCTTGCGCCGCCAGCGCATCAGCTCCGGCAGCGGCATGCGCGCGACATCGTCGCCGTCGATGACCACCGAGCCGGCGGTCGGCTCGACCAGGCGGTTGATCAGCCGGATCAGCGTCGACTTGCCCGAGCCCGACAGGCCCATCAGCACATAGATGTCGCCGGCCTGCACCTCGAAGCCGACCTTGTTGACGCCGACCACCTGGCCGGTGCGCTGGAAGATCTCGTCCTTGCCGATCCCCTGGCTCAGCATCGCCAGGGCGGCATCGGGTTTGGGGCCAAAGACCTTGGTCAGGTCGCGGATCTGGATCTTGGGTCTGGCCATGCGGGGCTCCCGGGCAATCGTCGAGGGTGGAGAGAGACAGGAGAGATTCATCATCGGAATGGACAGCGGGCGGCCCCTAGCGGTCAAGCTCGAGATCCCCAAGCGGTCGGCTGCAGCAGGGCAGCATCCAGCCCTGGGCCACCTCGCGCGGGCGCAGGCCGCCGCCCTGGCTCATCTGCACCTCGCCGGAGAGACGCCGCGTGCGGCAGGTGCCGCAGACGCCGCTCGAGCAGCTGAAGGGCCAGCGCAGGCCGGCGCGGCGCGCGGCTTCGAGCAGCGTCTCGTCCGGGGCGCACTCGAAGCGCTCGCCGCGCTTGAGCGTGATGACAAAGCGGGGGGCCGGCTCGGCGGCGTCCGGGATCGGGGCCGCGACGGGCGCGGGGGTCGGTGCCGGGGCCTCGAAGCTGAAGCTCTCCTCGTGGTAGCGGCTCATGTCGAAGCCGGCCTCCGCCAGCATCGCGCGCACCGCGGCCATGAAGGGCGCCGGGCCGCAGCACCAGACCTCGCGATCCAGCAGATCGGGCACCTGCGCGCGCAGCAGCGGCAGCGACAGCCGGCCCAGCAGGCCGCTGTAGCCAGGCGTGCTGCCACGCCCCTCGCAGACCACGCTGGCGCGCCAGCGCGGCAGCCGGCGCGCCAGCACCGCCAGCTCGTCGGCAAAGACGACATCCTGCGGCGTGCGCGCGGCGTGGAGGAACTGCACATCGGCGTCCAGGCCCAGATCGGCCCAGGCGCGCGACATCGACATCAGCGGCGTCACGCCGCTGCCCGCCGACAGGTAGAGCTGGCCGCGGGCCGGTGCGGCCACCGGGCCGGCTGGAAAGCAGAACTGCCCGGCCGGGCCGGTCAGCGACAGCCGCCCGCCTGGGCGCAGGTGGTCGTGCAGCCAGTTCGACACCCGTCCGCCGACCACCCGCTTGACGGTGATGGCCAGCGTGTCGGGCCGCGTCGGGCTGGAGCTCAGGGTGTAGCAGCGATGCAGGCGCTCGCCGTCGATGTCCAGCGCCAGGGTGACGAACTGGCCCGGACGGTAGCGGAAGCTGCGCGCGCCGTCGTGCAGGCGCAGCACGAAGGTGCGCACATCATGGGTCTCGTCGATCACCTGCACGCAGGTGAAGTGCTCGTCGTCCGGCACCCAGGCGTCGGACGGCGCATCGGCCAGGTCAGGAAAGGAGGCGTTCATGGGGAAAACCGTGGAGTCGCGACGTTTGCAATGAACGTGCCTGACATGCCGCAGCCCGGCATCAGCGCGAGGCCGTCAGGCTGGCGCGCATGCGGTCCACGTACCAGACGCAGAAGGCCTCCACCAGGCCTTCGGTGAAGGGCGAATAGGGGCCGGGCTGGTAGGCGCTGCTGGCCACGCCGGCCTGAGAGAACTCGACCAGGCGGCGGTCCTGGTCATTGGTGGCATTCCAGACCGCGGTCAGGTTCTCGACGGTGTAGTCCACGCCTTCCACCGCATCCTTGTGCACGCACCAGGTGGTGCGCACCAGCGTGCGGCCCGCGCTCAGCGGAATCACCGAGAAGCTCACCACATGGTCGCTCATGAAGTGGTGCCAGGAGTTGGGCTGCGTCCAGAACGACAGGCCGCCGAGCGACTTCTCGGTGAAGTCGGCCAGCAGCTTCTTGCAGGCGACCTCGGTGTTCATCGTCTGCGACTCGCCGGCGCGGTCCAGCGGCAGGCGCTGGGTGCGGAAACCGGTGACGCGGGTGTCGAGCTCCTCGATGCGGGCGCTGGGCAGGCCCATCGCCGCCCAGCGGGCTTCGCTGTCGCGCACGATCTGCTCGAACTGCGCGATGCCTTCGGTGTTCTGCGGGCCGGGCTGCGCACCGAAGCCGTGCTCGTAGAGCGAGATGGTCAGCTCCGGATGGTTGCCCACGCAGTGGTAGCACTCGCGGTTGTTCTCCATCGTCAGCTTCCAGTTGCCCTGCTCCAGGATCTCGACCTGGGCGGCGACCTTGCACTCGGAGAGCCTGTGCGGCGCCAGATAGGGGCGCATGCGCGCGGCGACCTCCTCGAAGTCGGCCGGCGGCTCATCGGCCAGGCAGATGAAGATCAGGCCCTCCAGATCGCGCAGGTGCACCTTGTGCAGATGGTGCTGGTCGCGCAGGAAGGTCTCGCCCATGTGGTCGGCGTGGATCAGCCGGCCTTCCAGGTCGTAGGTCCACTGGTGATAGGGACAGACGATGTTGCCCAGGCTGCCCTGGTGCTCGTGGCACAGCTTGGAGCCGCGGTGGCGGCAGACATTGTGGAAGGCGCGCAGCTGCATGTCGTCGTCGCGCACGATCAGCACCGAGTCGGCGCCGATGTCGACGGTGAGGTAGTCGCCCGGCTCGGGCACCTGCGGCGCCACCGCGACGAAGATCCAGTGGCGACGGAAGATGTGCTCCAGGTCGGCCTGGAAGATCTCCTCGCTCAGGTAGAACGGGGCTTCGAGGCTGTGGCCGGGCCGGCGGCGCTCCAGCAGCGTGGCGAGCATCGCATCGGCGCGGCCGGTGCGGGGGTGCAGGGTGACGGGGGCGGTTGTTGTCGTCATGGCGGAGATCCTCGGAACGCGGGAGGGCTGCAGGTCGTCGAGGCCATTGTTCGGTCAGCCGCCCCGGCGACCTTGCATGTGACGGACACGGATTTGTCTGCAGGCGACATCGGCACGCGACAGGTCGCGATGTCGGTTTTGGGCAAATGCGTGTCCGCGGCGCACAAGCCGCAGCGGCGCCGGGCTCGAAGAATGAGGCCATCCGAGATCGCCTCTCCCCGCCTCACCGCAGCCCTCCCCGACGCCATGAACACTGCCGACTTCTTCGCCACCCCTCTGGCCCAGGCCGACCCGCAGGTCGCCCGCTCGATCAGCCGCGAGCTCAACCGCCAGCAGAGCCAGATCGAGCTGATCGCCTCCGAGAACATCGTCTCCCGCGCGGTGCTGCAGGCCCAAGGCTCGGTGTTCACCAACAAGTACGCCGAGGGCTATCCGGGCAGGCGCTACTACGGCGGCTGCGAGCAGGCCGATGTGGTCGAGGCGCTGGCGATCGAGCGGCTGTGCCAGCTCTTCGGCGCACGCTACGCCAATGTGCAGCCGCACTCCGGCGCGCAGGCCAACACCGCGGTGATGCTGGCCCTGGTCAAGCCGGGCGACACGGTGCTGGGCATGGCGCTCTCCGCCGGCGGCCATCTGACGCACGGCGCCAAGCCCGCACTCTCGGGCAAGTGGTTCAACGCGGTGCAGTACGGCGTGCGCGAAGGCGACTGCCGGGTCGATCTCGACGAGGTCGAGCGCCTGGCGCACGAGCACCGCCCCAAGCTCATCATCGCCGGCTTCTCGGCCTACCCGCGCACGCTCGACTGGGCGCGCTTCCGTGCGATCGCCGACGCGGTGGGCGCGCTGCTGATGGTCGACATGGCGCATGTGGCCGGCCTGGTGGCCGCGGGCGTCTACCCGAGCCCGGTGCCGCATGCGCATGTCACCACCAGCACCACGCACAAGACGCTGCGCGGCCCGCGCGGCGGCGTGATCCTGAGCAACGACGAGGAGATCGCGAAGAAGATCAACTCGGCCGTCTTTCCCGGCGCGCAGGGCGGACCGCTGATGCATGTGATCGCCGCCAAGGCGGTGGCCTTCGGCGAGGCGCTGCAGCCGGCCTTCCAGGACTACGCCCGCCAGGTGGTGGCCAATGCCCGCGCGCTGGGCGAGACGCTGCGCGAAGGCGGTCTGGACCTGGTCACCGGCGGCACCGACAACCACCTGCTGCTGGTCGACCTGCGGCCGCTGGGCCTCAAGGGCAACCAGACCGAGGTGGCGCTGGAGCGCGCCGGCATCACCTGCAACAAGAACGGCATCCCCTTCGACACCGAGAAGCCCACCGTCACCTCGGGCATCCGCGTCGGCACCGCCGCGATCACCACCCGCGGCCTGAAGGAGGACGACTGCCGCGAGGTCGGCCGGCTGATCCTCGACGTGCTGCAGGCGCTGCGCCGCAGCCCCGAAGGCGACGCACAGGTCGAGATGCTGGTGCGCGAGCAGGTGCAGACGCTGATGAGCCGCTTCCCCATCTATCCCGAACTCTGAGCCCCGAAGGACGCACGCCATGAATCCCCTGCACGCCGAATCCATCGTCATCGACGGCCTGATCATCTCGAAGTGGAACCGCCCGGTCTTCGAGGACATGCGACGCGGCGGCCTGACCGCCGCCAACTGCACCGTCTCGGTCTGGGACGACTTCAAGAGCACGGTGCACAACATCGCCGAGATGAAGGCGCACATCCGCGCCAACGCCGACCTGCTGACGCTGGTGCGCACCACCGACGACATCCGCCGCGCCAAGCGGGAGGGCAAGACCGGCATCATCCTGGGCTTCCAGAACGCGCACGCCTTCGAGGACCACCTGGGCCACATCGAGGCCTTCGCCGACCTGGGCGTGCGCGTGGTGCAGCTCTGCTACAACACCCAGAACCTGATCGGCACCGGCTGCTACGAGCGCGACGGCGGCCTCTCCGGCTACGGCCACGAGGTCATCGCCGAGATGAACCGCGTCGGCATCATGGTCGACCTCTCGCACGTCGGCGCCAGGACCAGCGAGGAGGCCATCCTGGCCTCCAAGAAGCCGGTCACCTACAGCCACTGCCTGCCCGCGGGCCTGAAGGAGCACCCGCGCAACAAGAGCGACGAGCAGCTGAAGTTCATCGCCGACCGCGGCGGCTTCATCGGCGTGACCATGTTCCCGCCCTTCCTCAAGCGCGGCATCGAGTCCACCGTCGACGACTATGTCGAGGCGCTGGACTACGTCATCAACCTGGTCGGCGAGGACTGCGTCGGCGTGGGCACCGACCACACCCAGGGCTACGGCCAGGACTTCTTCGACCACATCACGCACGACAAGGGCCGGGGCCGGCGCCTGACCAACTTCGGCACCGTGCTGAACCCCGAGGGCATCCGCACCATCGGCGAGATGCCCAACCTGACCGACGCGATGGAGCGCGCCGGCTGGAAGCCCGAGCGCATCGTCAAGGTGATCGGCGGCAACTGGCTGCGGGTGTTCGGCGAAGTCTGGGGCGCCTGAGCGCCACGCAACAGGAGCACACGACCATGCAACCGCAACTGCCCATTTCCGTCGACGAGACCACCGGCATCTGGACCACCGACGGTCTGCCGATGATCTATGTGCCGCGCCACTTCTTCGTCAACAACCATGTCGAGGCCGAGGCCGCGATCGGCCGCGAGACCTACGCCGCGAGCCTCTACAAGGCCGGCCACCGTTCGGCGTTCTTCTGGTGCGAACAGGAGAGCAGGACGCACGGCCTGCAGGGCCTGGCGGTCTACGAGCACTACCTCAAGCGCCTGTCGCAGCGCGGCTGGGGCCTGTTCTCGTTCGACGAGGTGGATGCCACCACAGGCCATGCCCGCATCCGGCTGGAGCACTCGGTCTTCGTGCTGGCCCAGGGCATCGCCGGTGTGCCGGTGAGCCGGGACAAGGTCTGCTACCTGTTCGCCGGCTGGTTCTCCGGCGCGATGGACTGGGTCGGCCAGGCCACCGGCCAGACCTGGAAGACCCACAGCGAGGAGACCCGGTGCGCCGCAGAAGGCCACGCGCACTGCGTGTTCACCGTCACGCCGATCGCGCACTGACCCGACCGCGCGCCACCCCGCCGCCCCTCACGCCGCCTGACCACGCCGCCCGACCATGCGCTACCCGCACCTCTTCGAACCCATCCAGCTCAACCAGCTGAAGATCCGCAACCGCATCGTCAGCACCGCGCACGCCGAGGTCTACGCCGACGACGGCATGCCCGGCGAGCGCTACATCCGCTACTACGAGGAGAAGGCCAAGGGCGGCGTCGGTCTGGCGATCTGCGGCGGCTCCAGCCCCGTCTCGCGCGACAGCCCGAGCAGCTGGTGGAGCTCGGTCAATCTCTCGCGCGACCAGACGATGGAAGGCCTGTCCCGGCTGGCCGAGACCATGCACAGGCATGGCGCCAAGATCATGATCCAGGCCACCCACATGGGCCGGCGCAATGCCTGGCACGGCTTCGACTGGCCGCACCTGGTCAGCCCCTCGGGCGTGCGCGAACCGGTGCACCGCGGCAACGCCAAGACGATCGAGATCGAGGAGATCCGCCGCATCATCCAGGACTACGCCCGCGCCGCGCGCCGGGTGAAGGCCTCGGGGCTGGACGGCATCGAGATCTCGGCGGCGCACCAGCACCTGATCGACCAGTTCTGGAGCCCGCGCAGCAACTTCCGCACCGACGAGTGGGGCGGCAGCCTGCAGAACCGCCTGCGCTTCGGCATCGAGGTGCTGCAGGCGGTGCGCGCCGAGGTGGGCAAGGATTTCGTCGTCGGCCTGCGCATGTGCGGCGACGAGTTCCACGAGGACGGCCTGAACCACGAGATGCTCAAGGAGATCGCGCAGGCCATGAGCGAGACCGGCCTGATCGACTACCTGAGCGTGATCGGCTCCGGCGCCGACACCCACAACACGCTGGCCAACTGCATGCCGCCGATGGCGCTGCCGCCCGAGCCCTTCGTGCATCTGGCCGGCGGCATCAAGAGCGTGGTGAAGATCCCGGTGATGCACGCGCAGAGCATCCGCGACGCGCAGCAGGCCGAGCGCCTGCTGGCCAGCGGCACGGTCGACATGGTCGGCATGACCCGCGCGCAGATCGCCGACCCGCACATGGTCATCAAGATCCGCGACGGGCGCGAGGACCAGATCAAGCAGTGCGTCGGCGCCAACTACTGCATCGACCGCCAGTACAACGGCCTGGATGTGCTCTGCGTGCAGAACGCTGCCACCAGCCGCGAGCGCACCATGCCGCACACGATCGCCAGGACCAGCGGCCCGAAGCGCCGCGTGGTGGTGGTCGGCGCCGGCCCGGCCGGGCTGGAAGCCGCCCGCGTGGCGCGCGAGCGCGGCCATGACGTGGTGCTGTTCGAGAAGGCGCCGCAGGTGGGCGGCCAGGTGAACCTGGCGGCCAAGGCGCCGAAGCGCGAGCAGATGGCCGGCATCATCCGCTGGTTCGATCTGGAGACCACCCGCCTGGGCGTGGACCGCCGCCTGGGCACCGAGGCCGATGTGTCGATGATTCTCGACGAGCGGCCGGACATCGTCGTGCTGGCCACCGGCGGGCTGCCGCACACCGGCCAGAACCCCGAATGGGGCGTGGCCGAGGGCCTGGCGGTGTCGGGCTGGGACATCCTGAGCGGCAAGGTGGCCCCGAAGGGCAACGTGCTGGTCTATGACGCGATCAGCGCGCACGCCGGCTCCGGCGTGGCCGACTTCATCGCCAGCCGCGGCCACCTGGTCGAGATGGTCACGCCCGACGTGAAGATCGCCGACGACACCGGCGGCACCACCTTCCCGATCATCTACCGCCAGCTCTGCGCGCAGGGCGTGATCCTGACGCCCAACCACTGGCTCGACCGCGTCTACCGCGAGAGCACGCCCGAGGGCGACCGGCTGGTCGCGGTGCTGCGCCACGAGTACACCGAGGTGCAGGAGGAGCGCGTGGTCGACCAGGTCGTGATCGAGAACGGCATCCGCCCGAACGAGGCGCTGTACTGGCAGCTCAAGGATCGCTCGGTCAACCACGGCCAGACCGACATCGACGCGCTCTACGACAACCAGCCGCAGCCGGCGCTGGCCGAGAAGCTCGGCGACGGCCGCTTCGCGCTGTTCCGCATCGGCGACGGCGTGTCGATGCACAACATCCACGGCGCGATCTACGACGCGCTGCGCCTCTGCAAGGACTTCTGAGCATGGATGCCGTCCTGTCTTCCTCGTCGGCCTGGGTCTGGCGCGACGCCATCACGGCGGTGTTCTGGCTGGCGGTGGCCGCGCTGGCGATCGGCACCGCGCGGCGCGCGGCGCTGTGGCGCACCGGCCTGGCCGCACCGGTGGCCTGGCGCGGGCTGCTGGCCATCCCGAAGCGCTATTTCGTCGACCTGCACCATGTGGTGGCGCGCGAGCCGGCGGTGGCGCGCGCCCACGTCGCGGTGGCCGGCGGCGCGCTGGCCTGCCTGGCGCTGGTGGCGATCAACGACGGCCTGCGGCTGCGCATCGCCGCGCTGGACATCGCGCTGGTGGCCTTCGCGCTGGTGATGCTGGCCGGCGCGCTGATGATGGCGCTGCGCCGGCGCCAGCCGGCGGTGGCCGCGCGGGTCTCGCGCGGGCCGTGGCAGCGCCTGCCGTGGACGCTGGGCGCGGGCGCGCTTGGGCTGCTCGCGCTGGCCGCCGGCGCGCTGTGGCACGAGAGCATCGCGCCGTGGTGGGCGGCGCTGTGCGTGCTGGCCCTGGGCACCGGCGCGGCCGAGCTTGCGCTGGGCGTCGGTCTGGCCGGGCCGATGAAGCATGCGGTGGCCGGCCTGCTGCACCTGGGCCTGCATCCGCGCCCCGAGCGCTTCGGGCCGCAGCCGGTGGGTCCGGCCGCGCAGCGCCAGGCCAGCGCGCTCAAGCCGGTGGATCTGGTGCGTGACCTGCCCGGCACCGCCCGGCCGGCCGATCTGCCGTGGAACCGCCTGCTCTCTTTTGATGCCTGCGTGCAGTGCGGCAAGTGCGAGGCGGCCTGCCCGGCCTTCGCCGCCGGCCAGCCGCTCAATCCGAAGAAGCTGGTGCAGGACCTGGTGAGCGGCATGTCCGGCACCGGCGACGCGCACTATGCCGGCAACCCCTATCCGGGCAAGGCGATCGGCCGCCATGCCGGCGCGCCGGACCAGGCGGTGGTGCCCGGCCTGATCGACCCCGAGACGCTGTGGAGCTGCACCACCTGCCGCGCCTGCGTGCAGGCCTGCCCGATGCTGATCGAGCATGTCGATCTGGTGGTCGACCTGCGCCGCAGCCTGACGCTGGTCGGCGGCACCGTGCCGAACAAGGGCGACGAGGTGCTGGCCGCGCTGCGCGAGACCGACACCCAGGGCCGCCACCCGCTCGCCGCCCGGCACCACTGGGCCAGCGACCTGGGCCTGCAGGTGCTGGCCGACGCGCCGGCCACGCAGCGCACCGAGTGGCTGCTGCTCGCCGGCGAGGCCGGCTTCGACCTGCGCGGCCAGAAGACGCTGCGCGCGCTGGCGACGACGCTGCGCGCGGCCGGCGTGGTGCCGGCGCTGCTGGGCGCGCTGGAGACCGACTGCGGCGACGTGGCGCGCCGCCTCGGCGACGAGGCCGGCTACCAGCGCCTGGCACGCCAGCTCATCGCGACGCTGCAGGCGCATCCGGCGGCGAACCTGGTCACCGCCGACCCGCACCTGCTGCACGCCCTGCGCAACGAATACCCGGTGCTCGACGCCGCCTGGGCCGAGCAGCTGGCCCAGGGTCGAACCCGCGTCTGGCACCACACCGAGCTGCTGGCCGATCTGCTCGAGCGCGGCCGGCTGCGCCCGAAGGCGGATGCCGCGGCCAGCGCGCCCAGCGTCACGCTGCATGATCCCTGCTACCTGGGCCGCTACAACGGCCAGGTCGAGGCCCCGCGCCGCGCGCTCAAGGCCATCGGCATCCAGGTGGTCGAGATGGAGCGCTGCGGCCTGAACGCCCGCTGCTGCGGCGGCGGGGGCGGTGCGCCGACCACCGACATTCCCGGCCAGCGCCGCATTCCCGACATGCGCATGGACGACGCGCGCGCCACCGGCGCCGAGGTGGTCGCGGTGGCCTGCCCGCAGTGCACCGCGATGCTCGAAGGCGTGACCGGCAAGCGCCCCGAGGTGCTGGACGTGGCCGAGCTGGTCGCCCGCGCCGTCGAGACCCGCCCCGCCCAGGAGACCCGAGCATGATCCGACGAGTCGATCCGCGCCGACCGGCGCTCATCACCCCGCAGGGCCTGCGCCGCATCGTGCTCGGCGGCACCGAGGGCGAACGCGGCCTGCGCCTGGCGGCGGTGTCTCATGCCACGGCAAAACGCCCACGCCTGGCCCTGCCAAGCGAGCGCGCCGCCGGCTGCCTGCTGGTGCTGGTCCATCCCGACAGCGGCAGCCTGGACGAGCATGCCCGCGAGGCGATCGCCGCCGCAGCGCTGCTGGCCCGGCCTGACGAGGCGGTGGTCGTGCTGATGCCCTGGCCGCAGGCCCCGGTCACGCCCGGCGCCCCGGACCCGCAGGCCGGCGCGCTGGACGCCGCCGCGCTGGGCATCGACCGGCTGGAGCTGCTGCCGGTGAACGAGGCGCTCTCGCCCGAGGCGCTGGCCGATGCGGTGGCGGCACGCTGGCAGACGCTGGCGCCGCGCCTGACGCTGGCGCCGGACCGCGGCGACGACGGCGACCTGGGCCGGCGCCTGGCGGTGCGCCAGCCGCTGGCCTGCGCCGCCGGCGTGGTCGAGATCGCCGACGGCCGGGTGCGGGTGCGCGATCTCGGCGGCGTCGGTCGTGCGGCTGCCGACGCCACCGCGGCGCTCGACGGGCTGGACCTGCTGCTGCTGGAACGCCAGGTCGCGCGCACCGAGCTGCCCTTCACCGGCCTGGGCGAGCGCCAGATGCTGCCGGCGCCCGCGCCCCGCGCGCTGCCGGGTCGGGTCGATCTGGGCGTGGTCGCCGGCCAGGCGCAGCAGGTCGCGCTCGAGGAGGCCGACTTCATCCTGGCCGCCGGCAACGGCGTGACCGACGTGAAGCTGTTCCTGGAACTGGCCGAGGCGCTGGGCGCGGCGGTCGGCGCCTCGCGGGTGGCGGTGGACGACGGCCGCTTCGCGCGCAGCCAGCAGATCGGCGCCACCGGCCGCACGGTGCAGGCACGCGGCTATCTGGCGATGGGCATTTCCGGCGCGGTCCAGCACCTGCAGGGCATCCGCGAATGCCGCCATGTGCTGGCGGTCAACACCGACGTGTCCGCGCCGATGGTGCAGCGCGCCGAGCTGACGGTGGTCGAGGACGTGCAGGCGCTGATGCGCGAGCTGCTCGCGCTGCTGCAAGCCGAGCGCGCGGCGCCGCCGGCGGCCTCGTCCACCCCGATTCCTTCCCTCAAGGCGGCCTGACATGAGTTCCTCTTCACTGAATGTGCATGCCTCGCCGGTGGCGGTGCTGGTCAGCGTGCGCGTCGATCCGGTCAGCGGACGCGCCACCCGCAGCCGTGCCGACGCCGCCGGCGCCGCGCTGGCCCTGCAGGCGCTGCAGGCCCGGGCCACGCTGCAGGGCCGATCCCACGCGGCCCAGCCGCGGCTGCTGCACGCCGCCTGCCGCCAGAGCGCGATGCCCGAGGCGGTCGCGCGCGACTACCTGGCGCTGGGCATCGACCGGCTCGAGCGGCTGGAGCTGGCCGCCGCCGATCCGGAGCACATCACCGCCGCGCTGGCCGAAGCCTGCCACGACACGCCGCTGGTGATCGCCGGCGCCCGCGGCGAGTCCGGTCTGGCCAGCGGCCTGCTGCCGCACCGGCTGGCGCAGCGGCTGCAGCGGCCGCTGATCGCCGAAGTGATCGACCTGCAGCCCGAGGCCGACGGCGGCTGGCGGGTGGTGCAGGCGCTGCCGCGCGGCGCGCGGCGCAGCTGGCGGCTCGAGCACGGCGCCGCCGCGGTGCTGGTCAGCAGCGAGCGCCTGGCACGGCGCGAGGATCTGCGCATGCGCCACGCCTGGCTGGCCGCGCAGCAGGGCCGCATCGAGGACCGCCGCACCGCATCCGGCCCGACCGCCGGACCGGTGGTGGTGGCGGCCCCGACCTGGACACCCGAGCCGGCCCGGCGCCAGCGCCGACCGCTTGCACCCGTCTCGACCGAGAGCGGCGCGGCACGCATGGCCCGCGCCACCGGCACCGCCGCGCCGGCGCGACAGGGCGGCGCGGTGCTGAACCAGGGCTCAGCGCAGGACAAGGCCCGCGAGCTGCTGGCGCATCTGCGCCGCCTCGGCCTGACCCGTCCGCCAGGCTGACCGCCTGTCGCCTGCGCGCCTGCCGCTCCCCTGCCCGGCCCGGTTGTCCTGAACGGCGACCGGGCCTTGTTCTTTTTCTCTGTGCCATCTTCAGAATATCAGCGTAATCACCTGTTCTGCATCAAGACCAATTACGGTGAAATCTGGCAGGCGCGGCACCGTGATGGTGCCGCATGCACCGCCGAACCTCATGCGCGACCCACCGTCGCGGGCACGACCGGCGTCCGGATCGCAGTTTTTCCGGCACAGGCCGGCATGTCGTGGAAATTCAGCTCAGGAATGTGCTGGCACGATCGTTGCTCAATATATGAGGATTCCGGCGGCAACAGGTCCGACCGGGCAGCCCGGACCGCAGTCCCCAGCCACGAAGGTTTCACGCGATGGTTTCCTCCTCGAATCCCGATCCCCGGGTCCGGCATTTCGGATTCCTGCTGCTCGAGAATTACTCGATGATCGCCTTCGCCAATGCGGTGGAGGTGCTGCGCATGGCCAATCTGACCAGCCGGCAGACGCTCTATACCTGGAGCGTCTGCGCAGCCGAAGGACGCGCGGCCCAGGCCAGCAACGGTCTGGGCGTGTGCGGCGCCTGCCAGCCCGAGGATCTGGACCGCTGCGATGCGGTCTTCGTCTGCGGCGGCGTCGAGGTACAGAAAGCGATTTCCGACAATCTGATCAAGGACTTGCGTCGCCGTGCCGCGCGCGGACAGACGCTGGGTGCGCTGTGCACCGGCACGCATGCACTGGCCGCGGCCGGCGTGCTCGACGGCTACCGCTGCGCGGTGCACTGGGAAAATCTGGTCGCGCTGCGCGAATCCTGTCCGAAGGTGAATTTCGCGCTGGAGGTGTTTGTCATCGACCGCGAGCGCATCACCGCCTCGGGCGGCATCGCGCCGCTGCACCTGATGCTGCATCTGGTGCGCCATCACCACGGCAACAAGCTGGCGATGGCGATTTCCGAGCAGTTCATCGTCGACCGGGTGCGCGACCAGAGCGACCAGCAGAAACTGCCGCAGCCGGAATTCGTCGGGCCCGGCTACGAGCATCTGGCCGAGGCCGCCGAGCTGATGGCCGCCAACATCGAGGAGCCGCTGCCGCTGTCGGAAATCGCCGACGCCGCCGGCATTTCCCTGCGCCAGCTCGAGCGGCTGTTCCACCGGTATTACAAGGTCACGCCGGCCCAGCATTACCTGACGCTGCGGCTGCGACGCGCGCGCGAGCTGCTCTCGCACACCAGCGCACCGATCATGCAGATCACGGTGGCCTGCGGATTCCAGACCGCCTCGCATTTCTGCAAGGCCTACCGGGCGCTGTTCGGGCATTCGCCCAGCGAGCACCGCCGCCAGGGCGGCAGCCAGGGCATGGTGCATGTGATCGGCGCGCCGGCGCCGGCCGCCGTGCAGCGCCGCGCCCGGATCGAGCGCGGCGCGCCGATGTACGTGTCCTGAGCCCTTCGGCGCGCTGCCCCCCCCGCGGCGGCCGGGCCGGCTACAGTGCCCGGTCATGGAACTCCGCCACCTGCGCTATTTCGTCTGCGTCGCCGAGGAGCAGAACATCGGCCGCGCCGCGCTGCGGCTGCACATCTCGCAGCCGCCGCTGACCCGCCAGATCCAGCAGCTCGAAGAGGAGCTGGGCGCGCTGCTGTTCCGGCGCACCTCGCGCGGCGTCGAGCTGACCGACGCCGGCCGGGTGCTCTACGAGGACGCGCGCGGCATCCTGGCCCAGGCCGAGCGCGCCGCCGAGCGCACGCACAAGGCCGCGCAGGGCCTGCTCGGCCGGGTCGACGTGGCGATCTTCGGCTCGGGCATCTTCGGCGTGATCCCGCAGCTGCTGCGTCGCTTCCGCGAGACCTGCCCGGAGGTCAGCATCGTGCTGCACTCGCTCGACAAGGAGGCGCAGATCGATGCGCTGCACCACCGCCGCATCACCGTCGCCTTCAACCGGCTGATGCGTCCGGTCGAAGGGCTGAGCTGCGAGACGCTGCTGACCGAGCCGATCTGGGTCGCCGTGCCCTCGGGCACCGCGCTGGCCGCGCGCACCGCCATCACGATGCAGGAGCTGCGCGATCAGCCGCTGGTGCTCTTTCCCACCGGCTCGCGGCCGAGCTTCATCGACCGGGTGCACGAGATGTGCCGCGGCGCCGGCTTCACGCCGCAGGTCGCGCAGGAGGTCGGCGACGTGGTGCATGCGGTCACGCTGGTGGGCACCGGCTTCGGCGCCTGCCTCGTGTCGCGCTCGGCAGCCAACATGAACATGCCCGGCGTGACCTTCCGGCCGCTGCACCATCCGGCGCAGGACCGCATCGACCTGTGCTGCATCCACCGCTCGGACGACGACTCCGAGCTGCTGCAGGCCTTCCTGCGCTCGATGCGCGAGGGCGCTCGGCGGCTGGCCGACCTGCCCTGAATCCGGCCGGCCGTCATTCCTGCGAGGTATGACAGACCCAGCTTGATGGTATTGGACGGCATGACAGGGCCTGTCCAGAATCCAGTCGTTCCCCCTTCAAACGGCAACGACAGGAGACAGACATCATGGCCCTGACCGGCGTACTGCGACCCGGACATGTTCAGCTGCGCATGCTCGACCTCGAGGAAGGCGTGCGCTTCTATCGCGATGTACTCGGACTGGAGGAGACCGGGCGCGACGCCGCCGGCCGGGTCTATCTGAAGGCCTGGGACGAGCGCGATCACCACAGCATCGTGCTGCGCCAGGCCGATCGCGCCGGCATGGACTTCTTCGGCTTCAAGGTCGCCAGCAGCGCCGACCTGGACCGCTTCGAGGCCGAGCTGCGCGATGACGGCCTGAAGACCGAGCGCATTCCGGCCGGCGAGCTGCTCGAGACCGGCGAGCGCCTGCGCTTCGAGCTGCCCAGCGGCCACCTGATCGAGCTCTACGCCGAGAAGACCTTCGTCGGCAGCCACTTCGGCCAGAAGGATCCGAAGCCCTGGACGCCGCACCAGGACCGCGGCATCGCGCCGATGCGCTTCGACCACGCGCTGCTCTACGGCCCGAACGTCGACCGGGTGCTCGACATCTTCACCCGCATCCTGGGCTTCCACCTGGCCGAGTACGTCACGCTGCCCGACAGCGACGTCAAGGGCGCGCTGTGGCTGTGCTGCTCGAACAAGGCGCACGACATCGCCTTCGTGATCCACCCCGAGCCGGGCAAGCTGCACCATGTCTCGTTCTACATGGAGTCGATCGACCGGGTCTTCCGCGCCGCCGACATCATGGCCGCGCACGACATCAAGGTCGACATCGGCCCGACCCGCCACGGCATCACCCGCGGCGGCACGATCTACGCGTGGGATCCGTCGGGCAACCGCTTCGAGACCTTCTCGGGCGGCAACAGCTCCTACCCGGATCTGCCCCCGATCGCCTGGACCTGGGAAGGCCTGGGCGAGGGTGGCGGCCTGGACGTGGCCCACAGAACGATGCACGAGACCTTCCTGACCGTGGTGACCTGAAACCTGCCCGCGAGCCGCCCACGAGAAGAACCCCCGCAGGACCGAAGACATGACACGAATCATCACCAGCTTCATCGACGGCGAATTCCAGCCGGCCGAGGGCGCCCGGCTCTTCGACAAGCGCTCGCCGGTCGACGGCCGGGTCATCGCCCGCATCGCCGAGGCCCCGCAGGCCGAGGTCGACCGCGCGGTGCGCGCCGCCCGCGCCGCGCTGCGTGGCGACTGGAGCCGCATGACGGTCGAGCAGCGCGCGGCGATGCTGCACGCGGTGGCCGACGAGATCACCCGACGCTTCGACGACTTCGTCGCGGCCGAGATGGCGGACACCGGCCAGCCCTCACATGTGATGACGCATGTCTTCATCCCGCGGGGCGCGGCCAACTTCAAGATCTTCGCCGACGTGGTGAAGAACGTGCCGACCGAGTCCTTCCGCATGGACACGCCGGACGGGCGCGGCGCGCTGAACTACGCCATCCGCAAGCCCAAAGGCGTGATCGGCGTGATCTGCCCGTGGAACGCGCCTTTCCTGCTGATGACCTGGAAGCTGGGGCCCGCGCTGGCCTGCGGCAACACGGTGGTGGTCAAGCCCTCCGAAGAAACGCCGCTGACCGCCGCGCTGCTCGGCGAGGTGATGGCCAAGGTCGGTGTCCCCAAGGGCGTCTACAACGTCGTCAACGGCTTCGGGCCGAAGTCGACCGGCGAGTTCGTCACCACGCATCCGCAGATCGACGCGATCACCTTCACCGGCGAGACCCGCACCGGCACCGCGATCATGAAGGCCGCGGCCGAGGGCCTGCGCGACGTCTCGTTCGAGCTGGGCGGCAAGAACGCCGGCATCGTCTTCGCGGATGCCGACTTCGACGCGGCGGTGGACGGCATCTTCCGCTCGGCTTTCCTGAATACCGGGCAGGTCTGCCTCGGCACCGAGCGCGTGTATGTGGAGCGGCCGATCTTCGAGCGCTTCCGCGATGCACTCAAGGCCAAGGTCGAGGCGGTCAAGTACGGCCGCCCCGAGGACCACGCCAGCACCTACGGCCCGCTCATCAGCCAGGAGCACCGCGACAAGGTGCTGGGCTACTACCAGCGTGCCGTCGACGAGGGCGCCACGGTGGTGACCGGCGGCGGCGTGCCCGACATGCCGGCCGACCTGAAGGGCGGCTGCTGGGTGCAGCCGACCATCTGGACCGGCCTGGGTGACGACGCCAGCGTGGTGCGCGAGGAGATCTTCGGTCCCTGCTGCCATCTGCGCCCCTTCGACAGCGAGGACGAGGTGGTGGCCCTGGCCAACGACAACGTCTACGGCCTCTCGACCACGATCTGGACCCAGCACCTGGCGCGCGCCCACCGCATGGCCGAGCGCATCGAGGTCGGCATCACCTGGATCAACGCCTGGTTCCTGCGCGACCTGCGCACGCCCTTCGGCGGCTCGAAGCAGAGCGGCATCGGCCGCGAGGGCGGCGTGCATTCGCTGGAGTTCTACACCGAGACGCGCAACGTCTGCGTCAAGCTCTGAGGACATGTCCCCCATGCAAGCCGACCTCATCGAACGCTGCGGCGACGAGCTGTTCGACGCCTGGCGCGAGCGCCGCACCCTGAGCCCGCTGCTCGAGCGCTTCCCCGGCATCCGCGTCGAAGACGCCTACCGGATCCAGTCGCGCTGTGTGGCGCGGCGCCTGCAGGCCGGCGAGACCCTCGTCGGCAAGAAGATCGGCGTGACCTCCCGGCCGGTGCAGGAGATGCTCGGCGTCTTCGAGCCGGACTTCGGCCAGCTGACCTCGGGCATGGTCTGCAGCGAATCGGACGGCATCAGCCTGGACGGCCTGATCCAGCCCAGGGCCGAGGCGGAACTCGCCTTCGTGCTGGAGCGCGATCTGGTCGGCCCCGGTATCACCGCCACCGACGTGATCCGCGCCACCGCCTATGTCTCGCCGTGCTTCGAGATCGTCGACAGCCGCATCCGCGACTGGAAGATCAGGATCCAGGACACGGTGGCGGACAACGCCTCGTGCGGCGTCTTCGTGCTGGGTGACGCCAAGGCCAGCCTGAAGAAGTTCGATGCCGCGCTGGCCGGCATGGTGCTGCAGCGCAACGGCAGCCTGCACTCGACCAGCGTGGGCGCGGCGGTGCAGGGCTCGCCGGTGAATGCGGTCGTCTGGCTGGCCAACACGCTGGGGCGGCTGGGCCTGCCCTTCCGTGCAGGCGAGGTGATCCTGTCGGGCTCGCAGTCGCCGCTGGTGGCGGTGACCGGCGGCGACGAGCTGGTCTGCACGATCGGCGGCCTGGGCACCTGCCGGGCGCGTTTTCATGGAAAGGCCGCACTGTGAACCTCACTCCTGCCACCGACATGCGCACCACGCTCGATCCCGCCGACGTGCAGGCGCTCACCGACCGCATCGAGGCGGCGCAGAAGGGCGCCACCGCGATCCCGAAGCTGACCGAGGACTTTCCCGGCATGACGCTGGGCGACGGCTACGCGGTGCAGCTCGCGCTGCTGGAGCGCTGGCTGAAGGAGGGCCGCCGCCAGATCGGCTGGAAGGCCGGCCTGACCTCGCAGGCCAAGATGATCCAGATGGGCGTCGACGTGCCCACCGTCGGCTTCCTGCTGGCCGACATGGCGCGGCCCGAATCCAGCGTCATCACCACCGAGGACCTGGTGCACCCGCGCGTCGAGTGCGAGGTCGCCTTCGTGCTGAAGACGGCGCTGGGCGGACGGGACTGTTCCCGCGCCGACGTGCTGGCCGCGACCGACTTCGTCGTGCCGGCCATCGAGGTGATCGACTCGCGCTTCTCGGGCTTCAGGTTCGACCTGCCCAGCGTCGTGGCGGACAACAGCTCGTCGGCGCGCTATGTCACCGGCGGGCGGGCGCTGGAGCCGGATGCGCTGGCGCTCGACACGCTCGGCGTCGTGCTGGAGAAGAACGGCGAGCCGGTGGCGATGGGCGCCTCGGCCGCGGTGATGGGCCATCCGGCCGAGGCGGTCGCGCTCTTGGTGCGGGTGCTGGCCGAACTCGGCCACGAGCTGCCGGCCGGCAGCTTCGTGATGAGCGGTGGCATCACCGAAGCCATCGCCGTCAAGCCGGGCGACTTCGTCTGCGCGCGCTTCCAGGACCTCGGCAGCGTCGCGGTCCGCTTCGGCTGAAGCGGCCAGGAATCCATGCTTCAAGGAATCAATGTGAGCAAGAAGATCAAGTGCGCGCTGATCGGCTCGGGCAACATCGGCACCGACCTGATCTCCAAGATCCAGCGCAGCCCGGTGCTGGAGGCGGTCTGGATGGTCGGCATCGACCCGGAATCCGAGGGCCTGCAGCGCGCCCGCGACCTGGGCCTGAAGACCACCCATCTGGGCGTGGACGGCCTGCTGCCGCATGTGCTGGAAGACGGCATCCAGATCGCCTTCGACGCCACCAGCGCCTATGTGCATGCCGAGAATTCGCGCAAGTTGAACGAACTCGGCGTGCTGATGATCGACCTGACGCCGGCGGCCATCGGCCCGCTGTGCGTGCCGCCGGTGAACCTGCGCGAGCACGCCGACCGCGTCGAGATGAACGTCAACATGATCTCGTGCGCAGGTCAGGCGACGATCCCGATCATCCACGCGATCAGCCGCGTGCAGCCGGTCGAGTACGGCGAGATCGTCGCCAGCCTGGCGTCGAAGTCGGTCGGCCCGGGCACCCGCGCCAACCTCGACGAGTTCACCTACACGACGTCGAACGCGATCGAGCGCGTCGGCGGCGCCAGGAAGGGCAAGGCGCTGTGCATCATCAACCCGGCCGAGCCGCCGATGATCATGCGCAACACCATCAACTGCCTGACCGAAGGCGAGCCGGACCAGGCCAGGATCATCGACTCGGTGCTGGCGATGATCGAGGAAGTGCAGAAGTACGTGCCCGGCTACCGGCTGGTCAACGGCCCGCTGTTCGACGGCCGCCGCGTCGCGGTCTTCATGGAGGTCAAGGGCCTGGGCGACTACCTGCCGACCTACGCCGGCAACCTCGACATCATGACTGCCGCCGCCTGCCGCACCGCCGAGATGTTCGCCGAGGAGATCCTCGCCGGAAAGATCACGCTCAAGCCGACCGCGCCCGCGCTGGTCGCCTGACGCCCGAAGGAGTAGACCGACATGACGACGAACCTGAAGGGCCGCAAGGTTGTCCTGCATGACATGTGCCTGCGCGACGGCATGCATGCCAAGCGCGAGCAGATCTCGATCGACGAGATGGTCCGGGTCGCCACCGCGCTGGACGCGGCCGGCGTGCCGCTGATCCAGGTCACGCACGGCGCGGGCCTGGGCGGCAACTCGCTGCAGCACGGCTTCGCGCTGGCGAAGAACGAGGAGTACCTGAGCGCGGTCTGCCCGCTGATGAAGCAGGCCAGGGTCAGCGTGCTGCTGATCCCGGGTCTGGGCACGATGCGCGAGCTGCAGAGCGCCTTCGACTGCGGCGCCCGCAGCGTGCATGTGGCGACGCACTGCACCGAGGCCGACACCGCGCCGCAGCACATCGCCTTCGCGCGCAGGCTCGGCATGGACACCACCGGCTTCCTGATGATGGCGCACCTGAACAGCCCCGAAGGGCTCGCGCAGCAGGCGCTGAAGATGGAGAGCTACGGCGCGCAGACCGTCTACATCACCGACTCGGCCGGCTACATGCTGCCCGAGGACGTGACCGCAGCCGTCACCGCGCTGCGCGAGGTGCTGAAGCCCGAGACCGAGATCGGCTTCCACGGCCACCACAACCTGGGTCTGGGCATCAGCAACTCGATCGCCGCGATCGCCGCCGGTGCCAGCCGCATCGACGGCTCGGTCGGCGGTCTGGGCGCGGGCGCGGGCAACACGCCGCTGGAGGTGTTCCTGGCGGTGTGCGAGCGCATGGGGATCGAGACCGGCGTCGACCTGTTCAAGCTGATGGACGTGGCCGAGGACGTGATCCTGCCGATGATGGCCGAGCGCATCGTTCGCATCGACCGCGACTCGCTGACGCTGGGCTTCGCGGGCGTCTATTCGACCTTCCTGCTGCATGCCAAGCGGGCCGAGAAGCGCTTCGGCGTGCCGGCGCGCGACATCCTGGTCGAGCTGGGCCGCAGGAAGATGATCTCCGGCCAGGAGGACATGATCGAGGACACCGCGATGACGATGGCCAAGGAGCGCGGCCTGCTGCAGGACGTGGCCCGCATGAAGGTGAACGCATGAACACCGGCACGCAGCGTGAACTGGCGGTGGTCGTCGGCGCCACCGGCGCCTTCGGCCAGGCCATCGTCGAGCGGCTGGTCGGTCGCGGTCTGACGGTGCTGGCGGTCGCGCGCGGCACGGACAGCCTGGCGGGTCTGGCCGAGCGCTTCGGTCCGCGGCTGCTGCCGTGCGCGGCCGACATCTCGGGCGACGCCTCGATCGAGGCGATCCGCGCCACGGTCGACGCGCAGCACGCGCTGGATGGCGCGCCGGTGCGGCTGGTGGTGCACGGCCCCGGCGTCGCGGTGGCCGGCGGCATCGCCCAGGTGCCGACCACGGCGATGGTCGACGCGGTCAACATCAAGGTCGGCGGCCTGCTGCGGCTGACCCGCGCGGTGGAGCACCGGCTGGTGCGCGGCTCGCGTGTGGTGGCCATCGCCGGCCACTACGGGCTGGAGCCGACCGCCTACGCGGCGGCGGCCGGCGTCGCCAACGCGGCGCTGTTCAACGTCATGCGCCAGCTCGGACTGCACCACGGCGCACGCGGCATCACCACGCACACGCTGGCGCCGGGCCCGGCCGACACCGAGCGGCTGCACCGCGTCATCGCCGACCGCGCCGCGCTGCAGGGCACCACGCCCGAGGCGGTGCTCGACGCGATGCGCGCTGATTCGAGCATCGGCCAGCTCACCACGCCGGCACAGGTCGCCTGGGCGGTGGCGCTGCTGCTCGACCCGGAGGCCGACGTGCTGACCGGCTCGACGCTCATGCTCGACGCCGGACGCCGGCGCGGCCTGCCCTGATCCGCCTGATCGCTCGCGAGGAGATTCCATGCCCCTGGCCACTATCCATGTGCTCGCCGGCCATCCGCGGCCGGTGCTCAAGACCCTGGTGCGCGAGGCCGCGGCCACGCTCGCGCGCGTCATCGACGCGCCGCCCGAGCGCCTGCAGGTCTGGATCACCGAGGTCGATCCGGAGCTGTACGCGATCGCCGGCGTGCCGGCCGACGAGGTGCTGGCCGAGCGGCCCCGCGCCGAGGTCGAGATCCCGCTGGTGCGCCTGGCGCTGATGGAGGGCCGCCCGGTCGAGACGCTGCACCGCGTCATGGCCGAGATGAGCGCGGTCACCGCACGCGTGCTCGGCGGCGATCCGCAGCGGGTGCGGGTGATGATCGATCCGGTCCACCCCGACCGCTGGGCCATCGGCGGCGTGCCCGCCAGCGTCGCGCGCGCGGCCGAGCTCGCGGCGCGGCGCTGACCGAGCGCGCGGCCACGCACTTGCCGGCCGCAGTCCTCCCGATTCCCTGACGGCCATCGAGGCACCCCGGCGATCAGACCGGGGGCCCTGGGGATCCCTTTTCACTTTTCCATGCCCCACGAGGAGACAAGCATGAACTTCACCCGCACCGCGGCCGCCGCGCTGCTGCTGGCCCTGGGCGCCGGCGCCCACGCCACCGAGAACGGCCAGACCACCGCCGCGGCCGGCGCCGAGGGCTTCCTGGCCGGCGCGCTGCCGCCACCCGGCCTCTACGGCCTGATCTACGCCAACCACTACCGCGCCGACCGCTTCAACGGCGGCGACGGCCAGGCCCTGATTCCCGGCTTCAAGGTCCGCGCCAACGTGCTGGTCGGCCGCCTCGTCTACATGAGCGACACCCTGGTGCTGGGCGGCCAGCTCGGCGCCTATGGCGTGCTGCCGCTGGTCGACCTGAAGGTCGAGGCGGGCGGCGCCAGCGGCAGCCACACCGGCCTGGGCGACCTGGAGGCCGGACCGCTGATCGCCTGGCACCACAGCCCGCAGCTGCACACCGCCGCCGCGGTGGTCGGGGTGCTGCCGACCGGCGACTACGACAAGAACCGCCTGGCCAACACCGGCAACCATGTCACCACGCTGCGCGGCGTGTACGTGGCGTCCTACCTGGGCGAGTCGGTCGACGCGTCGACCAAGCTGACCTACTCGATCAACCGGAAGAACGACGCGACCGACTACCGCAGCGGCCAGTACCTGCATGCGGACTGGAACCTGGGCTGGCGGGTCGCGCCGACCTGGCAGATCGGCCTGCAGGGCTACCTGATCCGCCAGACCACCGACGACAGGATGGGCGGCGCCACCGTCGGCGACGGTTTCCGCACCCGTGTCTTCGCCGCCGGCCCGGCCGTGCGCTGGCAGGCCTCGCCGAGCGGCCCGTCGCTCGAGCTGCGCGCGCTGAAGGAAAGCGGTGCGCGCTATCACTCGAGCGGCACCTCGCTGTGGCTGAAGGCGGTCTTCCCGCTCTGAACCGGAGCGCACGATGGCCGAGCCTGCCTGCCGGCTGCAGCCCCAGGGCTGCGCCTGCGAATCCCTGCGGCCGACCGACGAGCTGGTCTCGCGGCTGCACTTCGATGCCGCCGAGGGCCGCATCTGGCTGGGCGAACAGCGCATGCTGCTGCTGCACAGCAGCACGATGGGCGTGCTGCGCCAGGAGCTGATCGAGGGCCTGGGGCTGGACCGCGCCCGCGGCCTGATCACCCGCATCGGCTACCACTGCGGCGCGCACGACGCCGAGCTGGCCCGCCACCTGCACCCGCAGGGCGCCTCGGCCGACGCGGTCTGCATCGGGCCGCAGCTGCACATGCTCGAGGGGGTGGCGCGGGTCGAGAAGGTGCGCCTGGAGGTCGACCAGGAGGCCGGCCATTTCCTGGGCGAGTTCAACTGGCACGGCTGCGCCGAGGCCGAGGCGCATGTGCAGGCCTACGGCATCGGCAGCGACACCGTCTGCTGGCAGCAGACCGGCTATGCCAGCGGCTTCGTCAGCCGCTTCATGGGCCGGCCGGTGGTCTTCCGCGAAATCCAGTGCCGCGCGCAGGGCGCGCCGCACTGCGTCATCGTCGGCCGCCCGGCCGAGGCCTGGCAGGACGCCGAGGCCGACCTGGCGCGGCTGCGCGCCGACGAGCTCAGCCTCGGGGTGGCCGCGCGCGCCGGGCGCCCGCCGCTCGACGACCAGGCGGTGGTCGGCGTCTCGGCCGCCTTCAACGCGGTCTGCCACATGGTGCGCCGCGCCGCGCGCACCCAGGCCACCGTGCTCTTTCTCGGCGAGAGCGGCGTCGGCAAGGAGGTGCTGGCGCAGGCGC
This sequence comes from Sphaerotilus sulfidivorans, assembly GCF_013426975.1. GTDB lineage: Bacteria > Pseudomonadota > Gammaproteobacteria > Burkholderiales > Burkholderiaceae_C > Sphaerotilus > Sphaerotilus sulfidivorans. The sequence goes on from NZ_JACCPY010000011.1 coordinate 112,347, forward strand.
TGCACCGCATCGGCCCGCGCGCGGCCGGGCCCTTCGTCGCGATCAACTGCGCGGCGATTCCCGACGAGCTGATCGAGAGCGAGCTCTTCGGCGTCGACAAGGGCGGCTACACCGGCGCGATGACGACGCGCCCGGGCCGCTTCGAGCGCGCGCACGGCGGCACGCTCTTTCTCGACGAGATCGGCATCCTGGGCTGGACCGCGCAGGGCAAGCTGCTGCGCGCGCTGCAGGAGCGCGAGATCGAGCGCGTCGGCGGCACGCAGACGGTGCGAGTCGACGTGCGGGTGGTGGCGGCGACCAACCTCGACCTGAAGCGCGAGGTCGAGGCCGGGCGCTTCCGCGCCGACCTGTACTACCGCCTGAACGTGCTGCCGGTGCGGGTGCCGCCGCTGCGCGAGCGCCGCGAGGACATCCCGGTCTTCCTGAACCATTTCCTGCACCGCTTCAACCAGCGCGACGGCCGGCGTGTCACCGGCTTCACCGGCCGCGCGATCGACGCGCTGCTGGCCTACGACTGGCCCGGCAACATCCGCGAGCTCGAGAACCTGGTCGAGCGCGGCGTGGTGCTGGCCAGCGACGACGGCGCGATCGACCTGGCGCATCTCTTCGTCGGCGACGAGGCGCTGCCGGCGCGCTGGCTGGCCCTGCAGCGCGACGGCAGCCTGCGCCTGCAGGCGGCCAACGACCCGGCCGCGCCCGAGGCGGGCGGCCCGGCCAGTGCGCACGACGACGCCGAACGCCTGGCGCGCCAGGTGCAGGCGCTGCACATCGCCGAGGTCGAACTCTCCGGGCGTTTCCGCTACACGCACCAGCTCTGGCAGGAGTTCCACGCCGCGCGCGGCCTGCGCGACCTGCCGCTGAAGCACCCGGCGGGCTTG
>NZ_JACCPY010000082.1 GCF_013426975.1 Sphaerotilus sulfidivorans
CGCTGACGATCACGGTGACGGCGAAGGACGGGAGCAACGCCGCGGCCAGTGATTCCTTCGTGCTGACGATCGCCAACGTCAACGATGCGCCGACGGTGGCGTCTCCGATCACTGACCAGAGCGCGACCGAGGATCAGCCCTTCAGCTTCCAGATCCCTGCCGGGACGTTTGCCGATGTCGACGCGGGCGACTCGCTGAGCTACACGACGAGCACGCTGCCGAGCTGGCTGAGCTTCGATGCCGCGACACGCACCTTCAGCGGCACACCGGCCAATGCTGATGTCGGTTCGCTGACGATCACGGTGACGGCGAAGGACGGCAGCAACGCCGCGGCCAGCGATTCCTTCGTGCTGACGATCGCCAACGTCAACGATGCACCGACAGTCGCCACGCCAATCGCCGACCAGAGCGTGACGCAAGATCAGCCCTTCAGCTTCCAGCTTCCGGCCGAGACGTTTGTCGATGTCGATGCGGGCGACTCGCTGAGCTACACGACGAGCACGCTGCCGAGCTGGCTGAGCTTCGATGCCGCGACGCGCACCTTCAGCGGCACGCCGACCAACGCCGATGTCGGTTCGCTGACGATCACGGTGACGGCGAAGGATGGCAGCAACGCCACGGCCAGCGATTCCTTCGTGCTGACGGTCGCCAACGTCAACGATGCACCGACGGTGGCGTCTCCGATCGCCGATCAGAGTGCGACCGAAGATCAGCCCTTCAGCTTCCAGCT
>NZ_JACCPY010000083.1 GCF_013426975.1 Sphaerotilus sulfidivorans
TCGGAGACGCCACCGTCGGCGCATCGTTGACGTTGGCGATCGTCAGCACGAAGGAATCACTGGCCGCGGCGTTGCTCCCGTCCTTCGCCGTCACCGTGATCGTCAGCGAACCGACATCGGCGTTGGCAGGCGTGCCGCTGAAGGTGCGCGTCGCCATGTTGAAGCTCAGCCAGCTCGGCAGCGCGCTCGTCGTGTAGCTCAGCGAGTCGCCCGCGTCGACATCGGCAAACGTCCCGGCGGGAAGCTGGAAGCTGAAGGGCTGATCTTCGGTCGCACTCTGATCGGCGATCGGAGACGCCACCGTCGGCGCGTCGTTCACATTCGTCACCGTCAGCACGAAGGAATCGCTGGCCGTGGCGTTGCTCCCATCCTTCGCCGTCACCGTGATCGTCAGCGCGCCGACGTCGGCATTGGCCGGCGTGCCGCTGAAGGTGCGTGTCGCGGCATCGAAGCTCAGCCAGCTCGGCAGCGTGCTCGTCGTGTAGCTCAGCGAGTCGCCCGCGTCGACATCGGCAAACGTCCCGGCCGGGAGCTGGAAGCTGAAGGGCTGATCTTCGGTCGCACTCTGATCGGCGATCGGAGACGCCACCGTCGGTGCATCGTTGACGTTGGCGACCGTCAGCACGA
>NZ_JACCPY010000084.1 GCF_013426975.1 Sphaerotilus sulfidivorans
CTGAGAGCCTGGCAGGCTGCGGGCGTGTGGCACCGGCTGCATCTGGTGTTGCTGGCAGAGCTGCGCGGCGCAGGTCAGCTCGATTTCAGTCGAGCGTGTGTGGATGGTGCCAGCGTCGCCAGCCCCCGGGGGGCGAATTCACGGGACCGAACCCGACGGACCGGGGCAAGCTTGGCAGCAAACGTCACCTCGTCACGGACAGGCAAGGCCTGCCGCTGATGTTCTGCGTGACGGGGGCGAATCGACATGACTCGGTGGTGTTTGAAGAGCTGGTCGACGCGCTGCCGGCAGTGGCCGGGTTGCGGGGACGCCCCCGGCGGTGGCCCGACAAGCTGCACGCCGACAAGGGCTACGACTTCGAGCGCTGCCGCACCCATCTGCGGGCCAAGGGCATCAAGGTGCGCATTGCGCGCCGAGGTGTCGAGAGCCGGGAGCGACTGGGGCGTCACCGCTGGGTGGTTGAGCGCACCCATGCGTGGCTGGCAGCGTTTGGCAAGCTGCGCGTCCGATTCGAGCGCCAAGTTGAGACGCACGTTGCCTTGCTCAGCCTGGCTTGTTGCGTCATCTGCCTGCGCACGCTGATTCGGTTTTGTTAGT
>NZ_JACCPY010000085.1 GCF_013426975.1 Sphaerotilus sulfidivorans
GCGCTGCAGGCACCGGTGCAGCAGGCGGCGGCGAGCTGCCACGGCGCGGCGGTGCTGCACATGGACGAGACGAGCTGGCGCCAGGCGGGATCCGGCACCCGGCACTGGGTGTGGGCGACGGTGCAGCCGCAGGTGGTGGTCTACCAGGTGCTGCCCTCGCGGGCGCGCTATGTGGCGCAGGCGCTGGCGGGCGAGCGCCCGGCCGGCGTGCTGGTGACGGACCGCTACGCGGTGTACGACTGGGTGGCGCCAGAGCGGCGCCAGGTGTGCTGGGCGCACCTGCTGCGCGACTTCGAGCGCATCGCCGGGCGCGCCGGGGCGGCGGGCTGCGTCGGCCGGCGCCTGCTCGGGCTGGGTCGGGTGCTGTTCCGCTGGCGCGCCCGCGACGCCGGCCCGGCCGAGTTCGCGCGGCTGCAGGCCCGGGTGCATCAGGCACTCGAGCGCGGCACGCGCTCAGGCTGCCGGCGCACCGCGCAGACCTGCGCCAACCTGCTCGCGCAGGAGGTCTCGCTGTGGACCTTCGTGCGCCACCCCGGCGTCGAGCCCACCAACAACGCCGCCGAGCAGGCGCTGCGC
>NZ_JACCPY010000012.1 GCF_013426975.1 Sphaerotilus sulfidivorans
AGTCGTTCAAGACCAGGACGTTGATAGGCTGGGTGTGGAAGAGCGGTAACGCTTTAAGCTAACCAGTACTAATTGCTCGTGAGGCTTGACCCTATAACTTTGACATTCCTGTCAAGGTAAGAGTGTCGACGTGAACCGTACTTCAGTCACGGTGAACGCAATCAATTGACAGACCAGCGCTGATTCATCAGACTCTACGAATCGTCTTTCAGGCTCAAGCCTGAAAGACCAACGGTTATGCCTGACGACCATAGCGAGGTGGTCCCACTCCTTCCCATCCCGAACAGGACAGTGAAACGCCTCCGCGCCGATGATAGTGCGCATTCGCGTGTGAAAGTAGGTCATCGTCAGGCTTCTATTCCAGCAAACCCCTCTGATCTTATGGTCAGAGGGGTTTTTGCTTTGGCCCGTCGAAATGACGAAATCCTGCCGTGGAGGAATTTCCGGGCGTGGCCGCGATGGCGGCCTCATGCCCGGATGTGATCTGCGGGAGATCAGGCGATCACTGTCGTGATGATGCCGCCGCCCAGGCACACTTCGCCGTCGTAGACGACGGCAGACTGGCCTGGCGTGACCGCCCATTGCGCCTCGTCGAAGTGCAGGCCGAAGCTGTCGTTGGTCGCATGGCCTGCGTCGATGCGGCAACGCGCATCGGTCTGGCGATAGCGCGTCTTGGCGGCGCAGGCGCCTAGCTTGGGGGATTCGCCGGCCACCCAGCTGATGTCGCCGGCACGCAGTTGATGCGACTGCAGCCACGGATGATCATGGCCCTGCACGATCCACAGCGTGTTCTTCTCCATGTCCTTGCGGGCGACGAACCAGGGCTCATGGTCACCGCCGCCGCGTGCGGATTTCTTCTCCTTCACGCCGCCGATGCCGATGCCCTTGCGCTGGCCGAGGGTGTAGAAGCTCAAGCCCACATGCTCGCCGAGCACGCGGCCGCGGTCGTCCTTGATCGGGCCGGGTTCCTTGCTCAGATAGCGGTTCAGGAAATCGCGGAACGGGCGCTCGCCGATGAAGCAGATGCCGGTCGAGTCCTTCTTCTTCGCGTTGGGCAGGCCGATCTCTTCGGCGATGCGACGCACCTCGGTCTTGTGGATCTCGCCGACCGGGAACATCGTCTTCGACAGCTGCGCCTGGTTCAGCCGGTGCAGGAAATAGCTCTGGTCCTTGGCCGGGTCCAGGCCCTTGAGCAGCTCGAAGCGCTGGCTGGCTGGGTTCTCGCGCACGCGGGCGTAATGGCCGGTGGCGATCTTCTCGGCGCCGAGGCGCATCGCGTGGTCCAGGAAAGCCTTGAACTTGATCTCGGCATTGCACAGCACGTCCGGATTGGGCGTGCGGCCAGCCTGGTATTCGCGAAGGAAATCCGCGAAGACGCGGTCCTTGTATTCCGCGGCGAAGTTGACATGCTCGATCTCGATGCCGATCACGTCGGCGACCGAGGCGGCGTCGAGGAAGTCCTGGCGCGACGAGCAGAACTCGCTGTCGTCGTCGTCCTCCCAGTTCTTCATGAAGATGCCGACCACCTCATGCCCCTGCTGCTTGAGCAGCCAGGCGCTGACGGCCGAATCGACGCCGCCGCTCAGGCCGACGACGACACGCTGAGGACGCACGCTCGCGCTCATGCCGCACCTCCGGTGCCCAGCGCGTCCTCGGCCCAGACCGCGTCGAGCGGATGACTGCGGCCGGCCAGATGGTCCTCGATGCAGCGCAGCAGCATTGGGGAGCGGTGGCGCGCGACGCTGGTGCGGATCTCGTCCGGCGTCATCCAGAGGGTGCGCACGATGCCGGCGTCGAGAGCCTGGTCGGGAATCGGCTCGCCGACCCGACCGCGATAGGCAAAGCGCAGGTAGGTCACGTCTGCAGCCGGGTCAGCCTCGCGGTGCATGCGGGCCAGATAGACGCCAAGCAGGGCCTCCGGCACGAAATGGCGCCCGGTCTCCTCGAGCGCCTCGCGCACCACGCCCTGCAGCAGCGATTCGCCTGCCTCGAGGTGGCCTGCGGGGTTGTTCAGTTTCAGACCATCGGGTGTCTCTTCCTCGACCAGCAGGAAGCGGCCTTCCTGCTCGATGATGGCCGCAACCGTGACACTGGGTTTCCAACGTTGTTCGCTCATGTCGCGATCCTACCGGCTTGGGCTGTTACCGGGCCGTGTGACGGGCCATGTCTCCGGGATCGCACGGGGGTGGTGGCGTCACGCGATCTGTGTAATCTGACACATCCACAATGAGGAGGGGTCAGATGCTGGTCGGTGTACCGCTGGAGACGGCTGCGGGGGAAACTCGCGTGGCCGTGACGCCCGAGACGGCGAAGAAGCTCAAGGCGCAGGGACACACGGTGCGTGTGCAGTCCGGTGCCGGAACCCGGGCCAGCGCGCCTGACGAGGCCTACCAGGCCGTCGGCGCGGAGATCACCGATGCGGCAGGCGCCCTCGGCTGTGATCTGGTCTTGAAGGTGCGCGCGCCGTCGGCCGCGGAGCTGCCGCACATGAAGCGCGGCGCGGCGCTGGTCGGCATGCTCGACCCGTTCGATCGCGTCGGGCTGGAGCGCCTGGCCGCTGCGGGCCTGACCGGCTTCGCGCTGGAGGCCGCGCCGCGCACCACACGGGCGCAGAGCATGGACGTGCTCTCGTCCCAGGCCAACATCGCCGGCTACAAGGCGGTGATCATGGCCGCCGACCGCTACCAGAAGTTCTTCCCGATGCTGATGACCGCGGCCGGCACGGTGAAGGCCGCACGCGTCGTGATCCTGGGCGTCGGCGTGGCGGGCCTGCAGGCCATCGCCACCGCCAAGCGCCTGGGCGCGGTGATCGAGGCCTCCGATGTGCGTCCTTCGGTGAAGGAGCAGGTCGAGTCGCTTGGCGCCAAGTTCATCGACGTGCCCTACGAGACGGCCGAGGAGAAGGAGGCGGCCGAGGGCGTCGGCGGCTACGCCCGGCCGATGCCGCCGAGCTGGCTGGCGCGCCAGAAGATCGAGGTGGCCAAGCGGGTGGCGCAGGCCGATGTGGTCATTTCCACCGCGCTGATCCCGGGCCGCCCGGCACCGACGCTGATCTCGGCCGAGATGGTGCAGGCGATGAAGCCGGGCTCGGTGATCATCGACCTCGCCGCCGGCCGCGGCCCCGACGGCGGCGGCAACTGCCCGCTGACGGTGGCCGGGCAGACGGTGCAGGTCCACGGCGTGACGATCGTCGGCGAGACCAACCTGCCGGCGCTGGTGGCGGCCGATGCCTCGGCGCTGTACGCGCGCAATGTGCTCGACTTCCTCAAGCTGGTGCTGGCGAAGGATGCCACCACCCTGAATGTCCCGATGGATGACGACATCGTCGTCGCCTGTCTCGTCGCGCGCGACGGCCAGGTCACCCGCAGCTGAAGGAGCACGCCATGGACATCGTGTCCCCCACGATTCTCAATCTGATCATCTTTGTGCTGGCCATCTATGTCGGCTATCACGTCGTCTGGACGGTGACGCCGGCGCTGCACACGCCGCTGATGGCGGTGACCAATGCAGTCTCGGCTATCGTCATCGTCGGCGCGATGCTGGCGGCGGCGCTGACCGAGACGACGCTGGGCAAGAGCATGGGCGTGCTGGCGGTGGCGCTGGCGGCGGTGAACGTCTTCGGCGGCTTCCTGGTCACGCGCCGGATGCTGGAGATGTTCAAGAAGAAGGACAAGAAGCCCGCGGCGGCCAAGGGAGAGTCGGCATGAGCATGAATCTCGTCACGCTGCTCTATCTGGTGGCCAGCGTCTGCTTCATCCAGGCCCTCAAGGGCCTGAGCCACCCGACCACCTCGATCCGCGGCAATGTCTTCGGCATGACCGGCATGACGATCGCGGTGCTGACCACCGCGGCGCTGATCGTCAAGCTGGCCGGCTCGCCGCTGGGGCTGGGCTATGTGCTGGCGGGCCTGGTGGTCGGCGGCGGGGCCGGCGCGGTCATGGCCCAGCGCGTCGAGATGACGAAGATGCCCGAGCTGGTCGCCTTCATGCACAGCATGATCGGCCTGGCGGCGGTCTTCATCGCCATCGCGGTCGTCGCCGAGCCCTACGCCTTCGGCATCGTCGCCAAGGGGGAGATGATCCCGGCGGGCAACCGGCTGGAGCTGTTCCTGGGCGCGGCGATCGGCGCGATCACCTTCTCGGGTTCGGTCATCGCCTTCGGCAAGCTCTCGGGCAAGTACAGGTTCCGCCTGTTCCAGGGCGCGCCGGTGCAGTTCAAGGGCCAGCACATGCTGAACCTGGTGCTGGGCCTGGCCACCGTCGGCCTCGGCCTGGTCTTCATGTTCACCGAGAGCTGGCCAGCCTTCTTCGCGATGCTGGCGCTGGCCTTCGTGATGGGCGTGCTGATCATCATCCCGATCGGCGGCGCGGACATGCCGGTGGTCGTGTCGATGCTCAACAGCTACTCGGGCTGGGCGGCGGCCGGCATCGGGTTCTCGCTCAACAACAGCATGCTGATCATCGCCGGCTCGCTGGTCGGCAGCTCGGGCGCCATCCTCTCGTACATCATGTGCAAGGCGATGAACCGCTCGTTCTTCAACGTGATCCTGGGCGGCTTCGGCGGCGAGGCGGCGGCGGCCACCGGCGGCGCGCAGGCTCAGCGCAGCGTCAAGAGCGGCTCGGCCGACGACGCGGCCTTCATTCTCGGCAACGCCGAGACGGTGGTGATCGTGCCCGGCTACGGCCTGGCGGTGGCGCGCGCGCAGCACGCGGTGAAGGAGCTGGCCGAGAAGCTCGTCCACAAGGGCATCACGGTGAAGTACGCGATCCACCCGGTCGCCGGGCGCATGCCCGGCCACATGAACGTGCTGCTGGCCGAGGCCGAAGTGCCCTACGACCAGGTCTTCGAGATGGAGGACATCAACGGCGAGTTCGGCCAGGCCGACGTGGCGATCATCCTGGGTGCCAACGACGTGGTGAACCCGGCCGCGCTGCAGAAGGGCAGCCCGATCTACGGCATGCCGATCCTGGAGGCCTACAAGGCCAAGACGGTCATCGTCAACAAGCGCTCGATGGCCGCCGGCTATGCCGGCCTGGACAACGAGCTGTTCTACATGGACAAGACGATGATGGTCTTCGGCGACGCGAAGAAGGTGGTCGAGGACATGGTCAAGGCGGTGGAGTGAGGTCCTTGATCCTGAACATCGGATGAAAGTCGGCTGAATGGGAAATGAGTAACAGGGGCGACAGCTTCTGAATGAATCCCCTGATGTCCGCCTGAGCGGCCTCCACCAGAATAGTCCGCAGCACTGGAGACATCTGAATGGACAAAGTCTGGTTGAGGCACTACCCCGAAGGGGTTCCCGCCGAGATCGAGGTCAGCCGCTACGCATCGCTGGTCGCGCTGCTGGACGAAAGCTTCGCGAGCTTTCGCGACCGCGATGCCTACCGCTACATGGGGCAGACCTTCAGCTATGCCCGCATCGACGAGATGTCGCTCGCCTTTGCGGCCTGGCTGCAGGCGCAGGGGCTGAAGAAGGGCGACCGGGTGGCGGTCATGCTGCCCAACGTGCCGCAGTATCCGATCGCGGTGGCCGGCATCCTGCGTGCGGGCATGGTGGTGGTCAACGTCAATCCGCTCTACACCCCGCGCGAACTCGAGCACCAGCTGCGCGATGCCGGCGCGAAGGTGCTGCTGATCCTGGAGAACTTCGCGCACACGCTGCAGCAGGTGCGTGCCTCGGTGCCGGTCGAGAAGGTCATCCTGACCTCGCTGGGCGAGCTGCTCGGCTTTCCGAAGGCGGCGATCGTCGATTTCGTGGTGCGCCGGGTCAAGAAGCTGGTGCCCGCCTTCGAGCTGAAGGGCACCCTGCGCTTCCGGGATGCGCTGGCGCAGGGTCGGTCGCGCAGCCTGCAGCCGGTGGCGGTCGGGCCGGAGGACCTGGCGGTGCTGCAGTACACCGGCGGCACCACCGGCGTGGCCAAGGGCGCGATGCTGCTGCACCGCAATCTGGTCGCCAATGTGCTGCAGTGCGATGCCTGGTACCAGCCGGCCCTCAAGCGTCTGCCCCCCGGCGAGCAGCTGGTGCAGATCTGCGCGCTGCCGCTCTATCACATCTTCGGCTTCAACACGAACATGATGCTGGGCTCGCGGGTCGGCGCCTGCAATGTGCTGATCCCGAATCCGCGTGATCTGCCGGCGCTGCTCAAGGAGCTCTCGGGCATCCGCTTCCATACCTTTCCGGCAGTCAACACGCTGTTCAATGCGCTGGCCAACCATCCCGCCTTCGGGTCGGTCGACTGGAGCCATCTGCTGATCTCGGTCGGGGGCGGCATGGCAGTGCAGCAGGCCACCGCGAAGCTGTGGCTGCAGAAGACCGGCTGCTCCATCTGCGAAGGCTACGGCCTGTCGGAGACCTCGCCGACGGTCAGCTGCAACCCGACCGACAGCCATGCCTTCACCGGCACCATCGGCCTGCCGCTGCCCGGCACCGAGATGTGCCTGCTCGACGACGACGGCCGCGAGGTGCCACCGGGCACCGCCGGCGAGATCGCGGTGCGCGGTCCGCAGGTCATGGCCGGCTACTGGCAGCGCCCGGACGAGACCGCCAAGGTCATGACCGCCGACGGCTTCTTCCGCACCGGCGACATCGGCATGGTCGACGAGCGCGGCTACTTCCGCATCGTCGACCGCAAGAAGGACATGATCCTGGTGTCGGGCTTCAACGTCTACCCGAACGAGATCGAGGATGTGCTGACGCAGATGCCCGGCGTGGCGGAATGCGCCGCGGTCGGCGTGGCCGACAGCCGCACCGGCGAGGCGGTCAAGGTGGTCATCGTGCGGCGCGATCCGGCGCTGACCGAGGCCGATGTCCGGGCCTACTGCGAGCAGAACATGACCGGCTACAAGCGCCCGCGTGTCGTCGAGTTCCGCGACGAGCTGCCCAAGACGCCGGTCGGCAAGGTGCTGCGGCGCGAGCTGCGCGACCGCAAGCCCTGACTGCTGCAGCGCGCATGCAGGGTCGCCGCAGCAGTCAGGCAGGGACCATGGCCGAGTACTACGCCAAGTCGGTGCGCGGCCGCCAGGTGCTGCGTGACCGGCACTACCCGCTGCCGCGTTCGGCGCGCAATCTGCTGCTGATCCTCGACGCGTCGAAGCCGGTCCGGCAGTGGCTGCAGATGGTGCACGGCGTCGGCTGGGCCGAGGTGGGCGTGCTCGAGCAGGCCGGCCTGATCGAGCCGGTGCCGGAGGCCGGACCTGCCGAGACCCGTCCGGCGCCGCTGCCCAGCGATTTCGGTCCGGTCTTTCGCGCCGACGAACTGGCCCGGCTGGCGCTGCCGATCCCGCTGCAGGTGCCGCGGTTCGTCTCCCCCGCGTCTGGAACGGTTCCGCCTGCGTCCGCTCCCGCGCCTGCGCCGGTCATCGTGCCGCAGCAGGCGGATCCGCAGAGCGCCTTCATTCCTCTGAGCACCCGGCCTCGGCTGCATTCCACGCTGGGCTATGCCGATCTCTATGACAGCCTGAACGCGCTGGCGCGCCAGACGCTCGGTCTGTTCCGGGGCTACCGCTACACGCTGCGCATCGAAAAGGCGCAGGACCTCGACGACCTGGAGCAGGTCGCCACCGACTTCGTCGCCGAGGTCGAACGCCTACGGGGGCTGGCCACGGCGCGCACCGTGCGGCGCGCCCTGGGCCTGGAAGATCTCGGCGACTGACGCGCGCCGGCTGGCGTATGCTCGCGCCGATCATGAGCACGCCGTCCTGCCCGTCCCCTTCCGAGATGTCTTGCCCGACCCCGATCCGGCCGCTGGCGATTGTCAGTGCCCTGCACCAGGAACTCGCCGCGCTGCTGGCGCGCGGCCACGAGGCCGACTTCGAGCGCCAGCGCCATGCCGGGCGCGACTTCCTGGTCGGACAGCTGCATGGCGTGCCGGTGGTGCTGGTGCTGTGCGGCGTCGGCAAGGTCGCGGCGGCGACCACCGCGACGCTGCTGGCCGAGCGCTTCGGCGTCGGCGCGCTGGTGTTCACCGGCGTGGCCGGCGGCCTGGGCGACGGCGTGAAGGTGGGCGATCTGGTGCTGGCCGACACGCTGCTGCAGCACGACATGGACGCCTCGCCGCTGTTCCCGCGCTTCGAGGTGCCGCTGACCGGGCGCTCGCGCTTTCCGGCCGATGCGGCACTGACCCAGGCGCTGGCCACGGCCTGCGAGGCGGTGCTGGCCTTGCCGCAGCCCTTCGGCGCGGCGGCCGAGGCGCTCGGCGTGAGCCGTCCGGCCCTGCATCGCGGCCTGATCGTCAGCGGCGACCGCTTCGTCGGCGCCGCGTCCGGATGCGCGGCGCTGCGCCAGGCGCTGCCGGACGCGCTGGCGGTCGAGATGGAGGGCGCGGCGCTGGCGCAGGCCTGCCACGACCTCGGCCTGCCGTTCGCGGTGCTGCGCACCATCTCGGACCGCGCCGACGACAGCGCGCATGTCGACTTCATGCGCTTCATCGACGAGGTCGCCTCGCACGCCAGCGCGGCGATCGTCGACGGCTGGCTCAGCGCGCGCTGAGCGCCTCGACCCCCGGCTCGGTGCCGTCCAGGCCGCTGCGCGCGATGCGGCCCAGCACGCCCGGCCACCAGGTGCCGGGCCGGCGATCGGTGCCCAGCCGCACCACGACGGTGCGCTGGCGCGGCGCCACGAAGATGTACTGGCCGTGCTGGCCCTGCGCGTAGAAGTCGGTGCCCGGCACCAGGGTGGCCGGGTCGCGCCCGGAAGCCGGATCGGGGCGCATCTCCAGCGGGCCCTGCGGCAGACGGCGCCACTGGCCGGTGTAGAAAGCCGCTTCCGGCCGGCCCGGCAGCTCGATGTTGCGCTGTGCGGCCGCATCGTCGCCGGGATGGGTCTGCACCGTCAGCAGCGTGTCGATCCATTCTGCCGGCACCACCTGGCGTGCGCCGACACGGCCGCGGTCCAGCATCAGCTGGCCGATGCGGGCGAAGTCGAGCGCACGGGCGTTCAGGCAGCAGAAGGCACGCGCCTGCCCGAGCACCGCGCTGTCGACGCTCCAGCTGGCGTCCATGCCGGCACCCATCGGCGCCCACAGGTCCTGCGCGACCCGCTGGTGCAGCCGCTGGCCGGTCGCGCGCTCGATCGCCATGCCCAGCAGCTGGGTGTCGCCGCTGCTGTAGCGGTAGCGCTGGTTTGGCGGCTCGGCGATCTTCAGGCCGGCCACCGCGCGGCCCAGGTCCGGCGTCAGGTAGAAGATCGCCACATCCGACCACGGCGAGCTGTACTTTTCCTGGAACGCGATGCCGCTGCGCATCGCCAGCAGGTCGCGCAGCCGCACCTGGGCGAAACGCGGATCCTGGCGCTCCAGCTCGGGCAGGTAGCGGGTGACCGGATCGTCGATGCCACGGATGTGGCCGTCGCGGATCGCCTGGCCCAGCAGCAGCGCCACCACCGACTTGGCCACCGAGAACGAGGTCAGCAGCGTGTCACGCTGGCGGCCGGCGAAATACTGCTCGTGCACGATGCGACCGTCGCGCAGCACGATCAGCGCGACCGTGCCCTGCTGCTCCAGCCAGGGGCCAAGCTCGCCGCCGTCGGGCGCGGTGGGCAGCTTCAGTGCCTCGGGCGCGGCCGGCAGCGGCACCGGCTGGCGCGAGGCCGGAATCGGTGCGTTGTCGAAGTGCTGATGGTCGGTGATCATCGTGCGCTGCTGGCCGATGATCCAGGCCGGTGGCAGCAGCGTGCCGCAGCCGGACAGGGCCAGCGGCAGCAGCGGCAGCAGCAGCGCGCCCAGGGCGCGTGACGGAAGAAGGCGAGGCAGTCGAAAGGGCATGGCAGGAGCGGCAGGCCGCACCAGGCAGCCTGCACAAGGGCCGCAAGGCTCAGGGATGAGCGGCGATGACCTGCGCGACCGCGGCGGTCAGCTGGCGCGCGTAGGCCAGGTCGATGAACTCGTTGGGGCCGTGCGCGTTGCTCTTCGGGCCGAGCACGCCGCAGACCATCATCTGCGCCCGCGGAAAGCTCTTCTGCAGCAGGTTCATCAGCGGGATGGTGCCGCCCTGGCCGATGTAGCCCAGCGGTGCGCCGAACTGGTCGTGCGAGGCGCGGTCCATCGCGCGCTCCAGCCACGGCGCCAGCTCGGGTGCGTCCCAGCCGCTGGCGCCCCAGGCGCCGGCACGGCCGTCGGGCTGGAAGGTCACGCGGGCGCGGTAGGGCGCGTCGGCCTCCAGCAGAGACTTCAGGTGTTCGGCCGCGGCGTTGGCGTCGACCGTCGGCGGCAGGCGCAGGCTGAGCTTGAAGGCGGTGAAGGGGCGCAGCACGTTGCCGGCGCTCGAGAGCGCCGGCAGACCCTCGGCGCCGGTCACGCTCAGCGTCGGCCGCCAGGTGCGGCCCAGCAGCGCCTCGACCGGGTCGTCGGTCATCGGCAGCACCGGCAGGCCCTCGGCGCCGCAGGCCCAGGGCTGGCGCTTCCAGACCTCGTCGCCGAGCACCGCGGCGGTGGCGCGCGCCTGTGCCAGCCGCGCCGCCGGGATCTCGACATGGAAGGCGCCGGGCAGCAGCCGGCCGGTGGCGCTGTCCTCCAGCCGGTCGAGCAGGTGGCGCAGGATGCGAAAGCTCGACGGCACCACGCCGCTGGCGTCGCCCGAATGCACGCCTTCCTCCAGCACCTCCACCTTCAGCGCACCGCTGACCAGCCCGCGCAGCGAGGTGGTCAGCCAGAGCTGCTCGTAGTTGCCGGCGCCCGAGTCCAGGCAGACCACCAGGCTCACCGCGCCGAGTCGCTCGCGCAGCGCGTCGACGTAGAAGGGCAGGTCGTCGGAGCCGCTTTCCTCGCCGGTCTCGATCAGGCCGACGATGCGCGGGTGCGGCACGCCCTGGTTCTTCAGCGCCTCGATCGCGGCGATCGCGGCATAGACCGCGTAGCCGTCGTCGGCGCCGCCGCGGCCGTAGAGGCGCTCGTCGATGCGCTTCGGGGTCCAGGGGCCGAGGTCGGCGCGCCAGCCGGTGAACTCGGGCTGCTTGTCGAGGTGGCCGTACATCAGCACGCTGGGCTGCTGCGCGGTGCCGACCGCCACCTCGTGGCGGGTCGCGGCGACCTCGAAGAACAGCACCGGCGTGCGCCGCCGGCCGGCGGCGTCGTGCAGCTGCACGATCTCCAGCGTCAGGCCGGGCACGCGCCGCGCATTCACCCAGTCGGCGGCGCGGCGCACCACGGTGTCGAGATGCCCGTGCGCGGCCCAGTCGGCGTCGAACATCGGGCTCTTGGCCGGAATCGCGATGTAGTCGGTCAGCTCGCGGACGATGTCGCGGTCCCAGGTGGCGGCGACATGCTGCGCCAGCGCGGTCGGGTCGGGACGGATCAGGGTGTCGGGGGCATTCATGCGGACCTCGTGTCCGGCCGGAGGCGGCCGTCCGGCGGTCAGTGTAGCCAGCTCAGCCCAGCGCGTCGTCAAGCAGCGCCGGCAGCGCGTCCAGACCCTCGATGAGCTGTGGGGGCAGCGTGCCGTCGGGTAGTCGCGGCAGCTCGTCGGTGGCATGGAACTGGATGCGCGAGCCGCCGCCGGCCTCGGCGGTGATGCGCATCGTCAGCGGCAGGCTGACGATCTGCTCCGGATCGTCGCTCTGCACGATCGCGGTCTCGTCCTCGGCCAGGCCGAGCACCAGCCACTCGCCGCGGCCCTCGCGGTCCTGCAGCGGAATGCGGGCGAAGACGCTCAGGCCGTAGGCCTGCGCATGTGCGGCGAGCCGGGCAATCGTTTCGGTCGGCGAGAACCGGCTGAGCCGCGCCAGGCTGCCGCTGTGGTGCGAGCCCAGACTGGTGACGGTCAGCGCCACCACCGTCAGGCCGCCGGTGATCCAGCAGCGCCACAGCGGCGCACGGCGGTGGGTGGGCGAACGCTTGTCCTGAAGATGCCGGTCCTGATCATCGAGTGGCTGCATGGGAACTCCTCGGCGGACGGGTGGCGGTGCCACGACAAAGATCGAATTCCGCACTCTACAGGCTTGAATTCGTCAGATTGGTGAAAGCCGAGCCGGAGTGTGGGTTGATCCGGGGCGGAATCATCCGGATTTACAGCTTTATATGAAACAATATGTAAACAACTGGCTTCGATGATGTCCGATGAACCTGCGCGCCCGCATCGATCTGGCGGTGGCTCTGGCCGCGGTGGTCGCCAGCGCCGGTCTGGGCCTGCTGACCTGGATGGACCGGGAGGACTGGCGCCAGCACCTGCCGCCGCGGGTGCTGGCGCTGCTGCTGATCTTCCTGCTGCTGAATCGGGCCCTGCACCGGCTGGTACGCCGACCTGCGCGTGAGCACAGCCAGGCGCTGCGCCGGCTGGCGCTGCATGACAGCCTGACCGGCGCGGTGAACCGGCGCGGCTTCATGGATCGACTGGCGCAGGCCCAGCAGCAGCAGGCGCTGCTGTCGCTGGTGATGATCGACATCGATCACTTCAAGCGCATCAACGACCGGCATGGTCATGCCGCAGGCGACGGGGTGCTGCGCGAGGTGGCTGCCCGCCTGCGCCGGCAGATGCGCGGTGCAGACCTGCTGGGCCGGCTGGGTGGCGAGGAGTTTGCGCTGCTGCTGCCCGCGACCGATCTGGCCGGAGCGCTGGCTCAGGCCGAGCTGGCCCGGCAGGCGCTGCGCCGCGAGCCGATGGCGATCGCCGGCACGGTCACCGCCAGCTTCGGCGTGGCGCAGTGGGACGGCAGCGAATCGGCCGCCGACTGGCTGCACCGTGCCGATCTGGCGCTGTACCAGGCCAAGCGGTGCGGCCGCGACCAGGTGAGCCTCAGCGGTGCTCGAACTTGAAGACCGCGGTGCTGGCCAGCAGATTGGGCCAGTGCCGTACCACTTCACCCTCGTGCAGGCCGAAGGCGTCGAGGATGTGCAAGCCGTTCTTGCGCGCCAGGATCTCGAAGTCGGCGAAGGTGCCGACGCGGATGTTGGGCGTGTCGTACCACTGGTAGGGCAGCACCTTGGTCACCGGCATGCGGCCCTGCAGCACGCGCAGCCGGTTCGGCCAGTGTGCGAAGTTGGGAAAGCTGACGATGCCGATGCGCCCGACGCGCGCGGTCTCGCGCAGCATGTCCTCGGTGTTGCGCAGGTTCTGCAGCGTGTCGAGCTGCAGCACCACGTCGAAGCTGTTGTCCTCGAAGAGGCTCAGGCCTTCTTCCAGGTTGCGCTGCAGCACGTTGACGCCACGCTGCACGCCGGCCAGCACCTTGGCGTCGTCCAGCTCGACGCCGTAGCCGCGGCAGCCGCGCCGGTCGCGCAGCAGCGCCAGCAGCGCGCCGTCGCCGCAGCCCAGGTCGAGCACGCGGCTGCCCTGGGGCACCAGATCGGCGATCAGTTCGAGGGCCTGGCGGTTGCTCATGCGCCGATCTCCCGGGCGATGTTGTCGTAGCAGGCGCGCACGACGCCGTGGTAGCGCGCGTCGTCCAGCAGGAAGGCATCGTGGCCGTGCGGCGCGTCGATCTCGGCGTAGCTCACGTCGATCCGGTTGTCGAGCAGGCCCTTGACGATCTCGCGCGAGCGCGCCGGCGAGAAGCGCCAGTCGGTCGTGAAGCTCACCACCAGGAACTTCGCCTGCGCGCGCGACAGCGCCCGCGACAGGTCGCCGCCGAACTCCCGCGCCGGGTCGAAGTAGTCGAGCGCACGCGTGATCAGCAGGTAGGTGTTGGCGTCGAAGTACTCGCTGAACTTGTCGCCCTGGTAGCGCAGGTAGCTCTCGATCTGGAACTCGATCTCCTGCGTCGAGTAGGCCAGCTCGGCCGAACGCAGCTCGCGGCCGAACTTGGCCTCCATCGAGTCGTCCGAGAGGTAGGTGATGTGGCCGATCATGCGCGCCACCCGCAGGCCGCGCTTCGGCACGACGCCGTGCGCGTAGAAATGGCCGCCGTGGAAGTCCGGGTCGGTGACGATCGCGCGCCGGGCGACCTCGTTGAAGGCGATGTTCTGCGCCGACAGGCTCGGTGCCGAGGCGATCACCAGCGCATGGCGCATGCGCTCGGGGTATTGCAGCGTCCAGCTCAGTGCCTGCATGCCGCCCAGGCTGCCGCCCATCACCGCGGCGAGCTGATGAATGCCCAGCCGGTCGAGCACCCGGGCCTGCGCGTTCACCCAGTCTTCCACCGTGACGACCGGAAAGTCGCTGCCATAGAGGCGGCCGGTGTCCGGATTGACATGCATCGGGCCGGTCGAGCCGAAGCACGAGCCGGGGTTGTTGATGCAGATGACGAAGAATCGGTCGGTGTCGAGCGGCTTGCCCGGACCGATCAGGTTGTCCCACCAGCCGACGTTCTTCGGGTTGTCGGCATGCGTGCCGGCGACATGGTGGCTGGCGTTGAGCGCATGGCACACCAGCACCGCGTTGCTGCGCTCGGCGTTGAGCCGGCCGTAGGTCTCGTAGACCAGCGTGTAATCGCGCAGCGTGGCGCCGCTGCGCAGCTTCAGCGCTTCGCTGAAATGCATCTTCTGCGGGGTGACATGTCCCTGCATCGACATCGGGAGAGCTCCCAGAGGTTTCCGACCACGAAAAAAACCCGGCGCTGCCTGAGGCGGACACCGGGTCGTCGAGTGCCCCTCTTTAGCGGAATTTCTAGAGCGCCCGCAAGCCGGACCAAATCGGCGCTGTGAGGCGCGAGTGTAGCGCGAGCGCGAATGCGGCATGAACTGCGATTTTGGTGGCGTCTCAGCCCCTCGTGCAGGTGGCTGCTGCAGCCGCCGGACCCGTGGCCCCGGGGTGGCGAGTCCGGCCCCTGGGTCGTGACAATTCTCTCGCTCCCCCTTCTGGATGAAGCTGAACCGCTCCGAACCCGTCTGACACCGTGAATCCGACTGCTGTTCCCGATCTCTCGAGTGATGCCTGGCTGCTGGCGCTGGGCACGATGCTGGCGCTGGCGCTGGTCGGCCGGCTGTGGCATCGCTGGCAGCAGGGCCGGGCGGACGAGCAGGCGCTGCCGTGCCGCTCGCTGCCCTTCGACTCCACGCTGGCGCGCTGGCCGGGGGTGCCCGAGGCGGACACCGACATGCAGCGGCTGGTCGGCGAGGTCCAGGACCGGCTCGGGATGCAGCTGCTGGCCGCGCGCACGCTGGCGCGCACCGGCGATGACCTGCCCGGTCCGGCGCGGCTGATGCATCTCGACCAGCAGCTCGCGCAGGCGCTGCTGTCGCTGCGGCTGATGCGCGAGGCCGTGCGTGCCGAACCGGCGGCGCTGGGTGACGGCCTGCACGGTCTGCAGGCCCATTTCCAGCCGATGCTGGCCGAGCGGGGCATCCGGTTGAGCTGGCAGGTCGACGAGGCCGCCGCGGTGCTGCATCTGCCGGCGCGCAGCCGGCTGCATCTGATGCGGCTGGTCCAGGAGGCGCTGGACAATGTGGTGCGTCATGCCGAGGGCGCGCATGCGGCCGGGTTCGAGCTGCGGCTGCTCGAGGAGCGTTCGCAGCGCAGCCTGCGCCTGCGCATCAGCGATGACGGCCGCGGCAAGCCCGAGGGGCGCCGCGCCGAGGCCACCGCGCGTGGCATCGCGATGATGGAGCGTCTCGCCGGCGATCTGGGCGCACCGCTGGCGATCGGCCCGGCCCGTCCGGGCTGGGTGGTGGAACTGACGCTGAAGCTCTGATCAGGCCGGCGGGGCTGCCGGCGGCTGCGTGGCCGCGAAGCTCGCGCGCTGCGACAGACGCTGCATCAGCCGGTCCAGATTGGGATGCGCATCGCGCCAGGCGATCGCCGGAAAGCGGAAGTCCAGATAGCCCAGCGCGCAGCCGACCGCGATGTCGGCCAGCGTCGGATGCAGGCCGGAATACCAGTTGCGTTCGCCCAGGCCAGCGGACAGGGTGCGCAGCGCCGCGTCGATCTTGCCGAGCTGGCGCTCGATCCAGGCCGGGCAGCGCTGGCTGGCGTCGCGGCCGGGCCAGGTCGATTCCAGCCGTGCCAGCAGCGCGGCATCCAGCAGGCCGTCGGCCAGCGCCTCCCAGGTGCGGACCTCGGCGCGCTCGCGGCCCTTTTCCGGAATCAGCCGGCCGACCGGCGAGAGCGTGTCCACATATTCGACGATGACCCGCGAGTCGTAGAGCGCGTCACCGCCCTCGAGCACCAGGCAGGGTACCTGGCTGAGCGGGTTGGCCGAGGTCAGGCCGACCGGATCCGACCACGGATCCTCGATGACGAGCTTGTAGTCGAGCTTCTTCTCCGCCAGCACGATGCGCACCTTGCGCACATACGGGCTGGTCAGCGAACCGATGAGTTTCATGAGCGGGGCAGGTTTGTCGTTCTGAGTTTCGGGGCAGGACCATTCTAGCCACGAGCCTTTCGGGCCAGCGGTCCGGCTCCCCCCTTGGAAAAGCGTGATGCGGGGTGATCGACCTTCAGCGCTGCAGTGTCCAGTCGACCGTGGCAGGTCCGCGCCCGGGCAGGTCGAGCACGGCCTGGGCGGGTGCGCAGCGCGCGATCACCTGTCCGCGCCGCACCACCGCCAGCCGGGTCGCGCGCAGCCGGATCGCCTCGACCGGCGAGCGCGCCTGCAGCAGCACGACATCGCCGTGGCAGCCGATGTCCAGCCCGTGGCCGTCGAGCCCGAGTACCTTCGCGGCATTCGTCGTCACCGCGTCGAAGCAGGCGCGCATCTGCGCCTGCGAGGTCATCTGCGCCACATGCAGGCCCATCTGCGCCACCTCCAGCATGTCGCCCGAGCCCAGCGAATACCACGGGTCCATGACGCAGTCGTGGCCGAAGGCGACATTGACGCCGGCGGCCATCAGCTCGGGCACGCGCGTCATGCCGCGGCGCTTCGGGTAGGTGTCGTGGCGGCCCTGCAGCGTGATGTTGATCAGCGGGTTGGCCACCGCATGCACGCCGGCCTCCGCGATCAGCGGCAGCAGCTTGGAGACATAGTAGTTGTCCATCGAGTGCATGGACGTCAGGTGCGAGCCGGTGACGCGGCCCTGCAGCCCGAGCCGCTGCGCCTGATACGCCAGCGTCTCGATGTGGCGCGACAGCGGATCGTCGCTCTCGTCGCAGTGCATGTCGACGCGCAGGCCGCGTTCGGCGGCCAGCTCGCACAGCAGGCGCACCGACTCGGCGCCGTCCGCCATCGTCCGCTCGAAGTGCGGGATGCCGCCGACCACCTCGACGCCCAGGTCGAGCGCGCGCTTCAGGTTGGCCAGCGCGCCCGGGCGGCGCAGCACGCCGTCCTGCGGGAAGGCGACCAGCTGCAGGTCGAGGCAGGGCGCGACGCGGCGTTTCACCTCCAGCAGCGCCTCCACCGCCAGCAGTCGGTCGTCGCAGATGTCGACATGGCTGCGGATCGCCAGCAGCCCCTTGGCCACCGCCCAGTCGCAGTACTGCAGCGCGCGCTCGACCAGCGCTTCCTGCGTGAGCTGCGGCTTGAGCTCGCCCCACAGCGCGATGCCCTCCAGCAGCGTGCCGCTGGCGTTGACCCGCGGCAGGCCGTGGGAGAGCGTCGCGTCCATGTGGAAATGCGCGTCGACGAAGGGCGCGCTGAGCAGCCAGCCCCGGGCGTCGAGCGTGGGCAGGCCCGGCGGCGCGGCCAGCGCCGGGCCGACCGCGGCGATGCGCCCGGCCAGGATCAGCAGGTCCTGGCCGGTGCGGCCGTCGGGCAGCGTGGCGTCGCGGATCAGCAGGTCTCGGGCTTCGGTCATCGGGACGTCTCCGCGGCAGAGGGGCAATCGGGTGTCAGGCCGCGATGCGGCGGCGGCGGCGGCGGCCGGCGGCCATCTCGGCCTCGCAGCGCTGCATCAGCGTCTGCGGCGTGTCGCCCGGTCCGGCCTGGGCATGGCTGATGTCGATCTGCAGCAGGCGATCGCCGCTCAGGGCCGACCAGTCGCGCTCCTGCACCGCCTGCGCGATGCGCTGGCAGATGCGCGCGGCATCATCGGCCGAGGCCTGCGGCAGCAGCACCGCGATCTGCTCGTCCGACCAGCGGGCCGCCAGATCGCCGGCCCGCAGCGTCAGTCCGATCAGCTGGCCAAAGGCGACGAGCACCCGTTCGTGCCGGGCCTGGGCGGGCGGATCGATGTCGCTGGCCGACAGCAGCAGCACCGCGCAGTCCTGATCCGCCGGCAGCGGCAGCAGGCGGTGCGCCTGCTGCATGAAGGCCTGCCGGTCTGGCAGCGCGGGCAGGTGCTCGGCGTGCTCGGGCACCAGCGCAGGCTGCACGCTGGCCTGCAGCTGCGTCAGATAGCGCGACAGCCGCGCCGAGGACGGCAGGCTGGCGCTGTCGCGGGCCTCCAGACCCTGACGCCGGCGCGCCATCTGCTCGGTGTCCAGACAGCGGGCCAGGCAGCGTTCGCCCAGATCCGCCAGTGGCCGATGACCGATCCGGGCCGCCTCGTCGGCCAGACGCAGCGCGGCGGCTTCCAGCGCCGCCGCATCCTGCCGGGCCTGCGCGATCAGCACGGCCACCCACAGCAGCGGCAGCTCGGTGTTCTCGGGTGCGGGGTCCGTGGTGTCCTGGCCGGGCGCCTGCCGGGGCGGCGGGCTGCTGCGCAGCCGGGCCAGATGCTGGCGCGCGGCGTCCGGCTCGCCGTCCAGCACCTGCTGCAGCGCCTGCAGCCAGCCCAGGTGCCAGGCGCTTGCCGCATCGGCGGGGCGGGTGCCCGCCAGGTCGATCGCCTGCCGCACCGTGCTCAGCAGCTGCGCATCGGAGGCGGCGCAGCCGTCGAGAAGCTGGCGAGCCAGCATGCTGCTGTGCTGAGGGTCCTGGCGCTCCGGTTCGTTCATGCATTCCCCATCTCGTGTCATCCGGTCTGCCCTTGTGGCGGCTGGCACGCGCCCCGGGCCTCTTCTCCTGCGGCAGCGCGGAGGCCTGCGGGCCACGATCCGCTCTGGATCCGGCAGAATCCGGCCGCGTCCACGACCATTCGTGCCGCTGCCGGATGATGGGAATTGAACCACAGCCGTACCCGGCCCCGATGTCTGCCCGGCTTCCTACTTGGTGCCGAACATCCGGTCGCCGGCGTCGCCCAGGCCGGGAACGATGTAGCCGTGGTCGTTGAGCTGGCGATCGATCGCCGCGGTGTAGACCGGCACGTCCGGATGGGCCTCGTGGAAATGCTTCAGGCCCTCGGGCGCCGCCAGCAGGCTGACGAAGCGGATCGAGCGCGGGCGGGTCTCCTTCAGCCGCTCGACCGCGGCCGCGGCCGAATTGCCGGTGGCCAGCATCGGATCGAGCACGATGGCATCGCGCTCGTGCATGTCGCCGGGCATCTTGAAGTAGTACTCGACCGCGACCAGCGTCTTGGGGTCGCGGTACAGGCCGATGTGGCCGACGCGCGCGCCCGGCACCACCTGCAGCATGCCGTCGAGAAAGCCGCTGCCGGCGCGCATGATGACGACGAAGACGGTCTTGCGACCCTCGATGACCGGGCTGAGCATCGTCTCGAGCGGCGTCTCGATCTCGATCATCTGCGTCGGCATGTCGCGGGTGACCTCGTAGGCCATCAGCATGCTGATCTCGCCGAGCAGGCGGCGGAAGCTGTTGGTCGAGCGGTCCTTCTGGCGCATCAGCGTCAGCTTGTGCTGCACCAGCGGGTGATCGACGACGTGGACCTGGCCGGCGCCGGGGGTGTTCATCGTGCTCATGGGGTCTCTCCTCGCGGGTTGCGGATCAGGTTGGGATCAGAAGACGGTGCCGTCGCTGGCGATGCGCAGTGGCGGCGCGCCGCCCGGCCGGCGCTCGGCGGCGATCTCGCGGCCGGCGGCCCAGCTGCCGCCCTCGAGCATGCACGCCAGCGGCAGCTGCTGCGCGTCGACGCCCAGCTCGGCGCGCACCAGCGGCGCCAGGTCGTCGAGCAGCGCCACCGTCAGCGCCCGCCACTCGATCACCCACGGATCGTCGACCGTCTTCGGCCGGGCGGCGAAGTCGGCCGCCAGCGGCACCAGCGCGCCGCCGTCGATCAGCAGGCCGCCGTTGCGGTATTCGGGCAGGCCGGTGAGCGCGTCCAGCCCTTCCACCGCGATGCCGGCCCACTCGAAGGGCTCCAGCAGCGAATAGGTCAGCCACTGCGACAGCTTGTGGAAGGGCACCCGGCCGGCGGCCGGCGCGTCCGGCGCACTGGCCTGCGGGTGCGGCCAGACATCGCCGATCGGCCGCCCGTCCAGACTCTGGCCCGAGGGCCAGATCGGCGCGAGCGACGCCAGCAGCTCGACCAGCAGCTCGGCGGCCTGCAGCGCCGGCGCGGTGCTCGAGCGCTGGCGCGCGCGCGCGGCCAGCCGGTCGAACAGGCCGCCGGGGCGGCCGTCGTCGCCGAAGCGCTCGGGCTGCGCCGCCATCACCGCGCCGAGCCGGCGCAGCAGCGCCGCGCGCCCCTCCAGGCCGACGAGCGGATTGTCCGGCCGGACCTGGAAGACGGCGGCCAGCGGCGCGGCCTCCATCCGGCCGAGCGCGCGGGCGTCGACCCGGCAGGGCTCGTCCGGCCGCGACGAGAAGGCACCGGCCGCGAAGGCGCGCAGCGTCGCCACCGCCAGGCCTTCCGAGCGCGCCAGGCGCTGGCCGGTCTCGGCCTCGTCGTAATGCCAGTCGGGGCCGGCGCCGGCATCGAGCAGCACGCTGATCAGCGCGAGATCGATGCGCGCACGCGCCAGACCGACGCTGCCGAGCGGGCGCAGCAGCGCGTCGATCTCGTCCTTGCGGTCGACGCCGCCGGCCTCGAAGTGGCGCCAGCGGCTGTGATACGGGATCTGCAGGTCGGGGAATCGCCGGCGCGTCAGGGCGGCGATGCGCTGCGCGATGGCCGGCAGCGCACCGCGGTCGATGCGGAAATGCGCCGAGTGGCCGCTCTCCACCGCGGCGGCGATCGCGTGGCAGCGCCGGCGCACGGTGGCCGGGTCGTTCAGCACGACCAGCGGGTCGGGGCGATGGTGTTCACTCAAGGCCGCGCCCCTTCACGGCGGCCAGATCCGCCTCGTCCGGCACCTCGCCGGTGGTGAAGTAGCCGGCGGCGATCTTGGCCTGGATCTCGACCATCGCGTCGGCCGGCACCAGCTCGTCCGGGATCTTGATGCGCTCGACCACCTCGATGCCGCTGCCGGTGATGGCGTCGAACTTGTCGTTGCTCATCGACACCAGCCGGTGGATGCGGCGGATGCCCAGCCAGTGCAGCACGTCGGGCATCAGCTCCTGGAAGCGCATGTCCTGCACGCCGGCCACGCACTCGGTGCGCAGGAAGTACTTGTCGGCCGAGTCGCCGCCCACCTGGCGCTTGCGCGCGTTGTAGACGAGGAACTTGGTGACCTCGCCCAGCGCGCGGCCCTCCTTGCGGCTGTAGGCGATCAGGCCGACGCCGCCGCGCCCGCCGTGCTCGACGCTCTGCGCGCCCTCGATGCATTCCTCGATCGCGTGCGTCAGGTAGGGGCGGCAGGTGCAGATGTCCGAGCCGAACACGTCCGAGCCGTTGCATTCGTCGTGGATGCGCGCGGTCAGCGTCACCGACGGATCGGCCAGGTCGCGCACGTCGCCGAAGACATAGAGCGTCTGCCCGCCGATCGGCGGCAGGAAGACCTCGATGTCGCTGCGGGTGACCAGCTCCGGGTACATGCCGCCGGTCTCCTCGAAGAGCGCGCGGCGCAGCTCGGCCTCGCTGACGCCGAAGCGCCGGGCCACGCCGGGCAGCCACCAGACCGGCTCGACCGCGATCTTGGTCACCGCCGCCGAGCCGTCCTCGAGCAGGATGCGGCCGTCGGGCTTCAGGCGCTGGAAGGCCATGGCCTGGCGCACCTCGGGCAGGTGGATGTGCGCCTTGGTGACGGCGATGGTCGGGCGGATGTCCATGCCGGCGGCGATCTGCTCGGCGAAGACCTCGGCGACCAGCGCGCCCCACGGATCGATCGAGACGATGCGCTCGGGCTCGGACCACTGCGGATAGGGGCCGATGCGGTCGGTCGGCGCGGTGTTGGTCAGGTCGGCGCGGTGGCCGCGCTCGAGGTTGCCGGCCGCCACCGCCAGCGCGCGGTAGACGCCGTAGCTGCCGCTGTGCGTGCCGACGACATTGCGCTGGTGGCGCGAGACGGTCGTGCCGACGACCGGGCCGCGCGCGTGCGGATCGGCTTCGCCCCAGCGGATCGGCGGGGCCCCGGCCGCACCCTGGCCGGGATGGGAGGTGAGCCGGATGTGGCCGGCCGGGGAGGGGGAAGGGTCGCGGGCCATGAGGGTTCCTCGGGTGTCAGTCGATGATCTGCAAGCCGCGTGCCCGCAGCTCGCCCAGCTGATGCCAGTGCGGTGCCACCGCGTCGCGCAGCGCCTGCTCGGGCAGGTCGGCGCTGGCGGGCAGTCCGGAGAGCGCCGACAGCGCCGCCGGTGCGCCCGGGCCGCCGTCCTCGTGCAGCAGCGCCTCGGTGGCGGCGCCCAGTGCGAGCAGCCGGCGCAGCATCGGCTCCAGCGGCGGGCGCTGCGCCGGGGCTCGCACCCGTTCCCGCACGAAGCTGACGACCGGCCCGGCCAGCCCCCAGCTGGCACACAGCACGCTGCCGTAGGCGGCATGTCCGATGCCCCAGGCGCTGGTCTCGGCCGCATCCAGCGCGGTGGCGTCGGTGCCGAAGGCCTCGAGCATCGCCTCGTAGGCCGGGCCCAGATGCGCCAGCATCAGCGCCTGGCCGCTGCGTGCGAACAGGCCCGCGGTGTGCGCCTGCAGCGGATCGACGCCCAGCGCTGCGGCGCTGCGGCCCATCAGCAGGCCGCTCAGCCCGGCGGTGCGCCACAGCGCGTTCATGCGCGGCGAGGGCGGGAAGGCCGCACGCAGCGCGCTGGCATAGCTGATCGCCACCACCTCCCGGGTGCCGAGATAGCGCAGTGCCTCGCCGACCGTCTCGACCCGCCGCAGCAGGCCGTACATCGCCGAGTTGACGGTGCGCACGACCGCGGCGGCCAGCGCCATGTCGGACTCGATCAGCGCGGCGATCTCCGGCAAGGCGCGCTCGTCATCGCGCATCAGGGTCTGCAGTTCCAGCAGCACACGCGGGCAGGCCGGCAGATCGGCCTGGAGGCTGCGCAACGGTGCGGGCAAGGGCACGTGCTTCTCCGATCCCCAAGACGGTGTTGAACAGGCCTTCAGCGTACGTCGGCTCACCCCGGTGGTGCATCTGGGGTGACCCGTGACGGTGCACTTTCCTGGCAAGTCCGGCAATGCAGCGCGCTCCGACGTGGTGTTTTCCCCGTGTGCGTCGTTGTCACGAGCGCCCCAGGCCCTTGCGGCACCGCAATGAAAATTGACCGGCACGACTTTTGCCTTCATATTTCCTTCGAAATCTGCTTGAATTCGTGACACTTGTCGCGCTTTGTGGGGTGGGGACTCTGATGGACACAGCCGTGAAACAGGAGATGGCAGAAATGGCAGGCGCGAGCCGGGTTGCTGCGCAATGTCGTGCGCCGTCCAGAGGCGCGATCCGTTTCGACGAAGTGCTGGCGGCGGCGGTGCGGCTGGCGCGCTGGCGCATGGGGGCCTGCGTCAGCTACCGGCCGGAGTCGGACGAGTCGCCCGCCGAGGTGGCCGCGCGTCTGATCGGCAGCATGGCCCGGCTGTCCGAGCTGCCTGCGGAGGCCGCGCTGCTGGTGCAGCCGGCCGCGCTGGGTCAGGACGCGGTGCAGATGATGCGGCTGCTGGCGGCGGCCCGTTCGCGGGCGATGCCGGTCACGCTGGATCTGGTGGCGCCCGAGGCGACCGGCCGGCTGATCGACCAGCTGGCGATGCTGCGCGTGCATCACGACCGCCTGGGGCTGTCGCTGTCGGCCGATCGAGAGTCCAGCCTGCACGATGCCGACCGCGCCTGCGAGGCCGGCGTGCGGCTGCGGCTGGTGCATGAGCGCTGGGCCGACACCGGTGCGGCGCGCCGCCAGTCGACCGAGGCCTTCGAGCGGCTGGTCGACCGGGTGGCCGGTCGTGCCACGCAGGTCATGCTGGCCTGCCACGACCCGCAGACGCTGGATCGCAGCGTCGAGCAGCTGCGCCGTGCAGGCAGCGCGGTCACGCTGGAGCTTCAGCCCGATCAACCTCGCCAGGGTGTGCTGTGGGTGGCCCGCAGCCGCCAGGTGCCGGTGCGCAGCCTGCTGCACTACGGCCGGCCGGCCGCACCGACGCGGCTGGGCACGCTGGCCCGTCAGCCCCGGGTGCTGTGGTGGTCGACGCTGAGCAGCAGCCTCAGCACGCTGCTGCCGGCCTGAGTCCCGCGGGCCGCGGCCGCCTCACACGCTGTCATCCGTCAGCGGACCGGTGTTTTCCAGGCTGTCGCCCAGGCGCAGCTGCAGGCTTTCCGGGCGCGGCACCGGCACGGCCCGAGCCAGCGCCATCCAGACCGCGAAGGGCAGGCCGGACTCCTGCGACAGCGGGCGCATCGGTGCCGGGCGCAGCGTGTGCAGCAGGCCGCCTCGCATCTCGATGACGCCGCATTCGGCCGGAATCTCCTCGGCTCGGGCGATGCCTTCGGCGAGCACGTAGTACAGGCCGCCGGCCATGTCGAGGTAGGCCGCCCGCTTGGTCGGCTGGCGCAGGTCGGCCAGCAGGTCGGCCCGGCTGACCTTGATCTCGTGCACCAGCGGCTGCAGATAGGCCGCCACCGAGGTGTGCCGCACCGAGAAGACATCGGGCATCGCCAGCTGCCAGGTCCGGTCATCGACCGGGCCGGGGTCGACCGAGGCGTCATGGGCCGACAGCTCCATCGGCACGGGCGTGCCGCCGCCGGATTCGCCCGGCACGCGGGCACGCAGCGTCAGGCCGCGCCAGGCGATGCGGCCTTCGCGGATCATGGCCAGCGCGACCTGCTCGACCAGGGCCTCGTGCGCACTGCGGGCGGCGCGGTTGCGCGCGGCGGAGTCGGCCAGCGCCTGGATGCCGGCATCGGTCACCCGGATGGTGCAGCGCCCGGCGCTGTCGTGATGACGCTCGAGCAGTCCGGCGGCCAGCAGCTCGGCCTCGAGAATGTCCTGCGCCGGCCAGCCGGCCGAGCGCCAGACCTCGCGCAGGCGCCGGCGGTGCGCGCTGGTCAGGCGCATCGGCGCCGGGGCGGGGCTCGGAACGGAATTCGGTGCGGGACTCGGGGCATCGGCGCTCATGCCCCCGAGCGTAACAAGATCGTGTGCCTCGTCACGGACAGCAAGCAGGGCGCCGAGGTCATTGCAGCTCACGGGCAGATTCCTCCGGCCTTCAACGGCTGCCGGCGGGCGGGAAGGCGCGGTCCCGGGGCTGGAAGACGGCCTGGCACAGGGCGGCCGGCACGCTGTACTCGGTGATCTCGAGGCCGGAGAACTCGCCCGGCTGGGTGTCGTACCAGGTCCAGCGGGCGTCCTCGGCGCTGATGGACGCCGGCACACGCGGGGCTGGCGCGCGGGTCGAGACCGGCATCAGGCGGGTGCCTGGCAGTCGGCCCAGTTCGTTCAGCAGCAGTTCCAGCGCGCCTCGAGCGGTCATCTCTTTCTCCCTGCGTGAATGAAGTCACGGCGTTTCTGAATGACGTTTCCGATCTGTGACGATTGTTTCACTCAAGGCTTGCCTGCGTGCATCGCTCCAACAGATGAAGCGTCGTGTCCGGCCGTCAACCGCCGAGGGCGTGCAGCACCAGTCCGATCAGCCCGCCCACCAGCGTGCCGTTGAGCCGGATGAACTGCAGGTCGCGGCCGATCGCCAGCTCGATCTCCTGCACCAGCTGCTCGTCATGCCAGCCGCGCACCGTGCGCGCGATGTGGGTGGCGGCCAGATCGCGCAGCGCCGGCGCGCTCTGCTCGACCACCGTGCGCAGATGCGCCTGCAGCGCGGCGCGCAGCACCGCGTCGTTGCCCAGCGCCCGGCCCAGGCGCTGCGCCGCCAGCAGCATCTGCTCCTGCAGCCGCGACTGCGGCGAGGCCAGATCGGCCAGCAGCCAGGCACGCAGCTCGTCCCACAGGCCGCGCACATAGTCCTGCAGCACCGGCTCGTGCAGCCAGCGGTCCTTGGCGGCATGGATGCGTGAGGCGAAGTCCGGGTCCTGGCGCAGCCGCTCGACCAGCTCGGCGACGCTGCGGTCGAAGGCCAGCCGGCGCGGATGCTGCGGATCCTCGCAGACCTCGTGCACCCAGCGGGTCAGGCCGCGTGCGGTCGCCGAGGCCAGCCGGCGGCCGAACTCGTCGGTGTCGGCGACCAGGCCGATGGTGCGCAGCACCAGTGGATATTCCTGTCCGGCGATCTCCAGCAGCACCGAGGCCAGCGTGCGCTGCACCGGTTCGCTGTCGACCTGCTCGGCCAGCTGCAGCAGCGCCTGCTCGAAGAGCTGCTGATGGCGGCCCTGCGCGGTCAGGGTGTCGAGCAGATCCCCGGCGGCATGCGACAGGTCGAGCCGCTCGAGCCGCTGCGTGACCGCCCCCTGCAGCAGGCCGCGCACCCGTGCATCGTCGATGCAGCCCAGCAGCACGCCGCCCAGGCCCTGCAGATGCGTCGCCAGCCGGCGTGCGTTGTCTTCGCGGGCCAGCCATTCGCCCAGCCGCGCCAGCGGATCGAGGGCATCCAGCCGGGCCAGCAGCGTCGGCGTGTCGAGAAAGCGGTCGCGCATGAAGACCGCGAACTGGTCGGCGAGCTGGGGCTTGCGCCGCGGCAGGATCGCGGTGTGCGGGAAGGGCAGGCCGAGGGGGCGGCGAAACAGCGCCACCACCGCGAACCAGTCGGCCAGCGCACCGACCACCGCCGCCTCGGCGAAGGCCGCCACCCAGCCCCAGAGGCCGCTGCGGCCCTGCTGGTGCGCCAGCGCCAGCAGCCCGGCGCACAGCACCAGCGCCAGCAGCGCCAGGTGCTTCATCCGGCGCAGCCGGGCGAGGCGCTCCTCGACCGGCGGGACCGAGGGAACGGACGGCGGGGGAGTCAGGGCCGGATCGCTCATGCACCGATTGTGCTCGGCCGCGGATGACGTGGGGCTGTCGGGGCCTGGGCCTGCCCGGTGGGCATGTCTGTGCGAATGCCGCACGATCATCACTGCAGAGTGCGCATGTCGCACGGATCGTCGGCCGCCTGGCCGCGCTTCCTAACCTTGACCGACATCAGATCCCGATGAACACCTCCGCCCCCCACCTTCCGCCGCTTCCCGAGACCGCCGACATCGCCGAGCGCGACCTGCTGGGCGGTCTGGAAAAGGGCCTGCGCGTCATCGAGGCCTTCGACCAGGACCGCCCGCGGCTGACGATCAGCGAGGTCGCGCTGCGCACCGGGCTCAGCCGCGCGGCGGTGCGCCGCTGCCTGCTGACGCTGGTGCACCTGGGCTACGCGCGCCAGGACGAGCGCCATTTCTCGCTCAGCCCCAAGGTGATGCGCCTGGGCCAGTCCTACATGCATTCGGCGAAGCTGCCGCGCGCGATCCAGCCGCAGCTCCAGCGCATCGCGATGGCGATGCATGAGGCCGGCTCGGTCGGCGTGCTCGACGGCGACGACGTGATCGCGGTGGCGGCAGTGACCGCCGGCCGGGTGGTGTCGTCGACGCTGCAGCCGGGCACGCGCGTGCCAGCCTACTGCACCGCCAACGGCCGGGTGCTGACCGCCTGGCTGCCCGAGCCCGAGCGCGAGGCCTGGCTGGCCCGGCAGACGATGGCCGCGCGCACCGTGCAGACCCTCACCGACCGCGACCGCCTGCGCGAGGAGCTCGCCCGCGTGCGTGCCCAGGGCCATGCGCTGGTCGACCAGGAGTTCGAGCCGGGCCTGCGCACCGTGGCCGTGCCGCTGTGCAACCGCCGCGGCGAGGTGGTCGCCTCGATGAATGTCAGCGTGCACGCCGCTCGCGTGTCGATTCCCGATCTGCTCGATCGCTGCCTGCCGATGCTGCTGCAGGCGCAGGAGCAGCTCAAGCCCTTGCTGTAGACCCCACCCCCAGGAGACACCCATGACCTTTCCCCGCCGCACCCAGGTCGTCATCGTCGGCGCCGGCCCGTCCGGCCTGCTGCTCGGCCAGCTGCTGCACAAGGCCGGCATCGACAACGTCGTGCTCGAGCAGCGCAGCCCCGACTATGTGCTCGGCCGCATCCGCGCCGGCGTGCTGGAGCAGGTCTGCGTCGACCTGCTCGACGAGGCGGGCGTGGGCGAGCGCATGCACCGCGAGGGCCTGGTGCACGATGGCATCGAGCTGGCCTTCGGCGGCCAGCGCCACCGCATCGACCTGAAGGCGCTGAGCGGCGGCAAGACGGTGATGGTCTACGGCCAGACCGAGGTCACCCGCGACCTGATGGACGCGCGCCGCGCCGCCGGCCTGCCCACCGTCTACGAGGCCGCCGACGTGGCGGTGCACGACTTCGACTCCACCGCGCCGCGGGTCAGCTTCCAGCTCGAGGGCGTGCGCCACGAGATCGCCTGCGACTTCATCGCCGGCTGCGACGGCTTCCACGGCGTGTGCCGCGCCAGCGTGCCGAAGGAGCGCATCACCCACTTCGAGCGCGTCTATCCCTTCGGCTGGCTGGGCATCCTGGCCGACGTGCCGCCGGTGTCGGACGAGCTGATCTATTCCAACCACGAGCGCGGCTTCGCGCTGTGCTCGATGCGCAGCAAGACCCGCGTGCGCCACTACGTGCAGTGCTCGCTGCAGGACAAGGTCGAGGACTGGAGCGACGAGCGTTTCTGGGACGAACTGCGCAGCCGCCTCGACCCGGCGGCGGCCGCCGCGCTGCAGACCGGCCCGTCGATCGAGAAGAGCATCGCGCCGCTGCGCAGCTTCGTCGCCGAGCCGATGCGCTTCGGCCGCCTGTTCCTGGCGGGTGACGCCGCGCATATCGTGCCGCCGACCGGCGCCAAGGGCCTGAACCTGGCCGCGTCGGACGTGCGCTACCTCAGCCGCGCCTTCATCGAGTTCTACGCCGACCACACCGAGGCCGGCATCGACGACTACTCGCGCAAGGCGCTGCGCCGCATCTGGAAGGCCGAGCGCTTCTCCTGGCACATGACCAGCCTGCTGCACAAGTTCCCGGCCGGCCCCGGCGACACCGGCGAGGTCGGCCACCGCATGCAGACCGCCGAGCTGGACTGGCTGGTCCACTCCACCGCCGGCATGACCGCGCTGGCCGAGAACTACGTCGGCCTGGCCTTCGAGGACTGAGCTTCGCCCCCAGCGGCCGGGCGCCGGGCTGTGGCAGGATACCCCCCTGCCTACACCTGATGCCATGACCGCTCCGTCCGTTCCCTCGATCGTCCCCACGCTGGCCGAGCGCCTGTTCGGCGCCTGGGTGCGCATCGTCTCGCCGGCGACGCTCAAGGCCGATGCGCAGGCCGGGCTGCTGGGCGCGCTGCTGGTGCTGCCGCAGGGCATCGCCTTTGCCTCGCTGGCGGGACTGCCGCCGCAGTACGGCCTGTACAGCGCGCTGGTGCCCACCGTGGTGGCGGCGCTGGCCGGATCGAGCTGGCATGTGGTGTCGGGTCCGACCAATGCCAACTCGCTGGCGCTGGCGGCGATGCTGGCGCCGCTGGTGGCGGCCGGCTCGCCCGGCTACATCGAGCTGGCGCTGATGGTGACGATCATGGTCGGGGTGATCCAGACCGCGGTCGGCGCACTGCGGCTGGGGCTGCTGGCGGACTTCATCTCGCCGGCGGCGCTGCTGGGCTTCACCAGCGGTGCGGCCTGCCTGATCGGCATCCACGCGCTGCGTGATCTGCTCGATGCCGGGGTGCCGCGCGGCCTGGGGCCCGGCGGCGTGCTGGTGCAGAGCGCGCAGCATCTGCCGCAGCTCAGCCCGGCCGCGCTGCTGACCGGGCTGAGCGCGCTCGGGGTGGCTGCGGCGCTGCGCCGGTGGCGGCCGCGCTGGCCCTTCATGCTGGTCGGGCTGGGTGCGGCTTCGGTGCTGGGCGCCTTGCTGCCGGTGCTGCTGCCGGGCTGGCGCGAGGTGCGCATTCTCGGCCCGCTGCCCTCGCCGTGGCCCGCCTTCCATGTCCCGCAGGTCGAATGGTCACGCCTGCCCGAACTGGTGGACAAGGCGCTGGCGCTGTCGATCATCGCGCTGGGCCAGTCGGTGTCGATCGCCAAGGCGATGGCGGCGCGCTCGGGCCAGCGCATCGACACCAACCGCGAGTTCCTCGGCCAGGGCCTGTCGAACCTGGCCGGCGGCTTCTTCTCCTGCTATCTCAGCTGCGGCTCGCTGAACCGCTCGGTGCCCAATCTGGAGGCGGGCGCGCGCACGCCGCTGGCCGGCGTGGCCTCGGCACTGTGGCTGCTGCTGCTGGTGGCGGTGTCGGCGCCGCTGCTGGCGCACATTCCGCTGCCGGCGATCGCCGGGCTGCTGATGCTGGTGGCCTGGACGCTGCTGGACCTGCCGCGCTGGCGCCGCCTGGCGCGCCTGGACCGCACCGACCTGGCGATCGCCGCCACCACGCTGGCGGCCACGCTGCTGCTGCGGCTGGAGATCGCGATCCTGATCGGCACCGGGCTGTCGCTGGTGGCCTATCTCTACCAGACCTCGCGCCCGGCGATGCGCACGATGGGCTTCGACAGCCGCCGCGCCGACCGCCGCTTCATCGTGCGCGACGACACACCCGGCGCGCTGCCCGAGTGCCCGCAGCTGAAGCTGCTGCGCATGGAGGGCGAGATCTACTTCGGGGCCGCCACCCATGTCGCCGAGCACCTGCACGCGTTGCGCCAGAACCATCCCGGCCAGAAGCACCTGCTGGTGATGAGCAAGAGCATGAACTTCCTCGACCTGGCCGGCGTCGAGCTCTGGGAGACCGAGCTGCGCGAGCGCCGCGCCGCTGGCGGCGACCTGCATTTCCACCGCCCGCGCCCGCAGGTGATGGCGATCTGGCGCCGCACCGGCTTCCTGGACCGGCTGGGGGCCGACCACATCTTCCCGGACAAGCAGCAGGCGATCGCCAGCATCTTCCGCCGGCTCGATCCGGCGGTCTGCGCGCGCTGTCAGGCACGGGTGTTCCGCGAATGTCAGCCGGACGACCCTGGCGCGGCGATCTGAGCCCTTCTCCCCCATTTCACGGAGTTCAGGGTTTTCCAGAAGCCGCTAGAGTGCGTGGAACCGCGCCCACCGGTGCTTTCCACCTCCTCTTCTGCGCACGCCGATCCTGGCGTGTGTTGCCCGCCGATGCCTTCTTCCGACACCCGCCCGCTTCAGGGCGTCCTGCTTGTCATTGCCGCGGTGGCGCTGTTCGCGTGCTTCGACACCGGCGTCAAGATCGCCAGCGCGCTGGCGCCGGTCGGGGTGGTGGTCTGGGCGCGCTATCTGTTCCAGGTCGGGGTGACCGCGGTGACGGTGCTGCCGCGCCGCGGCCGGGCGCTGCTGCGCACCGAGCGGCCGGGCCTGCAGCTGCTGCGCGGGCTGTGCCTGCTGTCGCTGAGCGTGCTGGCCTTCTTCAGTCTGCAGGTGATGCCGGTGGGCGAGTTCACCGCCATCGTCATGCTCACGCCACTGCTGATCACGCTGCTGGCGGCGCTGACGCTGGGCGAGCGCATCTCGGCCTGGCGCTGGCTGCTGCTGGCCGGCGGCATGGCCGGCGCGCTGATCGTCATCCGCCCGAAGGGCGAGGCGCAGGATCTGGGCTGGGCGGCGCTGCTGCCGCTGGGGCTGGTGGTGTCGAATGCGCTGTTCCAGATCATCACCAGCCGGCTGGCGCGCACCGAGGATCCGGCGACCACCCATTTCTACACCGGCCTGACCGGTGCGCTGCTGACCAGCGCGGCGCTGCCGTGGAGCTGGCAGCAGCTCTCGCCCACCACCTGGGCGCTGCTGGCGCTGCTGGGCGCGCTGAGCTCCTCCGGGCATTTCCTGCTGATCCTGGGCTACATGCGTGCCCGTGCGGCGACGCTGACACCCTTCCTGTATTTCCAGATCGTCTTCGCGACGCTGGTGGGCTGGATCGGGTTCGGCCATGCGCCCGATGCGCTGACGCTGCTCGGCATCGCGATCATCACCGGCTGCGGCGTGCTCGGCACCTGGCTGGCCAGCCGCGAGCCGGTGCCGACGCCGGCGCGCTGAATCGTGCCGAGCTCAGGGGCCTGGCACTGATCGTCCGGCGCACAGGCCCGGACAGTGGCGCTCCAGCAGCGAGCGGCGACACACCGCCGTCGGCCACAGGCAGGGCCACAGCAGCAGCGTGGCCGCCCCGAGCAGCAGCGCCGACAGCAGCGGGGGCGGCAGCGGCGGCTCGTGCGGCGGCTGCATTGCCCGGCGCATCCGGGCCTCCTGCATCGCATCGACGATGAGCCGGTGCAGCGGGCCGACATGCAGCAGCACCACCCCGATGCCGAGGTAGGCGCTCATCAGCCAGGTCAGGGCGTGGGACATCGAGACAGCACGGAGGCGGCCGGATTGGCCTCCCCGCATGCTGTCACAGTCCTGGATCCATGTGGTACCACTCAGTCACGGGGCTGCGGGCGCAGCACGTCCGCCCCGCCGCGCTCCAGGCGCTCGACCGCCTCGGCGCGCCGCGCCAGCACCGCGCGCTGGTTGATGTAGCCCTTGTCGGTGATCTCGCCGGCATCGACGCTGGGCGGCTCGTCGAGGATCAGCGCGCGCGTCGGCGTCTGCGAAGAGCCCCCGCCCTCGGCCTGCAGCGCGTGCAGGCCGGCGCGCAGATGGGCCTCGAGCTCGGCGCGCGGCAGCGCGCGGGCCTGCGGCGTCGGGAAGACCAGCAGGCCGATCTCCTCGCGGCCATGGCCGGTGACGACGACATCGGCCACATGCGGCGCCAGCGCGCTGACCGCACGCACCCGCAGCGTGCCGACGCTGACCCAGGTGCCGCTCATCAGCTTGAAGTCCTCGGCCACGCGGCCGTCGAAGAGAATGCCGCGCTCGGGGCGGGTCTCGTCGAGCAGCTTGGCGGCGTCGCCGATGCAGTAGAAGCCGTCGGCGTCGAAGGCCTGGGCGGTGACCTCGGGGGCGTGGCGGTACTCGGAGAAGATGTTCGGGCCGCGCACGCGGATCTCCAGCTTGCCACCGTTGGGCAGCAGCTTCAGCTCGACGCCCGGCAGCGGCAGCCCGATGCAGCCGGCGCGGTCGATGCGCCAGTGCACGCTGGTGACGGCGGGCGCGGTCTCGGTGGCACCCCAGGACGAGGTGAACCACAGCGGCCGGTTGCGCACCTTGGCGACCACCGCTTCGAGCCGCGCCCACAGGCTCTGCGGCAGCGCGGCGCCCGCGTAGAACACGCCTTCGAGGTTCTCGATCACGTCGCGGGCGAGCTGCTCGTCCGCTTCGAGGTAGGGCAGCAGCATGTCGAAGCCGCGCGGCACGTTGAAATGGAAGTTCGGCCGCACGTCGCGCAGATTGGCCACCGTCTTCTCGATCAGGCCCGGCACCGGGCGGCCTTCATCGACCCAGAGGCTGCCGCCGTGGGCGAGCACCATGTGGAAGTTGTGGTTGCCGCCGAAGGTGTGGCTCCACGGCAGCCAGTCGAGCAGGCGCAGCTGGTGGCGGGTGAGGAAGGGCCAGGCCTGCGCGATCTGCTTCTGGTTGGCGCAGAGCATGCGGTGGCTGTTGACGACCACCTTGGGCATGCCGGTCGAGCCGGAGGTCAGCAGGTACTTGGCCGGCCACTCGGGACGGATCGCGGCGAAGGCGGTCATCACCGCGGGTGTCTCCTCGCGGTCGAGCAGCGCGGCGAAGGGCTGGGCGCCCAGCACCGCCGGCACCGCAGCGCGCTCGGCCCGCGCGGCGCGCCAGGACTGCACCGCCGGCCCGTAGACGCCCGGATCGCTGGCGAAGATCAGGCCCGGATCGAGCGCATCGAGAATGGCGTGGATCTTGGCGAAGTCCTTCGTCAGACGGCAGTAGGCGCTCGACACCGTGCAGGCCACCCGGCCCAGGTGCATCGTCGCCAGCATCAGCAGCGCATGGTCGACGCTGTTGTCCGACAGGATCACCACCGGCTTGTCGGCGGGCAGGTTCAGGTCGAGCTGCGCCTGCGCCAGTCGGCCGACCGCATCGCGGGTCTGGCGGTAGGTGAGCTGGCGCCAGCCGCCGGTGGCATCGCGTTCGGCGAGGAAGACCGCGTCGGGCGTGGTCTGCGCCCAGTGCTCCAGCCACTCGCCGATGCAGCGCACGAAGGGCTGCAGCGGCTCGGGCGAGCGCAGGATGAAGCCCCCGCCGGGCAGGTCTTCGCGCAGCACCCGCGGCGGGGCGAGGGCGGCGGCGTCGTCGAACAGCATCAGGTCCATGTCGTGTCTCCTTGTGTTCTTGTCTCTTGTCGGGGCAGACCTCAGACGCCGAGGTAACCCGCCAGTTCTGAACTGCCGCGCAGCGCCTCGGACGGCCCCTCCAGCACGATGCGCCCCTTCTGCATCACCACCAGCCGATCCGACTCGTTGCAGACCTTGCGGTAGTCGCGGTCGACGATCAGCGTCGCGATGCCGGTGCGGCGGATGCTGGCGATGACGCGCCAGATCTCGGCGACGATCAGCGGCGCCAGGCCCTCGGTCGCCTCGTCGAGGATGATCGCGTCGGGGTTGGTCATCAGCGCCCGGCCGATCGAGAGCATCTGCTGCTCGCCGCCGGAGAGCTGGCTGCCCAGATTCGTCAGCCGCTCGGACAGGCGCGGGAAGGTCTCCATCACGCGCTCGTAGGTCCAGTCCTTCTGACCCCGGGTGCCGGCGCGGGCTGCCATCACGAGGTTCTCGCGCACCGTCAGCGTCGGGAAGATGCCGCGGCCTTCCGGCACATAGGCCACGCCCAGCTGCGCGACCTGGTGCGGCATGCCTTTGGACAAGTCCTTGCCCGCCACCTGGATGCGCCCCTCGCGCTGGCGCACATGGCCCAGCAGCGTGCGGATCAGCGTGGACTTGCCCATGCCATTGCGCCCGAGCAGGCCGACCGTCTCGCCCTTCGCGAGCTTGAAGTCCAGGCCGTGCAGGATGTGGCTGCTGCCGTACCAGGCTTGAACACCCTGCGCGTCAATGATCAGCGGCGTCGATGCGGAAGAAGGTACCGACATCAGTGGCCTCCCAGGTAAGCGGCCTGCACGTCACGGTTCGTGCGCACCTCGTCGGGCGTGCCGGTGGCGATCACCGCGCCGTTGACCATCACGGTGATCCGGTCGGCCACCGCGAACACCGCGTCCATGTCGTGCTCGACCAGCAGGATCGCGTGCCCCGTCTTCAGCGCGCGCAGCAGATCCAGCATCCGGTGCGACTCCTCCGGCCCCATGCCCGCCAGCGGCTCGTCCAGCAGCAGCACCCGCGGCTCAGTCGCCAGGCACATCGCGATCTCCAGCTGACGCTTCTGGCCGTGCGACAGGCTGGCCGCCGTGCGCTGCGCAAACGCGGCGAGGCCGGCGCGCTCGATCGCTGCCTTCGCCCGCCCGGTGCTGGTGCGGCACGCCTGCGCCGACTCCCACCACGCCCACGGCCGCTGCACGCGGGCCTGCGCGGCGAGCCGGCAGTTCTCCGCCACCGTCAGCGGCAGGAAGATGTTGTTGCGCTGGTAGCTGCGGCCGATGCCGGCGTGCGCCAGCTTCGGTTGCGGCCAGCGCGTCACGTCCTGACCGTCGAGCAGCACCTCGCCGCTGCTGGGCGGCAGCTCGCCCGAGAGCAGGTTGATCAGCGTCGACTTGCCCGCGCCGTTGGTGCCGATGACGGCGTGGATCTCGCCCTCAAACAGCGCGACCGACACCTCGCTCACCGCCACCAGGGCGCCGAAGCGGCGGGTGAGGCCGCGGGCTTCGAACAATGCGGCGCTCATGCGGCCTCCTTGCGCTGCTGCAGCCGTGCCCACAGCCCGGCCAGCCCCTGCGGCAGCAAGGCCACCGCGACGATGATGAAGCCGCCGAACAGCAGCTGCCAGTGCTTGGTCAGCGCCGAGAACACTTCCGACAGCAGCACGAACGCGAACGCCCCCGTCACCGCACCGCCCAGACTGCCCAGCCCGCCGAGGATGATCATCACCAGCGCGTTGCCGCTGTAATGCCACGACAGGATCTCGGGTGTGACGAAGCCGTACTGCGCCGCATAGAGGAAGCCGCCCAGCCCGGCCAGCATCCCGGCGACGACGAAGCTCGCCAGCTTGTAGAGCAGCGTCGAGTAGCCCGCGGCCCGCATGCGCTGCTCGTTGTGCTTGATGCCGACCAGCGCGTGCCCGAAGCGCGAGCGCAGCAGCAGCGCCAGACTCCCCAAGGCCAGCACCAGCGCGCCCAGTACGAACCAGTAGAAGCTGTTCGCCTTCTCCAGGTCGATCCACTGCCAGCCCGCGATCGCGAAGTCCGGCTTGAAGTAGACATAGGCACCGTCGCTGCCGCCGGCGATCTTCGTGTCGTGGAAGACGAAGTAGACGAGCTGCCCGAAGGCCAGCGTCACCATGATGAAGTAGATGCCCTGCGTGCGCATCACCAGCGCGCCGATGACCAGCGCCAGCAGCGCTGCCCCGGCCGTGGCCGCCAGCAGCATCAGCCAGCCGTTGCCGGCCTCCGACATCGGCGCCAGCATTGCCACCGCGTAGGCGCCGAAGCCGAAGAACGCCGCGTGCCCGAGGCTGACCAATCCGGTGTAGCCGACCAGCAGCTGCAGGCTGGCCGCGAAGATCGACATGATCATCACCTTGGCGAGCAGCTCGGTGTGGAACTTGCCGCCGATCGGCTCCGGCAGCAGCGGGAACACCGCCAGCAGCGCGAAGGCGAGCACCCAGGCGACCACGGACAGCGACGAAAGAGGTTTGCTTGAAGTCATCGCCTTGTCACCCTGCCTTGAACAGACCGGCCGGGCGCCACAGCAGGATGGCCGCCATCAGCACATAGACCAGCGCCCCGGCCCCTTCCTGCCAGAGCACCTTGCCGAAGGTGTCGACGAAGCCGATCAGCAGCGCGGCGATGAGCGCGCCCTTGATCGAGCCGATGCCGCCGATCACGACCACCACGAAGCAGATGATCAGCACCTGCCCGCCCATGCCCGGATACACCGAGGACACGGGCGCGGCGATCATCCCGGCGAACACGGCGAGCGCCACCCCGACCGCGAACACCACCCGGTACAGCAGCGTGATGTTGATGCCCAGCGACTGCACCATCTCGCGGTTGGTCGCCCCGGCGCGGACCATCATCCCCAGTCGGGTCTTGCTGATCAGCAGGTACATCCCGAGCGCGAGCAGCAGGCACACGCCCGAGACGAACAGCCGGTAGACCGGGTAGGTCATGCCGTTGCCGATGGCGATCGAGCCGGCGAGCAGCTCGGGGATCGCCACGCCATGCACGTCGTCGCCGACCAGGATGCTGCGCAGCTCCTCGAACACCAGGATCAGCCCGTAGGTCATCAGCACCTGCTGCAGGTGCTCGCGGTCATAGAGGTAGCTGAAGAACACCCACTCCAGCACGTAGCCGAAGGCCACCGCCAGCACGATGCCGACCAAGAGCGCCAGCGGCAGGCTGCCCAGCAGCGAACTCAAGCTGAACGCCAGGTAGGCGCCGATCATGTAGAAGCTGCCGTGGGCGAGGTTGATCACGCCCATGATCCCGAAGATCAGCGTCAGCCCCGAGGCCACCAGGAACAGCAGCAGGCCGTACTGCACGCTGTTCAGGCACTGGATGAGGAAAGTGGTGAGGTCCATGGGGACGGTGGCGGTGGGCGGTGCGTGGGTCCCCGCCTGCGCGGGGATGACGCCCGGTCCTTCTCCGTCATCCCCGCGCAGGCGGGGATCCACGACAAGGACCGGACAAGGGATCAGAGCCGGCAGCCGCGCGCCGGGTCAGCCAGACCCTTGACCGCGATGCCCACGTTCCTGTTCACCTTGCCGCTGACCTCGCGCAGGTAGATGTCCTGCACCGGGTTGTGCGCCCGGCTCAGCGTGAAGGCGCCGCGCGGGCTGTCGATCTTCGCGCTCGCGATGGCCTTGACCAGCGCGTCGCGCTGCTTCATGTCGCCCTTGACCGCGTTGACGCCGGCCGCCAGCATCTGCGCCGCGTCGTAGCCCTGCACCGCGTAGACATCGGGCTGCAGCTTGTAGGCCTTGGCGTACTGCAGACGGAAGGCCTTGTCCTTCGGATTCGCCAGGTCGTCGGCGTAGTGCAGCGTCGTCAGCAGGCCCTGCGCGGCCGCGCCCTGCGCCTCGAGCGTGCCATCGGTCAGGAAGCCCGCGCCGATCAGCCGGATGCTGCTGCCCAGCCCGGCCGCCGCCCAGTCCTTGACGAACTTGACCGCGCCGCCGCCGGCGAAGAACACGTAGACCGCGTCCGGCTTGAGCGCGGCCACCTCGGTCAGCAGCGCCTGGAACTCGACATTGGGGAAGGGCAGGTTCAGCTCCTTGACCACCTTGCCGCCGCCGGCCTCGAAGCCCTCCTTGAAGCCGCGCACCGACTCGTCTCCGGCGGCGTACTTCCAGGTCAGCGTCACCG
This sequence comes from Sphaerotilus sulfidivorans, assembly GCF_013426975.1. Classification (GTDB taxonomy): domain Bacteria; phylum Pseudomonadota; class Gammaproteobacteria; order Burkholderiales; family Burkholderiaceae_C; genus Sphaerotilus; species Sphaerotilus sulfidivorans. The sequence goes on from NZ_JACCPY010000012.1 coordinate 38,202, forward strand.
CAGTCTTGATCTTCCTGTCGGCGGCGACCTTGCCCATCGCGAAGCCGGGCTGCCAGTTCGAGAACGAGGAGCGGAAGATGTTGGGCGCGCACAGCGGGCCGGTGATCGCGTCCGCGCCGGCGTTGGGCACGATCAGCAGCGTGTTGTTGTCCTTGGCGACCTTGGCCATCGCCATCGCCACGCCCGAGTGCACCGTGCCGATCATCACGTCGACGTTGTCGCGCTTGACCAGCTTGTTGGCGTTGTCCGAGGCCTTGGCCGGGTCGGACTCGTCATCGACCTTCACGAACTCGACGGTCTTGCCGGCGAGCTTGCCGCCCTGCTCGTCGATGTACTGGCGAAAGCCGTTCTCGATGGCGGTGCCCAGCGCCGCGAAGGTGCCGGTGTAGGGCAGCATGAAGCCGACCTTGATCTTGTCCTGCGCGCTGGCTGGAGCGGCGGCGGCCGCCAGCAGCGCGCTGCCGAGCAGGGTGCGGGCCAGGAGGGAAGGGCGGATGCGCATGGCGTGTCTCCTCGTTGTGGTCGGGTCAGGCTTCAGGGCGTCGTTCAGGGCGTCATTCGGGGGGGCGAGCCGTCGTGACGCTGCAGGAAATCGCGGGTGGCCTCGATCAGGGCCTGCGGCTGGTCGCGGTGCGGGCTGTGGCCGCAGGCCGCCAGCTTCAGCAGCTCGGTGCGGCGCGACGGGCGCAGCGCGGCGATGCGCTCGATCTGCGCCATCGTTCCGTACTCGTCGTCCTCGCCCTGCACCGCCAGCACCGGGCAGGTGATGCGGGCCACTTCCGCCTCGAGGTTCCAGTCGCGGAAGGCCGGGTCGAGCCAGATGTCGTTCCAGCCGAAGAAGGCCGAGTCGGGGTCGGCGTGGTGGCGGGCCAGCCGCGCGCGCAGGTCGGTGCGCTCGTAGGCGACGCGGGCCTGGCGGATGCTGTCGATCGTCAGGTCCTCGACGAAGAGGTGCGGCGCGGCCACCACCAGCGCGGCGACCCGCTCGGGGTGCGCGGCCGCGTGCAGCAGCGCGATCGAGCCGCCGTCGCTGTGGCCGAACAGCACGCAGGGCCCGGCCACGCCCAGCGCGTCGAGCAGCGCCGGCAGCAGCTCGCGCGCCTGGCGGTGCATGAAGTCGGGCGCCCAGCGCTCGTCCGGCGGGCGCGGCGTCGAGCGGCCGTAGCCCGGGCGCGAGTACACCCAGCCGGTGCGGCCCAGCGCGGCGCACAGCCGCGCCGGGAAGTCGCGCCACAGCGACAGCGAGCCCAGGCCCTCGTGCAGGAAGACCAGCGGCGCGCGTGCCGGGGCGCCCGCCGGCGCGTCGATGCGCGCCCACTCGATCCGAACCGGCCGGCCGGCCTGCTCGAGCGTGACGAATCCGGTGGCGTCCATGGCGCGGTGTCTGGTCTCAGGTCGAGGCGCGGGCCTGCGCCTGTGCCTGCGCACGCTCGCGCTCGCGCAGCCGGAAGCGCTGGATCTTGCCGGTGGCGGTCTTGGGCAGCTCGTCGACGAACTCGATCTGGCGCGGGTACTTGTAGGGCGCGAGCCGGTCCTTCACGAAGGCCTTCAGCTCGGCCTCGGTGGCGCCGCCGGGCTCCTTCAGGATCACGAAGGCCTTGGTCTTGGTCAGGCCCTCGGCGTCCTCCACGCCGATGACCGCCGCCTCCAGCACCGCCGGGTGCTGCACCAGCGTGGCCTCGACCTCGAAGGGGCTGACGTAGATGCCGCTCACCTTCAGCATGTCGTCGGAGCGGCCGCCGTAGGTGTAGGTGCCGTCGGGGTTGCGCACGTACTTGTCGCCGCTCTTGGTCCAGCCGCCCTGGAAGGTCTCGCGGGTCTTCTCGCGGTTCCCCCAGTACATCATCGCGGCGCTCGGGCCCTGGATGTAGAGGTCGCCGGGCTCGCCCTCAAGCACCTCGCGGCCGTCGTCGCCGCGCAGCTCGACCCGGTAGCCCGGCACCGGCCGGCCGGTGGTGCCGTAGCGCACGTCGCCGGGGCGGTTGCTCAGGAAGATGTGCAGCATCTCGGTCGAGCCGATGCCGTCGACGATGTCGACGCCGAAGCGGGCCTTGAAGCGCTCGCCCAGCTCGGCCGGCAGCGCCTCGCCCGCCGACGAGGCCAGGCGCAGCGCCACCGCCTCGCGCGCCGGCAGCTTCGGATGCGCGAGCATGCCGGCATAGCCGGTCGGCGCGCCGAAGAAGACGCTCGGGCGCACCCCGCCCACGCCGCCGAGCCAGCGCTGGAACACCGCCTCCGGCGTCGGCCGCTCGGCCATCAGGATCGTCGTCGCGCCCACGCTGAGCGGGAAGCTCAGGCCGTTGCCCAGCCCGTAGGCGAAGAAGAGCTTGGCGGCGGAGAAGCACACATCGTCCTCGCGCAGGCCCAGCACCGCGCGGCCGTAGAGCTCGGCGGTCCAGTAGGGGTTGCCGTGCGAGTGCACCGTGCCCTTGGGTCGGCCGGTCGAGCCGGAGGAATAGAGCCAGAAGCCGGGCGCGTCCGGTCCGGTGGCCGCTGCCTTCTGCGCCGGCGCGTGCGCGGCCAGGAAGGCCTCGAGCTCGACCTCGGACGGATGCAGCGGCGCCACCGGCCGTGACACGATCACCTTGCCCACCTCGTGGTCCGACTGGACCAGCGCGGCGTTGAGCGTCGGCAGCAGCGCGCCCGACACCAGCACCGCCTGCGCCCGCGAGTGCTCGAGCATGTAGGCGTAGTCGTCGGCGGTCAGCAGCGTGTTGACCGCCACCGGCACGATGCCGGCGTGCATCGCGCCGAGAAAGCTCACCGGCCAGTCGTTCACGTCCTGCATCAGCAGCAGCACGCGCTCTTCCCGTTTGATGCCCAGCCCGCGCAGGCCGCTGGCCAGGCGGCGCACCCGCTCGTCGAGCGCGCGGAAGGTGAGGGTGCCGAGATCGTCGACGAAGGCCGCCTTGTCCGGCCGGCCGGCATTGAGCGCGAGCAGGTGCTGGGCGAAGTTGAAGTCCGCGCCGGGCGCGGCGACGGGCAGGTCGGTGGGGTCGCTCATGGCGGGTCTCCTGGATCAGGCGGCAGACGGCGTCGGCGGGGTCAGCCGCGACAGCACGGTCGGCGCGGCCTGCACGGCGGCGCGCCGGTGATGGAAGTTCAGCGCACGCAGGCCGCCCAGCTCCTCGCCGCCGCCGGCGCGGCCCGGGCCGCCGTGCAGCGACTGCGGCATGACGTTGCCGTGGCCGGTGTGCAGCGCGGCCACCGCCGGCGTCACCACATGCACGCGGCCGTGCACGGCCGCCAGGTCGAGCGCGGTGGCGGTCAGCGCGTCGGCGGCCGCGTCGTCGTCCTCGCCGTACAGCGAGCAGGCCAGCGAGCCCTCGCCGCGGGCGACCAGCGCGCGGGCATGGTCGAGGTCGCGGTAGGGCATCAGCGTGGCCACCGGGCCGAAGACCTCGGTGGTGTGCAGCAGCGCGTGCGCGTCCGGGTCGCGCGAGCCCAGCAGCACCGGCGCCACGCAGGCGGCCACCGCCGGATCGGCATCGACCAGCGCGGCGCCGCGGCCGTCGTGCAGCGTCTCGGCCACGCGCTGGAGCTGCGCGATGCCGGCCTGCACCGCGTCGAACTGCGCCCGGCTGACCAGCGCGCCCATGCGCACCGACTCGTTCCTCGGGTTGCCCACCGTGACCCGGGCCAGCCGCGCGCCGATCGCCTCAGCGGCCGCGCCGTAGAGCGCCTCGGGCACCAGCACGCGGCGGATCGCAGTGCATTTCTGGCCCGACTTCTGCGTCATCTCGCGGGCGACTTCCTTGACCAGCAGGTCAAAGGCGGCGCTGCCCGGCGTGGCGCCCGGCATCAGCAGGGCCGAGTTGACACTGTCGGCCTCGATGTTGACCCGCACCGAGCGCTCGGCCACCGCCGGGTGGCGGCGCAGCAGCGCGGCGGTGTCGGCCGAGCCGGTGAAGCTCAGCCCGTCGAAGGGCTGCAGCGCATCCAGCAGCCCGGCCGAGCTGCCGCACACCACGTTGAGCGCGCCGGCCGGCAGCACGCCGGCGTCGATCACGTCCTGCACCATGCGCTGCGTCAGCCACGCGGTCGCGGTGGCCGGCTTGACCACCACCGGCACGCCCGAGAGCAGCGCGGGCGCGGCCTTCTCCCACAGGCCCCAGGCGGGAAAGTTGAAGGCGTTGATGCACAGCGCCAGCCCGCGGGTCGGCACCTGCACATGGCGGCTGCCGAAGGCGCCGCCCTTGGCCAGCGCGACGAACTCGCCGTCGGCCAGCACGCGTGCGTCGCCCAGCGCCTCGCCCAGCTTCGCGTAGACGCCGATCGTGTAGATCGCGCCGTCGATGTCGACCGCGGAGTCGTTCTTCACCGTGCCCGAATTGGCGGTGGAGAGGGCGAAGTAGGCGTCGCGGCGGGCCTGCAGCACCTGGGCGACGGCCTTGAGCAGACCGGCGCGCTCGCGGTAGCTCAGCGCGCGCAGGGCCGAGCCGCCCAGCGTGCGCACCCGCTCGAAGCCGCCGGACAGATCCAGGCCGGTCGCGTCGACCCGCACCAGCGCGTCGCCGAGCACCGGATCGAACAGCGTCGTGCCGGCACCGGTGCCGACATGCCGCTGGCCGCCGAGGTGGTTGGGCAGCAGCTCGGCTGGGGAGGCGTTCATGGCGGCGCTCATGCGGCGGCTCCGGTGAACTCGATCGCGCCCTGCGGCAGCAGGTAGAGCACGAAGGCGCGCCCACCTGCGACGGTCGGCCGGTGCGCCGAGCCGGCGCCGTAGACGCACCAGCCCGCGCCGCGGCCGTCGAAGGTGGCGCCGGCGTCGACCGGCACGATCAGGTCGATCTCGCCGTGCGGATGGCGGTGGTGCGGGCCGGCGATGTTGCTCATGTCGACCACGTCGACCGAGCAGCCGGCCAGGTCGTCGGCGGCCTTGAAGATGCGGCCGTAGCGGATGCCGCCGCCCTCGCGCTGGCACAGCCAGCCCTCGGCCACGCCGGTGCGGATGGCCTCGGACAGCCGGGTGAAGGTGGGGGAATCTGCACCATGGTGCAGGTTCAGCCAGGCATCGAGCGTGTCGTCGAGCGGCCGACCGGCCAGCTCGGCTGCCAGTTCGCTCAGTGCGGCCCGGAAGGAGGCTTGTGACATGATGGATTGGCGGCTTCAGTGGGATGCACTATTGTGCGTTCTGGAAAACGATAGTTATCACCCTGATCCGTGTCAAGCAATATAGTGCATACATGGTGTTTCCCCTAGGCGCGATGCAGACCTCCCGCAGCCCCGATTCCGGCCGCTCCGATGCCGGCCCCGCCCTTGCCGCCGACGAGGCCGGCGAGGCCAAGAACCCCTTCCTCGTCGCGCTGGGCGAGCGGGTGCGCGAGCTGCGTGCCCGGCGCGGGCTGACGCGCAAGGCGGTGGCGCAGATGTCCGAGGTGTCCGAGCGCCATCTGGCCAACCTCGAGTACGGCATCGGCAACGCCTCGATCCTGGTGCTGCAGCAGGTGGCGGGGGCCTTGCAGTGTTCGCTGGCCGAGCTGATCGGCGACATGACCACCGCCTCGCCGGAATGGCTGATGCTGCGCGAGCTGCTCGAGCACCGCAGCGAGGCCGACCTGCGCCGCGCGCGCGAGGCGCTGGTGCGTCTGTTCGACGGCCCCGCAGCCGCGCCTGCGCAGCGCCGCCGCTGCATCGCGCTGATCGGCCTGCGCGGCGCGGGCAAGTCCACGCTCGGCCAGATGCTGGCCGATGCGCTGGGCTGCCCCTTCATCGAGCTGAGCCGCCAGATCGAGGCCTTCGCCGGCTGCAGCATCAGCGAGATCCACAACCTCTACGGCACCAACGCCTACCGCCGCTACGAGCGCCGCGCGCTGGAAGAGGCGATCCAGATCTATCCGGAGGCGGTCATCGCCACGCCGGGCGGGCTGGTGTCGGACGCGGCCAACTTCAACCTGCTGCTGAACCACTGCACCACCGTGTGGCTGCAGGCCACGCCCGAAGACCACATGAACCGCGTCGCCGCCCAGGGCGACCTGCGCCCGATGGCGGCCAGCCGCGAGGCGATGGACGACCTGCGCCGCATCCTCGCCGGCCGCTCCGCCTTCTACGAGAAGGCCGACCTCACGCTCGACACCAGCGCCCAGGATCTGGAGGCGACCTTCGCGCTGCTGCAGGCGCGGGTGGCCGAGGTGCTGGCCTCGGCGGCGGCCTGATCAGCCCGCCGCATCGTCCGTGCGGCCCGGGTGGATGGCCTCGGTCTCTTCTGCCCTGGCTGCTGCAGCGTGTTCGGTGTCTCCGTGTGCTGCAAACAGGCTGGCCGCGCGCTGGGCGGCGCGGCGGCTTTGCTCCCAGTGTCCCAGTTGCCGATGCACGCGGGCGGCTTCCAGCAGCAGGTGGGCGGAGGGTCGCCTGTCGTGATCGGGCTGGCGGTCTTGCCGATCCAGGAAGTCCGAGATCTCGGCCAGTCGTTCTGTCAGGGCTGCGATGCGTGCGGGCTGTACCACCGGCACGGTGAAGTCCAGCACCGCCTCACGCCAGTTCCACAAGTCCGGTGCCTGGTGCGCGGCGGTGTCCACATCGGCCTGTGACAGCCACACCACCTGCAGCGTCGGCATCGCATCGGCCAGCCGCTCGCGCACGACGTTGGCTTGCTGCCACCAGAGGTCGTCGTGCCGCGCATCCAGCGGAAGACAGACATGCAGGCGGCGCAGGCCTTGTGCGCATTGGGCTTCGCCTTGCCGCAGCCACGCGGCCGGCGGGTCTGCGGAGGTCAGATCGATCCGGGCGCCGGGCAGCACGGTGTCCAGACGGGCGATCAGCATGTCCCGGTAGTCCGGGTTGTCCACCATCGCCAGCACCAGGCTGAAATGGCTGCGCCGCTCCCAGAGTCGCCTCAGCCGCAGGAAGGCGCCGGTGTGCTCGTCGAGGATGTCGGACGCTGACATGATCTCAGGGTGTTGCCAGCCTGGTCAGCGCGTTCTGGTAAGGCCGCAGCGTGCGCACCAGCGGATGGCTGCACCACCAGTAGCTGTTGTACTCCAGCAGCACCAGGTCATAGAGCAGCCGCAGCCGGGCCTCGGTGCGGTCCTTCTCCTCGCCCTGGGACTGGTCGATGGCCACCAGATCCGCCCAGTCGCTTTGCTGCACCAGACGGCGGTACTCCGAGGCCACTTCCTGCACGGCTTGTTCCGCGACCGTTCGCGTGATCTGGTCTCCGTCGAGCAGCGAGAAGCACGCGCGGATCAGGCGCAGCAGGTCGCGGACATGTCCGCCACTTTTCTGGACCAGCAGGCGCACGGTCTCCCGGTCATCGAAGCAGCGCAGCGGCATCCGCTTGAGCACCAGGTCGATCAGCGCATCCTCATCCTGTTCACGCGGCGTGCCGTCCGCCTCGAAGATCTTCACCATCGGCAACTGCACCTTGGTGAAGCGTTGCGCGGTGATGCCGCTTTCCAGCAGCACCGAAATCGGGGCGCAGACGATCAGGTTGGTCATGATCTGACCCAGCTGGTTCACGTCGGCGTGGAAGAATGCCTGGGCGTCGTCCTTGGACAGCTTGTCCGTGCCGTCCATGATGAACAGCAGCGGTCCTCGACGCTGGTGCGCCAGCAGCGCGTTGGCGTGGGCGATCAGCGCGTTGAAGTGAACCAGCAGTTGCAGGAATCCATCCCGGATCTCGCGACGCAGCTCTTCCCGGTAGCTGGCGCCACCGCGCACCTTGGCGGTCATCGTGGCCATCAGGCTGGCCAGCCAGGGCAGGCCCCCTTGGGCCTTGATGTCGGTCTTGATCTCGCCTTCGATGTCCTTGAATCGCTCCTGCTTCACGATGCGGGTGTCGAACCAGCCCAGCACAGGGTTCAAGAACACCGGGTCGGGCCGCAGCGACAACTTCTCGTCTGCAAAGGTGTTCGTCAGGGCGTGGACCAGTGCGATCAGCAGGTCGCTGAAGCGCAGATTGTTGATGTCGAGGAGCTTGGTCAGCTCCAGATGGTGGACGGTGTAGGTCTGCTGGAAGAGCCGGGCGTAGTCGCGCAGTTCCGTCGATTTCCCGCATCCGATGTGCCCGCCAAACAGCACTGCTTCGGCGTCCTTGGGCCTGGCGCCCGGGCGCAGCCTGCCCCCGCTGTCCAGATGGAAGGCGGTCAGCATCTTGCGGCGGCTGTACTGGCCGCGGTGCCCTTCGAGCGGGTGGTGAAAGGGGCTGTCCGGATCGATGTCACGGCGGAAATCGAAGTTGTCCTGATAGGACCAGATGCTCGGTTCGGTCATGCGCGGCGCTCCAGGGGCATGCGCGGATTATCCGCATCCCTCCGCACCCCGGACTTTCCCTGATTTCTGGCGTCATCTCCGGCACATGAACCGGATTGCATTTGCGCTGTCTCAAGACAGGCACTATGATGCATTTCATCCGCTCACCGAATGCACGATCGTGCGTCCCGCCAGGAGACTCCGATGACCCAGACCGCTGTTCCCGTCGCCCCCGTCGCTCCCGCTGCCGTCGACTACCAGACCCACCCGTCGCGCTACCGTCACTGGAAGCTGTCGTTCGAGGGCGCGGTCGCGACGCTGTCGGCCGACTTCGACGAGAACGCCGGCCTGCGTCCCGGCTACAAGCTCAAGCTCAACAGCTACGACCTGGGCGTCGACATCGAGCTCAACGACGCGGTGCAGCGCATCCGCTTCGAGCACCCGGAGGTGCGCACGGTGATCGTCACCAGCGCGAAGGAGAAGGTGTTCTGCTCGGGCGCCAACATCTTCATGCTCGGGGTCTCCAGCCACGCCTGGAAGGTCAACTTCTGCAAGTTCACCAACGAGACCCGCAACGGCTTCGAGGACTCGTCGAAGCATTCGGGCCTGAAGTTCCTGGCTGCGGTGAACGGCGCCTGCGCCGGCGGCGGCTATGAACTCGCGCTGGCCTGCGACGAGATCATCCTGGTCGACGACCGCTCGTCGGCGGTGTCGCTGCCGGAGGTGCCGCTGCTGGGCGTGCTGCCGGGCACCGGCGGCCTGACCCGCGTGACCGACAAGCGCCGCGTGCGCCATGATCTGGCCGACATCTTCTGCACCACCAACGAGGGCGTGCGCGGCCAGAAGGCCAAGGACTGGCGCCTGGTCGACGACATCGCCAAGCCGGCGCAGTTCGCCGCCAGGGTGCAGGAGCGTGCGCTGCAGCTCGCCGCGCAGAGCGATCGCCCGGCCGATGCCAAGGGCGTGGAGCTGACCCCGCTGGAGCGCACCCTCGAGGCCGACGCGCTGCGCTACAGCCACGTCACCGTCGAGATCGACCGCGCCCGCCGCGTCGCCACCTGGACGGTGAAGGCGCCGAGCGGCGCGCAGCCGACGGATGTCGCTGGCATCGAGGCCGCCGGCTCGGCCTGGTATCCGCTGGTGCTGGCCCGCGAGCTGGAGGACGCCATCCTGTCGATGCGCACCAACGAGCTGGAGATCGGCACCTGGCTGATGAAGACCGCAGGCGACGCGGCGGCGGTGCAGGCGATGGACGCCACGCTGCTGGCGCATCAGGACCACTGGCTGGTGCGCGAGACGACCGGCCTGCTGCGCCGCACGCTCAGCCGGCTGGATGTGTCCTCGCGCAGCCTGTTCGCGCTGATCGAGGCCGGTTCGTGCTTCGCCGGCACCTTCCTGGAGCTGGCGCTGGCCTGCGACCGCAGCTACCACCTGGCGCTGCCGGACGACGAGGCCGCCGCGCCGAAGATCACCGTCGGCGAGGTCAACTTCGGCCTCTACCCGATGGCCACCGACCAGAGCCGCCTGGCGCGCCGCTTCTACGGCGAGGCCGCGTCGATGGACGCGGTGCGCGCCGCGATCGGCCAGCCGCTCGATGCCGATGCCGCCTTCGCGCTCGGCCTGGTGACCTCCAACCCGGACGACATCGACTGGGCCGACGAGACCCGCATCGCCATCGAGGAGCGGGTGGCGATGAGCCCGGATGCACTCACCGGCATGGAGGCCAACCTGCGCTTCAACGGCGTCGAGAACATGGTCACCCGCGTCTTCGGCCGGCTCACCGCCTGGCAGAACTGGATCTTCCAGCGCCCGAACGCCGTCGGCGAGAAGGGCGCGCTGAAGGTCTACGGCAAGGGCGACAAGGCCGCCTTCGACTGGAACCGCGTCTGAATCCGAACCCCCACCCCCGGAGCACCGACATGTCTGGCATCAACTACAGCGAGAAGATCCCCAACAACGTCAACCTCGCCGAGGACCGCACGCTCAAGCGCGCGCTGGAGCAGTGGCAGCCCAACTTCCTGGGCTGGTGGGATGACATGGGCCCGGACGGCTCGCAGAACTTCGACGTCTACCTGCGCACCGCGGTCAGCGTCGATCCGCAGGGCTGGGCGCAGTTCGGCCACGTCAAGATGCCCGACTACCGCTGGGGCATCTTCCTGAACCCGGCCGAGGAGGGGCGCAAGATCCACTTCGGCGACCACAAGGGCGAGGCCGCCTGGCAGGACGTGCCCGGCGAATACCGCGCCAACCTGCGCCGCATCATCGTCACGCAGGGCGACACCGAGCCGGCCTCGGTCGAGCAGCAGCGCCACCTGGGCCTGACCGCACCCAGCCAGTACGACCTGCGCAACCTGTTCCAGGTGAACGTCGAGGAAGGCCGCCACCTCTGGGCGATGGTCTACCTGCTGCACAAGTACTTCGGCCGCGACGGCCGCGAGGAAGGCGAGGCGCTGCTGGAGCGCCGCTCGGGCCAGAAGGACAACCCGCGCATCCTGGAAGCCTTCAACGAAGAGACGCCCGACTGGCTGTCCTTCTTCATGTTCACCTACTTCACCGACCGCGACGGCAAGTTCCAGCTCTGCGCGCTGGCCGAGAGCAGCTTCGACCCGCTGGCGCGGACCACGAAGTTCATGCTGACGGAGGAGGCGCACCACATGTTCGTGGGCGAGTCGGGTGTCAGCCGCGTCATCAACCGCACCTGCCAGGTGATGAACGAGCTGAAGACCGATGACCCATCGAGGCTGCGCGAGGCCGGCGTCATCGACCTGCCGACCCTCCAGCGCTACCTGAACTTCCACTTCTCGGTGACGATCGACCTGTTCGGCGCCGACGAGTCGAGCAATGCCGCGACCTTCTACTCGACCGGCCTGAAGGGCCGCTATGAGGAGGGCAAGCGCATGGACGACCACCAGCTGCGCGGCCAGACCTACCGCGTGCTGAACGTGCAGGGCGGCCAGCTCGTCGAGAAGGAAGTCCCGATGCTCAACGCGCTGAACGAAGTGCTGCGCGACGACTACATCAAGGACTCGGTGGCCGGCGTCGAGCGCTGGAACAAGGTGATCGAGAAGGCCGGCATCCCGTTCCGGCTGAAGACGCCGCACAAGGCCTTCCATCGCAACATCGGCAGCCTGTCGGGCGCCAAGGTGTCGCCGGACGGCCGCGTGGTGTCCGAGGCCGAATGGAAGGCACGGGTCGACGAGTGGCTGCCCTCCGGCGCCGACCGCGCCTTCGTCGCCAGCCTGATGGGCCGCGTCGTCGAGCCGGGCAAGTTCGCCAACTGGATCGCGCCGCCGGTCATCGGCATCAACCGCCAGCCGGTCGACTTCGAGTACGTGCGCTTCAACTGAGCTGGACAACCGAGCTGGAGATCCGCCGTGGACATGGCCGACATCGCTGACCTGACTGTCATCCGGCAGCACCTGATCGATCCGGAGATCTGCATCCGCTGCAACACCTGCGAGGCGACCTGCCCGGTGGGGGCGATCACGCACGACGACCGCAACTATGTCGTCGATGCGGGCAAGTGCAATCTCTGCATGGCCTGCGTGCCGCCCTGTCCGACCGGCTCGATCGACAACTGGCGGCTGATGCCGCGGGCCCGCGCCTACACGCCGGCCGAGCAGCTGCTGTGGGACGAGCTGCCGGCCGAGCTGACGCCCGAGCAGCTCGCCGAGGCCGGCGTGGCGGCCGGCGCGGCGCCCGAGGTCGAGCCGGTGGCGCCTGCGCTGCCGGCCGCAGTCGACGGCACGCCGGCCTTCGGCAGTGCGCAGTGGGGCGCCACCGTGCCGCCGTGGTCGGCCGCGCATGCCTACACCCAGCTCTACGGCCCGAAGGCGCCCCAGAAGACGATCACCGCGACCGTCACCGGCAATGTGCGCGTCACCGCGGTCGGCCGCGACTACGACACCCACCACATCGTGCTGGACTTCGGCGCGATGCCCTTCCCGGTGCTGGAAGGCCAGTCGATCGGCATCGTCCCGCCCGGCGTCGATGCCCACGGCAAGCCGCACCATGCGCGCCAGTACTCGATCGCCAGCCCGCGCAACGGCGAGCGGCCCGGCTACAACAACCTGTCGCTGACCATCAAGCGCGTGCTGGAGGACCACCAGGGCCGCCCGGTGCGCGGCGTGGCCAGCAACTACATGTGCGATCTGCAGGTCGGCGACAAGGTGCAGGTGATCGGGCCTTTCGGCGCCACCTTCCTGATGCCGAACCATCCGAAGTCGCACATCGTCATGATCTGCACCGGCACCGGCTCGGCGCCGATGCGCGCGATGACCGAATGGCGCCGGCGCCTGCGCGCCGGCGGCAAGTTCGAGAGCGGCCGGCTGATGCTGTTCTTCGGCGCGCGCACGCCCGAGGAGCTGCCGTACTTCGGCCCGCTGCAGAACCTGCCGCGCGACTTCATCGACATCGAGCTGGCCTTCAGCCGCGTCGCCGGCCAGCCGCGCCGCCATGTGCAGGACGCGATGCGCGAGCGCGCCGCCGACCTGGCCGCGCTGCTGGCCGACCCGGACGCCTGCTTCTTCGTCTGCGGCCTGAAGGCGATGGAGGAGGGCGTGGTGCTGGCGCTGCGCGACATTGCCACCCAGGCCGGGCTGGACTGGGACACGGTCGGCGCCGCGCTCAAGCGCGAAGGCCGGCTGCACCTCGAGACCTACTGAGCGGGCGTGCCGAGCCGGCGTTGACCTCCGGCAAATCCCGTATTCATTAGCCGACCGGTCGGTCTAACAATAAGGCCCACGAGACCGATCCGGCCTCTGCCCAGGATGCCCCGATGCCCGACACGACTGCGCCGCCCCCGCCGACCCTGACCCTGAGCCGACCGCGCCCCGGCGTCGCTCAGGTCACGATGTCGCGTCCGGCGGTCTTCAATGCCTTCGACGAGCAGATGATCGCCGAGCTGGACGCGGCCTTCGCGCAGCTGGCCGAGGACGAGGGCGTGCGCGTCATCGTGCTGGCCGGCGAGGGCCGGCATTTCAGCGCCGGCGCCGACCTGCAGTGGATGCAGCGCGCCAGCCTCGCCTCGCTCGAATGGAACCTGGCCGATGCACGGCGCTTTGCCGGCATGCTGGCGCGCATCGAGGCCTGCCCGAAGCCGACCGTGGCGCGGGTGCAGGGCGCGGCGCTCGGTGGCGGCGTCGGCCTGGCCTGCGCCTGCGACCTCGCGATCGCCGCCGACAACGCCAGCTTCGCGGTCAGCGAGGCCCGGTTCGGCATCCTGCCCTCGGTCATCGGTCCCTATGTGACCAACGCGGTCGGCAAGCGCCACGCCCGGCGGCTGGCGCTGACGACCACCCGCATCGGCGCGGCCGAGGCGCTGGCCATCGGCCTGGTGCAGCAGGTGGTGGCGCTGGATGCGCTGGACGCGGCGGTGGACCGCGCGGTCGACGAGCTGCTGGCCTGCGGGCCTGGTGCGCAGCGCGAGATCAAGCAGCTCTTCGCGCAGCTCGAGGTCGGCCCGATCACGCCCGAGGTGCGCGAGCTCACCGCGCAGACCATCGCCCGGGTGCGTGGCACCGACGAGGCGCGCGAGGGCTTCGCCGCCTTCCTGGGCAAGCGCCCGCCGAACTGGATGCCGCAATGAGCGCTGCAAGCGATTCTTCCTTCCCGCCCTCGCTGCAGGGCGCGCCGCTGCTGGTGGTCGGCGCCGGCATCATGGGCGCCGGCATCGCGCAGGTGGCTGCGCAGGCCGGCCATCCGGTGTGGCTGCACGATGCGCGCGAAGGCGCCGCGGCCGAGGCCAAGGCCCGGCTGGCCCGGAGCCTGGACGCGCTGGTCGCCAAGGGCCGGCTGAGTGCCGAGGCGCTCACGCAGACGCTCGCGCGCATCACGCCGGTCAGCGCGCTGGCCGAGGCGGCGGGTGCACGGCTGGTGGTCGAGGCCATTGTCGAGAAGCTCGACGTGAAGCGCGCGCTGTTCCGCGAACTCGAGGGCCTGGTCGCGCCGGACTGCGTGCTGGCGACCAACACCTCGTCGATCTCGGTGACCGCGATCGCCAACGGGCTGGCGCATCCCGAGCGGCTGGTCGGCATGCACTTCTTCAACCCGGTGCCGCTGATGAAGCTGGTCGAGGTGGTCAGCGGCCTGCAGACCGCGCCGGCGGTGGCCGAGGCGATCTTTGCGCTGTCGGCGGCCTGGGGCAAGACGCCGGTGCACGCGAAGTCCACGCCCGGCTTCATCGTCAACCGCATCGCGCGGCCCTATTACGCCGAGACGCTGGCGCTGCTGCTGGAGCAGGCGGCCACGCCGGCGGTGCTCGACGCCTGCCTGCGCGCGGCGGGCTTCCGCATGGGCCCGTGCGAGCTGATGGACCTGATCGGCCACGACACCAACTTCTCGGTGACGCAGTCGGTCTATGAGGCCAACTTCTTCGACAAGCGCTTCATGCCCTCGCTGGTGCAGCGCGAGCTGGTCGACGGCGGCCTGCTCGGGCGCAAGTCGGGCCGCGGCTTCTACGCCTATCCGGACGACGGCGCGGCGCTGCCGGTGGCGGTGCACGGCGCGCCCGACACCGCCGGCGCGGTCACCGTGCATGGCGAGGGTCCGATCGCCGACGCGCTGGCGCAGGCCGCCACCGTCGCGCTGGCCGACCAGGGCTGGGGCCCGGCGCGGGTGACCGACAGCGGCTGGACCGGGCTGGAGATCGACGGCGCGCGGCTGATGCTGACCGACGGCCGCCCGGCCTCGCAGGTGGCGGCCGAGACCGGCTGCCGCGATGTCGCGCTGTTCGACCGGCCGGTGCGGCTGCCGGTGGCGCCGGGCACCGCGCTGGCCTGGGCGCTGGCCGAGGGCGCCTCGCCCGCCTGGCGCGTGCAGGCGCCGGCCTGGCTGGCGGCGCTGGGCTTTGCGCCGCTGCCGCTGGCCGATGTGCCGGGCCTGGTGGTGGCGCGCACGCTGGCGATGCTGATCAACGAGGCCGCCGACGCGGTGCTGCAGGGCGTGTGCACGCCCGAGGGCGCGGACGCGGCGATGAAGCTCGGCGTCAACTATCCGGCCGGGCCCTTCGAGTGGCTGGCCGCCTGGCGTGCGGCCGAGGTGGCTGCGCTGCTGGACGCGCTCGACGCGCACCACCGCGGCGAGCGCTACCGCGTCAGCCCGTGGCTGCGCCGGCGGGTCTGGGCACGACAGACGGGAGACGCTGCATGAAGTTCGCCGAGTTCCATGTCGGGCAGGTCATCGAGGCCGGGCCCCATGTGCTGACCCAGGACGAGCTGCTGCGCTTTGCGCGCGACTGGGATCCGCAGTGGTTCCATACCGATCCGGAAGCGGCCGAATCCGGCCCCTTCCAGGGCCTGATCGCCAGCGGCTGGCAGACCTGCGGCATCGCGATGCGGCTGATTGCCGACGCGGTGCTGGCCGGCTCCGAGTCGTACGCCTCGCCGGGGCTGGCCTATGTGAAGTGGCCGCATCCGGTGCGCCCGGGCGACGCGCTGAGCGTGCGCGCGACCGTGCTGCAGGTGCGCCGCTCGTCCAGCCAGCCGCATCTGGGCCTGCTGCGCTGGCGCTGGCAGCTCTTCAACCAGGCTGGCCGCGAGGTGCTCGACCTCGAGGCGACCAGCCTGTTCGACCTCAACCGATCCTGAGCGGCCCCCCGGCTGCGCTCCGCCATGACCCACGCCTACCTCTGCGACGCCATCCGCACCCCCTTCGGCCGCTACGGCGGCGCCCTGTCGAGCGTGCGCGCCGACGACCTGGGCGCGATCCCGATCCGGGCGCTGATGGCGCGCCACTCCGCCGTCGACTGGGCCGAGGTCACCGACGTGCTCTACGGCTGCGCCAACCAGGCCGGCGAGGACAACCGCAACGTCGCGCGCATGTCGGCGCTGCTGGCCGGGCTGCCGCAGGAGGTGCCGGGCGCGACGATCAACCGGCTGTGCGGCTCGGGGCTGGACGCGGTGGGCTCGGCCGCGCGCGCGATCCGCGCCGGCGAGGCCGGGCTGATGATCGCCGGTGGCGTCGAGAGCATGAGCCGCGCGCCCTTCGTCATGCCCAAAGCAGAATCGGCCTTCAGCCGCAGCAACGCGGTCTACGACACCACGATCGGCTGGCGTTTCGTCAACCGGCTGATGAAGGCGCAGTACGGCGTGGACTCGATGCCGGAGACGGCCGAGAACGTCGCCGAGCAGTTCGGCATCGAGCGCGAGGCGCAGGACCGCATGGCGCTGCGCTCGCAGCAGAACGCGGTGCGCGCGCAGCAGGCCGGCTTCTTCGACGCGGAGATCTGTCCGGTCACGATCGCGCAGAAGAAGGGTGATCCGGTCGTCGTCACGAAGGACGAGCATCCGCGCGACACCAGCCTGGAGTCGCTGGCGCGGCTCAAGGGCGTGGTGCGGCCGGAGGGCACGGTGACCGCGGGCAATGCCTCGGGCGTGAACGACGGGGCCTGCGCGCTGCTGCTGGCCAGCGAGGCGGCGGCCGCCCGCCACGGCCTGACGCCGCGCGCGCGGGTGGTCGGCATGGCCACCGCGGGGCTGGCGCCGCGCATCATGGGCTTCGGCCCGGCGCCGGCGGTGCGCAAGGTGCTGGCGCTCACCGGGCTGAGTCTGGCGCAGATGGACGTGATCGAGCTCAACGAGGCCTTCGCGGCGCAGGGCCTGGCGGTGCTGCGCGACCTGGGCCTGGCCGACGACGACGCGCGGGTCAATCCGAACGGCGGCGCCATCGCGCTGGGCCATCCGCTGGGCGCCAGCGGCGCGCGGCTGGTGACCACCGCGATGAACCAGCTGCACCGCATCCAGGGCCGCTACGCGCTGTGCACGATGTGCATCGGCGTCGGGCAGGGCATTGCGATGGTGATCGAGCGGGTCTGAGGCCGGCGGCATACTCGCCGCCCATGACTGCCCCTGCCTCCACCGCTGCCCCTGCGTTCCCGCCCGCCATCGTCCTGATCGACAACCATCCGGCCACCGCGCCGGCGGTCGACCATCCGCGCGTCGACCGGCGCCTGTCAGGCTGCCCGCGCCGCGAGACCTGGACCGCCTTCGAGGCGCCGCAGGGCGACCTGAGCGCCGGCGTCTGGACCTGCGAGCCGGGGCACTGGCGCATCGTCTTTCCGCCGCACAAGGACGAGTATTTCTTCGTGCTCGAGGGCCGGCTGCGGCTGCACGATGCCGCGCGCGGCACCGCCACCGAGGTGCAGGCCGGGCAGGGCGCGGTGATTCCGGGCGGCTTCGAGGGCGCGTTCGAGGTGATCGAGACGGTGCGCAAGCACTTCGTCGTCGTCGAGCGGCCGCTGCCGGCGGCGGACTGAGCGCCGCGCGCGGGGTCAGCCCGCGCCGGGCTCGTCCTCGACCGTGCGGTGGCCGGCGATCAGCACCGCCAGCATGCGCATGAACTCGCCCCGCTCGGCCTCGGGCAGCGGCGAGAGGATGCGCTGCTGCGCCTGCAGCATCGCCGGCACCAGCGCGGCCAGCAGCACGCCGCCGGCCGCAGTCAGCGTCAGCAGCCGCACCCGGCGGTCCTGCGCCGAGGCGTTGCGCTGCATCAGCCCGCGCGCCTCCAGCCGGTCGATCACGCCGGCGATGGTCGAGGTGTCGAAGCCGATGGTGCGCGCCAGCGTGCGCTGGTCCATGCCGGGCTGAAGGCCCACCGCCTGCAGCGCCGCGTACTGCACCGGCGTCACGCCGAAGGCCTCGGTCTCCTGCATGAAGATCGCCACCGAGATCTGGTGCAGCCGCCGGATGTCATGGCCCGGCAGGCCGTCGAGCGTCAGCGGCGGCGACAGGAATGACGGGGCGGAATCGGGCATCGGCTGAGGGTTTTCACGCGAACGGGAACAGCGGATCCTAGCATTACACTGATCGTCAGTATGCTGATGATATGCGTGCTGACGAGGAGACTTCGATGGCTGAAACTCGTTCTTCCGATGCAGACGCGCGCCTGGACACCGTGCTGGTGGCCGGCGGCGGCATCGGCGGGCTGGCGGCGGCGCTGGCGCTGACCCGGCGCGGCTTCCGGGTCACGGTGCTGGAGCAGGCGGCGGAGATCGGCGAGATCGGCGCCGGCATCCAGCTCGGACCGAATGCCTTTGCCGCCTTCGATGCGCTGGGCGTCGGCCCGCAGGCGCGGGCGCGGGCGGTCTACACCGACTGCATGGTGATGCACGACGCGATCGACGAGACGCTGGTCGGCCGCATTCCCACCGACGAGGCCTTCCGCGCGCGCTTCGGCAATCCCTATGCGGTCATTCACCGCGCCGACGTGCACCTGTCGCTGCTCGAGGGCGCGCAGGCCAGCGGCCGGGTCGACTTCCACACCTCGACCCGGGTCGAGCGGGTCGAGCAGGACGAGACCGGCGTGAGCGTGATCGCACAGGACGGCCGCCGCTGGCGTGGCGTGGCGCTGATCGGCGCCGATGGCGTCAAGTCGGTGGTGCGCCAGCAGTTCGTCGGCGACGCGGCGCGGGTGACCGGCCATGTCGTCTACCGCGCGGTGGTCGACCGGGCCGACTTTCCCGAGGAGCTGCGCTGGAACGCCGCCAGCATCTGGGTCGGGCCGAACTGCCATCTGGTGCACTACCCGCTGCGCGGCGGCGAGCAGTACAACGTCGTCGTCACCTTCCACAGCCGCGAGACCGAGCAGTGGGGCGTGCGCGAGGGCAGCAAGGAAGAGGTGCAGAGCTACTTTCACGGCATCCGCCCGAAGGCACGCCAGCTCATCGACCTGCCGAAGTCCTGGAAGCGCTGGGCCACCGCCGACCGCGAGCCGATCGCGCAGTGGAGCTTCGGCCGCGTCACGCTGCTGGGCGACGCGGCGCACCCGACGACGCAGTACCTGGCGCAGGGCGCCTGCATGGCGATGGAGGATGCGGTGACGCTGGGCGAGGCGCTGCGCGAATGCGGCGACGGCCCGGGCACCGACTGGCCGCACGCGCTCGACCTCTACCAGCGCGCCCGCGTCGCGCGTACCGCGCGCATCGTGCTCTCCAGCCGCGAGATGGGGCGCCTCTATCACGCCAAGGGCGTCGAGCGCCTGGTGCGCAACGACCTGTGGCGCGGCCGTTCGCCCGAGCGCTTCCAGGACGCGCTGGAATGGCTCTACGGCTGGAACGTCGGCAACTGCCTCGACGCCGCCCGCCGCTGAATGTCGCAGACCCCCGAGGAGATGCAGATGCAAGACGACGCCCCGCTCGGCCGGCTCGAGGACCTGCCGGCCGACGATGTGCAGGCGATGCGCGCGCGCAACCTGGTGCCGCTGTGGCCCAGCCTGCGCGCGGTGCTGCCGCCCCAGGTGCCGACCCGCCCGACGCAGGCGGTGCACTGGGCCTATGGCGACATCCGGCCGCTGCTGATGCGCGCCGGCGACCTGACCCCCATCGAGAAGGCCGAGCGCCGGGTGCTGGTGCTGGCCAATCCCGGCCACACGCTGGAGAAGATGCAGGCCAGCAGCGCGATCTACCTGGGCATGCAGCTGCTGCTGCCGGGCGAGTGGGCGCCGTCGCACCGCCACACGCCCAACGCGGTGCGCATGGTGGTCGAAGGCGAGGGCGCCTGGACCCTGGTCGACGGCGAGAAATGCCCGATGTCGCGCGGCGACCTGATCCTCACGCCCACCGGCCTGTGGCACGAGCACGGCCACGACGGCGACGCGCCGGTGGTCTGGCTCGACGTGCTGGACCTGCCGCTGGTGCATTACCTGGAGGCCAGCTACCACCTCAACGGCGAGCGCCAGAAGCAGCGGCCCGGCCGCGGCGACCGCGCCCACACCCGCGCCGGCCTGGTGCCGACGCCGGTCTTCGGGGGCGACGGCCCCGGCCGCCGGCGCTATCCGGTGCTGCGCTACCCCTGGGTCGAGGCGCGCGCGGCGCTGCAGTCGCTGGCCGAGGACCGCCCGGACCGGGAGGCGGTGCAGCTCACCTACGTCAACCCCGAGACCGGCGAGGACGCCGAGAACATTCTCGGCTTCCACGCGCTGATGCTGCGCCCGGGCCAGACGCTGCGGCTGCCGCCGCGCTCGCCGGCTAGCGTCTTCCACCTGATCGAGGGCGCCGTCGAGGCCGCGATCGACGCGCCGCAGCCGCGCCGCTTCGCGCTGGCCGAGGCCGACACCTGCGTCGCGCCGGGCTTCAGCGCGGTCACGCTGCGCAATGCCCGCACCGACGCGCCCGCCTTCGTCTTCATCGCCGACGAGTCGCCGCTGCACCGCAAGCTCGGCCTGCTCGAGCAGCGGGACTAGGCTGAGGCCTGCTCCTCCCGCGCACTTCCTCTCTTTCCTTCTCGCCGTCTCTCCCACCCGCACCGCCACCGCCATGACGACCTACCTCTGGAACCCGCCCCCCGTCGCCTCGCTGCCCGTGCGCGGCACGGACGCCCGCCTGCCGGTCCACCGCATCTTCTGCGTCGGCCGCAACTACGCCGCCCATGCGATCGAGATGGGCCGCCCGGTCGACAAGTCGGTCGAGGTGCCGTTCTATTTCACCAAGTCGCCCTCGACGCTGGTGGAGAGCGGCGCGACCATCGCCTACCCGCCGCGCACCGCCAACTACCACCACGAGATGGAGCTGGTGGTGGTGATCGGCAAGCCCGGCTTCCGGGTCGCCGAGGCCGATGCGGCCGCGCTGATCTGGGGCTATGCCTGCGGTCTGGACATGACCCGCCGCGACCTGCAGCTCGCCCTGCGCGACAAGGGCCGCCCCTGGGACATCGCCAAGGACATCGAGCAGGGCGCGGTCATCTCCGAGCTGGTGCCGATGCCCGGCGTGGTCATCGCCTCCGGCGAGATCGCGCTGGAGGTCAACGGCCAGACGCGCCAGAAGTCCGACATCGACAAGCTGATCTGGAACATTCCCGAGCTGATCGCCGACCTGTCGACGCTCTACCACCTGCAGCCCGGCGACCTGATCTACACCGGCACGCCCGAGGGCGTCGGCGCGGTGGTGGCGGGCGATGTCATCACCGGCCGGGTGGCGGGCGTGGGCGAGATCGCGCTGACGATCGGCGCGGCCGAGTGAGGGCGCCTGCGATGAAGCGAAAGACCTTTCTCGCCGCGGCCCTGATCGGCGCCGCCGCGGCCGCCCACCTGCCGGCGCAGGCGCAGGCACAGAGCGCGGTCGACTTCCCGAGCAAGCCGGTGACGCTGTTCACCGCCTTCGCCCCGGGCAGCGGCCCGGACGCCACGCTGCGCCTGGTGGCCGACAAGCTGGGCCGGCTCTGGAACCAGCGCGTCATGGTGGAGAACCGCCCCGGCGGCGGCGGCTTCATCGCGATGGAGGCGGCGCGCCGCACCGCCGCCGACGGCTACACGCTGCTGCAGCTCGACAGCGACCACTTGGGCGCGGTGCCGCACCTGTAGCAGCACGGCGCGGCGGCGGTCGGCGCCTTCGAGCCGGTGGCGTCGATCTTCCGCACCACCTTCCTGGTCGCGGTCGGCACCGATTCGAAGTGGAAGACCATGACCGACCTGATCGCCGCGGCCAGGGCCGAGCCGGGCCGGGTCAACTACGGCTCCTGGGGCGTGGGCAGCCCCGGCCACCTCGGCGCCGAGCTGCTCGAGGATCTGACCGGCATCCGCATGCAGCATGTGCCCTTCCGCGAGGTCAGCCAGCTCTATCCGGCGGTCGGCTCCGGCGACGTGGCCTGGAGCCTGGGCACGCTGCCCTCGAGCTCCGGCGCCTACAAGGCCGGCAAGCTGCGCTATATCGCGGTGGCCGCGACGAAGCGCCTGCCGCAGATGCCCGAGGTGCCCACCGCGCAGGAGGCCGGTGCGCCGGCCGGCTTCGACGTCAACGCCTTCGTCGTGCTGGTCGCGCCGAAGGGGCTGCCGGCGCCGGTGCGCGCGAAGATCAACGCCGACATGGGCCGCGTGCTGGCCGACCCGGAGATCAGGGCGCGCTTCGACACCTTCGCCTTCGAGCCGATCAGCTGGTCGCCCGAGGAGATCGCGCGCGCTGCCGAGGCCAAGTCCAGGCTCTACGAGGGGCTGGTGAAGAAGGCGAACATCAGCCTGGAGTGATCTCTCCGGCCGCGGGCGTGCCGCACAATCGCGTCGCCTTCACGCCCGCCACGCCATGCCGATCCGCCGCTCCTCTCGCCATCTTGTCCGGTTCTTCGTCACCGGGGTGCTGGCCACCCTGCCGCTGGCGGCCACGGTCGCCATCTTCTGGTGGGCGGCCAGCCTGCTGCTGAAGTGGCTGGGGCCGGACAGCATGATCGGCGGCTGGCTGATCTTCCTGGGGCTGGGCGTCAGCGGCTCGGAGGTGGTGGGCTACCTGATCGGCATCGGTCTGGTCGCCTGCGCGATGGTGGTGCTGGGCGCGCTGGTGCATGCCGGCGTGCAGATCGGCATCAGCCGGCTGCTGGCCAACCTGATCGGGCGCATTCCGCTGGTGCGCACCGTCTACGAGCTGTCGCACCGCCTGGTCGACCTGATGCGCCAGAAGGACCGCGAGGGTCCGAAGTCGATGAGCGCGGTCTGGGTGCATTTCGGCGGGGTCGAGCAGCCCGGCGTGGCGGTGCTGGCGCTGCTGTCGCTGCCCGAGCCGGTGCTGCTGGCCGATCGCCCGCACCTGGGCGTGATCGTGCCGACCGCGCCGGTGCCGGTCGGCGGCGGCCTGCTCTTCGTGCCGGCCGACTGGGTCCGCCCGGCCGATGTCGGCATGGAGGCGCTGACCAGCATCTATGTGTCGATGGGCGTCACCGCGCGCGAGCATCTGCCGCGGCCGCACTGAGGCGGCTGCTTGGCGTGTCCCGCAGCGCCTCGCGCATCAGCGCGCGCACCGCCTCCAGCCCCGGCACCGGCTCGCGCCCGGCCAGCGTCGCCAGGCCGAAGCGCGCGGTGGCGTCCAGCGGCGGCTCCATCGGCAGCTCGACCAGCGTCGGGCCGGCGGCGCGGATCGCGATCAGCACCGCGTCGCTGCGCGCGGTGACCTCGACCAGGCTCGGGATCTCCTCGCAGCGCAGCGTGACGCAGCGCTGCGGGTGCGCCTCGGGGCCGTAGCGCGCCATCAGCACGCGCGCGACCTCGTCGCTGAGCGGGGTCGAGGCGATGGGAAAGCGCTGCACCTCGTCGAAGCGCACGCCGGTGTCCGCCGCCAGCAGCGGGTGGCCGGGGCGCACCATGAAGGCGCCGCGCATCTCGCACGGCGTGTCGACGCACAGATCGGCCGAGGGCGCCAGCGAGCGCACATCCACCACCAGCGCGTCGAGCGCGCGCGCCTGCAGCGCCTGCACCAGCCGTGCGGTGGTGGCGCGCGACACCTCGATGCGCCAGCCGGGATGGCGCGCTGCCGCGCTCATCAGCAGCGGCGTCATCAGCATCGCGCCCGGCCCCGAGCCCAGGCCCAGACGCAGCTCGGCCGCCTCGCCGCGCGCCAGCCGCCGGCCGTGGTCGCGCAGCGCATCGGCGTCGTCCAGCACCTGGCGCGCGCGCACGGCCATCGCGCGGCCGAAGGGCGTCAGCTCGCTGTGCCGGCCCAGGCGGTCGAACAGCGGCTGGCCCAGCTCGTCCTCGAGCGTCTGGATGCTGCGGCTGAGCGCGGGCTGGGTCAGATGCACCGCCTCGGCGGCGCGGCTGAACGAACCGCTGTCGGCCAGCGCAAGCAGGTGGCGGAGCTGGACCAGGGTCATGGCGACTCCGTCATGCCTGCGCAGGCGGGCCGCCGCGCGGGAGCCGGGCGGTGGTGGGGGTGGGTCCTCGCCTTCGCGAGGATGACGGGTGGGGGAGGCTGGCGGCGTACGGCATTCATCCGACTCATCAAACCCGAGAGAACAATGCATTGGACGTCGATTCTGGCGCTGCCTAGCATGGGCTTCATCAGGATCACCCCGCAATCTCGCTGGCCGGAGGACATGACGATGAACCGCAAGACCTTTTCCGTTCGTGCGCTCACCCTGCTGGGCGCGTTGGGGCTGTCGGCGCTGACGCTGGGCGGTGCGCCTGCGCAGGCGCAGTCCTTCCCGACCAGGTCGGTCAGCCTGATGGTGCCGTACCCGGCCGGCGGCCTGTCGGACGCGATCGCGCGGGTGGTGGAGAAGCCGCTGAGCAAGGCGCTCGGGCAGATGGTGATGGTGGAGAACCTGGGCGGCGTCAGCGGTGCGCTGGGTGCGCAGAAGGTGCTGGGCGCGCCGGCCGACGGGCATTTTCTCTACCAGGGCTCGCCCAACGAGCTGATCCTGGCGCCGATGGCGCTGCAGGCGGTCAAGTACAGGTCCGAAGACTTCCGCATGGTGCAGATCATCGGCGCCTTCCCGATGGCGGTGCTGGCGCGCAAGGACCTGCCGGCGAGCAACCTCGACGAGCTGGCCGCGCTGGCGAAGAAGGCGGCTGCCGAGGGCAAGCCGCTGACCTACGGCAGCGTCGGCATCGGCTCCTTCTACCATGTGCTGGGCGAGCATTTCTCGCACCTGGCCGGCGCGGCGATGACCCATGTGCCCTACAAGGGCATGGCGCCGCTGTCGACCGACCTGGCCGGCGGGCAGGTGGATGTGTCCTTCATCGTCGTCGGCGCCAAGGATGTGGCGCTGGCCGAGCAGGGGCGCATCAAGTTCCTGGGCACGCTGGCGCCGGCCGGCAAGGTCGAGGTGCCGCTGCTCAAGGCCTATCCGAGCGTCAACGACGGCAAGTTCGTCAAGGACTTCGCCTACAACGCCTGGACCGGCTACTTCGTCCGCAAGGACACGCCCGAACCGGTGGTGCAGGCGCTGAACAAGGCGCTGGCCACGACGATGGCCGACCCGGAGGTGCGCGCGCAGCTGGAAAAGATCGGCGGCATGATCCCGGCACCGATGAGCCCGGCCGAGGCGACGAAGGAATACGAGGCGCAGACGGCGCGCTTCCGGGCCGTCGCCCGCGCGATCAAGCTGCAGGCGCAGTGAGCGCGACGATCCGCCAGGGCTGACACCGTGAGCTATCTGCTCGACGCGCTGCAGGCGCGCATCGGCGAGTTCGTCTCGCTGCGCCGCGACATCCACCGGCATCCCGAGCTGGCCTTCGAGGAGCACCGCACCGCCGCGCTGGTGGCCGACAAGCTCGAGGGCTGGGGCTACGAGGTCACGCGTGGCCTGGGCGGCACCGGCGTGGTCGGGCGGCTGAGGCGCGGCACGGGGCCGCGCCGGCTCGGCCTGCGCGCCGACATGGACGCGCTGCCGATCGAGGAGCGCTCCGGCGTGGCCTGGGCCAGCGCACATCCCGGGCGGATGCACGCCTGCGGCCACGACGGCCACACCGCGATGCTGCTGGCCGCGGCGCGCCACCTAGCCGACAGCGGCCGCTTCGACGGCACGCTGCAGCTGATCTTCCAGCCGGCCGAGGAGGGCGGGGGCGGCGCGCTGCGCATGATGGCCGACGGCCTGTTCGAGCGCTTTCCCTGCGACGCGGTCTTCGCGATGCACAACATGCCGGGCATCGCCCAGGGCCACCTGGTGCTGCGCGAGGGCGCGGCGATGGCCTCGTCGGACTACGCGACGATCACGATCGAGGGCACCGGCGGCCACGGCGCGATGCCGCAGCACGCGGCCGATCCGGTGGTCGCGGCCGCCAGCCTGGTGATGGCGCTGCAGACGGTGGTCTCGCGCAATGTCGACCCGCTGCAGGCGGCGGTGGTGACGGTCGGCGCGCTGCAGGCCGGCCAGGCCAACAACGTCATCCCGGCCAGCGCGCGGCTGGAGCTGAGCGTGCGCGCGCTCGACCGCGAGGTGCGCGCGCTGCTGGAGCGGCGCATCCGCGCGCTGGCCGTCGCGCAGGCCGAGGGCTTCGGCTGCCGTGCGCAGATCGACTGGCGCTCCGGCTACGCGGTGCTGGTCAACACGCCGGCCGAGACCGCCTTCGCGCGCGAGGTGGCACTGGAGCTGCTCGGCCCGGAGCGGGTCACGCCGCAGGGGCCGCCGCTGACCGGCAGCGAGGACTTCGCCTTCATGCTCGAGCGCGTCCCCGGCAGCTACCTGCTGATCGGCAACGGCCAGGGCGCGGACGACGGCAGCCCGGCCTCGGCCGCCTGCATGGTCCACCACCCCGGCTACGACTTCAACGACGCCAACCTGCCGGTCGGCGCCGCCTACTGGGTGCGGCTGGCCGAGCGATTCCTGGTGGCGGCATGACCTTCTCGTCCGCCCCCGCCGCCGGCGCGGCTGCTCAGCGGGCTGGCGCCGGAGCTGGACTTCGCGTTCACACGCCCACGGTCAGCGTCGCGGCAAAGCCGTTCGTCGCATCGCCCGTCACCGTCGCCATCTGCGTCGAGTAGCCGTCGCTGAAGATGTTGTCGCTGGCCAGCGTGATCGCGTTCAGGTTGGTCAGGCTGCTGGTGTAGCCGCTGGCGCTGCCGTAGACGCTGCGGCAGACCGACTCGGGCAGCGCCAGCTGCGAGGTGCGCACGTCGCTGTTGCCGCTGGTGGCGGTGGCCAGGCTCGAGAAGACTTCGAAGTGGATGTGCGGCCAGCGCCCGCTGTAGCAGCCGGGAAAGATCGTGGTGAAGGTGAGCTCGCCGCTGGCGTTGCTGACCTGCACGCCGCGCAGGTAGTTCTGCGCCGTCACGCCCGAGGAATACAGCGAATAGCCGCCGTCGCGGGTGCAGTGCCACAGGTAGACCGCGTAGCCCTCGAGGTTGGCGCAGGCGGCCGAGACGCTGACCAGCTTCAGCGTGACCGTCAGCGGCACGCCGGCGGCGGTGCCGCTCATCGTGCCGAAGCTCGAGCGGATGTCGCTGCGCACGATGCCGCTCTGCGTCAGCACGTTGACCACACCGCTGCTGTTGGAGTTGGTGCCGTCGCCCGGATAGGGGCCGGCCGTCTCGGACGGAATGCTCGAGCACGAGCTCACCGTGCTGCCCGAGCCGGAGGAGGTCGATGCCGAGGAGGATGACGAGGAGAACGAGGACGAGCCGCTGCTGCTGCCCGAGGTGCCGGCGTCCTCGCTGGCACCGCCGCAGCCCGCGAGGCCCAGCAGCGGCAGCGATCCGGCCGCCAGACCGCCGAACAGGCGCAGCGCGCGGCGTCGGTCCGGGGCCTGCAGCCGAGCCAGATGTTCCAGGTCATGGCGCAGGCCGTGCGCGTGGGGCGGGTGATCGTTCATGGCGGTGGCTCGAGGGTCAGGACGAGTGCGGATTGTTCGCGCGCGGTGTTGCTGCTCCGTCAAGCCCGGGTGAGGCTTGATCTCTGTCCATTTCCGTCGGAAACAGCCGCAGCGCCGGCTTCAAGGGCCGCCTCAGAAACGGGTCTCGGCGCCGGGGGTGCGCATGCGCACCAGGATCTCGCGGGCGTGGCGCACCCAGCCGTGGGTTTCCCAGCGGTGCAGCATGATCAGGCTGCGGATGCACTCGTCGGCGGCATAGGCGGCGAAGATGCCCGGCAGGCCGAACATCCGCCCCAGCACCACCGAGCCCAGGCCCAGCACCAGCACCAGCGAGGCCATGCTGGCCAGCGTCGGATAGATCGCGTCGCCGGTGGCGCGCAGCGCGCCCAGCACCACCATGTTGGCCACCCGGCCGGTCTCCAGCGCGCAGGCGATCCACAGCAGCGTCTGCGCCGAGGCGATCACCGCCGGATCGCGGGTGAAGGCGCGCATCAGCCACGGCGCGGTCGCTGCGGCCAGCAGCGCCAGCGAGCCCGAGGCGAGCACGCCGTTGCGCAGCCCCTTGCGCACCAGCTGGTGCGCGGTGCGGAACTCGCCCGCGCCCACCAGGTGGCCGACCATGATCTCGCAGGCCCAGCCGATCGACATGCTGATCAGCAGCACGTACTTCAGCACCTGCAGCACATAGGCCTGGGTCGCCAGCTCGGCCACGCCCAGCCGCGCGGCGGCGGCCAGCGACATCATGAAGGCCAGGCGGTAGACCATTTCCAGCGAGGCGCCGGGCACGCCGATGCGCAGCACCGGCCACAGCGCCCGTGGCGGGCAGACCCACCAGTCGCGCTGGCGCGGCACCAGCCGCAGGCGCTGGCGCCAGAAGTGCAGGTGCATCGCCAGCCCGACCGCGCGGCTGACGGTCAGGCCGATCGCGTAGCCGGCCAGGCCCAGGCCGTCCCAGCTTCCGATGCCGCGCATCAGCACGAAGGCCAGCAGCAGATGCACGCCGTGCATCACCAGCATGACGACCAGCGTCTCGCGGGCATGCAGGTGCGCGCGCAGCGTCGCCGCCATCGTCAGGTTGAAGGCCTCGAGCAGCAGCGCCAGCGCCAGCAGCTGCAGATAGGGCCCGGCGAGCTGCGCCACCGCCGCCGGCGCGTTGAGCAGGTCCAGCACCGCGTCGCTGCCGAACAGCACCACCCCGGCGGCGATCACTCCGGCCCAGGTGCTCGCGCCCAGGCCGACCAGTGCGGTGCTGCCGGCCGCCTGCGGCCGCTGCGCGCCCAGCGCCTGCGTGACCCCGGCGCCCACGCCGATCGCCAGCACCCGGAACAGCACGAACAGCGTCTCGAGCACCTGCTGCGACAGCCCGAAGGCGCCGGCGGCCGCATCCGACTCGTTCGAGGCCAGCCACAGGCCGGCCATCGCCACCGTCATGCCGATCAGGAACTCGCCCAGGATCGGGCCGGCGATGCGGTTGAGCCGCGGGCGGGAGGAGGAGAGCGACGACATCGGGAGGCAGCTCGTGGACGTGCAGGATGGGAACGATTTCGGAATCGGTTCCAGATTCTGGACTTCCGGGGCCCGGATCGGCCAGCCCGGGCATTCCCGCGACGGGCCTTTCCGGGCTTTCCGACCGTTTCGTCGACCGTTCCGTCGACCGGCCTGTCGTCCTACAGCGGCCACCGGCCGAGGCCGATGCCGCCCCCGGTGTCGCCGACCTACAGTGAGCCCATCCCGGACCCTGTCCGACCGCCCGAACCTCGAAGGAAGCCGCCATGCCTGCCAAGACCTCGTCCGCCCCCGCCCCCGCCGCCGACACCCTGCGCCTCGACGAGGGCGCGATCGACCGGGCCCGCTCGTCGCTCGATGACGGTGCGGTCACGCCCAGCCTGGGCCCGTGGAGCGAGCAGATCGTCGCGCTGCTGAACGACGCGCTGGCCACCGAGCTGGTCTGCGTGCTGCGCTACAAGCGCCACCACTTCACCGCCCACGGCCTGGCCTCGCCGAAGATCGCCGAGGAGTTCATGGTGCATGCGCAGGAAGAGGCCGGCCATGCCGACCGCCTGGCCGAGC
Organism: Sphaerotilus sulfidivorans; assembly: GCF_013426975.1. GTDB lineage: Bacteria > Pseudomonadota > Gammaproteobacteria > Burkholderiales > Burkholderiaceae_C > Sphaerotilus > Sphaerotilus sulfidivorans. The sequence continues at coordinate 67,467 of NZ_JACCPY010000012.1, forward strand.
GCATCGTGCAGCTCGGCGGCAAGCCGGACTTCCACCCGACCAAGCTGCTCGAGCGCAGCCACGCCGACTATGACGAGTCCGACGACCTGAAGGCGATGGTGCGCGCCAACCTGGTGGCCGAGCGGGTCGCGGTCGAGAGCTACCGCCAGATGATCGCGCTGGTCGCCGACAAGGATCCGACGACGCGCCGCCTGCTCGAGGACATTCTCGGCGACGAGGAGGAGCATGCCGACGAGCTGGCCGACATGCTCGAGGGCTGATCCCGGAATGGCACACACGGTTTTCGCAGCCGCTGTAGGTGTGCTCCTACAGCCAGCGTCAGGGGCAGGCGCTATGCTGTGGCGAACCGTGACAGTGCGCAGCCGCTGGAGCGGACCATGATTGCATCTTCGACATCACCAAGACACTTCGACATGAGGACCCTGTCCTGCTTCATCGTCGAGGACAGCCCCGTGATCCGCGACAACCTGATCGAGACTCTCGAGGAGATGGTGCCGGTTCGTGTGTGCGGCACGGCCGAGAGCGAAAGCGATGCGCTCGACGCCCTGCGCCGGCAGTCCCCGCAGCCCGATCTGGTCATCATCGACATCTTCCTGAAGGCCGGCTCCGGCCTGGGCGTGCTGCAGCAGGCGCGCCAGCACCGCTACGGCCGTCATCTGGTCGTGCTGAGCAACTACGCCACGCCCGAGATGCGCCGGCGCTGCGCCGAGCTCGGGGCCGACCGCGTCTTCGACAAGTCCAGCGAACTCGAGGAGCTGATCGGCTACTGCGAGACGCTCGGGGCCTGATCGGCGGGCTTGTCCATGCGTCTGCGCGATCGGCCTGTTGCGGTGCTGACCTGGCTGCGGGACCGCGGCCTGGTGATGCCGCTGGCGGCGCTGGTCGCGGCGCTGATGCTGTTCGTCAGCGAGGGCGGCTACCAGCGCACCCGTGGCTCGCTCGATGCCGCCATCGAGGCGGCGCAGGCGCGGCTGACCCTGCACCGGCTGCTCGGCCTGGTGACGCAGGCGGAGTCGGCCAAGCGCGGCTATCTGCTGTCGAGCCGGCGCGAGTATCTGCAGCCCTACATCGAGGCGGTGCGCGACATCGAGAGCCAGATCGCCGTGCTGCAGCAGCGCATGGGTTCGTCCGGCATGCATGGCGATCCCGCGCTGTCGGCCATCGAGCAGGAGCTGATCGAGCGCCTGCGCATGAAGATGGACGAGATGAGCGAGGTGCTGCTGCGCTTCGACCGCCAGGACGTGCGCGGCGCGATGGACCTGGTGCTGACCGACATCGGCCTGCGCAACATGGAGCAGATCCGCGCGCTGGCCGATCAGCTGATCGAGCACAGCAACCAGCGCATCGCAGCCCGGACCGCCGAGATGTACGACGCGATGCTGTTCCTGCGCCTGGGCATCCTGGCGCTGGTGATCGCCAGCCTGCTGGCGCTGGGCCTGTATGTGCGCCAGAGCCGCGCGATGGCGGCGCAGCGCGCCGAGCAGCAGCGCGTGGTGCAGGCCGAGCGCGATCTGCTCGAGATCGAGGTGCGTCGGCGCACCGCAGACCTGCTCGATCTGTCCTGGCATCTGCAGCATGCGCGCGAGGACGAGCGCAGCCGGCTCGCGCGCGAGCTGCATGACGAGCTTGGCGCGCTGCTGACTGCCGCCAAGCTGGATGCCGCCCGCATCCGCCCGAAGCTGGCCGACGCGCCGCCGGAGGTGCACGAGCGCCTGAAGCATCTGACGCAGACGCTCAACAGCGGCATCGCGCTCAAGCGCCGCATCATCGAGGACCTGCGGCCGTCCTCGCTGTCCAATCTCGGGCTGCTGCCGGCGCTGGAGATTCTCGGCAGCGAGTTCGCCGAACGCTCGGGTCTGGCGGTGCACATGAAGCTGACGCCGGGCATCGGCCTGGATGCCGGCGCGCAGCTCACCGCCTACCGCATGGTGCAGGAGGCGCTGACCAACATCGCCAAGTACGCGCAGGCCGGCACGGTCGAGATCGGCCTGGCGCTGGACGGCCCGATGGCGCTGCTGACCGTGCAGGATGACGGCATCGGCTTCGATGCGGCCCAGGCCAGCGGTCGCAGCGCCCACGGCCTGACCGGCATGCGCTACCGTGTCGAGAGCGAGGGCGGCATGTTCGAGATCGACGCGGCGCCCGGGCGCGGCACCCGCCTGTCGGCCTGGCTGCCGCGGCGCGATCCGGCGTAGTTCCCGTCCTACAGCGGCGCGGCGGCTGTGCCGCTGGCGGCACCTGCGGGCGCGTCCTACGCTGGATGCACCATGTTCCATCCCCTGCTCAAGCTGCTGGCGCGGCGGCCCGACCTGCTCGCCGATCACCTCGACGCCTATGCGGACCTGGCCTCCGCGCAGGTGCGTGCGACCCGACGCGCGCTGGCCACCCGCGCGCTGCTGGCGGCGCTGGCCGGCCTGGGCGCGCTGCTGGCGCTGCTGCTGGCCGGCATGGCGCTGCTGCTGTGGGCGGCGCTGTCGCCCGAGCTGCTGGCGCGGCCCTGGATGCTGCTGCTGATTCCGGCGCTGCCGGCGCTGCTGGCGCTGGGCGCGGCCTGGGCGCTGCGCTCGAGCGCACCGCTGGCCGGCTTCGGCCCGCTGCGCGAGCAGTTCTCGCGTGACGCGCAGATGCTGCACGACGCCTCGCGACCCTGAAAGGACACCGCAAGATGCTGGATCCGGACCTGAGCCGAGCGCGCGAGCGCCTGGAGGCTTCCCGCGAGCGCCTGCTTGCGCACATGCGTGGCGAGGCCGATCCCGCCGATGCCGAGGCCCGGCCGGCGGTGGCCTCGGGCGAGCGGCGGGCGCCCGCGGCGCCGGTCGACGTCGCGGGCCAGCTCAGCCTGCTGGCGGCGCTGCGCCAGCGCGTCGAGGCTCATCCGGTCGGCGCGGTGCTGCTCGACACCGGGCAGCTGTGGTGGGAGCGCCATCCGGCGCGTGCGGTGCTGCTGCGGGCCCAGGGCCGTCTCGATCGCACGACCGCACCCTTCGTGCGCCGCCATCCCGTCGTCGCGGTGGCGCTGGCGGCAGCCGCCGGCGGCGCACTGGCAGCGCTGCGGCCGTGGCAGGACGCCCGGGTGCTCAGGCTCTGGCGGCCGGTGCAGAGCCATCTGGGTGGCTGGCTGCGCGCGCAGTTCCCGATGCAGACGCTGATCCATGCCGCGGTCACCGCGCTGGCCACGCGGGCGATGAGCCCGTCGGCGCAGGACACGGCCGAGGCCGCTGTCGGCGTCGTCCGACAGGAACAGTCGGCGCAGGCCGATGCCGTGCAGGAATCCTTCGCGCGACCATGAGGCCATGAAAAACCTTCTCCTGCCTTCCTCGCCGTCGTCGCCGGCCGTGCTGTCCGGTGCCTGTCCTGTCTTGTCTCGCCCGCTGTCGCGCCTGCGTGCCGGCTCCGGCCTGGTGGCGCTGTCGCTGGCCATGCTGGCTGCCGGCTGCTCCACGCCGATGAGCGAGCGCCAGCGCGGCACCGCGGTCGGCGCCGGGGTCGGTGCGGGCGTCGGCGCGGTGATCGGCTCGGTCACCGGCGGCAAGGCCGGGCAGAGTGCGGTCATCGGTGGCGTGGTCGGCGCGGTGGCCGGCAATCTGTGGTCCAAGCGCATGGAAGAGCGCCAGAAGGCGCTCGAGCAGGCCACGCAGGGCACCGCGGTGCAGGTCGCGCGCACGGCGGACAACCGCATCCGCGTCAACATTCCCAGCGATTTCTCCTTCGACATCGGCCGCTCGGCGGTCAAGCCGCAGATGCGCCCGGTGCTCGACGAGCTGGCGCGCAACACCGATGCCGCGCTGCGCATGAACGTCATCGGCTACACCGACTCGACCGGCAGCGACGCGGTGAACCGCCCGCTGTCGCTGGACCGGGCCGAATCGGTGCGCGACTACCTGGTCGGCCGCGGCGTCACCGCCTCGCGCATCGTCGTCGACGGACGCGGCGCCAGCGATCCGGTCGCCAGCAACGACAGCGAGTCCGGCCGCGCGATGAACCGCCGCGTCGAGATCTATCTCTCCGAACCCGCCCAGGCCGGCGGCTGATCGCGCCGCGACGCATCGTCTTTCGCCTTCTCCTGCCCGCTGGCCCGCCTCGTGCGGGCCTTCCGTCGTTTGCCGTCGTTCGTCATTCACCCTTCATGGCAGGCGGCGAGCGGCAAAAAAAGAGCCACCGCGAAGGTGGCTCGAAGAGGCTGTGACAGCACCCGTGACAGACAGGAACAGACCGGAGAGAGCAAACAGGAGAGCGGAACTCAGTGCATCGGCAGATCCGGCGCATCGCGCAGCCGCGCGTCGAGGCGGTCGATCAGGATCGCCCAGTCGGCGTCGCGCGCCAGCTCGGTGGCCAGGAAGGCCTTCTGCGCGTCGCTCCAGAAGGGCGCCTCCTCGAGCGCGACGTCCGGGGCCAGTGGCGCATGGCGGCGCACGAACTCTTCGGGCGTCTCGTCCAGACCGAGCTGGGCAAACAGCTCGGGCAGCGTGCGGAGATGGTTCTGCATCATGGGCGGGAACTCCTGGGCGTCGGGTTGGACTGGAGGGACGAATCCAGTGTGCACCTTGCTCCGGGGGGGCTGAATCGGCGCGCGCCGCGCCGCGCCGTCAGGGCAGTCCTACGCTGTCGGATCTGTCCTACATCCGTCCGGCATGCGCGCCGATGGGGCCGGCCGGGGCGGCTCGACACAATGGCCCCAGGACAGAAAGGAGCCCCAGCGATGAATGCCCATGCCGAAGCCCGTACCGAATTTCTGCTGAAGGCGGATGCCGCGCACCAGGCTCCTTCGTTCTCGGACATGCGCCGCGCCCCGAGCAGCGAGCTCGGCTACGAGGCTGCGCTGCCTTTCTTGCCGTTCCTGTCCTGTGGCGATGCGCCTGGGCTGCCCTCGGCGCCGCTGCTCGACGGCTGGTTCACGGCCTGAGTCCGAAGCCTGTCCTCCGGGGAGACTGTTCCCCCGACCGATTCCCGTTGACCTCCTCGAATCCCATTCACCCAGGGAGTCGGCCGGCATGACCCCCCTCATGCCGGCCTTTTTTTCGCCTGACGGGCTCAGCGCTCCTTGCGCAGCGCGCCGGTCACGCTGCTGCCGCTGCCGAGCATGAAGACGGTGTAGCAGGTAAATCGGCAGGGGGTGCCCCCCCGCGCCATCAGAAGCTTTCCCAGTTGTCCACTGCGTTGCCACTGGTGGCGGCCACCGGCGCCGGGGCCGGTGCAGGCGTGGGGGCCGTGGCACGCGGGGCGGGTGCCGGCCGGGGCGCCGCCGAACGGGGGCTGGCCGGGCGCGGCGCGCTGGCCGGCGCCGGGCTGCTCGGGCGGGCGGCGGCGACCGGTGCTGCCGTCTGGCTCATGTCGATGCGGAAGCGCTGCACGGCGGCATCGAGCCGGGCCGCTTCCTCGCGCAGGCCGTCGGCAGCGGCCGCGCTCTCCTCGACCAGCGCCGCGTTGCGCTGCGTCATCTCGTCGAGGTGGCTGATCGCGTGGTTGACATGCTGGATGCCGCTGTTCTGCTCGGCGGCCGAGGCGGTGATGCGGCCGATCATCTCGGAGACGCGCTGCACCGAGCCGACCAGCTCGTCCATCGCCTGGCCGGCCTCCTCGACCAGACGCGCGCCCTGGTCGACGGTGCCGGTCGAGGCCTGGATCAGCGTCTTGATCTCGCGTGCGGCCGCGGCCGAACGCTGCGCCAGGTTGCGCACCTCGCTGGCGACGACCGCGAAGCCGCGGCCCTGCTCGCCGGCGCGTGCGGCCTCCACCGCCGCGTTCAGCGCCAGGATGTTGGTCTGGAAGGCGATGCCGTCGATCACGCCGATGATGTCGCCGATGCGCCGGCTCGACGAGGAGATCTCCTGCATGTTGCTGACCACCTGGCTGACCACCTGACCGCCGCGCTCGGCGGCCGCCGCGGCCGAGCTGGCCAGGCGGTTGGCCTCCTCGGCGGCCTCGGCGCTCTGGTGCACCGTCTGCGTCAGCTCGCCCATCGATCCGGCGGTGTCCTGCAGGTTGCTGGCGGTCTGCTCGGTGCGCTGCGACAGGTCGAGGTTGCCGGCGGCGATCTCGGTGCTGGCGGTCTTCAGGGTGCCGGCACTGCCGCGCACCTCGCCGACGAGCTGGCGCAGCGAGGCGGTCATGCGCTCGAGCCCGCGCATCAGGTCGCCGAGCTCGTCGCTGCGGCGGGTATCGATCTGTGCGGTCAGGTCGCCGCCGGCGATGCGTTCGGTGGTGTCGATCGCCTCGCGGATCGGCTGCAGGATCGAGCGCGACATGCGCCAGGTCGACAGCAGCAGCAGCGCGACCAGGCCCAGCATCATCCCGGTGACGATCTGCACCGTGGTCATGCGCGAGCTGGCCACCGTGTTGGCGAAGGCCTCCACTTGCGCCTTCTGCGTCTGCACGAAGGCCTGCTGGGCGCCGAGGTAGTCGGCAAGGCGGTCCCGCAGGCCGCGCAGGCGGGCCTCGTCGATGCTCTCGCCGGCCGACTGCGCGGCGGTGAGCTGCTTGCGCAGGTCGATGTAGGTCTTGCGGGTGTCGGCCACCCGGGCCAGTGCGGCCTTTTCCTCGGGCAGCTGCACGGCGGCCTCGATGCTCTTCTGGATCTCGGTGATGCGTGCCGAGGTGGCCTCCATGTCGGCCTTGACCTTCCCGCCCAGGCTGGTGTCGGTGCTGGCCAGCACGGTCATGCCGCGTGCGGCATTGGCCTCGGTCAGCGCGGCCCAGCGTGCGGCGCGCTCCAGGCGCTCGTTCAGTTCACCCTCGATCTGGCGGCCGGCCTCGATGTTGTCGCGGGTCTGCAGACTCACGGTCACCGCGACGACGCCGATCACCACCGCCGCCAGGACGGTCGGCAGCCACAGGCGCCGGTTGAGGGAAGTCTTCTTGATCGGGATCTGGGTGTTCATGTGCAGTACCGCGATGGCTTGAGTCGGCGGGATGGGTCGGTTGCGCATTTCTTCGGCCCCACAGCTCGGCCGCTTTCTGCATGAATCGGCATCGGTATTCCTGCTGCCGACTTGAGGCAGCAAGAAGGCGGGCAGGACAGCAACTGCCGGATTGACAGGGCTCAATTCCGCCCTTGGGTCCGGCGCAGTGCGCCGAGCATCGCCAGTCTGTGCAAGACCCGGAACAAGGAGTCGCTGCCATGCTGTCCTGGCTGATGAAGATCGATCGTCTGGTCCCCGTGCGCTATCTGACGCTGGTGGGACTCATGTTCGCGGCGCTGCTGGGCGCGCTGGGCTGGTGGCAGGGTCATGGCGCCGGACCGTGGCTGCTGCTGGTCGGCAGCGCCGGCACGCTGCTGGGGCTGCGCGACTTGCGCCAGACCCAGCGCTCGGTGCTGCGCAACTACCCGGTGCTGGGCCACATGCGCTACTGGCTCGAGTTCATCCGGCCGGAGATCCGCCAGTACTTCATCGAGAGCGACAACGAGGCCGCGCCCTTCTCGCGCCAGCAGCGCTCGCTGGTCTACCAGCGCGCCAAGGGCGATCCGGACAAGCGCCCCTTCGGCACGCAGGTCGATGTGCATGCCGAGGGCCACGAGTGGATCAACCACTCGCTGGCGCCGACGACGCTGGATTCGCACGACTTCCGGGTGCTGATCGGGGGGCCGAACTGCCTGCAGCCCTACAGCGCCAGCGTCTTCAACATCTCGGCGATGAGCTTCGGTGCGCTCAGCGCCAACGCCATCCTCGCGCTCAACGGCGGCGCGAAGAAGGGCGGCTTCATGCACGACACCGGCGAGGGCTCGATCAGCGCCTATCACCGCAGCCACGGTGGCGATCTGGTCTGGGAGATCGGCTCGGGCTACTTCGGCTGCCGCGACGCGCAGGGCCGCTTCAGCGAGGAGAAGTTCGTCGCCAACGCCACCTCGCCACAGGTCAGGCTCATCGAGATCAAGCTGTCGCAGGGCGCCAAGCCGGGCCACGGCGGCGTGCTGCCCGGCCCGAAGGTCACGCCGGAGATCGCCGAGACCCGCGGCGTGGCGGTGGGCGAGGACTGCGTGTCGCCGGCGGCGCACACCGAGTTCGGCACGCCGGTCGAGCTGCTGCTCTTCCTGTCGCGGCTGCGCCGGCTCTCGGGCGGCAAGCCGGTCGGCTTCAAGCTCTGCATCGGCCATCCCTGGGAATGGTTCGCGATCTGCAAGGCGATGCTGGAGACGGGCCTGACGCCCGACTTCATCGTCGTCGATGGCGCCGAGGGCGGCACCGGCGCGGCGCCGCTGGAGTTTTCCGACCATGTCGGTGCGCCGCTGCAGGAGGGGCTGCTGCTGGTGCACAACACGCTGGTCGGCCTGAACTTGCGCGATCGCATCCGGCTGGGCGCCTCGGGCAAGATCGTCAGCGCGTTCGACATCGCCCGCGCGATGGCGCTGGGCGCGGACTGGTGCAACTCGGCGCGCGGCTTCATGTTCGCGCTGGGCTGCATCCAGGCCCAGCACTGCCACACCGGCGCCTGCCCGACCGGCGTGGCGACCCAGGATCCGCAGCGCCAGCAGGCGCTGGTGGTGCCCGACAAGATCGAGCGGGTGGCGCGCTACCACCGCAACACGCTGCACGCGCTGCAGGAGCTGGTGCAGGCCGCCGGTCTGCGCCATCCGGGCGAGATCACGGCCGCGCACATCGTGCGCCGCGTCGCCAACGACCAGGTGCGGCTGCTGCGCAACCAGCTCTGCTTCCTCGAGCCGGGCGAGCTGCTGGCCGCCGCCCGCGGCGAGGGCGACTGGCCGCACAACGTCTACCGGGTCTACTGGCCGATCGCACGCGCCGACAGTTTCCAGCCGGCCCAGACCGAAGGTGCCGCGCCGCACCGGACGGTCGGCGCGCTGCCGCGCCGGGTCGTGCCGCTGCACCCGGTTGCGGAGAGCGCCGGCCGCTGAGCCGCGCCGCGTCCGCCGTCAGTCGCTCAGCACGATCACCGCGACGCGGCGGTTCTGCGTCCGGCCGGCCTCGGTGGCGTTGTCTGCGATCGGGCGGGCCGCGCCCAGGCCGCGCACCTGCAGGCCGGCGGCCGGGAAGCCGCGCGACTCCATCTCGCGCGCCACGACCTCGGCGCGGCGCAGAGACAGGCGCTGGTTGACCGTGGCGTCGCCGATGCTGTCGGTGTGGCCCTCGACCCTCACCCGCGTCAGGCCGACCTTGATCAGCGAGTCGGTCAGCCGGGCCACCGTCCCGACCTCGTCCGGACCGAGCCGGTCGGCGCCGAAGCCGAACAGCACGCGGCTGCCCATGCTCAGCGTCCAGCCTTCGTCGGTCTCGACGAAGCCGAGGTCGCGCATCGTGCGCACCTGCTCGGGGGTGAACTTCGGCGCGGGCGCAGGCGGCGGGGGCGGCGGCGGCGTCGCGCAGCCGCTGACCAGTGCGGCCAGCGTCAGGCCCAGGGCCATCATCCGCCGTCGCGAGGTCCGGGCGGGCAGGGGGAGCGAGGACATCTTCTTTTCTCCTGGAGAGCAGGTCAGGTCGCGGCGCCTTCGGGGCGGCCGCTCAGGGGCCGGCGATGCTGCCGTCCGGCCTGCTTGGCGCGATACATCGCGCGGTCGGCGGTGTCGAGCAACGCCGGAATCGTGTCGCCGTCCTGCGGGAAGGTCGCGATGCCCGCGCTCAGTCCGCAGCGGAAGCAGCCCGACGCGCCGAGGTCGAAGGGCTGCTGCATGGCCCGGCCGATCTCGCGCGCGATGCGGCGTGCATCGTCGACCTGGCGCAGCGGCTGCAGCAGCACCGCGAACTCGTCGCCGCCGAGCCGGGCGACCAGATCGTCCTCGCGCACCACCGCGCGCAGCCGCTCGCCCATCTGCACCAGCAGCCGGTCGCCGGCGGCATGGCCGGCGGTGTCGTTGACCGCCTTGAAGCCGTCGGCATCCAGATAGAGCACGCCGAAGGTCTGGCCCTGCTGCAGCGACACCTGAAGCGCCTGCTCCAGGCGCTGCTCGAAGTGCGCCCGGTTGGCCAGGCCGGTCAGCGGGTCGTGCCAGGCGCGCTGCGACAGGCTGTCGCGGTCCTGCTGCAGATGGCGATGGTGGGCGTCGATCTCGGCCAGCATCGCGTTGAAGTCCTCGCCCAAGGCATTCAGTTCGGCGATCGGTGCGGCCGGCGCGCGCCGGTCGAAGGCGCGCTCGCAGCGGATCGAGCGGGTCAGCGCCGCCAGCCGGTCGATCGGCTCGACGATCGAGCGCTCGAGCCGGCGTGTCATCAGCGAGGCCACGCCCAGCGTCAGCAGCACGCACAGCAGGCCGGCGCCGCTGCCCCACAGCAGCAGCTGGATGAAGTCGCTGCCCTCGCTGTCGAGCTCGACCCGGGCGATGACGCGGCCGCTGCCGTCGAGCACCGGCGCCTCGGCCCGGCCGGGCATCAGCCAGCGGCCGATCCGGGCCTGCAGCGCGGCCAGTCCGGTCGGCTCCGGTGGCTGCAGCTCGGTCAGCAGCTGGCCGTTGGGCAGCCGCACCTGCAGCCGGCCGAGCCGCTCGCGCTGCACGATCGGCCGCAGCACCTCATGAATGGTGTCGAGGTCGCGGAAGACCACCGCCGCCTCGATCGAGTAGCCGGTGGTGCGCGCCAGCAGCTCCAGATGGCGCGCCTGCATCGAGCCCAGCACCGCATGGCCGATCACGCCCAGCAGCAGCCCGAACAGCAGCAGCGTGACCGAGGCCACCTGCCAGTGGCCGCGTCGCAGCATGCCCGCCAGCGTCGGACGCGCTGTCATGAGCCGCTCCCCTCTGCACGGGGCTGGCCCAGGCGCAGCACCTGCGGATGCACCTTCAGGCCGCTGCGCGCGACGATGTCCAGATTGAGCTCGAGCCGCAGGCCGGGCGTGCTGCCGCGCGGCACCAGACAGAACATGCCGCCGCGCGAGCAGAAGGCCGCACCCTCGCCGATGGTCACCACCGGCAGCCCGGCCAGCCGGGGCAGCGCCGCCTCGGCGCCGGGGCCGCTGCCCAGATAGATCGCGTCGCAGCCCCCGGGCAGCTCGGCCCCGGCGGGCAGCGTGCGCACCGGCAGCAGCCGGCCCGGCGGCACCTCCTCATGCAGCCGGCCCAGATCGGCCGCATGCAGGCTGGTGTTGCTGACGCACAGCTGCACCGCCCGCGTACCGCCCGGCCAGCGCACATGGCCGACGATGCCCGCCACCGCGTCGGCCACGCCGAGCACCGGCTGGCCCGGCGCGTGCAGCGGCCAGACCACGCCGATCAGCGCGGCAAGCAGGGAGATCGGCGGGGTCGTCAGGCGACGCAAGACAAGTTCCTCGAGACGTTTCCCGGTCAGGGTGGGCGCGGCGGATTCTCGATCTGCAAGAACGCCGGCACATCCGCCGCAAGCCGGTAGCGGAGCCGAAAGCGCGATTTGTTCCGTGAATTATTCACGCGGTACCGTTTTGATCCTAGTGGCTTCGGATGAGCGGTGGAAATCGAAAAGTTGTGTCAAGCGGTTCTGACGCTGACCTTCGCGAGTGCGCTGTGGTCGCGCAGAAGGTTGTGGCGAATCGGGTCCAATCGCGGGATGACGATCGATTCCTCCCGCGCCGAATCCGCCTCCGCCGCCCAGGCCTGCGGCCTGTCCGTGCCCGACACCGACACCCGCCTGACCGAGCTGGAGATCAAGGCCAGCTATGCCGACGACCTGCTCGACCACCTCAACGAGGTGGTGGCGCGCCAGCAGCAGATCGACCTGCTGGTGCGTGAGGTGGCGCGGCTGAACCGCCAGCTGGGCGAGAATGCCGCCGCCTCGGGCGGAGCCGGTGCGCGTGACCCGCGCGACGAGATCCCGCCGCACTGGTGAGGCTGAGGCGAGCCGTCACGGCCCGCGCCTCACTCCGCCGCCTCACTCGATGCCGACGATCTTGTGCATCTGCACGCCCAGGCGCCATTGCGGGTGGGCCATGCAGTAGTCGGTTGCGGCGCGGGTGTGGGCCAGCCGCTCGGGGCCGTCCATCGGCTGCAGGAAGAAATGGTCGAAGGCCAGGCCGGCGAAGCGCTCGGGCAGCGCCAGCGGCTGCGGGTAGACGAGCTTGAGCTCGTCGCCGGCGGTCAGCAGCAGCGGCGCGTCGGCCTTGGGGCTGACGCAGATCCAGTCCAGGCCCGCGGGTGCGGGCTGCGTGCCGTTGGTCTCGACCGCGACCTCGAAGCCGCGCGCGTGAAAGGCCTCGACCAGCGCGTCGTCGAGCTGCAGCAGCGGCTCGCCGCCGGTGCACACCACATAGGGCCGCCCGGCCGCGCCCGCGACGCCACCCGGCCAGCGCGCCGCCACCGCGTCGGCCAGCGCATCGGCGCCGGCGAACTTGCCGCCGTTCTGGCCGTCGGTGCCGACGAAGTCGGTGTCGCAGAAGGTGCAGACCGCCGCGGCGCGGTCGCTCTCGCGCCCGCTCCAGAGGTTGCAGCCGGCGAAGCGGCAGAACACCGCCGCGCGGCCGGCCTGCGCGCCCTCGCCCTGCAGCGTGTAGAAGATTTCCTTGACCGCGTAGCTCATCAGACGGGCACCAGTTCGTCGGCGCGGGCGCTGGCCAGCACGATGGCGCCATTGCCGCGGGTCTCGTAGACATCGATGCGGTCGAGCTGCGGCAGCACCGCGCGCCCCTGTGCCAGCACCCAGCGCGCCAGCGAGAGCGAGTCGCCGTCGTCGATGGCCTCGTTCTCGAACAGCGGGCGGTGGTCGATGGCCTTGAAGACCGGATCAAAGAGCGCCTTGACGTCGCCGAAGTCGACCGTCCAGCCCATCACCGCGTCCAGCGGCGCGTTCAGGTGCAGCCGCAGCGCCCAGGTGTGGCCGTGGATGCCGCGCAGCGGGCTGCCCTCGGGCGCGTGCTTCAGCCGGATCGCGCTGTCGAAGGTCATCTCCTTCCAGATGCGGTAGTTCTGGCCGTCGAAGTTGGCGCCGCACGATCCCGTCTCGTAGACGGTGACCCAGGACAGCTCGGGCAGCAGGGGCTTGAGCCGGTGCCACAGCCAGGCCGAGATCACCTCGCTGGTCGGGTTCTCCAGGCCCTCGATCTCGTTGAGGCACTGGTAGTTCAGCTCGAAGTGCAGCGGCGCCCAGATGTCGTCGATGCGGTCGTAGTCGAGGCCGTAGTCGCTCTCGCCGATGTCCTGATCGGCATGCAGGATCACCTCGAAGCCGTGGCCGTGCATGCGGCCGCACTTGTGGCCGGCCGGCACGTTGGGCAGGCGGTGCGCGGCCTGGAAGCGGTAGCGCCGCCACAGGTGGGCGTGGCCGGCGCGGTCGAGGTCGACGCCGGTGTGCGCGGTGCTCTGCACGCCGACCTGCTCGATGCCGGGCACGCCGAACTCGCCCTCGAGGCGGCGGCGGATCCAGCGCGCGATGTTCTCGTCGGTCGGCGCGCCCAGGCCCTCGACCTGGTTGAGCAGCGCGTAGTCGAGCGGCGCGCAGCAGGCCTCCATGCGGCGCTGCAGTTCGGCGACCTCGCCGCCGGCGAAGGGCGCCCAGCCCGCGGGCAGCTCGGCGCGCACCGCGGCGAAGAAGCTGTGGCCGTGCAGCCGGCGCGAGCGGTGGCCCTCGGGCAGCAGATCGACATGCAGCGCGGCCTCGAAGCCGGCCGAGGCGGAATGGAAGGAGCGTGGGGACATGGGGCAGGACGGCAATGCAGGGCGTGATTGTCGCCGTCCGGGCCGACCTTGGCGACAGCCGGGACGGTTTGACGCGGCTACACTCGCTTCCCGGTGCCGTTCCGTGATCTGAATCTGCAAGAAGCCTGCAGAAGCCGACACGAGTGCGGCGCCTGCGTTCTCAGGGCGGGGTGGAAGTCCCCACCGGCGGTCAGCCGGCCGGCGCGGTCCTTCGGGGTCGGGCCGGCCGTCAAGCCCGCGAGCGCCCGGCAGCCGTCCTGGTGGCCGCCGGGGTCAGCAGATCCGGTGCGATTCCGGAGCCGACGGTCACAGTCCGGATGAAAGAGAACCGCGCTCGGCGCCGCTGCCTTGACCGCAGCGGCGTCGGCGCGTTCCTGCGCCCTGATTCTGGCCTCCGTGTCCCGGGCCTCGAGCCCGTTTCGCTCACCATGAATCAGTCCACTGCTTCCCTTGCTTCTTCCTCCGCTGCCGCCGGCGTGCGCCGCATCGCGGCCATCAGCGCCTCCTGGCACACCGACATCGTCCATCAGGCGCGTGACGCCTTCGTCGCCGAGCTGGGCCGCAGCGGCGTCGCCGCCGAGGCGGTCGAGCACTTCGACGTGCCCGGCGCCTTCGAGATCCCGCTGCTGGCGCGCCGCCTGGCCGAGTCCGGCCACTACGACGCCATCGTCGCCTTCGGCCTGGTGGTCGACGGCGGCGTCTACCGCCACGACTTCGTCGCCACCGCGGTGATCGACGGCCTGATGCGCGTGCAGCTCGACAGCGGCGTGCCGGTGCTCTCGGCGGTGCTGACCCCGCACCAGTTCCACGAGCACGCCACCCACCGCGAGTGGTTCACCGCGCATTTCGTCATCAAGGGCCAGGAGGCCGCGCGCGCCACGCTGCAGACGGTCGCGCTGCACCAGCGGGTGTCGACGCTGACGGCGCGCTGAGGCTCGGCCCGCCTTACTTCGCGTCGACCAGCGCGCCGATGTCGAGCAGCGTCAGCTCGTTGTCGTCCGGCTTGCCCAGGCGGCGGCCCGACGAGAACGGGAAGTTGTTGTCGTTGACGACGACGATGTGGCGCGCGTCGACCCGCGTCAGCCCCTCCGGGCCCAGGTGCGGCAGCACGAACACGTCCTCGTTCGGGCCGGCATGGGCCAGGCGCTTCGGGTTGGCGATCTTCGTCAGGTCGATGAAGGCGATCTTCTTCACGAAGCCGTCGGCGTCCGCCTGGGCCAGGTCGATCTTGTAGATGCGCTTGAACTTCGCCGGCCGGGTGAAGCAGTCGGTGCGCGGCTCGTCCGGGCAGCCCGGGCCGGCGCCCTCGGTCGCGTCGTCGCGCTCGATCACCAGACCGGTCGTGGCGTCGAGCAGCTGGAAGTCGGCCGCGACGTTGCCGGCGGCCTCGAAGCGGTATTTCCACTGCCGGCCGGTGTAGCGCTGGCTGGCGACGTCGAGTTCGAGGATGCGCGTGTGCGGCCGGCCCTCCTGGCTTTCCTGCGCCTTCGTGGCGGTGTCCCACAGCGGCCACTCGAACATCGGGTAGAGCCGGCGGCCGTCCGGCGACTTGGCCATCGGCTCGAAGCCGCCCGAGCGGCGCACCTCCCAGCCGCCGGCCTCGCCGGGGTAGTTCGGCAGGCGGCCCTGCAGGTAGTGGTCCGGGCTGCGGTAGGTCCTGTCGCCGACCTGCGTCTCGATCAGGCCGAGCGCGCGGCCCTGCGCGTCGAAGCGGATCACGTAGGGGCCGAACTCGTCGCCGATCCACCACTCGTCGCCGACCTGCTGCAGCGATTCGATGTCGAGGTCGGCGCCGGTCAGGTAGCGCTCGCGGGTGGCCTCGTTCTGGATCGCGAACGGGATGCGCCGCTGCGGATCGCGCAGGAAGGTGGTGTGCTCGCGCTGCACCCGGCCGGTCGCCCAGTCGATCTTCAGGCGATGCACCATCAGCAGCGCGTCCTGCGAGTTGACCTTACCGCCGAAGCCGTTGTCCGTCATCGCCAGGAAGCGGTCGCCGCCCAGCGAGACGATGGCCGAGAAGCCCTGCACCGACTGGCCGCGCACCGGCAGCGTGCCGCCGGACGCGCGCGGATGTTTCGGATCGCCGACGAAGGTGCTGGCGGCGATGGCGCCGAGCGTCTCGGTGCGCAGCCTGCTCGGCGCGGTGAACTTGCCGGCCGTGGTGAAGAAGGCGCCGGCGTCAAGCGGCGCGGCCACCGTGGTGTCGTGCGGCAGCAGCGCGTGGCCGGCCAGCACGGCGGTCACTTCGGTCTGGGCCTGCGCGGTCAGGGTGGCAGCGCCCAGGCAGGCGAGGGCGACGAGGCGGGACAGCAGGGACATCGGCGCATCCGGTGAGGCGGTGGGAATGCGCCGGATGCTAGGCAGCAGGCGTGAAAGGGGCGTGACCGGCGCACACCGGTCACGCCGGCCGGCGCTTCAGCCCCGGCCGCCAGCCTCGAGTGCAGCCCACTTCGCCCGCACCTTCTCCAGATTCGCCGCCTTCACATGCCCGAAGCCGCGGATCTCCAGCGGCAGCCGGGCGATCTCGACCGCGGTGTCCAGCCGCTCCTTCGAGAGCCGCGCCAGCAGCGCCTCGACGCTGGCACGGTACTGCTGGATCAGCGCACGCTCGGTGCGGCGCTCCTCGGTGCGGCCGAACGGATCGAACGCCGTGCCGCGCAGGAACTTCAGCTTCGCCAGCCACGGCAGCGCCTTGTGCATCCACGGCCCGAAGGCCTGCTTGACCGGCCGGCCTTGTGCGTCGGTCTTGCCCAGGATCGGCGGCGCGAAGTGGTGCACCAGCTTCACCTCGCCGTCGAACATCTCGCCGATCTTCGCGGCGAAGGCGGCATCGGCGTGCAGCCGCGCGACCTCGTACTCGTCCTTGTAGGCCATCAGCTTGAACAGGCCCTGCGCGACCGTCTCGGTCAGCCGGGTGCTGGAGAGCGGCGCCTCGGCCTCGCGCACCCGGGCGACGAAGGCGCGGTACTGCTCGGCATAGGCGGCGTTCTGGTAGGCCGAGAGGAACTCGGTGCGGCGTGCGATCGTCTCGTCGAGCGAGGGGCGGCGCACGATCTGGATCACCTTCTGCGCCGCGAACAGGCTGCGCACGCCCGACGGATCGTGTGCGCAGCGCCGGCCCCATTCGAAGGCGGCCTGGTTGGCGGCGACCTGCACGCCGTTGAGTTCCATCGCGCGCAGGATCGCGGCGCGGCCCAGCGGGATGCGGCCGTGCTGCCAGGCGTAGCCGAGCAGCAGCGGGTTGGCGTAGATCGAGTCGCCGAGCAGCTCGGTGGCGGCCTGCTCGGCATCGAAGGCGCCCAGGCCTTGCGCGCCGACCGCCCGCTCCAGCGCGCTGTCGCAGCCGGCCTCCGGGAACTGCCAGTCGGGGTTGCGCACCAGGCTGGCGGTCGGTGCGCCGTGGCGGTTCAGCGCCACCCAGGTGCGCCCGGGCTGCATCGTCGCCAGCGTCGGGCGCTGCGCCGCCACCAGCGGATCGCAGGCGATGACCAGATCGGCCTGCGCGGTGTCGACCTTGGTGGTGAAGATCGCCTCGGGCCGGTTGGCGATCTGGATGTGGCTCCAGGTCGCGCCGCCTTTCTGCGCCAGACCGGCGGCGTCCTGCGTCACCACGCCCTTGCCCTCCAGGTGCGCGGCCATGCCCAGGATCTGGCCGATGGTGATGACGCCGGTGCCGCCGACGCCGGCCACGACGATGCCCCAGGCGCTTTCGGCCACCGGCAGCACCGGCTCGGGCAGCGGCGGCAGCGCGGCCAGGTCGCCCTTCTTCTGGCGCTGCGGCTTCCTGAGCTGCCCGCCCTCGACGGTGACGAAGCTCGGGCAGAAGCCCTTCACGCAGGAAAAGTCCTTGTTGCACGAGTTCTGGTTGATGCGCCGCTTGCGGCCGAACTCGGTCTCGACCGGCTCGACGCTCAGGCAGTTGCTCTGCACCGAGCAGTCGCCGCAGCCCTCGCAGACCGCCTCGTTGATGACGACGCGCTTGGCGGGATCGGCCATCAGGCCGCGCTTGCGGCGCCGGCGCTTCTCGGTCGCGCAGGTCTGGTCGTAGATGATCGCTGTCGTGCCTTTCAGCGCGCGGAACTGGCGCTGGATCGCGTCGAGCTCGTCGCGGTGGTGGACCGTCACGCCGGGCGAGAGCGCCACGCCGGCGTATTTGGCCGGATCGTCCGTGACGATGACCAGCTTCGCGACGCCTTCGGCCACCAGCGTCTGCATGATCTGCGGCACCGAGTGGCCTTCCGGGCGCTCGCCGACGCGCTGGCCGCCGGTCATCGCGACCGCGTCGTTGTAGAGGATCTTGTAGGTGATGTTGACGCCCGAGGCGATCGACTGGCGGATCGCCAGCAGGCCGCTGTGGAAGTAGGTGCCGTCGCCGAGGTTGGCGAAGACATGCGCGTCGGTGGTGAAGGGCGCCTGGCCGACCCAGGCCACGCCCTCGCCGCCCATCTGGCTGAAGGTGACGGTGTCGCGGTCCATCCAGGTCGCCATGTAGTGGCAGCCGATGCCCGCCAGCGCGCGCGAGCCCTCCGGCACCCGGGTGCTGGTGTTGTGCGGGCAGCCCGAGCAGAACCACGGCGTGCGCTCGCCCACCGGCGTCTTGGCCTGGGCGGCCAGCGCCTGCTCGCGTGCGTCGATGACGCGCAGCCGCTCGTCCATGCGCGCGGCCACGTCGGCCGGCACGCCCAGGCGCTTCAGGCGCCGGGCCACCGCGCGCGCGATGATCGACGGCGTCAGGTCGGCCTTGGCGCGCAGCAGCCAGTTCTGGCTCGGGTTGGGCATCGACCACTCGCCGCCGCTCTGGTCGCCGTCGGGCTCGTCGAACTTGCCCAGCACGTTCGGGCGCACGTCGGCGCGCCAGTTGTACAGCTCCTCCTTGAGCTGGTACTCGATCATCTGGCGCTTTTCCTCGACGACCAGGATCTCCTGCAGGCCCTGCGCGAACCGGCGGGTGATGCTCGCCTCCAGCGGCCAGACCACGCCGACCTTGTGCACCCGCACGCCCAGCGCGCGGCAGGTGTCGTCGTCCAGGCCAAGGTCGTGCAGCGCCTGGCGCAGGTCGTTGTAGGCCTTGCCGCTGGCGATCAGGCCGAAGCGGTCGTTCGGACCCTCGACGACATTGTGGTTGAGCCGGTTGGCGCGGATGTAGGCCAGCGCGGCGTACCACTTGTGGTCCATCAGCCGCGCCTCCTGCTCCAGCGGCGCATCCGGCCAGCGGATGTGCAGGCCGCCGGGCGGCATCTGGAAGTCCTCGGGCAGCAGGATGTCCACCCGGTCCGGATCGACGCTGACCGACGACGACGACTCCACCACCTCCTGGATCGTCTTCATGCCCGACCAGACGCCGGCGTAGCGGCTCAGCGCGATCGCGTGCAGGCCGTGGTCGAGGATCTCCTGCACCGTGCTCGGGAAGAACACCGGCATGCCGCAGGCCTTGAACACATGGTCGCTCTGGTGCGCGGCGGTGCTGCTCTTGGCGATGTGGTCGTCGCCGGCGATGGCCAGCACGCCGCCGTGGCGCGCGGTGCCGGCCATGTTGGCGTGCTTGAAGACATCGATGCAGCGGTCCACGCCCGGGCCCTTGCCGTACCAGATGCCGAAGACGCCATCGTGCTTTTTCGTCTGCGGGAACAGGTCGAGCTGCTGCGTGCCCCAGACGGCGGTGGCGGCCAGCTCCTCGTTGACGCCGGGCTGGAAGACGATCCGGTGCTCGGCCAGATGCTTCTTCGCGGCCCACAGCGACTGGTCGTAGGTGCCCAGCGGGCTGCCGCGGTAGCCGCTGATGAAGCCGGCGGTGTCCAGGCCGGCGGCGCGGTCGCGCTGCTGCTGCAGCATCGGCAGCCGCACCAGCGCCTGCACGCCGCTCATGAAGGCGCGACCGCGGTCCAGGGTGTACTTGTCGTCGAGCGTGATGTGCTCGAGGGCGCGGCGCACGGCGTCGGGCAGCGGGGCGTTCATCAGGCGGTCTCCATCTCGTGAATGGGGGCGCGCATGGAGCGGGTGTCCGGTCGGCGCCGATGCCGCCAGTCTAGGAGGGGTGCGCCGAGAGGTGTTTTCTTTCGATGGCGCCTGTTGCCTAATCCGGGCAACTTCCTTTCTCGGAAAAGCCAATGTCAGAAAGAGAAATTCAGGAAAACGCGATTTCAGGGATAACCCGCACCTCCGAGGGCATCGATCTGGACCGCTACGACATCGCGATCCTGGGCGAGCTGCAGCGCGACGGCCGGCTGTCGAACGCCGAACTGGCCACGCGCATCGGGCTGTCGGCCGCCCCCACCTGGCGGCGGGTGAAGCGGCTCGAGGAGGAGGGCTACATCACCGGCTACCGTGCGGAAATCGACAGAAGGCGAATCGGCCTGGGCGTCTTTGCATTCGTTCGCATCGACGCAGAACGAAACAACGCCGCAGCAACACAGGCCCTGGAGGATGGCATCCGCGCGCTGCCCGAGGTGGTGGCGTGCCACTACATCAGCGGCACCGGCACCTTCGAGCTGCAGGTGGTCACCACCGATCTGGATGCGTACTCGCGATGGGCCCGGGACACACTCTTCAAGCTGCCGAACGTCAAGGACATGCACACCAGCTTCTCGCTCGGCGAGGTCAAGTCGGCCGGCTCGGTCTGGCCGCTCACGCATCTGCCACTCACGCACTTGCGTGGCCGGACCTGAGGGATGGGCAGCGGGGCAGGAATCGTTCAATATTCACGCTGGTAACACAATGTTTCCATTTTTTCGTGAATTCCTTTTCCTCCCGCGCTGTCGCCTTGCTGCTGGGTCCGCCAGGCCAGCAGCGCTGGCGCATCACCCAGAGCCTGATCGGCCTGGGTGGCTATCTGGCGCTGGTGCTGCTGCTGTGGCTGGGCAGCCAGGGTGAGGCCGCGCTGCTGGATCGGGCCCGGGTGCTGCCGCCGATGCTGGCGATGGGCCTGGTCGGCCTGCTGGGCTACGGGCTGATGCGCAGCGGCCTCAACCGCCGGCTGGCGCTGCGCTGTGGCTGCGAGCCCTCGCTGACGCTGCCGCAGACGCTGCTGGGCGTGCTGCTGACCACCTGGGTCTACACGGTGACCGGCCAGGCGCGCGGGGCGGTGCTGGCGCTGCTGGCGGTGGTGGTGATGTTCTCGATGTTCGCGCTGCAGCGCCGTCAGGCGCTGGTGCTGGCCGGCGTCGCGCTGCTGATGCTGGCCACGGTGATGCGGGCGATGACGCTGGCCGACCCGTTCCGCTACCGCATCGAGGTCGAGGCGGTCCACCTGGGCGTGACCGCGCTGGTGCTGATCGGCGTGACGCTGCTGTCGCTGCGCATGGCACGGCTGCGCCAGCGCCTGCGCGATCAGCGCACCGCGCTGGCGCGCGCGCTCGAGAAGCTCAGCGAGATCGCCACCCGCGACGAGCTGACCGGCCTGCCCAACCGCCGCGCGATGGGCGAGCTGCTGCTGACCGAGACCGCGCGCCATGCGCGGCTGAAGGCGCCGCTGTCGCTGGCGCTGCTCGACATCGACCATTTCAAGCAGATCAACGACCGCCTCGGCCATGCCGCCGGCGACGAGGTGCTGCGCGGCTTTGCGCGGCGCATCGAGGCCGAACTGCGCGGCGCCGACGTGATGGCGCGCTGGGGCGGCGAGGAGTTCCTGCTGCTGCTGCCCGGCACCGCGGCCGAGCCGGCGCTGCAGGCGGTCGAGCGCCTGCGCGAGAGCCTGCGCCAGCAGCCCTTTGACCAGGTCGAGCCGGGCCTGCGCATCACCTTCTCGGCCGGGGTCGGCATCTGCCTGGGCCAGGGCGACATCGACAGCGCGATCGAGCGCGCCGACCGGGCGCTCTACCGCGCCAAGGCCGCCGGGCGCGACCGCTCCGAGCTGGCCTGAGCCGGAGCGGCTCGCCGTCAAGTCGGCGGCACGGGCGTCGATAGGCCGGCATGTCCGAGCCGTTCCCCGTCCCCTCTTCCAGCGCTGTGGTGGCAGGCGTGCCGCCGCCGGTGCATCCGGTGCTGCAGGCGCTCATGCGGCTGGTGCTCGGACCGGCCGGACGGCAGCGGGTGCGGGTGTCGCAGACCCTGCTCTCGCTCGGGGTCTTCCTGCTGTTCGCGCTGATCCTGCAGATGGCGGTGCTGCTCGGTCTGGCGGCGGCGGACCGGGCGTTCACGCTGACCGCCTTCAGCCTGTCGACCGCGGGCGGCCTCTATCTCCTGATCCGCAGCGGCTGGAACGAGGTGCTGCACCCGCCCGAGCCCTCGCTGACCCTGGTGCAGATGGTCTGCGCGATCACCGAGGTCTGCTGGGCCTACGCGGTGCTGGGCGAGGCCCGCGGCGTGGTGGTGGTGATGCTGATCGTGGTGCTGACCTTCGGCATGTTCGTGCTGCGTCCGGGCCAGGCGCGGGCGATGGCCCTGCTGGCCGGGCTGGAACTGGCGGTGGTCATGGTGCTGTGCAACCGCAGCGAGCCGCAGCGCTATCCGGCCGAAGTCGAGATCATTCATGCCGGCATCGCGGTGCTGGCGCTGGGCGCGGTGGCCATCCTGACGATCCGCTTCGGCCGGCTGCGCCGACGCCTGTCCGATCAGCGCGAGGAGCTGCGTCAGGCGCTGGCCAGAATCCATGAGATGGCCACCCGCGACGAGCTGACCGGCCTGCCCAACCGGCGCACGCTGCGCGAGCGCATCGGGCAGTTCGGTGCCGGGCAGGCGCCGCTGTCGGTCGCGCTGATCGACATCGATCACTTCAAGCGCATCAATGACGAGCATGGCCACCCGATCGGGGACCGGGCGCTGTGCCATTTCGCCCGGCTGGCCGAGGACGAGCTGCGCGGCAGCACCGACATCGTCGGCCGCTGGGGCGGCGAGGAGTTCCTGCTGCTGCTGCCGGAAACCCGTCCGGAGCAGGCGCATGCCTGCGTCGACCGGCTGCGCCGACGGCTGATGCGCCATCCGCTGCCGGGCGTCTCGCCGGTGCTGGTGATGAGTTTCTCGGCCGGCATCGGCGAGTGCCGGGGCGCCGAGGATCTCGATGCGGTCATCGAGCGCGCCGATCAGGCGATGTACCGCGCCAAGCAGGCCGGCCGCGGCCGCACCGAGCTGGGCTGACGCGCGCCCGGCGCCTCATGTGCTCATTTCGGCCACAGCGCCCACAGGCGCAGCGGCTGCTTGGTGCGGCCGGCGCGGTCCTCGGCGCCATCACCCCAGCCCCAGAAGTAGTCGGCCCGCACCGCGCCGATGATGGCGCTGCCGGTGTCCTGCGCCACCACCAGGCGCTGCAGCGGGCGCGGCGCCGGCGGCGTGGCGCTCCAGGGCTGCGGTTCGGTGCTGGCCAGCCAGACCGGGGTGCCGTAGGGAATGCTGTCCTTGTCGACCGCGATCGAGCGGCCCGGCGTCAGCGGCACGCCCTGCGCGCCGACCGCGCCGACCGACGGATCGGGCAGCGGCTCCTCGCGGAAGAAGACATAGCGGGTGTTGACCGCCAGCATCTCCTTGACGCGCTGCGGGTTCTGGCGCGCCCACTGGCGGATCGCCGGCCAGCTGGCCTGCTCCAGCGTGAAGGCGCCCTGTTCGACCAGCCAGCGGCCGACCGACTGGTAGGGCTGGTCGTTGTGACCGGCGAAGGCCAGGCGGGTGATGCTGCGCTGTCCGTCCGGCGCGGTGAAGGCCAGCCGGCCCGAGCCCTGGATCTGCACCAGCAGCAGATCCATCGGATCGGCCAGCCAGGCGATCTCGCGCCCCTTGAGCGCGGCCTGCGCCGCCGGCAGGCTGTCGATCTCGCCGCGGGTGTACCAGGGCTTGCGGCTGGCCAGATCGGCCGGCATCGCATGGATCGGCACGGTGTGGCGGGCGGTGCGGGTGCGGCTGGCCTCGAGCAGCGGCTCGAAGTAGCCGGTCAGCAGGCCGTCGGTCCGGCCCTCGGCGCTCTCGATGCGCCAGGGCTGCAGGCGCTGCTGCAGCAGCTGGCGCACCTGCGCCTCGGTGGGCGTCGGGCCGATGCGGCGCACCTCGCGGCAGGTGGCATTCCAGGCCGAGGCGACCGCAAACGGGCTCAGGCCGACGGTGCCGGTGGCCACCGCGGCGGCGGCCAGGCCGCGGCCGCTGGTGTTGCCGCCGTTGGCGGCGGTCAGCGCCTTGTCGCAGCTCTTCGTCAGCGCCGGCCAGGCCAGGGTCAGCGTGTCCTGATCCCAGCCGGGCAGGTCGCGCCATTCGGCCTTCACCCAGCGCCCGCGCGGGGTGGTGCGCACCTCGGCATCGCTGGCCAGCGGCGGCGGCGTCTGCACCGAGGGCGGAATCTCCAGCGGCGGCGGCGCGCTGTCGGTCGGGCGCGGCGGGGTGCCGCAGCCGGCCAGCGTGCCTAGAATCAGCGCGGCGGCCAGGGACAGCCCGCTGCGGGGCCGGAGGGTCGCGCGGCACAGGCCGACGGAACGGGATCGGAAGGACGAGGACGACATGACGCTGCTGATTCTCGAAGCACTGGGGGCCGGGCTGCTGCTGGTCGGCATCGTCTGGTGGACGATGTTCTCGGGTCGCCGCGACGGCGAGCGTCGCCGCGACAAGCCGCCGTCGCAGGACTGAGCCTCGAGCCCGCCCGGCAGCGCGCCGCGACTGTAGCGCGATCGCCCGGTCCGGGGCGGCCGGAAATGCGCCGGGCTCAGTGGTCTGACACGCGCCCGGCCGCGGCCTGCTCGACCTGCGCGGTCGGCCACAGGAAGCTGGCCGGCGCCTGGCGCAGCCGCCGGCGCAGCGCCGCATGAATGCGGCTGCGCTCGCGCACCTTCAGCCCGCGCGAGCGCAGCGCCAACCGGAAGGCCAGCAGGAAGCTCACCAGCACATTGAGCATGCCGGTCAGCGGGATCGCGGCCACGCACCACCAGAAGCCCGGCTCCTGCAGCACCTGCACGCCCAGCGTGCCCAGCGCCGCGGCGATCTGTCCGGCCGACAGCGTCACATGGCGCACCTCGATCGGCAGGCCGAAGAAGGCCGCCAGCACCGGCACGATGCCCAGCATCAGCCCGAGCGAGACATTCGCGGCGATGCCGGAAATGTTCGCGCGCCACCAGCGCGACCAGCGCTGCGCCCGCTCGGGCCCCAGCCAGCGCACGAAGCCGGGGTTCCAGGCGATCGCGCTGTCGATGCGGTGGAAGACGAAGGCGTTTTCCACCCAGCCGGCGATCAGGCTGGAGGCGAACAGCAGCACGCCGGTGAAGGCGGCGAAGCCCAGCGTCGGCCCCAGCAGCGTCAGGTTGTGCAGCGCGTAGTGCGCCGTCCTGTCGGCGATCAGCGGCGCATCCTGCACCAGCCAGGCCATCGCCTGCAGCAGCACCACCACCGGCATGACCGTCATCAGGTTGCCGATGATGCCGGCGATCTGGCTGCGCAGCAGGTGCGCGACCTCGTCGACGAAGTCCTCGATCGCCGCGTCGCTGTCGCCGACATGCTCGAGCCGCGCGGCCATCGCCGGCGCGGTCATCGCCGGCTGCTTGGTCGCCACCGTCCAGTGCAGCAGCTGCACCATCACGAAGCTGACCGCGTAGTTCATGCCGGCCCAGAAGCCGCCCCAGAAGGCCGACAGCCCGAGCGCGCCGATGGCGAACTTCATCAGCGTGGTGCCGGCGATCACCAGGCCGCCGCCGCAGGCGCGCAGCAGCATGTCCAGCCATTCGGCGCGGTTGCGGGTGATGTAGTGCTCGCCGGTGGCGGCGCTGCGCTCGGCCACCTTGCGCGCCAGCATCGAGTAGTGGTGAGAGAACAGCCGGCCCAGGCTGCGCCGGCCCTGCACGCCGCGGGCGAGCTGCGCCAGCAGCCACTGCCAGTCGCGCGCCGGCGCCGGCGAGGCCAGGCAGCCCAGCAGCGCCTCGATGCGGTCGATGCGCTCGTGGACCTGCTCGACCTGGAAGACGATGTCGACCGAGACGCCGTGCTCCTCGAGATGCTCGCGCACGCTGTCGATCGCGCGCCGGCAGGTCGACAGCAGCGCGCGCAGGTAGCGGATCTGCTGCAGCTGCGCGCCGCCGTCGCCGGCCGCCTCGGCCTCGGCGAGCTGCGCGGCGCTCTGCGCCAGCTGGAAGAAGGGGCGGTCGGCCAGCAGCGCCGGATCCAGCCGCGGCCGGATCGCCGCCGACAGCGCCACCGCGCGGATCTGGCTGGCGAGCATCTGCACCGAATCGATGAGCGCGCCGCGCCAGTGCCGTGTCTGCGGCTCGTCGAGCAGCAGCGCGCCCAGGCGCTTCAGCGTGGCCTCGTCGATCGCCTCGAGCCAGGCGGCGTCGCCGGCGTCATGCAGCACCATCTGGAAGAGCTGGCCGAGATCGCCGGTGTCGGGCGTGGCCGGCAGCAGCCGGGTGCGCAGCCGCTCCACGAGTTCGCTGCTGAAGCCCGAGCGCGGCGAGAAGCCGAAGTCGGCCAGCAGCGTGGTGGCGTCCAGCGTGCCGAAGATCGACTGCAGCAGCGTGCGCACCCGGCGCGCATGCTCGGGATGCGCCTCGAGCACATCGAGCATCAGCCGGAGCCGGCGCAGCGGCGCCGGGTCGGAGGTGCTGTCGGCGGGCGTGTCCTGGCGGCCGAGCGGCCGGCGCAGCCATTCGGCCAGACGGATCAGCCACAGATGCCGCTCCGGCCGGGGCGCCCGGGCGTCGGCCGCCTCCAGCAGGGTGCCGAGATCCCCGTCGGTCGACGGGCTCGGGCTGCGCCAGTCGCGCAGGGTCTGCAGCAGCCCCTTCAATGCAGCGCGTGAGCCTGCGACAGCTCGAATTCGGGAATCTCGGCCTCGAAGGGGCGGGCTTCGTCGGTCATGCAGAAATAGGTGCCGCGCATGCGCCCGCGCGGCGTGGCCAGCCGGGTCCAGCTGGTGTACTCGAAGCGCTCGCCGGGCTGCAGCATCGGCTGGTGGCCGACGACGCCCAGGCCGCGGACCTGCTCGACATGGCCCGCGCCATCGACGATGACCCAGTGCCGGCCGATCAGCTGGCCGGCGACATCGCCGGTGTTGACCACCGAGACGGTGTACGAGAACGCATAGACGCCCTGGGCGGCATCGGACTGCTCGGCCAGATACGCGGGCGTGACGGTGCAGGTGAACTGGGGCTTGGGCATGCGGGGCATCATAGACGCCATGGGAATATCCCCATGTTTCATGATTTCCTGGCCCAACCCGACCATCGACCGTGAAAGGAATCGCGATGTCCACCGAACTGACCCTGAAGATTGCCGGCATGAGCTGCGGCGGCTGCGTGCGCAGCGTGAGCGGCGTGCTGTCGGCGCTGCCCGGCGTCGAGCGCGCCGAGGTCTCGCTGGAGCGCGGCGAGGCGAACGTGCGCTTCGACGCCGCGCAGGTCACGCCGCAGCAGCTGCTGGCCGCGATCGACGACGCCGGCTTCGAGGCGGCCCTGCCGGCCTGAGGCTGTCGCCGAACGCTGCGGCGTCGCGCGGGGAGTTGCCGGGCATGATAGAAAACCGCATGCCCAGCCCCACCCAGAATCCGCATTTCGAGATCAACGGCTATCGCGCGCGCGCCCAGATCGGCTGCGCGCCCGACGAGCATGGCGTCACCCAGGAGACGATCGTCGACCTGCGGGTGAACCTGTTCTTCGATCCGGCCCTGTATCTCGACCGCTACGAGATGCCCTACGACTACCTGCAGGCGCTCGACGCGATCACCGCCACGGTCGCCGAGGGCCATCACATCCTGCAGGAGTCGATGGCGCTGAAGATCGCGCGCCGGGTGCTCGAGAGCGAGCATGTCGAGAGCGTCGACGTGCGCATCCGCAAGACCGAGCGCTACGAGGGTGTCGAGAGCATCGGCTTCTTCACCCATGTCGACCGCGACCTGCTGATGAAGGTCGATGCGGTGGCGCGGGGCCGGGCCCAGGCCGGCGCATGAGCGCGCCGCAGCGGCTGGCGCTGGTCACCGGCGGCCATGCGCGAGTCGGCGAGGTGATCTCGCGCACGCTGGCTGCGCGTGGCTGGACGGTGCTGGTGCATGCGCGCCAGGGCGCCGCACGCGCCGAGGCGCTGGCGCGCGAGCTGCACGGCGCGGCCTCGCCCGGCATCTGGGTGGCCGATCTGGCCGAGCCGGAGGCGGCGCTGGCCTCCTTCGAGGCGCTGCTGGCGCGGCTGCGCGAGACGGTGGGCGAGGGCGCCGAGATCGCGCTGGTCCACAACGCCAGCGCCTTCGAGAACGACGACCGCAGCAGCGTGACCGGCGCGCGCTGGCAGATGCACCATGCGGTCCACTACGAGACGCCGGTGCGGATGATGCTGGCGCTGGCGCAGGCCTTTCCGCGCGGCCAGGCGGTGCTGCTGCTGGACCAGAACGTCGAGAACCTGCACGAGCAGTTCCTGAGCTACTGCCTGTCCAAGGGCGCGATGCATGCGGCGATGAAGCGCCTGGCGCTGGCGCTGGCGCCGTTCCGGGTCAATGCGGTCGCGCCGGGGCCGACGCTGCCGCTGCCCGAGGCCGACCGGGCCGCCTTCGAGGCCGCCGCGCAGGCCACGCCGCTGCAGGGCGCGGTCGATCCGGCCGATGTGGCCGACGCGGTGGCCTGGCTGCTGGACGCCCGCCGGGTGACCGCGCAGACGATCTTCGTCGATGCCGGCCAGCATCTGCGCCAGTGGAAGGAGCCGGCGGCCTGAGGGCATGAAGGCCTGCCGTCGATTTCCCTGAAACCGCGCTGTTACTCGGCCCCTAGAATTCCGGGCCATGAGCTCCACCCTCCCCACCTACCGCATCGCCCCGTCGATCCTGTCTGCCGACTTCGCCCGCCTGGGCGAGGAAGTCAAGAACGTGCTGGCCGCCGGCGCCGACTGGATCCACTTCGACGTGATGGACAACCATTACGTGCCCAACCTGACCTTCGGCCCGATGGTCTGCCAGGCGCTGAAGAAGCACGCCGTGAAACCGGACGGAACCCCGGCGCCGATCGACGTGCATCTGATGGTGCAGCCGGTCGACGCGCTGGCCCAGGCCTTCTGCAAGGCCGGTGCCGACATCGTCACCTTCCACCCGGATGCCTCGACGCATGTCGACCGCACGCTGCAGCTGATCAAGGCCGAGGGCTGCCAGGCCGGTCTGGTCTTCAATCCGCACATGCCGGTCGATGTGCTGGAGTGGGTGATCGACAAGGTCGACGTGGTGCTGCTGATGAGCGTCAACCCCGGCTTCGGCGGCCAGAGCTTCATCGACAGCACGCTGAAGAAGGCCGAGAAGGTGCGCCGCATCATCGACGCCTCGGGCCGCGACATCCGCCTGGAGATCGACGGCGGCGTCAAGACCGACAACATCCGCCGCATCGCCGACGCCGGCGCCGACACCTTCGTGGCCGGCAGCGCGATCTTCAACGCGCCCGACTACAAGGCGGTCATCGACGCGATGCGCGCCGAGCTGGCGCGCTGAGCCGCCCCCTGCCGTTCAGAGCCGGCCCGGACGACGGCGCCGGCTGATGAAGGCCAGCGCGAGCAGGCCGCCCGCTGCCAGCGCGATCTGCTCGAGCAGCGAGGCATCGACCCGGTCGGTCTGCTCGAACAGCGGGCCGATGACCGGCAGGTCGATCGCGCCGTTCATCGCGGCGGCGGTGCTGGCCACCAGCGTCGAGCCGATCAGCAGACCCGCCAGCCGCCACGGATGGCGCTGGCGTGCGGGCGGTGCAGCGCCCGGCTTGTGCGTGGTCTTGTCCATATGGGGAACCTCTCTGTGTTGTGTCGATGCCGTGCGGTGACGATCCGGCTTGGTGTCCACTGTAGAAACCCCAGGCCCGCGAGGCGATCCCTCATCTGAATGCCGAAGGCTCGCCCGCCGAGCCTGGCGTTCACAGTTGGCGTTGCTGTTGCGCGGTGCTTATCGGCAGATGCCGGCGAAAGTCCCAGTCCATGCAGCCCACCTCCTTCTGGCAGACACAATGGAACGCTTCAGTTCCGATTCGGGCCCATGCGGGGGTGTCGATGCAGGAAGGCGATGGCCGCCCGCCGGTGCTGGCGCCGCTGCGCGTGCTGGACCTGTCGCGGCTGCTGCCCGGGCCGATGGCCTGCCGGCATCTGGCCGATCTGGGTGCGCAGGTGCTCAAGGTCGAGCCGCCGCTGCCCGGGCGCCCCGGCTTGCCGGGCGATGACGCGGCCTACATGGGGCCGGGCGAGGACGGCGTCTCGCACTTCTACCGCGTCGTCAACCACGGCAAGCGCCGGCTGGTGCTCGACCTGAAGCAGCCCGAGCAGCTCGATCACCTGCGCGCGCTGGTGCGCGAGGCGCATGCGGTCGTCGAAGGCTTCCGGCCCGGCGTGATGGAGCGGCTCGGCCTGGGCTACGAGGCGCTGCGGGCGATCAATCCGGCCATCGTGCTGACCAGCATCAGCGGCTACGGGCAGCAGGGGCCGCTGCGGCTGGCGGCCGGGCACGACCTGAACTACCTGTCGCTGGCCGGCGTGGTCGACCAGACGCGCACGCCCGATGACGGCCGCCCGGTCTTCAGCCACCTGCAGATCGCCGACCAGCTCGGCGGCGCGCAGACCGCGGCGATCGGCACGCTGGCCGCCGTGCTGGGCGCGCAGTGGACGGGGCAGGGGCGCTGGGTCGATGTGTCGATGACCGACGCGGTGCGCCAGCACCAGGTGATCCTCGGCACCGACGCGCTGGCCGACGGCCGTTCGCCGCAGGCCGGCGCCTCGCTGCTCAACGGCGGCGTGCCCTGCTACAACCTCTACCGCTGCGCCGACGGCGGCTGGCTGGCGGTGGGCGCGCTGGAGCTGAAGTTCTGGCAGGGCGTGTGCGCGGTGCTCGGGCGCGACGACTGGGCGGCGCGGCACTGGAGCCTGGGCGAAGAAGCGCCGGGCAGCGAGGGCGCGCGGGCGCTGATCGACGAGCTGGCGGCGCTGATCGCCCGCCAGCCGCTGGCGGTGTGGGTCGAGCGGTTCGCGGCCACGGACTGCTGCGTCACGCCGGTGCTCGGCGCGCACGAGGCGCTGTTCGGGCGGGCGCCGGTGACGCTGACCGAGGGCATGCAGCGCTTGACGGCACCGGCGCTGACGCTGCGCTGAGGCGGGCCGGGGCGTTGCTCGGCGTCATGCCACTTGAGTCACTGGGTCGCATATTAATTATTTTTTGCTGCCGCAGCACGCTGGGCTTGTGCGGCAGAAGTCTACTCAGGTCGACGCTTCATGCAATCTTGAGTGACACCTGCCTTTTGGCATTCATCAAATCTTTTCGCCACAGCAAAAACATAGCTTGCGCAGGCGCGGCGGAAAGTACCATCAGGCTTAAAGGATGATGTGCGCTCACCTGTCCATGAAATGTCTTTTAGCTCGCCACTCGGTATAATCATGCCATGATAAACAATCTCATAATTTTTGTATTTACCATCCTCGGCGGGCATGCCAACTGGCATTTCCACACATACAGCCACAGGCTCTTGCATGGCCTGCGCTACGGGAATGACAAAACTATACATCGGCACATCAGGCGCACTGTTAGGAGAAACAGCTAACTGAGCAATAGAGGCTTGCTTGAAACGGCCTTGATGTATCTCAGGTAATTTTTCCGGATTAGGATTAATTAACTCATCTAGCGCTAGCGATGCTGCTGCAGTAGTGGGGTCACTCCCCGTTAATAAAAATTCATTGATTTGGCGCTTTGTCTTGCCTTGCGCCTGTAAACGGTTTTCTACGACCTCTACCATTTTCATCCGCAGCTGAGTAGCATAACGAATTCCAGGGAGAGCCAGCAACGGATGTTGAGAGAGGTCAACAGGCGCCGTTGCGCCTTGGGTGGTTTGCGCTTGCGCAGCGAGATGAGGCATCAACGCCATAGCAGCAGAAGTGGTGAGTGCCCAAGCTTTACGAAGTAGTGGCATGATTTTCCCTTGATTCGGTGATAAATCCATCATGGCAATATCCAGGCTTGCTGGATGCTGAAATACAAGGCGGTTGAGTTCATCCGTGGCGCGAGCGATTGAATCCGTGAGCCCAGTTCCGGTGCCGACGAGCGTGGCCGGTGCGCGGCGTGGTGCGGGCCTGCGGATGGATCTGGTTCATGCGGTCGCTTCCGGCTGCGCACAGGGGCATGATTACATGGTATCTGACCGCGTCGAGGTCGGGCGGGATTGTTACCAGTCAACCGGTTACCTGGCGAATGCAATCGCCTTGCGCCGTTGGCGTACTCAAGCTGAAGCCGTCTGGCACGGCCCCGAATCCGCCCCTTTCCCACGCCATCCTTCACGCGCAGCGCGGCAGTTCGTTGCGTAGACTGCCCGGCACTTCAGCAACCCTGGGTGCCGGGAGTCCGATTGACCGAACCATCGACTGCGTTGACCCGCGAGGCCGTGCTGGCCCTTGCGCCTGACGAGGCCTCCGCCAAGGCGGCGCGCGGGCTGATCTCCCCGGCGAAGTGGCCGCTGCTGGGCCATGACGCGCAGGCCGCCTGGGGCGAATGCCAGGGCAGCGGCTCGAAGCCCTATCAGACCCAGGTCGACCTGAGCGGCCCGGTCTTCAAGTGCAGCTGCCCGAGCCGCAAGTTCCCGTGCAAGCACGGGCTGGCGCTGCTGCTGATGCGCGCGCAGGAGCCGCAGCGCTTCAGCACCACCGGCGCGCCGCCCGCGTGGGTCAGCGCCTGGCTGGACGGCCGGCGCGAGCGCGCCGAGAAGCAGGCGCAGAAGGACGTCCAGAAGCAGGAGCAGCGCCAGGCCGCCGCGGCCGCGGGCGAGGACGCCGCGCCGCCGGCCGCGAGCGCCGACGCCACCGCCCGGCAGGCGAAACGCTGGCAGCGCATCGAGGCCGGCCTGCAGGAGCTGTCGCGCTGGCTGGCCGAGCGGGTGAGCCAGGGCCTGGCGACGCCGCCGGCCGGCGGCGCGGCCGAGTGGCGCACGATGGGCGCGCGGCTGGTCGATGCGCAGGCCGGCGCGCTGGCCGGCTGGCTGCAGGCCGCCGGCGCCGAGGTCGATGCCCCGGCACGGCTGCTGGCGCGGCTGGGGCGGCTGCAGCTGCTGATCGACGCGGTGGCGCGGCGCGACGCGCTGAGCGAGGCCGAGCGCGCCGATGTGCGCGCCACGCTCGGCTGGCCGCTGGAGCTCGACGAGGTGCTGGCGCGCGGCGAGGCGGTCGACGACCGCTGGGCGGTGCTCGGCCAGATCGTCGAGGAGCGCGAGGGCCGGCTGGTCGAGCGCCGCGTCTGGCTGCAGGGCCTGGACAGCGGCCGGCGCGCGCTGCTGCTCGACTTCAGCCACGGCACCGCCGGCTTCGACATGCCGTGGGTTAGCGGGCAGGTGCGCGCGGGCCGGCTGGTGTTCTTTCCGTCGGCGGCGCCGCTGCGGGCGCTGGTCGAGCAGCGCGGCCCGGCCGAGGCCGCGCCGCCGCCCGACGCGGGCGACTGGACCGCCGAGCTGGACCGCGCGGCCGCCGCGATGGCCGCGCATCCGTGGCTGCCGCTGTGGCCGCTGGCGCTGCAGGGCGTGCTGCGGCTGCACGGCGAGCAGCTCTGCCTGCTCGGGCCGCAGGGCCGGGCGCTGCCGCTGCGGGTGCCGGCCGACCAGGTGCTGACGCTGCTGG
Organism: Sphaerotilus sulfidivorans; assembly: GCF_013426975.1. GTDB lineage: Bacteria > Pseudomonadota > Gammaproteobacteria > Burkholderiales > Burkholderiaceae_C > Sphaerotilus > Sphaerotilus sulfidivorans. The sequence goes on from NZ_JACCPY010000012.1 coordinate 100,507, forward strand.
CGGTCGGCGGCGGCGCACCGGTGCAGGCGAGCGGCGAATGGAATGGCGAGACGCTGCGGCTGCTGACGCTGCGGGGCGATGACGCCTGGCAGCTCGGGCGCGGCGAAGGAGCAGGGCGATGAGCACGACGGGTGTGATGCCGGATGCGGCGGTGTCGGCCGCGCTGGAGCGGCTGCTGCCGGCGGCGCTGGTCGGCACCGAGCGCGCGCCGGGCTGGCGGGCCGCGCTGTCGGCCGCACCGGCGCCGCTGAACGGACTGATGGCGGCGCTGGCCGCCACGCCGGACGAGGACGCGGCGGTGCTGCTGCGCGCGGCCGGCGTGCTGGCGCTGGCGGCCCGGATCGGCGCGGACGGGCTGGCGCTGCCGGCCGAGGCGGCCGAGACCCCCGCCGCGGAGCAGCCGGGCGCGCGCCCGGAGCGCCGCCCCGCGCTGGCGGACCCGAGCAGCCGGGCGGTGGTCGAGACGCTGCTGCAGGACGACTGGCCGATCGGTCTGCGCCACACGATGCTGCGCCGGCTGGCCGAGCGTGGCTGGCGGTTGCCGGCGGCGCTGCTGCCGCAGGCGCTGGAGCTGGCGCAGCGCGAGCCCGCGCTGCGCGCGGCGGTCGGCGCGGTGATCGGCGAGCGCGGCGCCTGGCTGATCCGCCAGCAGCCACGCTGGCGCCAGCTTGGCGAGGCGCCGGCGCAGCCGACCGAGGCCGACTGGAGCGACGGCACGCTGACCGCCCGGCTCGCCTTCCTGCGCCACGCGCGGGCGCAGGATCCGGTGGCGGCGCGCGCGCGGCTGGAGGCCGAGCTGGGCCAGCTCGCCGCCGCCGAGCGCGCCCAGCTGGTCGAGGCGCTGGCGGTCGGCCTGTCGATGGCGGATGAGCCGCTGCTGATGCGCCTGCTGCAGCGCGACCGCGGCGGCGAGGTGCGCGCGGTGGCCGCGCGGCTGCTGCAGCGCCTGCCGGACAGCGCGCAGGCCGGCTGGCTGGCGGCGCAGTGGGATGCGCTGCTGAAGAGCGAATCGGCCTGGCTGGGCCTGAAGCGGCGCTGGACGATCGAGCCGCCGGCCGCCGAGGGCGCCGACTGGAAGGCGCACGGCCTGGACCTGCAGCGCCCGCGCCATGACGGGCTCGGCGAGCGCGGCGGGTGGCTGTTCCAGCTGGTGCGGCTGACGCCGCTGAGCTTCTGGACCACGCGCACCGGCCTGACGCCGGCCGATCTGATGGCCTGGGCCAAGGGCACGGACTGGAAGGACGCGCTGCGGCGCGGCTGGTTCGAGGCGGCGCAGGCGCTGCCGGACGACCCGGCGGCGCTGGCGCCGGTCGAGGTCGAATGGCTGCTGGCGGTGCTCGGCCGCGACGCGCGCGGCGTGTCGGTCAGCGAACAGGCGGCCTTGCGTCGGCGCCTGCCGCCCGCGCAGCGCACCGCGCTGTGGCGCGCGCGCCTGGCCGGCGATCCGGTCGAGGTGGCCGGCGAGATCGTCCTGGTCTGCGAGCAGGCGGCGCTGGCCGGCGTGCCGGATCCGGCCGAGTCGGTGCTCGACGCCGCCTTCCTGGCCGAGCTGGGCGCGGTGCTGGAGGCGCAGTGGTCGGCGCTGTGCGCCGGCCAGCTCGACGACCGGCGCTGCAACGACTGGCTCGGCCGCGCGCCGGCGCTGCTGGCCTGGCTGCCGGCCGGCGTGCCGGGCCGGGTCGAGGCGCTGCCCGAGCCGGTGAACCCGACCGACGCCGCAGTCAGCTGGGCGCAGCAGCAGCGCACCACGCTGCACGCCCGGCTGCAGCGCATCGCCGCGCTGCGCCGCGCCCTGGAGGCGCTGCCCGCGGCCCCCGCTGGCTGATCTTCTCCGTACCGCTCTTCCCGTACCGCTTCCCGCCTTGCTTCCCGCACTGGATCGCCCTGACATGACCGACACCGCTGCCCCTGCCGCTCTCTCCGCCTCGACCGTGCTGCGCCGCCATGCCGAGCAGCAGTACGCCGAGGAACTCGACGCGCTGGCCCGCGCCGACCGCCGCCCGCGCCCCGAGAACTGGCGCCTGTCGCCGCAGGCGGTCGTGACCTACCTGCTGGGCGGCACGCTGGACGACGGCTTCGTCGTCACGCCCAAGTACATCGGCGCGCGCCGGCTGATCGAGATCGCGGTGGCGACGTTGGCGACCGACCGCGGCCTCCTGCTCTACGGCGTGCCGGGCACCGCGAAGTCGTGGGTGTCGGAGCATCTGGCCGCGGCGGTCAGCGGCGACTCGACGCTGCTGATCCAGGGCACCGCCGGCACCGGCGAGGAACAGCTGCGCTACGGCTGGAACTACGCCGAGCTGCTGGCGCACGGCCCGTCCGAGAAGGCGCTGGTGCCCAGCCCGCTGATGAACGCGATGCGCGGCGGCCGCATCGCCCGCATCGAGGAGCTGACGCGCATTCCCGCCGACGTGCAGGACACGCTGATCACCGTGCTGTCGGAAAAGACGCTGCCGGTGCCGGAACTCGGCGTCGAGGTGCAGGCGGTGCGGGGCTTCAGCGTCATCGCCACCGCCAACAACCGCGACAAGGGCGTCAACGAGCTGTCGAGCGCGCTCAAGCGCCGCTTCAACACCGTGGTGCTGCCGGTGCCGGCCAGCGAGGAGGAGGAGCTGGCGATTGTCGTCAAGCGGGTCACCGAGATGGGCCGCGCGCTCGACCTGCCGGCCGAGCCGCCAGCGCTGCGCGAGGTGCGCCGCGTGGTGCAGATTTTCCGCGAGCTGCGCAACGGCCAGACCGAGGACGGCAAGACGCGCCTGAAGAGCCCGAGCGGCACGCTCTCGACCGCCGAGGCGATCTCGGTGGTCGGCAACGGCATGGCGCTGGCCGGGCATTTCGGCGACGGCGTGGTCGGCGCGGCCGATCTGGCCTCGGGGCTGCTGGGCGCGGTCATCAAGGATCCGGTGCAGGATGCGGTGGTCTGGCAGGAATACCTGGAGACGGTCGTCAAGGAGCGCGACGGCTGGAAGGACCTCTACCGCGCCTGCCGCGCGCACGGCTGACCATGGCCGAGGTCCGCTTCTTCGGCATCCGCCACCACGGGCCGGGCTGTGCGCGCAGCCTGGTGCGCGCGTTCGAGGCGTGGGCGCCCGACTGCGTGCTGGTCGAGGGCCCGCCGGAGGCCGACGCGCTGCTGCCGCACCTGGCCGACGCGGCGCTGGTGCCGCCGGTGGCGCTGCTGGTCCATGCGCAGGACGAGCCGGGGCGGGCGGTGTTCTACCCGTTCGCGCGCTTCTCGCCGGAGTGGCAGGCGCTGCGCTGGGCGGCCGGCGCGGGCGTGGCGGCGCGCTTCATCGACCTGCCGCGTGCGCATGCGCTGGCGCTGGATGCGGGCCCCCTCCCCGACCCTCCCCCGCTGGGGGAGGGAGAAAGACAGGATGGCGCTGCGTCCGATCTCCTCCCCCCAGCGGGGGGAGGCCGGGAGGGGGGCCTTCGAGGTCGCGGCGACCCCTTCGACGACTTCGCCCGCGCCGACGGCCATCCGGACGGCGAGAGCTGGTGGAACCGCTGGATCGAGGAGCGCGGCGAGGACGCCGACATCTTCGCCGCCATCGCCGAGGTGATGACCGAGCTGCGCCGCCACGCCGACGCCGAGACGCCGCTGCCCGCGCGCGAGGCGCAGCGCGAGGCCCACATGCGCCAGAGCCTGCGCGCGGCGCGCAAGGAGGGCTTCGCGCGCATCGCGGTGGTCTGCGGCGCCTGGCATGTGCCGGCGCTGCAGGACGGCGTCTCCTCGGTCAAGGCCGATGCGGCGCTGCTCAAGGGCCTGCCGAAGCTGAAGGTGCAGGCGACCTGGGTGCCGTGGTCGCACCGGCATCTGACGCGCCACAGCTATGGCGCGGGCGTCGCCTCGCCCGGCTGGTACGACTTTCTCTGGCAGCACGACCCCGGCCGCCACCCGCGCGCCGCCGGCTGGCTGGCCCGGGTGGCCGCGCTGCTGCGTGCGCACGAGATCGACTGTTCCAGCGCGCATGTGATCGAGGCGATCCGGCTGGCCGAGGCGCTGGCGGCGCTGCGCGGCCACGGCGCGCCGGGGCTGGCCGAGCTGGACGAGGCGGTGCGCAGCGTCATCGGCCAGGGCGACGACGCGGTGCTCGGGCTGATCGCGCCGGCGCTGCATGTCGGCGACGCGCTCGGCACGGTGCCGGCCGACGTGCCGGTGGTGCCGCTGCAGCGTGATGTCGAGCAGCAGCAGAAGCGCCTGCGCCTGAAGGCCGAGGTGGCCGAGCGCCGGCTCGAACTCGACCTGCGCGAACCGAACGATCTGGCGCGCAGCCGGCTGCTGCACCGGCTGCGGCTGCTTGGCCTCGACTGGGGCGTGCCCGAGCGCGGCAGCCGCGGCGCACGCGGCAGCTTCCACGAGGACTGGCGGCTGCGCTGGGAGCCCGAATGCGCCATCACGCTGATCGAGGCCAGCCGCTGGGGCACGACGGTCGAGGCCGCCGCCAGCGCGCGGGTGGCCGAGCAGGTGCGCGACGAGACGCGGCTGGCGGCGCTGGCGGCGCAGGTCGACGACGTGCTGCGTGCCGACCTGCCCGGCGCGGTCGCGGCGGTGACGCAGGCGCTCGACCGGCTCGCGGCGGTCAGCGGCGATGTCGGCGAGCTGCTGCGCGCGCTGCCGCCGCTGGCGCAGGTCTTCCGCTACGGCGACGTGCGCCAGACCGACACGAGCCAGGTCGGCCGGGTGCTCGACCGGCTGATCGAGCGCGCCGCGATCGGCCTGCCGCTGGGCTGCGCGGCGCTCGACGCCGATGCGGCGCAGGCGCTGCGCGAGCCGCTGCTGGCCGCGCATGCGGCGGTGGCGCGTCGCGACGGCGAGGCGCAGACGCAGGACTGGCGCCGCGCGCTGGCGGCGCTGGCCGGCGCGCAGAGCGCCGCGCCGCTGCTGCGCGGCGTGGCGACGCGGCTGCTGCTCGACGACGGTGTGCTCGATGCCGAGGCGGCCGGCACCGCGCTGGCGCTGCAGCTCTCGCGCGCGACCGAGCCGGGCGCGGCGGCGGCCTGGCTGGAAGGCTTCCTGAACCGCAATGCGCTGGTGCTGCTGCACGACGCGCGGCTGTGGGCGCTGGTCGACGGCTGGCTGAGCCGCCTGGGCGACGACCATTTCCAGCAGGTGCTGCCGCTGGTGCGCCGCACCTTCGCCGACTTCAGCCGCAGCGAGCGCCGCTCGATCGCCGAGCGCGCCGCGCGTCCGCCCGAGGCGCCGGCCGACACCGCGCCAGCCGACGCCGCGCCGCCGTGGCAGGTCGGGCGGTTCGCGCAGGCGCTGCCGCTGCTGCACCGGCTGCTCGGCCTGCCGCCCGAGGCCGTTTCCTCGATGGAGAACCCCCCCGATGTCCGCTGACGCCGAGACCTCCCTGTCCGCCCCTCCGCCGAGCCTGGATCGGCAGCAGCGCTGGCGCCTGGTGCTGGGCGACGAGGCCGATGCGAGCTGCGGCAAGCCGAGCGGCGCCGCGCTGGAGATGGACCGCGCGCTGGCCGCGCTCTACGACGCCGACGGACCCGGCCGCGGTGGCAGCGCCCGCGTCGGCGGCTCGGGGCGCGGTGCGCCGACGGTGGTGCGCTGGCTGGGCGACATCCGCCAGTACTTTCCGGCCTCGGTGGTGCAGGTGATGCAGAAGGATGCGCTGCAGCGCCTGCACCTGAACGAGATGCTGCTGCAGCCCGAGATGCTCGAGGCGGTGCAGCCCGACGTGCATCTGGTCGCCAGCCTGGTGTCGCTGTCGCGCGCGATTCCGGCCGGAACGAAGGAGACCGCGCGTCGCGTGGTGCGCCAGGTGGTGGACGCGCTGATGAAGCGGCTGGAGGAGCCGCTGCGCTCGGCGGTGACCGGCGCGCTCGACCGCAGCACCCGCAACCGCCGCCCGCGCCACAGCGAGATCGACTGGCACCGCACCCTCCGCGCCAACCTGCGCCACTGGCAGCCCGAGCTGCGCACCGTCATTCCGGAGCGGCTGCACGGCCACGGCCGCAAGTCGCGCCGGCCGCAGCGCGAGGTCATCCTGTGCATCGACCAGAGCGGCTCGATGGCCGCCAGCGTGGTCTATTCGAGCATCTTCGGCGCGGTGCTGGCCTCGCTGCCGGCGGTGTCGACCAAGCTGGTGGTGTTCGACACCGAGGTGGTCGACCTCAGCGACCAGCTCGACGATCCGGTCGAGCTGCTGTTCGGCGTGCAGCTCGGCGGCGGCACCGACATCGGCCAGGCGGTGGCCTACTGCCAGGGCCTGATCCGCGATCCGCGCAACACCATCTTCGTGCTGATCTCCGACCTGATCGAGGGCGGCGTCGAGCAGCGCCTGCTGCAGCGCGCCGCCGAGCTGGTTGGCTCGGGCGTGCAGTGCGTGGCGCTGCTGGCGCTCAGCGACGAGGGCGCGCCGAGCTATGACCGCCAGATCGCCGCGAAGCTCGCTGGCCTGGGCGTGCCGTCGTTCGCGTGCACGCCGGACGCGTTTCCGGGCCTGATGGCGGCGGCGATCCGGCGCGAGGATGTGGCGGGCTGGGCGGCGCAGCAGGGGCTGGTGACGAGCCGGGCCTGACACGCCCGCGGCATGCGCCCCGGCTTCATGGCGCGAGCACGGCGGGGCCGAGCAGCCGGTCGGTCAGCGTCAGCGCGCCGCGGCGGCGGTCCTTCAGGCGCCAGAGCTGCGCCGGGCGGTGCGCGCCGCCGGTGCGCTCGCCCTCGATGGGCTCGAGCAGGTCCATCTCGTCGATGCGCCGCCGGAAGCTCACCTTGTTCAGCGGCTCGCCCAGCAGCGCCTCGTAGACCGCCTGCAGCTGCGGCAGCGTGAAGCGTTCGCCGCACAGATGCACCGGCAGCGACGAGTACTGGCTCTTCGAGCGCACCCTCGCCACCGCCTGCGCCACGATCTGCGCATGGTCGAAGGCCAGCGCCGGCAGCGCGTCGACCGGATGCCAGCGCAGGCCGGCCGCGCCGCGCGCGAGCAGGTCGGCCGGCACCAGCGCCACATGCGCCACCGAGATCGACCAGCCGCGCGGATCGCGCCCCGGCCCGCCGAAGGTGGCGAGCTGCTCCAGGTAGGGGCAGTCCAGCCCGGTCTTGGCGCGCAGCATGCGGGCGGCCGCGGCGAGCGGGTCGGCATCCTCGTCGGCATGGATGAAGCCGCCGGGCAGCGCGAGCGCACCGGCCAGCGGCGCGCGGTCGCGCGGCAGCAGCGCGACCTGCAGCTGCGGATTGAGCGTCAGCAGCACCACGTCGACGGTGCACAGGATGGGCATGGCGGCGGCTTCGGGCGGAGGGGCGGGCGGATTCATGAAGGCGTGCAGGGATGGAATCGACTTAGTTGCAATGTTGTACTAAGTGGCTTATCGTGTCCACCATGACGACGAACCTGCCTGCCTTGCACCTCCTGCTGATCGATGCGCAGAACGACTTCTGCGACCTGCCCGCCAGTGCGCAGGGCACGCCCGCCCTGCCGGTGCCGGGCGCGGACGCCGACCTGCGCCGGGTGGCCGAGCTGCTGCGCCGCGCGGCCGACCGCATCGACGCGCTCACGCTGACGCTCGACACCCACCACCGCCGCGACATCGCGCATCCCGGCTTCTGGTGGGCGCACGCGCCGGGGCAGGAGGTCGCGCCGTTCACGCCGATCACCGCCGCGCAGGTGCGCGCCGGCCAGTTCCAGCCGCGCGACCCGGCCGCGCTGCCGCGGGTGCTGGCCTATCTCGACGCGCTCGAAGCTCAGGGCCGCTACACGCTGATGGTCTGGCCGGTGCACTGCGAGCTGGGCACCTGGGGCCATCAATTGCATGCGGCCGTGCGCGAGGCCTGCGCCGAGTGGGAGCTGCGCCGCCAGCGCGCGAGCCACGTCGTCTTCAAGGGCCTGAACCCGTGGACCGAGCACTACAGCGCGCTGCAGGCCGAGGTGCCCGATGCGGACGATCCCGACACCGGCCTGAACCGCGCGCTGATCGCCCGGCTGGACGGCCCGGGCCGGCTGCTGATCGCCGGCGAGGCCGGCAGCCACTGCGTGCGTGCCACCGTCGAGCATCTGGTGGACCATCTGCCCGACGCCACGCCCGAGCGGCTGGCGCGCATCACGCTGCTGACCGACGCGATCAGTTCGGTCGCCGGCTTCGAGGCGCATCAGGCCGATTTCTTCGCCGACATGGCGCGCCGCGGCCTGCGGCTGGCCACCTGCGCCGAGGTGCTGAGCGAGGTGCTGCCATGAGCCGCGCCCCGGTGCTCTCCAGCCTGCTGGAGACCGACCTCTACAAGCTGACGATGTGGCAGGCGCTGCTGCACCGCCACCCCGCCACGCAGGCCGAATACCGCTTCGTCTGCCGCAATCCGCAGGCGGCCGCCTTCCCGCTGGCTGAGCTGCGCGCCGAGGTCGAGGCCGAGCTGGACCACCTGTGCGCGCTGTCCTTCACCGCCGCCGAGCTGGACTGGCTGGGCCGGCTGCGCTTCATCCGGCCGGACTTCGTCGATTTCCTGCGCATCTTCCGCTTCCAGCGCGACTTCATCTCGGTGCGCACCGAGGGCGAGCGGCTGTGCATCGAGGCGCGCGGGCCGCAGGTCCATGTGATGGGCTTCGAGATCCCGGTGCTGGCGATCGTCAACGAGCTGCATTTCCGCCGCCTCGACCGCCCGGCGGTGCGCGAGGAGGGCCGGCGCCGGCTGGCGGCCAAGATCGAGCAACTGCAGCGCGCGGCGGCCGACCCGGCGGCGGCGCGGCGATTTCCCTTCGAGCTGTTCGAGTTCGGCCTGCGCCGGCGCTTCTCGGCCGACTGGCAGCGCGAGATGCTCGAGACGCTGGCCGCGCGGCTGCCCGGCGTGTGCCGCGCCACCTCCAACGTGCACCTGGCGCGCACGCTGGGCCTGACGCCGATCGGCACGATGGCGCACGAGTATCTGCAGACCTATCAGGGCCTGGGCGTGCGGCTGCGCGACTTCCAGAAGGCGGCGCTGGAGGACTGGGTGCAGGAGTACCGCGGCGACCTCGGCATCGCGCTGACCGATGTCATCGGCATGGACGCCTTCCTGGCCGACTTCGACCTCTACTTCGCCAAGCTCTTCGACGGGCTGCGCCACGACTCGGGCGATCCGGTCGTCTGGGGCGAGAAGGCGCTGGCGCACTACGCTGCGCTGGGGCTGGACGCGGGCACCCGCCGGCTGGTGTTCTCCGACGGCCTGACGGTGGAGCAGGCGCTGTCGCTGCACGGCCACTTCGCCGACCGGGTGCGCACCGGCTTCGGCATCGGCACCCAGCTCAGCAACGACCTGGGCCCGACGCCGCTGAACATCGTCATGAAGCTGGTGCGGGTCAACGGCCAGCCGGTGGCCAAGATCAGCGACACGCCGGGCAAGGCGCTGTGCGACGACGCGGGCTTCCTGGCCTATCTGCGCCAGGTGTTCGGCGTCAGAACTGGCAGCTGAGGCCGGCGTCGAAGCGGGTCTCGCCGACCGGCTGCAGCGTGTCCATCGGCAGCGCCTTGCGGTAGCTCAGCTCGTACTTCAGCCAGACATGGCGGCTGACGCGGTTGCGCAGCGTGGCCACCGCGGTCTGGTAGTGCTCGCGGCTGGAGCGCTCGCTCATCAGCGCCAGGCGCAGCTGGGTGCTGTCGCTGACGCGGTAGTCGAGCTGCGAGCTGGCGGTCAGCACCCCCTCGCGGATGTTCTCGCCGCTGCGGGCGCGGCCCAGGCGCAGGCCGGGGCCGAATTCCAGGCTCAGGCTCAGGTCGTCCAGCGGCGCGAAGCGTCGGCCCGCTCCCGCGCGCACCGCCTGCGACGACGAGAAATAGCCGAAGCGGTTGCGCCGCAGCCGCGGCGACAGGTAGGTGTAGTAGGTCGAGGCGCCCTCGCGCGGCGGGTCGTCCAGCGCGGCCAGGTCGCGGCGCCACTTCACGAAGGTGTCGATCTCGTCGACCTTCAGCGTCGAATCGCTGCCGTTCAGCGCGACGGCCTCGCGCTGGGTGCGGAACTCGCCGCTCCATTCGTCCTGCGGCGCGCGGTGCAGCCAGCTGCCCTGCAGCCCCCAGCGCCGGCCGGCGAAGTTCGTCGTGCGGGTGGTGGTGTAGTGCAGCGAGAGGTTGAACTTCGAGTCGGGCTCGGCCGCCGGTGCGGGCGGTGGCGGCGCTGCGGTGGGCGGCGTCGCGGCGGCGGTGACGGGCAGCGTGCACAGGACGGCCGCGGCCGTCAGCACCGGCAGCCAGCGTGGCGAGGCGGGGAGGGTGGCAGGCGGCGTCTTCATGGGCGCGGATGCTGCGCCGTGCCCGCGCCGGACTGAAGTGCAAAAGTGGTTCGAATCCGCAACGCGATGGCATTTTCCGGACCCGGCGCGAAGGATTGCCGGCTCCGGCCGCGGACCTCAGGCTTCAGGCCTGCTCGACCAGATGGCGCAGGTCCCAGTCCCGGTGCGGATCGGCCAGCGCGGCGCGCTCGTCCAGCTCGTGGCGGCGCTGCGCGACGAAGAGATCGACCAGCACCTCGCCGAGCAGCTCGCGCAGCGCGGCGCTGGCGTGCAGCGCGTCGAGCGCGTCCCGGGGCGTGCGCGGCAGCGCTGGGCCGCGGTCCTGGCGCGGCAGTTCGCCCTGCAGGCCCAGCAGCCCGGTGCCGAGCATCGAGGCCAGCGTCAGGTAGGGGCTGGCGTCGCCGCCGGGCAGGCGGTGCTCGATGCGGCGGTTGGCCGGACTGGAGGCCGGCAGCCGGAAGGCGACCGCGCGGTCGTCGTCGCCCCAGCGGGCGTCGGTCGGCGAGGCGTCGCTGCGGCGCAGCCGCTCGAAGGAATGCGCCCACGGCGCCAGCAGCGCCATCGCCGCCGGCGCATGCGCCTGCAGCCCGCCGATGAAATGCGCCAGCTGCGGCCGGTCGCGGCCCTGCGCGTCGACGAAGGCGTTCAGGCCGGCGTGCGGGCCGTGGGCATGCTGCAGGCTGGCGTGCCAGTGCATGCCGGTGCCGGGCTGGTCGGCGAAGGGCTTGGCGATGAAGCTGGCCAGGAAGCCGTGGCGCACCGCCGTTTCGCGCGCCAGGCGCTTGAAGCGCCAGACCGCGTCGGCCATCGCCAGCGGCTCGCCCGGCGCGAAGTTGACCTCGTACTGGCCCGGCGCCGACTCGTGGCCGTGGCCGGTGACCGGGATGCGCTGCGCCGCGCAGGCGTCGAACAGCGCGTCGAAGTAGGGCGCGAACATCGCGGTGCGCTCCAGCGAGGCGATCTCCAGCGCATGCTCGCGTGCGCCCGCGCCCCCGGGCACGCCGGCCGGGCGCAGGCCGCCGTCGGCGCTGCGCTCGACCAGGAAGAACTCCAGCTCCGGCGCGACGGTGGCGCGCAGCCCGGCCGCCGCCAGCCGCGCCAGCACCCGGCGCAGCGCGGCGCGCGGCGACAGCACGCTG
>NZ_JACCPY010000086.1 GCF_013426975.1 Sphaerotilus sulfidivorans
TGTCGTTGCCGTCACCGCCGTCGAGCAGATTGGCGATCTCGCTGCCGGTGATGCGATTGTTCAGGGCGTTGCCTGTGCCTTGCCGTGCCGCACTGCCGCTGAGCACCAAGGTTTCCAGATGGTCGCCGAGCGTCCAGTCGATGGAGCTGCGCACGACATCGGTGCCCTCGCCGAAGTTCTCGATGATCTGATCGGTGTGAACGTCGACGATGTAGGTGTCGTTGCCCGTGCCACCTCGCATCGTGTCGCTGCCTGCGCCGCCGTCCAGCCAGTCGGCACCGTCCTGCCCGATGAGGCTGTCGTTGCCGTTCTGGCCATACAGCGTGTCGTTGCCGTCACCGCCGTCGAGGGTGTCGTTGCCATCGCCACCGGAGAGGCGATTGACGGCTGCATTGCCGATGATGATGTTGTCGAGGGTGTTGCCGTTGCCGGTCAGTGCGGAGCCTGACAGGGTGAGGTTCTCGAGGTTGGCGCCGAGGGTCCAGGAGACGGAGCTGATGACGGTGTCGGTGCCGGCACCGGCCTGCTCGGTGATGCGGTCGAGGCTGCTGTCGACCAGGTAGGTGTCGT
>NZ_JACCPY010000087.1 GCF_013426975.1 Sphaerotilus sulfidivorans
GCCGGTCCTTCTTCCTGGCCGCAGCGGCCAGCGTGGCGCGTGCCCCCAGGATCAGCAGCGTTCGCAGATAACTGTCGCCGGCCTTGGTGATGCGCCCGAGACGCTGCTTGCCGCCGGAGCTGTATTGCCCCGGCACGAGTCCGAGCCAGGCGGCGAGCTGTCGGCCGTTGGCGAAGTCGTGGCCGTGGCCGATGCTGGCCAGCAGCGCGCTGGCGGTGGTCGCGCCGATGCCGGGCATCTGCATCAGGCGGCGCGAGCGGTCGTCGGCACAGGCCATGACCTGGATGTGTTCGTCGTAGGCGGCCACGCGCTCATCGAGCCGGCGCAGTTCGTCGAGCAAATCCATGCAGGCCGTCCTGGCCCAGTGGGGCAAGGTTTCGGCCTGCTCGGCAGCCAGCCGGCGCACGGTCTGGGCTTTGAGTGGCAGCACGATGCCGAACTCGCTCATCAGACCGCGCAGGCGGTTGATGGTGGCGGTGCGGGCCTTGACCCAGCCTTGGCGCACGGTGTGGATGGCGAGCCGGCACTGCGACAGCTCGGACT
>NZ_JACCPY010000088.1 GCF_013426975.1 Sphaerotilus sulfidivorans
GGCAGCACGATGCCGAACTCGCTCATCAGACCGCGCAGGCGGTTGATGGTGGCGGTGCGGGCCTTGACCCAGCCTTGGCGCACGGTGTGGATGGCGAGCCGGCACTGCGACAGCTCGGACTTGATCGGCACGAAGCGCATGGACGGACGTTGCACGGCTTCGCAGATGGCGGCGGCATCGGCGGCGTCGTTCTTGCCGCGCCGGCCGCTCATGCGGTACGGGGCGACGAACTTCGGGGCCATCAGCCGTACGGCATGGCCGAAGCCGGCGAACTGGCGCGCCCAGTGGTGCGCGCCCGAACAGGCCTCCATGCCGATGGTGCAGGGCGGCAGCCTGGCCACCAGCTCGGCGAGCTGATCGCGCCGGACCTGCGGACGCACCAGGCACGGCTTGCCGGCCGCATCCACGCCGTGCAGCGCGAAGACATTCTTGGCCAGATCGATCCCGAGAAACACCACCGTCATGGTCATCTCCTTGCGGCCCGCAGCCGCGGGTTGAGCTTTTGCCGCCCCATGGTGCGCGCTGGGCAAGCGCTG
>NZ_JACCPY010000089.1 GCF_013426975.1 Sphaerotilus sulfidivorans
TCCACACCGTGGTGCTGCCGGTGAAGCTCACCTGCTGGATCGGGTTCCGGTTGTTGGCCGGTGTATCGAGGTACTTGAAGTCCTGGATCGTGATCGAGTCGCTGGTGCCCTTGATCGCCAGCACCAGATCGGCGCCCACGAAGGAGGCCTGGATGTCAGTGGGCAGCACACCCGCCTTGAAGATCAGCTTCTCCGAACGGGTTGAGCGTGTGTCGGTGCTCCGGGCAATGATGTCCTTGCCTTCACCCCGACCGAAGTAGTAGGTGTCATCGCCCCCACCGCCCACCATCGTGTCGTTGCCAGCGCTGCCTGAGAAGATGTCGTTCAGGCTCGTGCCGACCAGGCTGTCCGCGCCTGCGGTGCCCCGCAGCGCCTCGGTGACCATCTGGGTGGTGTTCCACACCGTGGTGCTGCCGGTGAAGCTCACCTGCTGGATCGGGTTCCGGTTGTTGGCCGGTGTATCGAGGTACTTGAAGTCCTGGATCGTGATCGAGTCGCTGGTGCCCTTGATCGCCAGCACCAGGT
>NZ_JACCPY010000090.1 GCF_013426975.1 Sphaerotilus sulfidivorans
ACGCGCTGGCCGAGGGCTCGGAAAGCATCACCATCTCGGTCGGCGAGATCACCGGTGGTGGCTTCGAGGCCATCGCGGCGGATCCGAACAAGGGCTCGGTCACCACCCTCGTTACCGATGATGTCGGCGGCCCGGGCGGCGGCACGCCTGGAGCTGAGGACACCTGTCTGGTCTCCATCACCGGCCCGGCCTCCGGCTCGGTCACTGAGGGCGAGACCGCCAAGTTCACCGTCAGCCTGAGCCAGCCGGCCGCCACCGACGTCACCATCAAGCTCACCTATTCCGGCACCGCTACCGATGGCTCGGACTACACCGCGGTCACCTCGGTCACCATTCCGGCCGGGCAGAGTTCGGTCGAATTTGATCTGAGCACGATCGACGACGCGCTGGCCGAAGGCTCGGAAAGCATCACCATCTCGGTCGGCGAGATCACCGGCGGCGGCTTCGAGGCGATTGCGGCAGATCCGGACAAGGGTTCGGTCACCACCCTCGTTACCGATGATGTCGGAGGCC
>NZ_JACCPY010000091.1 GCF_013426975.1 Sphaerotilus sulfidivorans
TCCCTGAGCGCGAGACCACGCCGATGCGGCCCTTGCGGTGGATGTGACCGGGCATGATGCCGATCTTGATCTCTTCCGGCGTGATCAGGCCCGGGCAGTTGGGGCCCAGCAGCAGCGTCTTCTTGCCGCCGGCGGCCTCCTTGGCCTTCATCTTGTTGCGCACTTCCAGCATGTCCCGCACCGGGATGCCTTCGGTGATGCAGATCGCCAGGTCCAGGTCGGCCTCGACGGCTTCCCAGATCGCCGCGGCGGCACCAGCCGGCGGCACGTAGATCACCGACACGGTCGCGCCTTGCTGCTGCGCGGCTTCCTTGACCGAGGCGTAGATGGGAATGTCCGAGAAGGACTCGCCGGCCTTCTTCGGGTTCACGCCGGCGACGAAGCAGTTCTTGCCGTTGGCGTAGGCCTGGCAGCCCAGCGTATGGAACTGACCGGTCTTGCCCGTGATGCCCTGGGTGATGACGCGGGTGTCCTTGTTGATCAGGATGCTCA
>NZ_JACCPY010000092.1 GCF_013426975.1 Sphaerotilus sulfidivorans
ACGGTTATGCCTGACGACCATAGCGAGGTGGTCCCACTCCTTCCCATCCCGAACAGGACAGTGAAACGCCTCCGCGCCGATGATAGTGCGCATTCGCGTGTGAAAGTAGGTCATCGTCAGGCTTCTACAAGCGAGAAACGCCCAGTCTACGGACTGGGCGTTTTCTTCTCTTCGTCTTGTCTAGAGAGTGCAGCTGCACCGATCGATGTGCTAGAGCATCAGTTCGGCTCCAGTCTCTAGAGCAGAAAAGCGAATCAGTATAGACCTTGTTGTTGACAGGGTTTAAAAAATGCATGATAATCTCGCTTCTTTGCTGATGACTGATCTTGATTGGTTGTCGCGCCGGAAACGGCAAGCTCTTTAAAAATCAACAGCCGATAAGCGTGGGCGTTTGAGGCGAGTGTCTCGGATCTTCGGATCCGGGTCCTTGTGACCTTAAACGCTCATGGATAGAGAAGTGAAGTTCACTTCAATTCCTTG
>NZ_JACCPY010000093.1 GCF_013426975.1 Sphaerotilus sulfidivorans
CGCTCACATCCTTCAGTTGGCTGCACACGCTCAGGTCGAGCTGCTGCAAGCCCGTCAGGCTGCTCAGCACGCTCACATCCTTCAGTTGGCTGCACCCGCTCAGGTTGAGCTGCTGCAAGCCCGTCAGGCTGCTCAGCACGCTCACATCCTTCAGTTGGCTGCACACGCTCAGGTCGAGCTGCTGCAAGCCCATGAGACTGCTCAGCCCGCTCACATCCTTCAGTTGGCTGCACACGCTCAGGTCGAGCTGCTGCAAGCCCGTCAGGCTGCTCAGCCCGCTCACATCCTTCAGTTGGCTGCACCCGCTCAGGTAGAGCTGCTGCAAGCCCGTCAGGCTGCTCAGCACGCTCACATCCTTCAGTTGGCTGCACCCGCTCAGGTTGAGCTGCTGCAAGCCCGTCAGGCTGCTCAGCCCGCTCACATCCTTCAGTTGGCTGCACACGCTCAGGTCGAGCTGCTGCAAGCCCGTCAG
>NZ_JACCPY010000094.1 GCF_013426975.1 Sphaerotilus sulfidivorans
TCACCACGCCGTTGGCGATGGTGTCGCACTTCATGATGCCGCCGAAGATGTTGACCAGGATGCCCTTGACGTCCGGGTTCTTCAGCATCAGCTTGAAGGCCTCGGTCACCTTCTCGGCCGTGGCGCCGCCGCCGACGTCCAGGAAGTTGGCCGGCTCGCCGCCGAACAGCTTGATGGTGTCCATCGTCGCCATCGCCAGACCCGCGCCGTTGACCAGGCAGCCGATGTTGCCGTCCAGCGAGATGTAGGCCAGATCGAACTTCGACGCCTCGACCTCGGCCGGATCCTCTTCGTCCAGATCGCGGTAGGCCACGATCTCCGGATGGCGGAACAGCGCGTTGGAGTCGAAGTTGAACTTCGCGTCCAGCGCCATCAGGTTGCCCTTGCTGTCACGGTTGAGCGGGTTGATCTCGACCAGCGAGGCATCCGTCTCCATGTAGCAGCGGTACAGGT
>NZ_JACCPY010000095.1 GCF_013426975.1 Sphaerotilus sulfidivorans
CCACGCAGGTCTGACCTTGTTCCATCAACGCAGGCATCACGCGGTGGCAGAT
Organism: Sphaerotilus sulfidivorans; assembly: GCF_013426975.1. Classification (GTDB taxonomy): domain Bacteria; phylum Pseudomonadota; class Gammaproteobacteria; order Burkholderiales; family Burkholderiaceae_C; genus Sphaerotilus; species Sphaerotilus sulfidivorans. The sequence goes on from NZ_JACCPY010000095.1 coordinate 53, forward strand.
TCTTCCTTCACGGTGTCGGATGAGACATTCGAAATCGGTTCGACGGGCCGGGTCGGCTCACGTCACGGGTTTGAAGTCTTCGCCCTTGGCGAGCATCGCCCAGGCCATGCGGGCATTCTTGGCTGCGACGGCGACGACGGCCTTCCAGTAGCCGCGCCGCTCGGACAGCGCCACCGCCCAGCGGCTGAGCCTGTCCTTCTTCCTGGCCGCAGCGGCCAGCGTGGCGCGTGCCCCCAGGATCAGCAGCGTTCGCAGATAACTGTCGCCGGCCTTGAGTGGCAGCACGATGCCGAACTCGCTCATCAGACCGCGCAGGCGGTTGATGGTGGCGGTGCGGGCCTTGACCCAGCCTTGGCGCACGGTGTGGATGGCGAGCCGGCACTGCGACAGCTCGGACT
>NZ_JACCPY010000013.1 GCF_013426975.1 Sphaerotilus sulfidivorans
CATGCGTGGCTGGCAGCGTTTGGCAAGCTGCGCGTCCGATTCGAGCGCCAAGTTGAGACGCACGTTGCCTTGCTCAGCCTGGCTTGTTGCGTCATCTGCCTGCGCACGCTGATTCGGTTTTGTTAGTTGCTCTTAGATCACGCGTTCGCGCCGGGTCCGCACCAGGCACAGGCGGGCATCGCTCAATTTCCGCAGATTTTCTCCGATCTCCCCGGCGGGATGTTCCGGGGGGAGCCTCCTGCCGTTTCCGGGCTGCTCAGCCCGTCGAGCCCCGATCGGGGCAGGGAGGTACGACACATGAGCACTGGTGCATCCGGTGGCGTTCAAGCCGCCTCGCACACGCTCTACATCACCGCCGGCGCTGGCACGCCTGCGGGGCACGGCCATCCGGTCGTTCTGCAGCCGCTGGCCTGAGCGGGGAGTGCGCCGATGCAGGCTCTGACCCTCGAGTCCGCGCTGGTCGACGCGGCAGCGCTGCTCGACCGGCTCGATCATCCGGTGTGGATCTTCGACATCGACCGCGGCCGGGTGCACTGGGCCAATGCCGAGGCGGTGCGGATGTGGCAGGCCGGCAGCCTCGAGGACCTGCGCGCCCGCGACATGGGCCGGACCATGTCGGTGGCGGTGGCGCGGCGGCTGCGCCAGTACCAGGCCGACTTCCAGGCCGGCGAGCGCTTCGGCGAGCAGTGGACGCTGTATCCGGCCGGCGTGCCGGTCACGCTGTGGGTCGACTTCAGCGGCTGGCGGCTCGACGACGGCCGCATGGCGATGCTGTGCGACGCCCGGCGTGCCGAGACGGCTGCGTCGCCGGACTCGCTGCGCAGCGTCGACGCGCTGCTGCACACCGAGGTGATGACCACGCTGTACAGCCGTGCCGGCCGTGCGCTCTACCGCAATCCAGCCTCGCGCGCCAGCGTGGTCGAGGGTGCGGAGCGGCTGTCGTCCCGGCTGGTCGACCGCGAGGACCTGCGTGATCTGGTCACCGCGCTGCAGGTCCGCGGCGAAGGCAAGATCATCGCGCGGGTGCGCACCGCGGCGGGCGAGCGCTGGCACGATCTGTCGGCGCGGCTGTGCAGCGATCCGGTGACCGGACGGCGCGCGCTGCTGATCACCGAGATCGACATCAGCGGCCTGAAGCAGGCCCAGGCCCAGGCGCAGTACCTCGCCGACCATGATCAGCTCACCGGCCTGCCCAACCGCAACCAGGTCATCAAGGACTTCTCGCTGACGCTGCGTGCCTGCCGGCTGCGTGGCGACGAGGCCGCGCTGATCTTCATCGACCTGGACCATTTCAAGCGGGTCAACGATTCGCTCGGCCATGCGGTCGGCGACGAGCTGCTGGTGCAGCTGGCACGGCGCCTGAACGATGCGCTCGAGCCGGGCGAGCGGGTGGCGCGGCTGGGGGGCGACGAGTTCCTGCTGCTGCTGCCGCACCGCGAGGCCGCCGCGCGGGCAGAGCGGCGTGCCGCCGGGCTGGTGACGCTGATCTCCCAGCCGGTGGTGCTGCCGCAGACCGAACTGCGGGTCACGCCTTCGATCGGCATCAGCGTCTTCCCGCACGACGGCGAGGACATCGACACGCTGATGCGCCACGCCGATCTGGCGATGTATGGCGCCAAGGCGGCCGGGCGCGGCAGCGCGATGCGCTTCCGTCCCGAGATGACCGCCTCGGCGCAGTCGCGCCTGGAGCTGGAGGTGGAGCTGCGCCGGGCGCTGGCGCAGGGGCAGATCAGCGTCCATTACCAGCCGCGGGTCGATGTGGCCAGCGGCCGCATCGTCGGTGCCGAGGCCCTGGTGCGCTGGCACCATCCCGAGCGCGGCATGGTCCCGCCGGATGTCTTCATCTCGGTCTGCGAGGACTGCGGCCTGATCTGCGAGCTGGGCGCGCTGGTGCTGGAGAAGGCCTGCGCGCAGCAGGTCGCCTGGGCGGCGGCCGGGCGCGAGCTGACCGTGTCGGTCAACCTGTCGCCGCGCCAGTTCTTCCACGCCGGCCTGATCGACGAGATCGACGCGATCCTGAAGCGCACCGGCTGCGATCCGCGCCGCATCGAGCTGGAGATCACCGAATCGGTGCTGCTCGGCCATGACGACCGCACGGTGGCGGCGCTGGAGGCGCTCGGCCGCATGGGCCTGCGCATCGCCATCGACGACTTCGGGACCGGCTACTCCAACCTGGCCTATCTGCACCGCTACCCGGTCGACACGCTGAAGATCGACCGATCCTTCATCCGCGCGCTCTCCGACCGGCCCGCGATCACCGAGATGATCGTCACCATGTGCCGCATGCTCGGGGTGACGATGGTGGCCGAGGGCGTCGAGCTGGCCAGGCAGCTCGACTGGCTGCGCGACCATGGCGTGCACGAGTATCAGGGCTGGCTGTTCGGGCCGGCGGTGCCGCCGGACGCGTTCGACAAGCGCTGGCCGATCCCCGCCCTCACAGCTGCGTGCGCAGTGCCCACAGCTCCGGGAACAGTTCCGTGTCCAGCATCCGGCGCAGGTAGCTGACGCCGCCGGTGCCGCCGGTGCCGCGCTTGAAGCCGATGACCCGCTCCACCGTGGTCAGGTGACGGAAGCGCCAGAGCCGGAAGGCGTCCTCCAGGTCGGTCAGCTCCTCGCCGAGCTGATAGAGATCCCAGTGGCGCTGGGGATCGCGGTAGACGGTGAGCCAGGCCTGCTCGACCGCGGCGTCGGGCGTGTAGGGCTGCGTCCAGTCGCGCTCCAGATGGCTGGCGGGCACCGCGATGCCGCGCCGCGCCAGCAGGCGCAGCGCCTCGTCGTACAGGCCGGGCGCCCGCCAGGCCGCCTCCACCGTGGCCAGCAGGTCCGGCCGATGCGCATGGGGCTGCAGCATCGCCGCGTTCTTGTTGCCCAGGCTGAACTCGATGCAGCGGTACTGCCAGCTCTGGAAGCCGCTCGAGTGGCCCAGATAGGGCCGGATCGCCGAGTACTCGGGCGGCGTCATCGTGGCCAGCACATCCCAGGCGTGCACCAGCTGCTCCATGATCTTCGAGACCCGCGCCAGCATCTTGAAGGCTGGCTGCAGCTGGTCCCGGGCGACTGCGCCCACCGCGGCGCCCAGCTCGTGCAGCATCAGCTTCATCCACAGCTCGGACGTCTGGTGCTGCACGATGAAGAGCAGCTCGTTGTGGTCGGGCGAGAGCGGCTTCTGCGCGTTCAGGATCCGGTCGAGCTGCAGATAGTCGCCGTAGCTCATGTCGCCCGAGAAGTCGAGCTGCGCGCCCTCGTCGCGCACGATGTGCTCGCCGCGCGGGGCGGCGTGGGGGCAGGTCATGGTCTGGTCTCCGTTCGGGGGGCAGGATGTCAGGTCACCGCGGACTTGCGGGTGAAGCGCTCCTCGCGCCACTCGCCGCGGGCCAGCACCTCGGCCAGCGCCTCGACCGCGTCGAAGACATCCTGGAAGCGGGTGTAGAGCGGCGTGAAGCCGAAGCGCAGCAGATGCGGCTCGGCGGCGCTGCCGTCGCCGGCGCGGTAGTCGCCGATCACGCCGCGCGCGATCAGCGCCTGCACCACCGCATAGCCGTCGACCGAGCCGTCGGCCGGCACGCCCAGCGAGACCTGGCTGCCGCGCCGCGCCGCGTCCAGCGGCGTGTGGATCGTCAGGCCGCTGCCGGCCAGATGCCGGCGCACCAGGGCGATGAACAGCTCGGACAGCGCCACCGACTTGGCGCGCAGCGCCGCCATGCCGCCCAGCGGTTCGGCCGCCAGCACGGTGTCGACGCCGCATTCGAGCGCCGACATGCCGATGACCTGCGGCGTTCCGCACAGATAGCGCCCGATGCCCGGCGCCGGCCGGTAGCCCGGCTCGAAGACGAAGGGCGCGGCATGGCCCATCCAGCCCGACAGCGGCTGCCAGAAGCGCTCGGCATGGCGCGGATGCGCCCAGCAGAAGGCCGGCGCGCCGGGGCCGCCGTTCAGGTACTTGTAGCCGCAGCCCACCGCGAAGTCGGCGTCGGCGCCGTTCAGGTCCACCGGCACCGCGCCGGCCGAGTGCGCCAGATCCCACAGCATCAGCGCGCCGGCGTCATGGGCCAGCGCGGTGACGGCCGCCATGTCGGCCATGCGACCGCTGCGGTAGTTCACCTGCGTGAGCATCAGCACCGCCACATCGGCGCCGGCCCCCGGCGCCAGCCGGGCCGGGATCGCGTCGATGTCGAGCAGCTCCAGCGTCATGCCGTGCTGCGCGGCCACCGACTCGGCGATGTAGAGGTCGGTCGGAAAGTTGCTGCGCTCCGAGACGATCACCCGGCGCGCCGCATCGTCGGCCTGCGCGATGCGGGCGGCCGCGCTCAGCACCTTGAAGAGGTTGACCGAGGTGGAGTCGGCCACCACCAGCTCGCCCGGCGCCGCGCCGACCAGCCGGCCGATCTTGTCGCCGACGCGGCGCGGCAGCTCGATCCAGCCGGCGCTGTTCCAGCTGCGGATCAGGCCCTGGCCCCATTCCCGGGTCACCACGTCGTGCACGCGTGCGGCGGTGGCACGCGGCAGCACGCCCAGCGAATTGCCGTCGAGGTAGTTCACGCCCGGCGGCAGCTCGAACTGCTCGCGCAGCGCGGCCAGCGGGTCGGCGGCATCCCGGGCGGCGCAGGCGGCGCGGCTCAGGTCCTGGGGGTCGAGAGCGGTCATGGATCGGATCTCCACGGAGTCGGGTTCAGAGGGTTCGCAGCACCGCGCGCACCGGCGAGGCGCAGGCGCCGGCCAGCTTCAGCGGCAGCGCGATCAGTTCGTAGTCGCCGGCCGGCACCGCATCGAGCACCAGGTTCTCCAGCACCCGCAGCTCGCGCTGGCGCAGCACCTGGTGCGCGTCGAGCGTCTTGCTGTCGCCGGGATCGACGCTGGGCGTGTCGATGCCGACCAGCCGCACGCCCTGATCGGCCAGCCAGGCCAGGGTCTCGGGTGCGCAGGCGCTGAAGTCCGGGTTCCATGCGGTGTCGGCGCGCTCGCAGGTGCGCAGCAGCACGCGCGGCGGCAGGTCCTGCGCGGCATGGCGCAGATGCTCGACGCGCACCAGCGGTCCGCAGCCGATCACATGGATCACCCGGCACGGGCCGAGGTAGGCGTGCAGGTCTACCGCATCGATCGAGGCGGCGCCGTCGGCGTAGTGCAGCGGCGCATCCGCATGCGCGCCCACATGCGGCGACATCGTCACCGCGCTCAGGTTGACCGGGCAGCCGGGGCCCAGCCGCGCGGTCCAGCGCAGTGCGTAGGGCTCGTCACCGGGAAAGATCGGCGCCGCCGCGCTGACCAGCGGCGAGATGTCGTGCAGGGTGGGCGGGTTCATGGCGGCGGCACGTTAAGGGCGTTCCGCAGGCCGTGGTGTCGGTTGTTTGCAACGGGGAGGGGAAATACGGGGTGGCGGGCGCGGCCTGCCATGACCGTCGTCGACATGACGGTGCTGTACGCCGTGGCCGTGGCGCTGCGGCAGATCCGCGCCCGCGGCTATGCCGACAAGTACCGCGATCGCGGCGAGCCGAGCCACCTGATCGGGGTGGAATTCGGCCGTGCTGTGCCGGGCGGAATGTGGGACGGATGGTGTGAACTGATCTGATGCACCACCTCGATGAAGTGGTGTAGTTTAGGTTTGAGATCGTCTCTAGTGCTGAGCGTGTGAACGGCTAGAGGGGTTTGCCGAGGTCGTGGTAACAGGCACCGGTGGCACAAAACGAACTTCCACACGGCGATTCTTGCCATCGCTGCTTGTGATGTGCGGCAACGGTTGTGAGTCACCATACCCGGCTACCACCACACGCCGGGCGGTGTCTGTGTCCAATGCTCCAATTAGCAGCTTGCGAGCTTCGCGTGCTCGTGCTGCGGATAGCGTGTAGTTGTCGTCATAGACAGTACAGAAGCGGCTGAAATCAGTGACAGGGTTTCCAACTGGCAGATTATCAGTGTGCCCTTCCACAAAAATCTGCCCCCCCTTGACTTCGGTCATGAAGGCGGCAATCTTTTGTTCGACACTGACGAACGCTGATTTCGCCTGTGGGGTGATGCAGGCACTCCCCCGGCCAAAGATGTTGTCACGCAACGTGATCTTGCCTGCTTCGATATCGAACGATGCAAAACCATCCGCACCTTGCTGCGTGATGGAGGTTTTTAGTTCTGTCATGATTCGCGCTACTACCTGCCGTTGTGACGCCGCACCTTGCTCCATTTCCTTTTTATGTTTGGCATCAGAAAACATCTTCTGTAGAACCGACATGACTAGCAGTAGCATCACTACCGCCATCACGCCAGCCATCAGGTCTGCGATGGAGACCCATTCGTTTGACTTTTCTTTCATTGTCAGAAGCCGCCACTAAATACGCGACTTGTTGCCGTCTCTGTTGTTGCTGACGGTACTGCCACTGATGCTTCGATATTGTTGTTCGATGCGGAATCCTTCGAGTTGATATTTTTTTTCCTGACGGAGTTTAAAGACAACTCTGTCTTCATCGCCGTTACGGTTGACAAGAGCTGATGCAGACTTCCAACCATTGCCCGTCGATCGTTGTCGGCGTCTGTGTTGGGGTTTGCTCCTGTCTTGAGCTGATGGGTCAAGTCATTGACGGCCAATGCTGTCTTGTCCGCGTTAATCTGAATGCGATTGACCAACTCGGAGATAGACTTGGCTGAAACTTCTGCGCTTTCGCTAATCGTCTTGTAGCGGTTGTCAAGTTGCACCATGCGACGACCGCTATCAGATACTGCCGCCAGCCCTGCAGTGATATCGTCACTGAGTTTCATCACGAGATTGGTCATTTCCGTGACTTGGGTGTTCAGCGTGTCACTGGTCAACAAGAATTCAGCGTGAGCCTTTTGCTGGATGTCCACTGATCCTTTAATGGATTTTTCGACCTGTCCCATGGTGTCCCCGACATTCCGAGACAACGTGTTCACAGCCACACTGATGTCGGTCGTGGCACCCGAAAGCTTCACGGCGATCTGTCCCATGTTCTCGCCGAAACTTTCGTTCATGTCCTGGATAGTGCGGCCGAGATCCTCCTTCATGATCGTCATGACCTCGGCTACGTTTTCCTTGAAAATTTGGATGGCAGACTGCAGATTGATTGCCGAATGCCCCATGTCGCTGGCGGCTGTCGCCATCTGCGATGCCGATTCCTGCATGGCGGATATATTGGATTGATTTGCCTCGACGAAACTCTCCAATGCAGCCTTAGTAGCTCGATTGCTGGACTCAATGGCAATTGACTGCTGTAGCTGATTTTCCATCAAAACCGAGGCGGATCGAATTTCTGCCTGGGTGGCCTGATGGCCGTCTAGACTGCGCTGCAGGAGCTGTTGGATTACATCGAAAGCGTTTTCCAGCGTCGATTTTGTTGCAAGACTGCTGGTTGCAATGGCTGAGGAAATGGCCTCAGATTTTTGAATCTGTGCGGTCAAAAGCGTCGATGCGTTGCGAAGACCCGCCTCGGTCGCCGCGTGTCCAGCTAGGCCGCGCTCTTGCAGTTGATGACTAACAGAAAAAGATTTGTCTAGTGCGCTGCATATTTCGATGCCAACACTTTGCAGACCTTGAAGCATCTGAGTATGGACTGTCTTCGCATCGTTCTGTTCTGCCTGCTTAGCCGCGTCGATGTCTTGCTTCATGCGCTTGATGCACCAGCGCAGGCGCCGCTCTTCATATCCATTGGCCGCCGACCATGATTTCAGCGCTAGAAAAGCCAAGATGCCCCAAGTCGATGTTTTAAACTTGGTGCCTAGCCCCTGCATCATGCCCATCAGGTTGACCATGGCGTCATCCATGCCTGAGCCCCCATTGGCCTCGACCAAAATGGTAGAAGCCTTGTTTAGTGCCAAACCCAACCCTAAGAATGTACCCAGCAATCCGATGATAAGCAGGATTCCGGGCATGATTTCCGCTATCTGCTCAGATTTGGTGGCCACGACATGGCAGATATCCGTGACTGAACCATGCCCGGCATCAAGATCATCCGATTTGTCGTTCTGATTACTTCCGGTCCAATGATTTTCCCATCGGGTTGGATTCGCATCACGGCGAACCATGAAAATGGTGACAAAAAGCGGACCGAAGATCAATAAACCGAAAGTGATCTGAATGGCATCGATCTGCGGGATGAGGAAAATTGCGGCATCGATAATCATGCGCCAACCTCGACTTCAACCAGTTGCGCGGCGCGAGCCTTGCTCGCCTTCTCGAAAATATTGGCGTAGTCCGTGATGAGACTGCGATCTTCCGGCGTCAGGTCTGTCCAGCGTTTGCCATTCTGTGCGCAGTCAATAATTATCATCCCCACACGGCTACCTTCGTCAGCAAGATATTCTTGACCGTCCGCCTCGAGTTCTTGGGCGGTTTTTTCCAGTGTCTGCAGAAAACCTTCTGCTGCATGGACATAGTTTCGTTGCTCTCGACACTTCTGGCCCAGTGATTCGAGCTTGGCTTTGTTTTTAGGCAGTAGCGTTATATACTCCTGCAGAATGGCGTCTTCCTCCGGCGGAAGTTCAGATAGCCGTTTCGTGACTTCCAGGCGTCGCTTCAGAACCTCATCCTTTGATAGCTTGGCATTGTATGCTTTCCATTCGCTCTCCATCTGCTGGAGATTTTGTCCCCAAGCCATTACCATTTCTTCAAATACGAATGGAATGAGTTTTTTGCCGAAACGCTGATATATAATATGGTCCAGCTTGATCGCATCAGCATTTGACAACTCAGGATTGGGTGCAAGTAAAGATGACCCGACCTGCAGCAGGAAAATATCATCTGCAGTGATTTCTTCGATGCTGGTTGCCGTCGCAAGAATTTTCTCAGTTCCCTTGAGCAACTTCTGGCTGGCTTGCAGACGCAGGTAGTGCTCAAAATCCTTGACCGTGTTCGACTCCATGATATCTGCGATGGCGGTTTGAACCATGGCGTAATCATTTATGAGTGCAGCCAAGTCAATCGAGTGACGATCGGCTTCCGGGACAACTGCGGCCGCCTTTTTCAAATCACGCTTACGTTGCTCGGCTTCTTCCATCTCGTCGGCAGACAGATAGGTTTCTTTGAGTTTTCTTGCGGTTTTGATAGCCCATTTGACGGCGTTATCTAGCTTCTTTGCAAGACTGCTATCTTCGAATTTCTCTATGAAATCAAGTGCCTTTTCGAAAGATAGGATGGCGATCTTCAACCACGGCCATGGAGCCACTGTTGCCGCCATTTTCAAATATGGGCGAACATGCTTCTCGATGAACGGGCGGACTTTTTTCCAGACTTCTTTTACCTCGCCCACAAAGCTTTCTGCTTTGTCTGCCATCCAGGTCACGGCATTTTTTGCAACATCCTTGGCTTTTTCCCAAACACTGCTGGCTACTGATGAAATGGCTGAGCCTACTGATGAAACTGCACTACTGACAGCACTGCTAACAGAGCTGCAAAAACTGGAAAACCAACCCATGATCGCTCCAAAAGTCGTTATTAATTCAATCCCAGCAGATTTTTTGCGGTCTGCGCATCCCGATTTGTTGTGGACTCATGTCCCGATGATGTAGCTACTTCGCGGTGTGCCAGCCTGATGTCCGCGATCGCAGAAGCGATATGCTCGAATTTCAGCTTGGCGTCCTCGCCTTGGGCGGCTATCACTGCTTTTGGCAGAGCTAGGCGCATCCCTGTTCTTATTTCTCGGCCAGACATACCAGCAGATGCTTCCGCGCATTGCTGTAGCATAAAATCTCGGTCTTCGCCAAGGGGGATTTCGTGCACCATCATCCGATCCCACAACTTGATCCTTGTCTCCATGTCAGGTAACTCGAATCGAACGTGATACCCGATACGACTGCGAAATGCTTCATCAAAATTTCGCGCAAAATTGGTCGCAAAAATGACGATGCCGTCAAAACGCTCTAACTCAATCAGCATGGTCGAGCGCATTGCATTGACCTCGTTGTCAACACCCTGTGTCACGGATGAAAGCCGTTTCCCAAGCAGGGTGTCGGCCTCATCAAAGAACAGTACTGCCCCGTTCTCGCGTGCTGCAGAAAATGCGGCCTGAATATTCTTTGCTGTTTCTCCCATGAATTTGCTTTCAAGCTCCGCGATACCAAGGGAGATGATTGTCATACCCAAGGTTCCTGCCAATGCTTGGGCGGTGAGTGTTTTTCCGGTTCCTGGTGCGCCAAAAAAGTTGAGTACAGCACTCATCCCCATCGGATCGACGGAGCGGAAATTCCAGTCTACATAAATTTTTCGGTGATACTTGAGTCGGGCTAGGCATTCATCAATTTGATTTCTTGTGGATTTTGGGAGAATGACGTGGGTATCTAGTGTTAAATTTGGTTGGTGGGCATCAAAATGACTTGGTGTTGCTGATTTGCTTGTTGTTTTTTCTTGTGATTTGTGCGTCGGGTGCGCCATTTGATTTATTTGGTTGAGTCTTAAGTGAATTAAATATTTTTATTGATTGGATGCCGCTATGCCAATCAACCCGCCTAAAATGGCTCCAAAAATAGCCCATCCTGTCCCGCCCACGCTCCCGATGGCGAAGCCAATACCGCCTGCTATCATGGCGGCAATGAGACGACCAAGTCCGATTTGTGAAAGCAGTACAATTCCAAAGAAGATGCCGATTACACCTAAAAATATTCCCATGATGACCCGGTGTTAGAAGTGAAAAAACTTGATAAGCGATTTTATGAAAATCACTCATTCGCTTGGGGCGTGTTATGAAATTGCTGGCGCCGCCAGCACTGCTGCGGCTTGGCTGTGTTGCACTTTAAGTTTGACGTCGCTAACCTTTCTGATTGACTGGTCAAGAGCGTTGCAATTAAGGTCTGAGACCGCCCACACCAATGAGAATTTGCGTTTTGGAGGGTGAGGTTTTGTGGTTAACGGCGTGCAAGGTAATTTTGCAGCTGCGCTTCTAATTCCTCCTGCCACCCCTCCGGACTCACGATCCGCACATTCGGCACCCAGTACCGCACGATCGGCAGGATCTGGTTCGGGTGGGCGACACGGGACGACACCAGCAGGCTGCCGTCCTCGAGATGGCGAACGGTCTCCTGGGCGGGCACGAGCTTGCGGCGCAGGAAATAGGGCGCGGCGTCGCGCGAGACCTTCAGGACCACCTCGGTCTTGGTCTCGTTGAGCCAGATGCCGTCCTCGGCGTCGAGCCGCGCGTTCTGCGCCGGATCGAGCTCGAAGCGCTCGGGCGAGACCAGCAGCGCGCTGATCCGGCCGAAGGCGAAGCTCTTGAGCGTGCTGCCGTCGAGCGCCATCAGGTACCAGATGCCGGTGTGGTTGACCAGCCGGTAGGGGTGCAGCGCCTCGTAGGTCTTCTCGCCCTCGGGCTTGCGGTAGCGAAAGCCGATGAGCTGGCGCTCGCGGGCGGCCGCCTCGATCTGCCGGAAGCGCTGCTGCTGTTCGGTGTCGAGCGCCTCGTGGTTGTGGCCGCGCACCTGCAGCACCGACTCCAGCCGGCTGTCGAGCAGTTCGCGCACGAAGGCGTCGTCGAAGACCGGGTAGAGGCCGCTCAGGCCGGTGAGGGCTGCAAACCGCTCCAGATCGGTCAGCGTCAGCTTGCCGAAGTACTGCGGCGCCATCCGGTAGCCGCCGTCCTCGGTGCGATCGATCAGGTCGCCCAGCTGGCCGAGGCGCTGGGACAGATCGCGCTGGATGGTGCGCCGGCTCACGGCGAACTCCTCCGCGAGATCGGCCGGATGCAGCGTGTGACCCTGGTTGAGCTTGAAAAGGATGCGCGTCAGCCGGTCGGCCAGCGTGTCGCAGTCGGCACTACTTCTTGTCATGAAGTCGGATCGTTGACAGTCGATCGGACGGCTGATGCTTGTTCTTGTTTGCCTATCAGCCGGGTGTTGTTGTTTGTTTTCTCAGGATCAAGAGAGTAGGGTGCGAGGTAAAAGACCCCGCACTTTCGGGTGGGGCTGGCTGTGAAGTTTTTCTGGTTCTGCGCGGTTTTCCTGGGTGAGCGTGGCATCGGCACCATGGGTCAGCCGGGCCACGGCCAGCAGCAGCAGGTAGAGCAGCGTCAGGAGGAACATCAGTGATTTCATGACGCGCAAGCCTAGACACCGCCCGCGACAGGTGGTGTCGCGGTCGCTCTGGAAATGAACGATCTGGAAGGCGTGGCGGCCAGCGCGGGAAGACCGCGCCGCGCGCTCGCGCGTCAGTAGCTCCGCCCGCCCCGGTACAGCGCGTGCTGCCGGCGTGCCAGCGGCGTGGCCTGGGCCAGCGCGGCGAAGCTGCGGCTGGCGTGGGCGTGCGTGATGGCGATGCCCAGCGCGTCGGCGGCGTCCTTGCCGGGCTGGCCGGGCAGCTTGAGCAGGTGCTGCACCATCGCCTGGATCTGCGCCTTGGCGGCGCCGCCGTGGCCGGTGACGGCCTGCTTCATCTGCACCGCGGTGTATTCGCCCACCGGCAGCGGCGGGCTGCCTGCCACCAGCGCGGCCAGCGCCGCGCCGCGCGCCTGCCCGAGCAGCAGCGTGCTCTGCGGGTTGACGTTGACGAAGACGATCTCGAGCGCGGCCGCGTCGGGCTGGTAGGTCGAGACGACCTCGCGCACGCCGTCGAAGATCAGCCGGATGCGCGCGGGCAGGTCGCCGCGCGGCGCCTCGGCGGTGCGGATGGTGCCGCTGGCGACATAGCTCAGCTGCGGCCCGTCGACATCGATCAGGCCGAAGCCGGTGATCTGCAGGCCGGGGTCGATGCCGAGAATGCGCATGGCGGGCCTGCGGGCCGGCGTCGTCGTGGCGCTCAGTGGCGGAAGTGGCGCGTGCCGGTGAAGACCATCGCGATGCCGCGCTCGTTCGCGGCGTCGATGACTTCCTGGTCGCGCATCGAGCCGCCCGGATGGATCACGCAGGTGGCGCCGGCGTCGACGACCACGTCCAGACCGTCACGGAACGGGAAGAAGGCGTCGCTGGCCACGGCCGTGCCGTCCAGGCTCAGGCCGGCCGCCTTCGCCTTGATCGAGGCGATGCGGGCGGAATCCAGGCGGCTCATCTGGCCGGCGCCGACGCCGTAGGTCATGCCGTCCTTGCAGAAGACGATCGCGTTGCTCTTGACGAAGCGGCCGACCTTCCAGGCGAACAGCAGGTCCTGCATCTGCTGCTCGGTCGGCGCCAGCTTCGTCACCACCTTGATCTCGCCGACGATGTCGACGTTGTCGGCCGACTGCAGCAGCATGCCGCCGCCGACGCGCTTGAAGTCGAGCGCGTTCACGGCCTGGCTCACCGGCACTTCCAGCAGGCGCACATTGACCTTGCTGGCGTAGGCGGCGCGGGCGGCCGGCGTGATGACCGGCGCGATCGCCACTTCGACGAAGTGCTTGTTGGCGTTGATCTTCTCGACCACGTCGGCGTCGAGCGGGCGGTTGAAGGCGATGATGCCGCCGAAGGCCGAGGTCGGGTCGGTCTTCAGCGCCTTCTCGTAGGCTTCCAGCAGGGTCGCGCCCACGGCCACGCCGCAGGGGTTGGCGTGCTTGACGATCACGCAGGCCGGCACGTCGAAGGCCTTCACGCATTCCCACGCCGCGTCGGCGTCGGCGATGTTGTTGAAGCTCAGCTCCTTGCCCTGGATCTGCGTCCAGCCGGCCAGCAGGCCGTCAGCGACCTTCGCTTCCTTGTAGAACGCCGCCGACTGGTGCGGGTTCTCGCCGTAGCGCATGCCCTGCACCTTGTGCAGCTGCAGGTTGAAGACGCTCGGGTATTCCTCGCGCGCGGGCACATCGGCGGTCTTGTCTTCCGCGCCGGCTTCCAGCGAGGTCAGGTAGTTGCTGATCATGCCGTCATAGGCGGCGGTGTGCGAGAACACCTTCTTGGCGAAGCCGAACTTGGTCTTGCGGGTCAGGCCTTCGCCGTCGAGCTCGGCCAGCACCTGGGCGTAGTCGCTCGGGTCGATGACCACCGCCACGTCCTGCCAGTTCTTGGCCGCCGCGCGCAGCATCGCCGGGCCGCCGATGTCGATGTTCTCGATCGCGTCTTCCAGCGTGCAGTCGGCCTTGGCCGTGGCCTGCGCGAAGGGGTAGAGGTTGATGATCAGCAGGTCGATCGTGTCGATGCCGTGCTCTTTCAGCGCGGCCATGTGCTCGGGGACGTCGCGGCGGGCCAGCAGGCCGCCGTGCACGCGCGGGTGCAGCGTCTTGACGCGGCCGTCGAGCATCTCGGGGAAGCCGGTGATCTCGCTCACTTCGGTGACCGGCAGGTCGTTCTGGGCCAGCAGCTTGGCGGTGCCGCCGGTGGAGAGCAGGCGGATGCCGCGCGCGTGCAGCGCCTGGGCGAATTCGACGATGCCGGTCTTGTCGGAGACGGAAAGGAGGGCGGTGGTCATGGTGGGATGACGATCGGTGGGGAATCGGGAAGGGGCAGGGGCGGCCGGGCGGATCAGTCGATCAGCCGGTGCTCGACCAGCTTGCGGCGCAGCGTGTTGCGGTTGATGCCGAGCCATTCGGCGGCGCGACTCTGGTTGCCATCGGCGCGTGCCATCACCACATCGAGCAGCGGGCGCTCGACCGCCTTGATGACCATGTCGTACAGGCCGTGCGGCGTGGTGCCGTCGAGGTCGTCGAAATAGGTGCCGAGGGTGCTGCGGATCGACTGGTCGATCGGGCTGCCGGAGGGCGGGGCGTCGGCGGTCTCGTCCACCAGGTCGGCCGGCAGGGAGGTCAGGGCGCTGATGCTCATGTCGTTCATGGATGTCATGCCGCCAGGGCGTCGACGGGTTCTGCGGGAAGCGGGGCGGCCTCGGGCCAGAGCGGATGCGCGCCGGCGAGTTCGCCCAGGAAGTCATGCACCGCGCGGGACTGCTCGGCGGTGGTCTCGATCCGGTTCATGCGGCGGCGGAAGTCCTCGCCGCCCGGCAGGGCATGCACCGCCCAGCCGATGTGCTTGCGTGCGGTGCGCACGCCGGCCAGCTCGCCGTAGAGGCCGTAGTGGTCCTCGAGGTGTTCGAGCAGCCACTCGCGCACCTGCAGCGTGGCCGGCGGCGCGGCGTGCTCGCCGGTGGCCAGGAAATGCGCGATCTCCTGGAAGATCCACGGTCGCCCCTGCGCGGCACGGCCGATCATGATCGCGTCGGCGCCGGTGGCTGCCAGCACGTCGCGGGCCTTTTCCGGGCGGTCGATGTCGCCGTTGGCGCACACCGGAATCGACAGCGCCGCCTTGACCGCGGCGATCGTCTCGTACTCGGCCCGGCCGCTGTAGCCCTGCTCGCGGGTGCGGCCGTGCACCGTGACCATCGCGACGCCACGCGCCTCGGCACCGCGCGCGATCGTCACCGCATTGCGGGCCTGCTGGCACCAGCCGGTGCGCATCTTCAAGGTCACCGGTACGCCGTGCGGCGCGCTGGCCTCGACCACCGCCGCGACGATGTCCAGCGCCAGCGCCTCGTCCTGCATCAGCGCCGAGCCGGCCCACTTGTTGCAGACCTTCTTGGCCGGGCAGCCCATGTTGATGTCGATGATCTGCGCGCCGCGATCGATGTTGTAGCGCGCAGCCTCGGCCATCATCTCGGCGTCGGTGCCGGCGATCTGCACCGCGATCGGCGCGGACTCGCCGTCGTGGTTCAGCCGGCGCGAGGTCTTCAGGCTGTCGCGCAGATCGGCGCGCGAAGTCACCATCTCGCTGACGGCATGGCCTGCGCCCAGCCGCTTGCACAGCTGGCGGAAAGGCCGGTCGGTCACGCCGGCCATCGGCGCGACGAACAGGCGATTGGGCAACTCGTGGGGACCGATGCGCATCGGGAAAGACAGGGAAGGAATCGGGGCCGGACGTGAGGCACGAAGGCGTGCGAGGCCGGAAACTGCTGAAAAAGGAGGCAGAGTATAGCGGGGCGGCCGCCCGGCCCGGCCGTGCCGGGGCGGCCGGGCTCGCGCAGAATCCGGGCCATGGAAATCTGGATCGAGTCCCTGCTGGCCGCACTGGCCCTGCCGAAGTTCGGGCTGAGCACCGTCTTCATCGTCTCGCTGATCTCGGCCACGCTGCTGCCGCTGGGCTCGGAGCCGGCGGTCTTCGGGCTGGTCAAGCTCGACCCGACGCTGTTCTGGCCTGCGGTGGGCGTGGCCACCGTCGGCAACACGCTCGGCGGGGCGATTTCCTGGTGGATGGGCTTCGGCGCCGAGAAGGCCTGGGAGCAGGTCGCGCACCGGCCCGCCACCGAGCACCGCGCGCTGGCGATGCTGCGCCGCTTCGGCCCGAAGGCCTGCCTGCTGAGCTGGCTGCCGGGCGTGGGCGATCCGCTGTGTGCGGTCGCCGGCTGGCTGCGCCTGCCTTTCTGGCCCTGCGTCTTCTACATGGCGATCGGCAAGTTCGGCCGCTATCTGGTGATGACGGCGGCGCTGCTGTGGGTGTTTCCGGGGCAGTTCACGCCCTGAGATCCTCGGGCGTGTTGGCGTTGAAGAAGGCGCGGTCGTCCTCGAACAGCACGTTCGCGCAGCGGTGCTGGCCGGTCCAGCGGTCGATGCGGCGCTGCCCGCCGGCCATGAAGGCCACCAGGCTGTCCATCAGCGAGGCCCGCATCAGGCAGAAGACCGGATGCGGCTGCTCGCGCCCGTCGGCCTCGCGGGTCACCGCCATCGCCAGATCGGCCTGCTGCGCATGCATCGCCTCGGCCAGCCGCGCCACCAGGTCGAGCGGAAAGCGCGGCGAGTCGCACGGCACCGTCATCAGGTAGGGCGTCTCGCAGCGCTCCAGCCCGGCCAGGAAGCCGGCCAGCGGGCCGGGAAAGTCGCTGTCGGCATCCGGCCAGACCGGCACGCCGAAGGATTCGTAGGCGCCCAGGTTGCGGTTGGCATTGACCATCACGCTGCCGACCTGCGGCTGCAGCCGCATCAGCGCGTGCAGCGCCAGCGGCAGGCCCTGGTAGTTCTGCAGCCCCTTGTCGACGCCGCCCATGCGGCTGCCGCGCCCGCCGGCCAGGATCAGGCCGGTGATGTCCTGCGGATCGATCATCGTGCCGGCTCCCTTCACAGTTCCAGCAGGTCGAAGCCCTGGGCCTCGACCTGCACGAAGGCGCGCGTCATCGCGCCGACATGGCGCCACAGCAGCGCCTGCGGATGGGCCTCGACCACGTCGCACAGGCGCTCGACCCAGGTCTGCACATGGGCGCGGAAGAAGCGGCGCTGCTGCTCGAGGTTGCACACCGCGATGTCGTCGCCGGCGATCAGGAAGCGCATCACCTCGAAGACGCCGGCGATGTGGTCCTCGGTCTCGCCGCGCGTCTCGTCGCGGGCCAGGCCGAGCGCGGCCAGGTCGCCGCGCAGCGCCGCCAGCGGCTTCTCGTTGAGGAAGCCCGCCAGGTAGAAGGAGCCGTAGACAAACACCTCCGGCTTGCCGACGCCGCCGAACAGCGCGTCGAACTCGGCGGCGGCGGCCTGCGGCGTGGTCGCGCGCATCGCGGCCACCAGCGCCTGCCACGGCGCCTCCAGGAAGCCGCCGGCCTCGGGCGCCTCGGTGACGGCGACGCGGAACTGCTGCAGCAGCGCCGCATCCGGCGGCGCGAACCACAGCCGGGCCAGCAGGCCGTACAGCTCGGCGCGGGCCAGTTCCTCGGCGTCGTCGGCGCTGGCGAAGCTCAGCGCGCGGATCTCGTGGGCTTTCATGGGGAAACGGACCTCGGGTCTCAGCGGGGCAGATCGGTGATGCGGACCTCGTCGGTCCGGCTGTGCAGGTCGATGACGCGGCAGTCGCCGCACATCTTCAGCCGCTCGGCGCCGGCACCCTGGAAGGCCGGGTGGCCGGCGAGCTTGCCGATCATCGTCTCGATGGCCTTCAGCGTGCCGAAGGGCTTGCTGCAGCGGATGCAGCGGTAGGGTTCGACCTCGTGCAGCACGCGGGGCTGGCGCCGCGCGCGGCCCTCGTCGGCCAGCCACAGGCGCGGCACCAGCGTGATCGCCTGCTCCGGGCAGGTGGTGGCGCACAGGCCGCACTGCACGCAGGCGCGCTCGGTGAAGCGCAGCTGCGGCTTCTCGGGGTTGTCGCCCAGCGCGTTCTCCGGGCAGGCGCCGACGCAGCTCAGGCACAGCGTGCACTTGTCGGCATCGACCACCACCGCACCGAAGGCGCTGCCCGCCGCCGGCAGCGCGATCGGCTTGGCCTGCGCCGCCGCGCGCTCGGCGCGGTGCGGCGCTTGCGCCAGCAGGTGGTCGAGCATCACGTCGAGCGTGGCGCGCTTGTCGGCCTGCGCGATCACGGCGGTCGGCTGCGCCACGCCCTGCGCCGGCGCCACCCGCAGCGCCGCGTCCAGCGCGGCCAGGTCGCGGGCGTCGCGGGCCTCGATCAGGCCGAGGTGCTCGCCGGCATAACCCAGGCCGTGCAGGATGGCCTGCGCCTGCGCCATCTGCGCGGCCAGCGCGTCGCGGTATTCGGGCGCCTCCTCGGCGGTCAGCAGCACGCGGACCTGGCTGGCGCCCTGCGCGATCGCGGCCAGCCACAGGTCGATGCCGACGCTGGCGGTGTGCCACAGCGCCAGCGGGATCACGCGTGCCGGCACGCCCTGGATGTCGCGGTCGACCCGCGCGGCGCGGCCCAGCTCGTCGATCAGCGTCGCGCCCGCGCCTTCGCTGTGGAACAGCAGCATCGCATCGCGGCCGCCGGCCTTGGCATAGGTCGCCAGCAGGCGCTGCAGCCGCCGGCCCTGATCGACCGGGCCGGGATAGGCGAAGGACAGCGCGCCGCTCGGGCAGACGGTGGTGCAGGCACCGCAGCCGGCGCACAGATGCGGCTCGACGACGATGCCGCCGGCCGCCTCGGTCTTCGCCTTGCCCTTGCGCGAGGCGTCGCTGCGGATCGCGCTCGTGGAGCACACGTCGATGCAGGCGCTGCAGCCGATTTGCTCGTTGCGGCTGTGCGCGCACAGCCGCTGCTCGTAGCGGAAGAACTTCGGCTTGTCGAACTCGCCCACCAGCTCGCGCAGCTTCAGCACCGCCTCGCCCAGCGCGGCGGCCTGCCGACTGCCCGGCGGCACATGGAAGTAGCCCTGCGGCGGCTGGTGCTGGCTGAAGGCGGGCGTGGCGCGGAGGTCCAGGATCAGGTCGAAGCGCTCGTCGGTGTGCAGCGGCGCGCGCTCGAAGTCGATCGCCGCCGCCGCGTCGCAGACGCGCACGCAGTCGCGGTGGCCGCCGCAGCGTGACAGGTCGATCTGGTAGCTGAAGTCGATCGCGCCCTCGGGGCAGGCGTCCAGGCAGGCGTTGCAGCGGGTGCAGAGGTCGAGGTCGATCGGGTTGGCGGACGACCACTGCACCTCGAAGGCACCGAGCCAGCCGGTCACCCGGGTGAGCCGGCCGGCGAACAGCGGCAGGTCGCGGCGCTGCGCCAGCGCGCCGGAGCCCATGCCCGTGCCCGCCGCGCCGTCGATCAGCAGCGTGACCTCGAGCCGATCGGCCAGCAGCGCGCCGGCGCGCTGCGCGCCGTCAGCATCGCCCACCACCAGGCAGCGCCCGGCCGAGCGGTAGCCCACGCCCGGCACCGGCGCCGGATCGGGCAATTGCGCCGCCGCGATCAGCGCCGCCATCTTCGGCGTGGCCGCCTTCGCGTCGCGCGACCAGCCGCCGGTCTCGCGCAGATTGACGAAGCGGATCGGCCGCTCGACCACCGGCGTGGCACCGGCGGTGGCGTCGTTCAGCTCGGTGAACAGCCGCGCCTCCTGCGTGCAGGCGACGATCAGCCGGTCGCCCGGGCCGACCGCCTTGGCCGCGCGCTGGAAGGCCGGCGCCTCACGCCGGCACAGCAGGCTGTGCGTCGTCTCCAGGCCCTCGGAGCGGGCGCCCGGGGTCGTCGCCAGCGCGCGGGCGATCGCCGCCGTGTCCAGCGGCATCGTTCGGTTGCAGTCGCAGATCAGGGTTTTCATCGGGCAGGGCGCCGGGCGTGGCGTCGGCAAGGGATTCGGGGGCGGTGGCGGGCCTGTCCTCCTCGAACAGGCCCAGGAAGCGCGACTGCGCCATCTGGCGCAGCATCGCCGCCGGCAGCGGGTCGGGCCGGCCGTAGTCGTCGATGTAGATGTCCAGACCGTCCATCACATTGAAATGCGGATCTGCGAAGAGCTTCTTCAGCGCGGCGTTCTTCACCGACGGATCGACGCCGCGGGCGACGAAGCGCGCGACCTCCGCGCCTTCGGGCAGGCGCGCGACCTCGTCGAGCGTCGGCGGTGGCAGCGCGGGTTCGGCCGGGGCCGGGACGGACGCGGCGGTCGCCGGAGCGGGCGGCTGCGCAGGTGCCGGCGCGGGCACGGCTGCGTGGACCGGCTCGGGCGGCGCCTCGCCCTGGCGCACCTGCACCTTGCGCTGCGACCAGCGCGAGAAGAAGCCTTCGCCGGTGCTCATGCGCATCCCGGCGTGTCGCCGCCAGGCCCGCGCCGCGCCGGATCGACGAAGGAGGCTGGCCGGCGGCGCTTCTTCGGCTCGGGCCGGTAGTTGGCGTCGGTCCAGGCCTGCAGCCAGGCGCGCACCGCTTCGGGCAGCGGCAGGTTGTCGACCCGCTCCTGCGCGTCGAGCAGCCGCCCGGCCTCGTTGTAGGACAGCGTCACGGTTTCCGGCGCCGCCTGCGACGCATTCTCGTCATCGATGCGCCACATCACGAACCAGACCGGCGCGCCCGAGCTCAGGTTCAGGTAATAACCCTCGCCCTCGTCGCGGTGCAGGCGCACCGGGAAACCCGGGTACAGGAAACTCGCGCGCTGGCCGTCGTCGCGCAGGCAGCGGGGCTGGTTTCCCCACTGGCCCTCGTCGATCAGCACCTCGGCCAGCGAGAATCTCCATTCCTCCCAGACGCTGGGGCGTGCATGGCGCTCGATCACCACCGCGACCCGGATCTCGGGCGGCGCGGGCGGGCTGTCATCGGTGGGCTGGGTCATGGCGGAGGGTCGGCAAAGGCGGGCAGTCTAGCGCCGGCCACCCGGTCTTGCTGCGGATCAAGGGTTTGTATCGATTCGACGACAGCGGGCCCCGATGTTTTTTCGTGCCTTCGGATGCTGCCCTGCGACGAATTGCCAGCGGCGCGGCGACATTCTGCGCAACCGGTTTCGGCAGGAAAATCCCAGAGGCCTGGCAGGCTGCAGCAAACTGATGCGACAGATTGTCGCGACACCAGCGACAAAATGTCGCGATTGCCCTGGCACGCGCTGCGTGACAACCCTTATTGCCGCGCTTGCATAGGCTCCGCCCAATACGGTTCAATCCTTCGCTCGCAGGCTCGGCCAATCCCTGATCGCGCCGGCATCGACCTGCCTGAATCCCTTTTTCCCCCTTCCATCCGACCTGTCCGGAGTTCCGTGATGAGCCCTTCCGACCGCCCCGCGCCGACCCGCCGCCGTGTCTTCGCCGCTGCCGGCACCGTTGGCGCGCTGGCCGCCGTGGCGGCGGTGCTGCCGGGCACGTCCCGCCCGGTGGCCGCACCGGCCGAGCCCGCCGCACCGGCGCCCTCGAGCGGCGGCGGCTACCAGCTGTCGGAGCATGTGCAGCGCTACTACCGCACTGCCCGCGTCTGAGCGGCCGAGCCTGAGTCTGAGGATCCCGGAGACATCGACATGCTGCTGACCCGCCGTTCGACGCCGACTGCCGCCCCCGCGGCCGGCGCCGCCCCTTCTTCTCTCGTCTCCAGCCTGGCCCGCGGTCTGCAGCGTGCGATTCCGACGCTGGACCGCCGCAGCTTCCTGCGCCGCTCCGGCCTGGGCGTGGGCGCCGGCCTGGCCGCCTCGCAGCTGACGCTGGTCAAGCGCGCCGACGCCTCCGAGTCGGCGCGCACCGCGCTGACCGGCACCGGCAAGGTCGAGGTCAGGCGCACCGTCTGCGGCCACTGCTCGGTGGGCTGCGCGGTCGACGCGGTGGTCGAGAACGGCGTCTGGGTGCGCCAGGAGCCGGTGTTCGACTCGCCGATCAACATGGGCGCGCACTGCGCCAAGGGCGCGGCGCTGCGCGAGCACGGCCACGGCGAGTACCGCCTCAAATACCCGATGAAGCTGGTCGACGGCAAGTACCAGCGCATCTCCTGGGACCAGGCGCTCGGCGAGATCAGCGCGCGCCTGCTCGAGCTGAAGAAGCAGAGCGGCCCGGACTCGCTGTTCGTCGTGGGCTCGAGCAAGCACAACAACGAGCAGGCCTACCTGCTGCGCAAGTGGATCAGCTTCTGGGGCTCGAACAACACCGACCACCAGGCCCGCATCTGCCACTCGACCACCGTCGCCGGCGTCGCCAACACCTGGGGCTACGGCGCGATGACGAACTCGTACAACGACATGCAGAACGCCCGTGCGGCGATCTACATCGGGTCGAACGCGGCGGAAGCGCACCCGGTGTCGATGCTGCACATGCTCCATGCCAAGGAGCGCGGCTGCAAGATGATCGTGGTCGATCCGCGCTTCACCCGCACCGCGGCCAAGGCGGACGAGTATGTGCGCATCCGCTCGGGCTCGGACATTCCCTTCCTGTTCGGGGTGATGCACCACATCTTCAAGAACGGCTGGGAAGACAAGAAATACCTGGAGGACCGTGTCTGGGGCATGGACAAGGTCCGCGAGGAGGTGCTGACCAAGTGGACGCCGGACAAGGTGCAGGAGGCCTGCGGCGTCGACGAGGCCACCACCTACAAGGTCGCGAAGATCCTGGCCGAGAACCGCCCCGGCACCATCGTCTGGTGCATGGGCCAGACGCAGCACACCATCGGCAACGCGATCGTGCGGGCGTCGTGCCTGCTGCAGCTGGCGCTGGGCAATGTCGGCAAGTCGGGCGGTGGCACCAACATCTTCCGCGGCCACGACAATGTGCAGGGCGCCACCGACGTCGGTCCCAACCCCGACTCGCTGCCGGGCTACTACGGCCTGGCCGAGGGCGCGTGGAAGCACTTCGCCAAGGTCTGGGGCGTCGACTTCGAGTGGATCAAGAAGCAGTACGCGCCGGGCATGATGACCAAGTCCGGCATGACGGTCTCGCGCTGGATCGACGGCGTGCTCGAGAAGAACGAGCTGATCGATCAGGACAGCAATCTGCGCGGCCTGATCTTCTGGGGCCATGCGCCGAACTCGCAGACCCGCGGTCTCGAGATGAAGAAGGCGATGGACAAGCTGGACCTGCTGGTCGTCATCGATCCCTTCCCGAGCGCCACCGCGGCGATGGCGGCGATGCCGCCGATGAACAAGGACGACCTGAACCCGAACCGCGCGGTCTATCTGCTGCCGGCGTGTACGCAGTTCGAGACTTCGGGTTCGTGTACCGCGTCGAATCGCTCGGTGCAGTGGCGCGAGAAGGTCATCGAGCCGCTGTGGGAGTCGCGCACCGATCACATGATCATGGTGCAGCTCGCCGACAAGCTCGGCTTCGGCAAGGAGCTGGTGCAGAACTACAAGATGGTGCCGGGCAAGGGCGGCATGCTCGAGCCCGAGACCGAGTCCATCCTGCGCGAGATCAACCGCTCGGTCTGGACCATCGGCTACACCGGCCACAGCCCGGAGCGGCTGAAGGCGCACATGCGCAACATGCATGTCTTCGACGTGCGCACGCTCAAGGCCAAGGGCGGCATCGACAAGGAAAGCGGCTATTCGCTGGACGGCGACTATTTCGGCCTGCCCTGGCCGTGCTTCGGCACGCCGGAGATGAAGCACCCCGGCTCGCCCAACCTCTACGACACCAGCAAGCACGTCATGGACGGCGGCGGCAACTTCCGCGCCAACTTCGGCGTCGAGCGCGACGGCCAGTCGCTGCTCGCCGGCGACGGCTCGCATTCGCTGGGCGCCGACCTCACCACCGGCTATCCCGAGTTCGATCACCTGCTGCTGAAGAAGCTCGGCTGGTGGGATGACCTGACCGAGACCGAGAAGGCCGCGGCCGAAGGCAAGAACTGGAAGACCGATCCGTCGGGCGGCATCATCCGCGTCGCGATGAAGGTGCATGGCTGCCACCCGTTCGGCAATGCCCGGGCCCGTGCGGTGGTCTGGAACTTCCCCGATCCGATTCCGCAGCACCGCGAGCCGCTGTTCTCGACCCGTCCGGACCTGATCGACAAGTACCCGACGCACGACGACAAGAAGGCCTTCTGGCGCCTGCCCACGCTCTACAGGTCGGTGCAGGAGAAGAACCGCGACGTGGGCAAGAGCTTCCCGCTGATCATGTCCAGCGGCCGTCTGGTCGAGTACGAGGGCGGCGGCGAGGAGACCCGCTCCAACCCCTGGCTGGCCGAGCTGCAGCAGGAGATGTTCGTCGAGATCAACCCGAAGGCGGCCAACGACCGCGGCATCCGCAACGGCGACTGGGTCTGGGTGAAGACCCCGCCGATGGCGGCGCTGCCCGACTTCAAGGGCCTGCGCGTCAAGGCGCTGGTGACCGAGCGGGTGGATGCCGACACCGTCTGGCTGCCCTTCCACTTCTCGGGCCGCTGGGGCGGCATCGACATGGCGCCCTACTACCCCGAGGGCGCGATGCCGGTGGTGCGCGGCGAGGCGATCAACACCGCCACCACCTACGGCTACGACAGCGTCACGATGATGCAGGAAACCAAGACGACGGTCTGCCAGATCGAGAAGGCAGCCTGAGGAGCACCCATGGCCCGAATGAAATTCATCTGCGACTCGGAGCGCTGCATCGAGTGCAACGGCTGCGTCACCGCCTGCAAGGCCGAGCATGACGTGCCCTGGGGCGTGAACCGCCGCCGCGTCGTCACCCTCAACGACGGCCTGCCGGGCGAGAAGTCGATCTCGGTGGCCTGCATGCACTGCTCGGACGCGCCGTGCATGGCGGTCTGCCCGGTCGACTGCTTCTACCGCACCGACGAGGGCGTGGTGCTGCACGACAAGGACGTCTGCATCGGCTGCGGCTACTGCAGCTACGCCTGCCCGTTCGGCGCGCCGCAGTTCCCGAGCAACGGCACCTTCGGCCTGCGCGGCAAGATGGACAAGTGCACCTTCTGCGCCGGCGGCCCCGAGGAGAACGGCTCGGCCGCCGAGAACGAGAAGTACGGCCGCAACCGCCTGAGCGAGGGCAAGCTGCCCGCCTGCGCCGAGATGTGCTCGACCAAGGCGCTGCTGGGCGGCGACGGCGACGTGGTGGCCGACATCTTCCGCACCCGCGTGATCCAGCGCGGCAAGGGCAGCGAGGTCTGGGGCTGGGGCACCGCCTACGGCCAGCCCAAGGCGGAGGTGAAGTCGTGAGCGCGCATCGCCATCCCGCTGCGCGTCGTGCGCTGGGCGCGGTGCTGCTGGCCGGTCTGGGCCTGCTGCTGGGCGGCTGCGGCGAGCGTGCCCAGGAGCTGCAGGTCAAGGCCCCTGACGCCTCTCCCTGGAGCGGCAAGCCGGGCGGCTTCGGCGCCAGTGGCTGGCAGGGCGGCGACCAGAGCGCCTGGCAGGAGCAGATCCGCCAGCGCGGTCAGCGCCAGAACGAATACGCCCGCACCGGCGTGTCCGGCCCCGGTGCTGCCGGCAATGCGACGCTGCCGGCGCCGGCCGCCAGCCAGCCCTGAGGCCGACGCCGCGAGGAGCCCCGCCATGTCCCGCCTGATTTCCTCCCTGCTGCTGGCGGCCGCGGCGCTGCTGGCGCAGCCGGCCGCGCTGGCCGCCGAGCCGGCTGCACCCGCCGCTGCGGCATCGGCCGCAGCCGATGCCGCTCCCGTACCGCGCCCGGACGACACCCAGGCCGAGCGCGCCCGCGCCCAGCCCGGCAACAACGCGCCGTTCTGGCGCGGCGTGCGCGACTCCGGCCAGCAGGCCGGCTACAGCTCGCTGCCCGGCGCCGAGAAGGGCGTGCTGATCCAGTCGCAGGTGCAGTATCCCGGCTCGCGCCTGACCACCGCCGGCGAGGCCTGGCGCCAGGTGCGCAACCAGTGGATCCTGCCCTATGGCGGCTCGCTGCTGCTGATCGTCAGTCTGGCCATCGGCCTGTTCTACTGGCGCAAGGGCGCGCTGGGCGGCCACCAGCCCGACACCGGCCGCATGATCGAGCGCTTCACCCCGCTGGAGCGTGCGGCGCACTGGGTCAATGCCGCCGCCTTCGTCGCGCTGGCGCTGTCGGGCATCGTGATGGCCTTCGGCAAGTTCTTCCTGCTGCCGCTGGTCGGGCACACGGTCTTCGGGGCGCTGACCTTCGTGCTGAAGAATGTCCACAACTTCGCCGGCCCGCTGTTCGCGGTGTCGCTGCTGGTGGTGATCCTGGTCTTCGTGCGCGACAACATCGCCAACCGCGCCGACTTCGTCTGGCTGTCGAAGGCCGGCGGCATGTTCGGCGACCAGGAGGTGCCCTCGCACCGCTTCAATGCCGGCGAGAAGGGCATGTTCTGGTGGGGCGTGACGGTGCCGGGCGTGGTGGTCGTGGCCTCCGGCCTGGTGCTCGACCACCTGGTGCCCGGCTGGGGCGAGCTGCGCAGCGAGATGCAGGTCGCGCACATGGTCCATGCGGTCGCCGCGATCCTGATGATGGCGGTCCTGCTCGGCCACATCTACATGGGCACCATCGGCATGAAGGGCGCCTATGCCGCGATGAAGACCGGCTATGTCGACGAGGGCTGGGCGCGCGAGCACCACGAGCTCTGGTACGACGACATCAAGGCGGGCAAGATCCCGGCCGTGCGCTCGAAGCCGGTCGCCAGCTCCGCCGCTCCCCGCTCACCTCAGACGAGTCCCTCCGCATGAAGCGCACCCCTTCCTCCGCGGTTTCCCTCGCGGTCTCCCTGGCTGCCCTGCCGCTGATGCTCTCGGTGCTGGCCGCGCCGGCCCTGGCCAAGCTGCCGCCGCTGTCCGAGGAGGCCAAGGCCAAGGCCGAGGAGACCAAGGCCCGCGGCGCGCACGGCGACAAGGTCGCTGCCTACAAGCTCTGCCTGGCGATGGACAAGGTCGCCGCGGACTACCGCGCCCGCGCCCGGAGCGCCGGCAAGGAGGTCCGCCCGGCCACCGAGACGCCGCCCTGCACCGATCCGGGCGCCTTCGTGCCCGCGCCGGCGGCAGCCGCCTCGGCGCCGGCCGTGCCGGTGGCAGCGGCAGCGGTGGCTGCTCCGGCTGCGCCGGTGGCCGCTGCCAGCAAGCCCTGATCCCGCGTCCTTCGCTGTCCGGAGCCCTCTGCCATGCCCGCCCTGTCGCACGCGCTGCCTGATCCTGCCGGGGTGCAGCCGGCCGTTCCCTCGGCCCCGGTTCCGGTCGCGCCGCGCATGACCGACGCGCGGCTGCCGCTGCTGCGCGAGATCGAGGTGATGGACGAATACGGCGTGCGTCGCACGATCGCGATTCCGGCCGAGCAGGCGCTGACCGTCTTCGTCGACCGCCGCGAGCTGGTCACGCTGATGACGCTGGGCGCGATGCCCGAGCTGCTGGTGCTGGGCTGGCTGCGCAACCAGCGCCTGATCGCCTCGCCCGACGAGATCGAGTCGATCACCGTCGACTGGGAGGTCGGCGCGGCGGCGGTGCGCACCCGCGCCGGCATCGCCGATCTGGACGCGCGCACCGGCCGCCGGGTGGTCACCACCGGCTGCGGGCAGGGCACCGTCTTCGGCGACCTGATGGCGCAGGTCGACGGCATCCGGCTGCCGGCGCCCGAGCAGGCGCGCCTGCGCCAGGGCGCGCTGGTGGCGATGCTCGAGACGATGCGCCAGACCGACAGCATCCACCGCCGCGCCGGCTCGGTGCACGGCTGCGCGCTGTTCTCGGCCGACGGCCGCGAGCGGCTGATGTTCGTCGAGGATGTCGGCCGCCACAACGCGATCGACACCATTTCCGGCTGGATGGCGCTGCACGGCATCGACGGCGGCGACAAGGTCTTCTACACCACCGGCCGGCTGACCAGCGAGATGGTGATGAAGTCGGCGCACATGGGCGTGCCGATCATCGTCTCGCGCAACGGCGTGACCCAGATGGGCCACGACCTGGCCGCGCGCCTGGGCATGACGCTGTTCGGTCGCGCCGCCAACCGGCATTTCCTCTGCTACACCGGCTTCGATCGCTTCGACTCCGAGCCGGAGCCGCAGCGCGCGCCGGTGCGGGTCGTTGCCGGCTGATCCGGTCGCCGGCCTGCGCTACAGTGCGGCGGCCCACGCGCTGCCTGCTGTCTGCCGCCCATGTCCGATTCCGCCGACCTCCTGTCCCCCGCTGCCGAACCGGCCTGGCCCCATGCGGCGGTGCTGATCGTCGATGACGAGCAGGGCATGCGCCATTTCCTGTCGCGTGCGCTGGCGCCGCGCTTCGGCCGGGTCGATGCGGTCGACAGCGCCGAGGCCGGGCGCGACCTGGTGGCCGCGCACCGCTATGACCTGGTCATCTTGGACATCACGCTGCCGGGCCTGAGCGGCCTGGCCTGGCTGCGCGAGCTGCGCGCGCAGGGCCATGCCGGCGAGGTGATCCTGATCACCGCGTTCGCCGATCTCGACACCGCGATCGAGGCGCTGCGGGCCGGTGCCTCCGACTTCCTGCTCAAGCCCTTCCGGGTCGCGCAGATCCTCAACGCGGTCCAGCAGGGCATGAGCCGCTCGCAGCTGGCGCGCGAGAACTGGCTGCTGCGCCACCGCCTGGCCCAGCAGCCGCGCGAGCTGCCCGAGTTCGTCGGCCGCTCGCCGGCGATGCGTGCGCTGATCGATGCGCTGGCGCGGGTCGCGCCGGTCAATGCGCCGGTGCTGCTGCGCGGCGAGTCCGGCACCGGCAAGGAGCTGGCCGCGCAGACCCTGCACCGCGGCAGCGCCCGGTCCGGCGCGCCCTTCGTGCGGCTGCACTGCACCGGCCTGTCGGCCGAGGCGCTCGAGAGCGAGCTGTTCGGCCATGCGCCCGGCGCCTTCGCCGATGCCGTTCCCGGCGCCGACCAGGCCCGCGACGGTCTCTTCCACTACGCCCAGGGCGGCACGCTCTTTCTCGACGAGATTTCCGAGCTGCCGCTGCCGGTGCAGGCCAGCCTGCTGCGGGTGATCGAGGAGCGCCAGATGCGCCCGGCCGGCAGCCGGCAGAAGATTCCGGTCGATGTGCGGCTGGTGGCCGCCAGCGAGCGTGATCTGGCCGCCGAGGTGGCCGCCGGGCGCTTCCGCAAGGATCTGTACTACCGGCTGCAGGTGGTGGAGATCGCGCTGCCGCCGCTGCGCGAGCACCGCGGCGATCTCGGCCTGCTGTTCGAGCATTTCGTCGCGCTGCTGGCGCCGCAGCTCGGCGCCGCGCCGCTGCGGCTCGATGCCGACGAGCTGCGCTACCTGCAGCAGTACGACTGGCCCGGCAATGTGCGCGAGCTGCGCAACTTCGTCGAGCGCTCGCTGATCCTCGGGCGCATCAACGTGACCGCGCTCTATCCGGCGCCGGCCGCCTCGGGTCCGGAGCCGGCCGAGGTGCATGCGCCGGGCGCCGCCGGCGGGCCGACCGACCTGCAGACGCTGGAGCGGCGCCACATCCTGGGCGTGCTGGCCTCGGTGCAGGGCGACAAGGGCCGGGCGGCGCAGCTGCTGGGCATCTCGCGGCGCACGCTGGAGCGGCGCGTCGCCGAATGGGCCGCCGAGGCGCAGTGACGGCCGTGCGCGCGGCCGGCGCCGGCTCGATCCGCACCCGGCTGCTGGCGCTGACGCTGGTGCCGCTGCTGGGCGTGCTGCCGCTGCTCGGGCTGATCCTGCTGCTGTGGGGCAACCAGGCCATCGACCTGCTGCTCTCGGGCCGGGTGCGCGCCGACCTGGCGGTCGCGCAGGGCTATTTCGACCGGGTGCAGGCGGAGGTCGGCAGCGGCACGCAGGCGGTGGCCAGCTCGCATCGGCTGGTGCGCACGCTGGCGCTGACGCTGCCGGCCGAGCGCGAGACGGCGCTGGCCGCGCTGCTGGCGCGCGAGCAGGTCCGGCACCGGCTCGATTTCCTGCGCATGCTGCCGCCGCAGGCGCCCGAGGCGGTGGCCGCGGCCGGTGCTGCCTCGGGCGCCGCGGCCGCCGAGGCGGTGGTGGCGGTGATGGAGGCTGCGCAGCTCGAGGCGCTGGCGCCGGGTCTGGCCGAGCGTGCGCACATCGCGCTGGTCGACTCCGACGGTGCGGTCCCGAGCGACCGGGTCACCGAATCGCGCGGCCTGGTGCTGATCGCGCAGGCGCGCATCGAGAACGCCGCCGGCGCCACGATCGGCTGGCTGCAGGGCGGCGTGCTGCTCAACCGCAATCTGGGCGTCATCGACCACATCAACCGGATCGTCTATCCGGACGGCGCGCTGGCCTTCGGCAGCCAGGGCACCGCGACGCTCTTCCTCGACGACGTGCGCATCAGCACCAATGTGCGGCTGTTCGGCGACCCGCAGGCCGAGCGTGCGGTCGGCACCCGGGTGTCGGCGGCGGTGCGCGAGGCGGTGCTCGGGCGCGGCGAGACCTGGCTGGGGCGCGCCTTCGTCGTCAAGGACTGGTATGTCTCGGGCTATCTGCCGCTGGCGGACGCCAGCGGCCGGCGGGTCGGCATGCTGTATGTCGGCTTTCTCGAGCGGCCCTTCGTGGTGGTGAAGTACGCGGTGCTGGCCGGCATCGGGCTGCTGTTCTTCGTGGTGATGCTGCTGGCGGCCTGGTGGTCGCTGCGCTCGGCCGCGCGCATCTTCCGCCCGCTCGAGCGCATGACCGAGACGATGCAGCGGGTCGAGTCCGGCCAGGCGGCGCGGGTCGGGCCGCTGCAGGCCGACGGCGAGATCGACCGGCTCGGCGCCACGCTCGACCATCTGCTCGACACGGTCGACGACAAGACCCGCGCGCTGCAGCGCTGGGGCGAGGAGCTTGATGCCAAGGTGGCCGAGCGCACCGCGGCGCTGCAGGCCGCGCAGCAGCAGCTGGTGCGCAGCGAGCGCCTGGCCACGATCGGCCAGCTCGCGGCCAGCATCGCGCACGAGATCAACAATCCGATCGCGGTCATCCAGGGCAATCTCGACCTGCTGCAGATGACGCTGGGCGAGGCCGCCGCGCCCGCCCGCGACGAGATCCGGCTGATCGACGGCCAGGTCGAGCGCATGCGCCTGATCGTCGCGCAGCTGCTGCAGCAGGCCCGGCCGAACGAGTACGCCGGCTATGCCGAGGCGCTCGATCCGGCCGAGGTGCTGCAGGCCAGCCTGGTGCTGGTGCGCCATCTGCTCGAGCGGGCGCAGGTGAGGCTGTTGCTGCGTGCGTCGCCCGGCGCGACCCCGCCGGTCATGATCAACCGCCAGGAGCTGCAGCAGGTGCTGATCAACCTGATCGTCAACGCCACCCAGGCGATGCAGGAGCAGGGCGAGACCGGACCGGCGCGCGAGCTGGACATCGCGGTGCGCCACGAGGCCGGCCGGGTGCTGCTGGAGGTGAGCGACTCCGGCCCCGGCCTGAGCGAGGCGGTGCGCGCGACGCTGTTCCAGCCCTTCTTCACCACCCGGCGCGACGGCAACGGCCTGGGCCTGTGGATCAGCCGCGGCCTGCTCGAGCGCTACGGCGGCGAGCTGCGTGCCGCCAACCGGCCCGAGGGACAGGATGCCGCCCGCGGCGCGGTGTTCACCATCGATCTGCCCGCAGCCGAGGTGTGAGGTCGCGGATGGAAGTGGAAAAATCGCTCAGGTACCATGGCGGCAGTGGCAGGATGATGTCCGTCGATTCGGGCCGCCGTGTCCGATGTTCCATCTGCAGGGAAAAAGACCGATGAGCCGTTCCATCCATCCCGCCGGTGCGCCGGCCTATGCCGATCTCGAGGCGCGTTTCCAGCGCCTGTACCGTCTCGAGCATCTCGGCGCGATCGCCGGCTGGGACCAGGCCGCCAACATGCCCCCGAAGGGCAACGAGGCCCGCGCGGCCGCGATGGCCGAGCTCGAGACGCTGATGCATGCCCAGCGCACCGACCCGGCGCTGCGCGATCTGCTGGCGCGCGCCGAGGACGAGCCGCTCTCGGACGACCAGCGCGCCAACCTGCGCGAGATGCGCCGCGACTGGCTCGCCGCCAACGCGCTGCCCTCCGCGCTGGTCGAGCGCCGCGCGCTGGCCACCGCGCGCTGCGAGCATGCCTGGCGCACGCAGCGTCCGGCCAACGACTGGGCCGGCTTCGTCGAGAACTTCCGTCCGGTGGTGCAGGTCGCCCGCGAGGAGGCGATGCATCTGGCCGAGGCCACCGGTCTCGCGCCCTACGACGCGCTGCTCGACCGCTTCGAGCCGGGCATGACCGGTGCTGAGGTCGAGCGCGTCTTCGGCGACCTGCGCGCCTGGCTGCCGGGCCTGATCCGCCAGGTGCGCGAGCGCCAGCAGGCCGAGCCGCCGGTGATCCGGCCGGTCGGCCCCTTTCCGCTCGCGCAGCAGAAGGCGATCAGCCTGGCGGTGATGCGCCGCCTCGACTTCGACTTCGAGGGCGGCCGGCTCGACGAGAGCACACATCCCTTTTCCGGCGGCGTGCCCGAGGATGTGCGGCTGACCACCCGCTACCGCCTCGACGACCTGATGCAGAGCCTGATGGGCACGGTCCACGAGACCGGCCATGCCCGCTACGAACAGAACCTGCCGCGCGAGTGGCTGGGCCAGCCGCTCGCGCGTGCGCGCTCCTACGGCCTGCACGAGAGCCAGAGCCTGTCCTTCGAGATGCAGCTGGGGGCCCATCCCGGCTTCGTCGCGCAGCTGGTGCCGCTGCTGGTCGAGCATTTCGGCGCGCAGCCGGCCTTCGAGGCCGAGAACCTGGCGCGCATGGTCACGCGGGTCGAGCCCGGCCTGATCCGGGTCGATGCCGACGAGGTGACCTATCCGGCGCATGTCATCCTGCGCTTCGAGATCGAGCGCGCGCTGATCGAGGGCGTGATCGACATCGACGACATCCCGGCGCTGTGGGACGAGAAGATGATGCTCTGGCTGGGCCGCGATACCCGCGGCGATTTCCGCGACGGCCCGATGCAGGACGTGCACTGGCCCTCGGGTCTGTTCGGCTACTTTCCCTGCTACACGCTGGGCGCGATGTATGCGGCGCAGTGGTTCGCGACGATGCGCCGCCAGATGCCCGACCTGGACGCGCGCATCGCGGCGGGCGACCTCGCGCCGGTCTTCGACTGGCTGCACGATCATGTCTGGCGCCAGGGCGCACGCTGGACGACGCCCGAACTCACCCGGCGCGCCAGCGGCGAGACGCTGAACCCGGCGCATTTCCGCGCGCATCTCGAGCGGCGCTACTTGGGCTGACGCTGCTCTGACGGGTTTCTGACGAAGGGCTGACATCGGGCTGGAATCGCCGATCTTGACGCCAGATGATGTCGAGATAGGTGTTTACCCTGGGTTTGTAGCGTGGCCGGGATTGTGACGAATCCTTGCAGCACCGCCACCTATCATCCGCCGCGACGCTCTCGTTCCAACCTTTCGGACACCGCCCGGCAACGGCAGCGGTCGGCCCTTCCCATGTCTTCCGATGTCTACCGGCGCATCCAGCGCCATCCCAAGTTCCAGGAGCTGGTGCAGCGGCGCAGCAGCTTTTCCTGGCAGCTGTCCTTCCTCGTTCTGGGCCTGTTCTACGGCTTCATCCTGCTGGTTGCCTTCAACCCGGGGCTGATGGCGATGCGCCTGGGCGGGGAGAACTCGGTCATCACCTTCGGGCCGGTGGCCATCCTGTCGATGTTCGTGCTGTTCTGGGCGCTGACCGCGGTCTACGTCCGGCGCGCCAACGGCGAGTTCGACGACCTGACCCGCGAGCTGATCGAAGACGCCACCCAGGGAGGCCGCAAGTGATGCTCCGCATGACGAAGTCCTCGCTGGCCCGTCTGGGCCTGGCCCTGCCGGCGCTGCTGCTGTCGGGGGCCGCGCTGGCCGCCGGCGATCCGATCGCCGCCGCCGAGAAGCAGCCGCTGAACCTGCATGCCATCGGCATGTTCCTGGTCTTCGTGGCGTTCACGATGGGCGTCACCTTCTGGGCCTCGAACCGCACCAAGTCGGCCTCGGACTTCTACACCGCCGGTGGCGGCATCACCGGCTTCCAGAACGGCCTGGCGATCGCCGGCGACTACATGTCGGCGGCCACGCTGCTGGGCCTGACCGCGCTGGTCTACGGCTCGGGTCTGGACGGCTACATCTACGCGCTGTGCTTCTTTGCCGGCTGGCCGATCATCCTGTTCCTGATGGCCGAGCGGCTGCGCAACCTGGGTCGCTTCACCTTCGCCGACATCACCTCCTACCGGCTCGACCAGGGCAAGGTGCGCACGATGGCGGCGATCGGCTCGCTGACCGTGGTCTGCTTCTACCTGATCGCGCAGATGGTGGGCGCGGGCCAGCTGATCAAGCTGCTGTTCGGCCTGGACTACAACATCGCGGTGGTGGCGGTCGGCGCGCTGATGATCGTCTACGTCATCAAGGGCGGCATGCTGGCCACCACCTGGGTGCAGATCATCAAGGCCTGCCTGCTGATGGCGGGCGGCACGCTGGTGATGCTGCTGGCGATGAGCCAGTTCGGCTTCAGCTACACCACCGTGGTCGAGAAGGCCGTGGCCGCGCACAAGAGCGGCTGGTCGATGATGAGTCCGGGCAAGCTGATTCCCGATCCGGTGACCGCGGTGTCGCTGGCGCTGGGCCTGATGTTCGGCACCGCCGGCCTGCCGCACATCCTGATGCGCTTCTTCACCGTGACGAACGCCAAGGAGGCGCGCAAGTCGGTGCTGTACGCCTCGGGCTTCATCGCCTACTTCTTCAACGTCATCTTCCTGATGGGCCTGTGCGCCATCCTGATCGTCGGCCAGAACCCCGAGTTCTTCGAGGGCGGCCAGGTCGGCGGCAAGCTGGTGGGCGGCGGCAACATGGTGGCGATGCACCTGGCCAAGGCGGTCGGCGGCAACCTGCTGCTGGGCTTCCTGGCGGCGGTGGCCTTCGCGACCATCCTGGCGGTGGTGGCCGGCCTGGCGCTGGCCGGTGCCTCCTCGATCTCGCATGACCTGTATGCCCGCGTCATCATGAAGGGCCAGGCCAAGGAAGAGGACGAGATGCGTGTCTCGCGCTTCGCCACCCTGGCGCTGGGCGTGATCGCGGTGGTCCTGGGCATCGCCTTCGAGAAGCAGAACGTTGCCTTCATGGTGGGCCTGGCCTTCGGCATCGCCGCGTCGAGCAACTTCCCCGTGCTGATCCTGTCGATGTACTGGAAGGGCCTGACCACCCGCGGCGCGCTGGCCGGCGGCTACATCGGCCTGGCGCTGGCGGTCACGCTGGTCGTGCTGTCGAAGTCGGTGTGGGTCACGGTGCTGGGCAATCCGGCTCCGCTGTTCCCGTACGAGCAGCCGGCGCTGTTCTCGATGCCGGTCGCCTTCCTGATCTGCATCGTCGTCTCGAAGCTGGACCGCAGCGCGGCCGCGAAGAAGGAACTCGCTGCCTTCGACGACCAGTTCGTCCGGGCCCAGACCGGCTACGGCGCCGCGGCGGCCTCGAACCACTGATTTCTGTACTGTGACCACAGTCTCCGGCGTCCCCTGACCGAGGACGCTTTCGAAACGCCTCCGGCTCCTGCGGGCCGGGGGCGTCTTTTTTGGGGTGCTCCGTACGTGGTGGATCAGGTCGGCAGCGCGATGCTCCGCACCAGCCAGGCCAGCAGGCCCAGACAGGTCAGCAGGCCGGTGCCGCCGAGCAGCCCGATCCAGCGCTGACGCTGCCCGAGCGCATCGAGGTGTCGTTCGACGCGTGTCAGGGTGTCCGCCTGCTGCTTTTCCAAGGCGGCGAGCCGTTCGCCATGTCGGGAAAGATCGCTTTCGATGCGCGTGCAGGACTCGGTCATCTGGCGAGCCAGGGTCAGGCAGTCCGCCAGATCCTGCCCCGACTGCGTGGATTGCCGGTTCAGCGTGGCCAGTGCTCCGTTGGCCTGCTCCAGTGCGGCAGGTGTGCGGCCCAGTCCGGCTTCGACCAGATCGCCGAGCTGTTCGCTGGTCGAGCCGACGCTTTGCCGGACGCGGCGCAGCGCATCGTCGAAGGAGCGGCTGATTCCGGCCTGCACGGCTGGCAGATCCTCGTCCGCGGTGCGGCGGCACATGTCCTCCACCGCCTCGAGCCGGGCATCGATGCGCTCGACATGCTGGCGCAGCGGTGCCAGCGGCAGGTCCATGACACGACCCATGAGGTCGCGCAGTTCCTGTTCGCAGGATTCGATCGTCTGGAGGTCGGCGGAGGCAGGCAAGGGCGTGTTCATCGAGCAGGGTCGCAAGGGGGAAGGCGGGCGTTCAGGCATTCAGATACTCAGCAGCACCTGGCGGCGCGCTGAAGACAGATCGATCATGGCCAGCAGCTCGAGCAGCTTTTCCGGTGCAGGCCGCTCCGGTGTGCGCAGCATCTCGCGGCGCTGCTGCAGCTCCTGCGCGTAGGCCGTCAGAAGAAAGGCGCGGATCTGGCGGCTGCGCTCCAGGTCTTCATCCAGCGTGCGGCTGGCGGCGGCGCGGCGGGTCGACAGCGCTGCCAGGGCGGAGTCGATCTCCTGGCGTTCGTCCCGGAGCTGCTCGACGGCCAGTCTCAGGCGAACCTCATCGGCCTGCAGCTGCTCGCATTCATGGTGCAGGGCCTGGCGACGCAGCTCGGCCTGGGCGGCCCAGGCCTCGCGTGCGAACCGGGCCGCCGCCGCGACTCCGCTGCGCATCGTGTCGATCATCTGGCGGCAGTCGTTCGCGAAATCGTTTGACAGCCGCGGGAAATACTCGGCCAGTCGGTAGCCCGACAGGCGTTCTCGCAGGGGCTGCTGCGTGTCGTCCAGGGCGCTGCGCAGTGCCGGGATCCGGGTCTCGAGACGTGGCTGAACGCCTTTCCAGAAGGCGGCGTCCAGGTGCGAGTCCTGACCGGGGCGCAGTCTCAGCACCTGTCGCACCAGATCCGAGGTGAACTCGTCCAGCAGCTCGCGCAGGTGCCGCGTGTGGGTTCCCAGGCCATCGACGTCGCGGATCGCGCTCGAGGCATCGAGCTGGTCCGTCATCTTGCCCAGCACGGAGAGGATGCTGACGGGCTCGTTGCGTGCCAGCATTCCCTCCAGCGCTCGTCGCGTGTCGACCAGATCGTCGTGCCGGGCTTCGGCCGCGTCGATGCGCGCCAGCAGCTGTGCCAGCCGCTCCTGCAGCTCAAGGCTCTCGCGCTCCATGCCGGCCAGACGAGCCTGGCGAATCCGCTGCACGGCAGCCTGGGTGTCGATGGCGCTGCGCAGTCGTGCGACCGGACTGATGGCCGCCTGGATGTCGGCCAGCAGTTCCCGACGCAGGCCGGACACCACCGGCACCAGGGCCTGCCACAGCGGGTCGTGGTCGGCGCGTTCGCCAGCCTCTGCCCAGGATTGCCCGAATTCCAGCGGAAAGCATCGATGCTGCCGGGCTGCATCGGCCGAGAGATCCGGGATGAAGGTGCGAAGCTCCTGCAGCAGTCGCTCTCGGAAGAAGGCGGCGGTCAGCGCCGCTCCCTTGCCTGCGGCCAGATGTCCGCGTGCCGCCTCGCGTACCGACTGGGCCGTGTAGGTGTAGGTCGTCACGATGCGGAAGCGCTCGGGCATGAGCTGCCAGTCCTCGATGTCCGGCAGGCACAGCCCCTGCGGACGAAGGAAGGAGAGGTCGTCGCCCCGTCCGACCAGAAGGATGAGATCGGCATGAGGCAGGTAGCGTCGCGCGGTTGCGGTGACGTGCTCGGCCTCGACTTCGTCCCGTGGCTGGTCCCCCGGCAGGTCGAGCAGCCGGACCCGCGGGCCTTGGGCGACGCCGCTCTCGAAGCAGTCCGACGGAATCGCCACGCTCACCGGGCGGTCGGCCTGAAGATCGCGACGGCCCATGCGCTCGCGCAGCGCGCCCAGAGCCTCGGTCATCGCCTGATCGCTGTCGATCCGCTGTTCGCTGGCGGGGTGGTCGCGCTGCGGCACGCGCAGCCGCCAGCCGTGATCCGGCGAGCGCCGATACTCCATCGCGGTGGCGGTGGCCGACTGGCCCTGGGCCCGGCCTCCGCGCAGCACTTGCGAGACCCGAGCCAGCGCCTCGCCCCGCACGCCCATCAGATCCAGCAGCAGCGTGGTCTTGCCCACCTGCGTGCGGCCGAACACCGCCACGTAAGCCTCGCCTTGCTCGTCACCCCGGGACAGGCGGGTGCGCATGTCCTCGCTCAGGGTGTCGAGAAAGGCTCGGTGCCCGCGCAGTGCCCAGTCGAGCCGTTGCCGGTGCAGCGCGTCCCAGTGCGCGCTCATGCCCGGCGCGACCGGTCGGACGGCTGACCGAAGGGATCGAGATCTCGACCCGAGCGGCCCAGCGCATCGAGCAGGTCGCGCTGGAAGCGGCTGGTGTCCGCCAGCGCGCAGGCGAGCCGGTCATGCTCCATCAGCCGTTCGTCGAGGCGGTAGCGCCTGCGCAGGCTCTGCTGCAGATGACGCCGCAGCGCCTGCATCATCCGATCGAAGTGCAGCATGAAGTGCGTCAGATGGTGCTCCTGGACGTTGCGCAGCAGCGCATGGCTCACGTCCCGCATCGCCTGATCTCGGCGGCGCACCTCTGTCCGCGCCGAGTGGACCAGGAATCCGATGGCGATCACGCCGGTGATGGCCGCGGCCATGCTGCCGGCCGACGCCGCGGAGGCGACAGGCGTGACGGTCGCGCTGGTGTCGGCGACTGTGCTGGCCAGTGTGCTGGCCGCGCTTCCCCCGCCATCGGCGAGCTGCGCGGCTTCACCCAGTCCCAGCAGGGACAGCAGAGATCCGACGGTGTCGATGTGTCCGTCTGCGGAGAAGTCGATGGCCAGCATGACGGCCAGGCCCTGCAGCAAGGGCACGGCAACCTCGGAGAACTGCTGGAGCTGGGCTTGCAGCGGTCCGCCTGCCGCCTGCTTGTCCATGTCCTCCAGCGGCGTCAGCGTTTCGGCGCTGACGCCCGCCAGCGCCGGAAGCGCGGCGGCAATCCGGGTGTATTCCAGGGCCATCGCCGGCAGCAGTCGCACGGTGCGCTCCAGCGCCTCGCTGCTGCGGTCGGGGGGCATCTGGCCGGGCGCGGCCAGCAGCGCCCGCAGGTTCTGCTGCGTCTGCGGATCGGTCAGCCGAGAGGGCACCGGCTGATTGTCGGCATCCAGATAGCCCAGGCGGTGCAGCGCGCTGGCGCTTTCCGGCAGGGCCACCGCCGGACGCGGGCCGGACAGCACGCGGGTGGTCAGGCCGCTCATGCGCTCGACATACTGCGGCAGCAGCTCGCCCGGACCCTGCCAGGCCTCGGTGATCGTCTCGCGGATCCGGATGTGGCTGTCACTCACCGTGTCGAAGACACCGACGATCTTGTTGAGTAGGCCTTCGTGGCGCTTCACCAGGATCGTCTCGAGCTGCCGGCGCGCGCGTTCGCCGTGCTGGTCGAGCATGTCCTCGACCGATTGCTGATAGAGCTCGCGCAGTTCGGCGGCCGCATCGTCGAACAGGCCCAGGCAGTCGGTCATCACCTGCGCCGCGCTGCCCCCTCCGTGGCCAGCCAGGCTCTGCTGGTGCAGTGCGGCACGGCTGTGAACCAGATTGATGGCGCGGCCGAGATCACGGTCGATCGTCTCTCTGAGCCGGGCCAGCTGCGTCCGGCGCTGTGCGCCACTTCCGGCCGAGGTGTCGCGCAGCATGGCACTGGCCACGGGCAGCCACTCATCCCGGTAGGTGGCATCGTCCGCACCGACGCACAGCACCCGATCCATCGCGGCATCGACCGGCTCGTCGGGAAAGAAGACCTGTGCTGCGCTGCGGCGCAGCGCGGCACGACGTTCCGGATCGCGTGCCAGTCCCTCGGTCTTGCTGATCATCACCCAGGGCCTGCTGGCCTGCAGCTCCGGCGGCAGCAGGTCGCGCTGGATTTCCTGCTGCTGCTGATTGGCCAGACGGGTCTGGTCGGTCACCAGGATGCAGCCTGATGCACCGATCAGTGTCAATCGCATCGATTCCTGCCAGTCCCGGTTGTCGCGCTGGACCGCCTCGTAGCCCGGCAGCAGGATCAGTGCCTGCCGGTCACTCTGAAAGTGGCGGCGAGGCACCTTCAGCACGGGCAGCATGACCTCGGGCATGTCGCCGCGCGCGGCTCTGCAGAACTGCTGCGCATCGGTGGCGGGCACGTCGCGCAGCACCATGTGGCTGCCATCGTCGCTCGGGCAGAGCTGGCGCAGCAGGCCATGAGGGCGCGTGCAGCTGCTGTCCTCCTGGATCAGGATGGGCAGCTGCTCCCCCCGACCTTCATTGGGAGTCAGCCACTGGGCATCTTCCCCCCGCAGGTCATAGAGCGCGCGCACCAGCGTGGTCTTGCCTGCTCCCTGAGAGCCGCCTACAGCCAGAAGCCACTGGCTGCCGACCACTTCGGCAAGCATCAGCCGGCGCATGACGGGAAGGAGCGCCGCATCGATGCGGTCCCGGTCGTTCTGGAGAATGAATGCGGCAGCGCGCAGGTCGCGCAGCGCGCGATTCAGGGGTTCTAGCAGCAGTTCTGGGTTTTCCATCGGCAAGCACATGACCGGAACAGGAGCGTGAGGATGTGCAAGCCTAAGGACAGCGCGCGACAGGGCGTGTCGCGCGCCGGATTTTCTCGTGACTTAAATCACAGTGGTACCATTGGGTGCTCAGCGCACCGGCGCCAGCTTGGTCACTGTGTACTGCCCGCCCACCTTGTCCGCATCGAATTTCACCTTGTCGCCGACCTTGACGGCGTCGAGCATCGCGGGATCCTGGGCGCGGAAGACCATCGTCATCGGGGGCATGTCAAGGTTCTTGATCTCGCCGTGCCGGAGCGTGATCTTCTGCTGGGCCTTGTCGATCTTCATGACCTCGGCGTCGGTGCTCTGGGCGTGTGCGGTCGGGCCCAGCAGCAGGGCGGCGGCCGTCAGGCCGAGAGCCGCCAGGCGGCGGGACAGGGGGATCGTCTGGATGTTCATCAAGGGCTCCTTCGAGACTTCGAGAGATTCAACGGTTCAGGGATAGGGCTGGTAGACACGCGTGCTGCCGTCCGCGGCGACCAGCAGCACCTCGTAGGGCTGGCGGCGGCCGCCGTATTCCGGGCCGTCCATGCCGGGCGAGCCGATCGGCATGCCCGGCACGGTCAGCCCGAGCGCCTTCGGGCGCTCGCGCAGCAGGCGGTGGATTTCGCGGGCCGGCACATGGCCCTCGATCACATAGCCG
Organism: Sphaerotilus sulfidivorans; assembly: GCF_013426975.1. Classification (GTDB taxonomy): domain Bacteria; phylum Pseudomonadota; class Gammaproteobacteria; order Burkholderiales; family Burkholderiaceae_C; genus Sphaerotilus; species Sphaerotilus sulfidivorans. Next base: position 40,943 of record NZ_JACCPY010000013.1, read on the forward strand.
CCGACCTGGGCGGTGTGACAGGAGCCGAGGCGGCGCGGCATGCCGAGCCGGTCGCGCGCCTGGAGATTGCCGGTGTCATGCACGCGGGTGCGCAGCCCGCTGGCCTCGACATGGCGGATCCAGTCGTTGCAGCAGCCGCAGTCCGGGTCTTTCCAGACCTCGAGCAGCGGCGGGGGCGCGGCCTCTCGGCTGCCTGCGTGCGCTGTGCCCGCCAGCAGGCTGACCAGCAGCGCCGAGCCGGCGCTCAGCAGGGTGCGGCGCGCAGGCAGCTGCTCGGGGCGGAGGGTGTTCTCTGGCATCGTCATGATCGGTGTGCTCCTCAGTGATGGCCGTGCCCGCTCGGCTTGCGGGCCTTCACCGCGGCCTCGCCCGAGGGGGTGGCGGCCCGCACCGGTTCGGCCAGCGGCGCGCCGGTCCACTCATGGGCGACGGTGCCCTTCGGGTGCGCGAACCCGCCGGGGTCGCGGTAGTCGCCCGGCTTCTGGTCGCGGCGGACCTTCAGGATGCTGAACATGCCGCCCATCTCGACGCCGCCGAACGGCCCCTGGCCGGTCATCATCGGCGCGGTGTTGTCGGGCAGCGGCATCTCCATCTCGGCCATGTCGGCCATGCCGCGCTCGCCCATGGCCATGTAGCCGGGAATGAGCTTCGTGATCTTGCGGGCGACGTCGGTGTGGTCGACGCCGATCATCGTCGGCACGTCGTGGCCCATCGCGTTCATCGTGTGGTGGCTCTTGTGGCAGTGGAAGGCCCAGTCGCCTTCCTCGCTGGCGATGAACTCCACCTGGCGCATCTGGCCGACCGCGATGTCGGTCGTCACCTCCGGCCAGCGCGCCGACTTCGGCACCGGGCCGCCATCGGTGCCGGTGACCTCGAACTCGTGGCCGTGCAGGTGGATCGGGTGATTGGTCATCGTCAGGTTGCCGACGCGGATGCGCACCCGGTCGTTCAGTCGCACGTTCAGCGTGTCGATGCCGGGAAAGATGCGGCTGTTCCAGGCCCAGAGGTTGAAGTCGAGCATGGTCATCACCTTGGGCGTCGCGCTGCCGGGCTCGATGTCGAAGGCGTTCAGCAGGAAGCAGAAGTCGCGGTCGACATCGGCGATCAGCGGGTGCTTCGCCTTCGGGTGCGTGATCCACATCCCGTACATGCCCATCGCCATCTGCACCATCTCGTCGGCATGCGGGTGGTACATGAAGGTGCCGGGGCGGCGGGCCTCGAATTCGTAGACGAAGGTCTTGCCCGGCGGGATCGGGGGCTGGGTCAGGCCCGAGACGCCGTCCATGCCGTTGGGCAGGCGCTGGCCGTGCCAGTGCACCGCGTGGTGCTCGGGCAGGCGGTTGGTGACGAAGATGCGCACCCGGTCGCCCTCGACCACCTCGAGGGTCGGGCCGGGCGACTGGCCGTTGTAGCCCCAGAGGTTGGCGTTGAAGCCGGGCGTCATCTCGCGCACCACCGGCTCGGCGACCAGGTGGAACTCCTTGACGCCGTTGTTCATGCGCCAGGGCAGGCTCCAGCCGTTGAGCGTCACCACCGGGCGGTAGGGGCGGCCGGTGGCGGGCTGCAGCGGCGGCGCGGTGGCCGCCGAGGTCTGGATGACCGGTTCGGGCAGCGCGGCCATCGCCACGCGGCTGACCGAGGCGGCGGCGACCGCGGCCCCGGCAGAGAAGAGGGAACGTCGGGAAATCATGGCGGAAGATCCGTGTGGGGTTCGCGGTGCGCTCAGTGGCCGCCGGCGTCGGCGGCGGCATTGGCGGCGGCGGCCGGGCCGCTGCCGGCATCGAGCCGGGGGCGGCCGAGCAGGGCCTGCTGCAGGTCGGCGTCGGCGCGCCAGAACTCGCGCCGGGCGTCGATCGCGGCGTTGACCGCGCCGATCTGCGCGCGTGCGTCGGCCAGCAGCTCGAACACGCCGATCAGCATGCCGTTGTAGCGCAGCAGGTTTTCCTCGCTGATGCGCTGCTTCAGCGGCACGATCACCTGCTGCGCATGGCGTGCGATGTCCCAGGCGTGGCGCCAGTGGCGCCAGGCCTCGCGGGTTTCGGAGCGGGCATCGATGGCGATGGCGGCGGTGCGATGCAGGCTGGCGGTGTAGATCGCCTCGGCGCGTGCGACCCGGGCGTCGCCCCAGTCGAAGAGCGGCAGCTCCAGACCGACCTCCCAGGCGCGGCTGCGGTGGCCGTCGCTGGTCTTCGAGCGCGAGACGCCGATCTCGAAGGCGTCGACGAAGCGTGTGGTGCGGGTCAGGCCCAGGCTGCGCGCGGTCTGCGCGGTGGCGGTGCGCGCGGCCTGCACATCCAGGCGCTGCGCCAGCGCGCGGGCCTCGATGTCGGTCTGCACGAGCGGCTGCGCGGGCAGATCCGGCAGGCGCTCGGGCAGCGCGAGCCGCTCGGCCTGCTCGCCCCACAGGCCGAGCGCGCGAACCAGGCGCTCGCGCGCGGCGTCGCGGCTGCGCTCGCCGCGCGCCAGGTTCAGCAGCGCGTCGGCCTCGAAGGACTGCTCGCGCGCCAGCGCCAGGCGGTTGAAGTTGCCCGCCTGCGCCATGCGCCGCGCCAGCTCGGCGCCGGCCTCGGCGGCCTGGTGGACCTGGCGCAGATAGGCCAGGCTTTCCTCGGCCGCCACCGCCTCGACCCAGGCGCGGCGCACCTCGGCGATGCGCTCGACGATGCCGATCGTCACCTGCGCCTGCTGCTGCGCGAGCTGCTGCGTGGCCATCGTGCGCGCCAGCGGCATCAGCAGCAGCCGGCCCAGGCCGAGGTGCAGGCCGATCTCGCGCTCGATCTCGTCGCCGCTGGTGGTGCGGCCGTAGCTCAGACCGGGATTGGGCAGACGGCTGACCTGCGCCAGTTCGGCCTGCGCGATGCCGAGCCCGGCCAGGTCGGCCTGCAGGCCGCGGTGGTTCAGCAGCGCCAGCTCGACCGCGCCGTCCTGCGACAGCGGCGCGGCCAGCAGCGCGTCGAGGCGTGCGCGTGCCTCGGCCGACGGGGCCTGCGCATCGGGCCAGCGCGCGATGTCGGCGCCAGTGGCCGCGCGCAGCTGCTCGCGCACCGGCGCGATCGCCGCGTCGGGCGAGGTCGTGGTGCAGCCGGCCAGCGCCGCGGCCGCCAGCAGGGCCAGCGTCAGCTTCAGCGCGGCCGGGGGTGTCCGGACAGCGCGGCTCATCGGGCACCTCCGGGGACGGAGGCCGCGGCCGCAGGCTCGGGCGCGTGGGCCTGCTTCAGATAGACGCGCCAGCCGCCGACGGCGTGCACCCGCGCGTTGGCGGCGCGCCAGTCACCGGGGGCGGTCTCGGGCGGGGCGGACGCGGCGCGTGCGGCCAGCGTCGAGCGGTGGGCGAGCGGGCGCACCGCGGCGCCGGGGTCGGCCGGATCGCCGGAGCGGGCGAGTGCCGGCCCGGCCGCACCGGCCAGGGCCAGCGCGGCGGCAAGAAAACGGAACATGAATGAACCTCGTCAGACGGAAAGAGGCCGAACGGACCGGATCGCGCCAGCACCGGGGCGGGCGACGGATCGACGGACGACGGATCGGGTCAGGTCTGGCGACGAGGGGGGCGGAACAGCGCGTCCGGCGGGGCGTCGGCGGCGCCGGTGACCGGCACCAGGGCCGGCGTGGCCTGCGGCAGTCGCGGCAGGCTCAGGGAAGGCGGTGCCGGCAGTCCCAGGCTGGCATGGCAGGTCTCGCACAGCGAGCAGCCGGAGTGGGCCGGCGTGGCCTGCGGGTCGGCATCGGTCGGCGCGGCATGGCAAGGCGGCAGGGCCTCGGCTGTGGCGTGGGGCGTCATGTCCTGCGGCGACACGGCCATCATGACCGCACCGGGCAGGGCGGTCATGGCCGCCATCTCGGCCAGCGCCCAGCCGCGCAGCGGCAGCAGCGCGATCACCAGCCAGAGCAGCCAGCGCAGGACAGGGCGGGCAGGACGGAACATGCCCGGCAGTATAGGCCGCGACCCTAGAATCCGGTCTTTCCGATCCTTCGTCCCGGAGCTTCCCGCATGAGCCACACGCCCGCCGACCAGGCCCAGATCCTCGCCCAGGCGCTGCCCTACATCCGCAAGTTCCATGGCAAGACCATGGTCATCAAGTACGGCGGCAACGCGATGACCGATCCGGCGCTGCAGAAGGCCTTCGCCGAAGACGTGGTGCTGCTGAAGCTGGTCGGCATCAACCCGATCGTCGTGCACGGCGGCGGCCCGCAGATCGATGCGGCGCTGACCAAGATCGGCAAGAAGGGCCAGTTCATCCAGGGCATGCGCGTGACCGATGCCGAGACGATGGATGTCGTCGAGTGGGTGCTCGGCGGCGAGGTGCAGCAGGACATCGTCGGCCTGATCAACGCCGCCGGCGGCAAGGCGGTGGGCCTGACCGGCCGCGACGGCGCGATGATCCGCGCGCGCAAGCTCAAGATGCTCGACCTCAACGACCCGAGCGTCGAGCATGATGTCGGCCAGGTCGGCGAGATCGAGTCGATCGACCCGAGCATCCTGCGCGCGCTGCAGGACGACCAGTTCATTCCGGTGGTCAGCCCGATCGGCTTCGGCCCCGACAACGAGAGCTACAACATCAACGCCGATCTGGTGGCGTCGAAGCTGGCCGAGATCCTCAAGGCCGAGAAGCTGATGATGCTGACCAACATCCGCGGCGTGCTCGACAAGCAGGGCGAGCTGCTGACCGAGCTGACCTCGCGCCGCATCGACGAGCTGGTCGAGGACGGCACGATCTCCGGCGGCATGCTGCCCAAGATCGCCGGCGCGATCGACGCGGCCAAGTGCGGCGTGAACGCGGTGCACATCATCGACGGGCGCGTGCCGCATGTGCTGCTGCTGGAGATCCTGACCGACCAGGCCTTCGGCACGATGATCCGCTCGCACTGAGCCGGTCTGCCGCGATGAAGCGCGCCCCGGTCTGGCTCTTCGACCTCGACGACACGCTGCACGACGCCAGCCACGCGGCCTTCGGGCCGATCGCCGAGGCGATGACCGTCTACATCGAGCGCGAGCTGGCGCTGGGCCGCCGCGAGGCCGAGGCCCTGCGCCGCCACTACTGGGACCGCTACGGCGCGACGCTGCTGGGGCTGATGCGCCACCACGGCGTGCGCGCCGCGCATTTCCTGCACGACACGCACCGGCTGCCCGGCCTGGAGCACCGGCTGCGCGCCAGCGCGCACGATCTGGCGGCGCTCGAGCGCCTGCCGGGCCGGCGCTTCATCCTGACCAACGCGCCGCGCGCCTACGCCGAGCGGGTGCTGGCGGCCCTTGGCATGACGCGGCTCTTCCACGGCGTCATCCCGATCGAGCGCATGACGATGTTCGGCGACCTGCGCCCCAAGCCCGACGCGCGCATGCTGCGAAGCATCGCGGTGATGCTGAAGGTGCCGCCCTCGCGCTGCATCCTGGTCGAGGACACGCTGGCGCACCAGAAGTCGGCGCGCCGGGTGGGCATGAAGACGGTGTGGATGCAGCGCTGGATGCGCCGCGCCGGCTCGCCCGCGCCGGTGTCGGCCGGACTGCCGGCGCGCCCGCGACGCTGCCGGCGACCGACTTATGTGTGTGCCAGAATCCGCAGCCTTCAGGCGCTGTCCCGCTCCGCCTGGTGAAGGGGCCGGGACCCGGCGCCCTGTCGACCCGTTTCAGCGCGCCTGCCGCCCCGTTCCCGATGCCCGATACCTCCGACGCCCCGGCCGCTTCCGCGCCCGACCACGAGACGGCTGCCGCCGAGCCGGCGCGTCGTCGCCCCAAGCCCGGCGAGCGCCGCCTGCAGATCCTGCGCACGCTGGCGCAGATGCTCGAGCGCCCCGGCGCCGAGCGCATCACCACCTCCGCGCTGGCCGCGCAGCTCGAGCTGAGCGAGGCGGCGCTGTACCGGCATTTCCGCAGCAAGGCCCAGATGTTCGAGGCGCTGATCGAGTTCATCGAGAGCAGCATCTTCGGTCTGGTCAACCAGATCTGCGAGCGCGAGGAGGATCCCCGCGTGCAGGCCGCGCACAGCGTCATCGTGCTGCTGCAGTTCGCCGAGCGCAATCCCGGCATGACCCGGGTGATGGTGGGCGACGCGCTGGTGCTCGAGGACCCGCGGCTCGCGCAGCGCATGAACCAGTTCTTCGACCGCATCGAGTCGCAGCTGCGCCAGCTGATGCGCCGAGCGGCCGATGCACGCGGCTCGGCCGAGCCGACCGTCGAGGCGGCCGCGCAGGCCTCGGCGCTGACCTGCTTCTGCATCGGGCGGCTGCAGCGCTTCGCCCGCACCGATTTCCGCCGCAGCCCGGTCGAGCAGATCGACCTGGCGCTGCAGATGATGATCCACTGAGCCCCTCCTGCCGAACGATGAGCGACTTCTCCACCCTGATCGCCCGCGCCGAGGCGCTGCTGGCCCGGCTCGAGGCGGTGCTGCCGCAGCCGCCGGCCGCGCCCGACTGGTCGGCCTCGATCGCCTTCCGCTACCGCCGCCGCGGCACGGGCGGCGGCGTGCTCGAGCCGGTGCGCCAGGTCGCGCCGCTGCGCCTGGCCGACCTGAAGGAGGTCGACGGCCAGAAGGAGCGCCTGGTGCGCAACACCGCGCAGTTCGTCGCCGGCCGCCCGGCCAACAATGTGCTGCTGACCGGCGCGCGCGGCACGGGCAAGAGCTCGCTGATCAAGGCCTGCCTGAACGAGTTCGCCGACCGCGGCCTGCGCCTGATCGAGGTCGACAAGGACGACCTGACCGATCTGCCCGACCTGGTGGCCCTGGTGGGCGAGCGGCCCGAGCGCTTCATCATCTACTGCGACGACCTGAGCTTCGACGAGGGCGAGTCGGGCTACAAGGCGCTGAAGTCCATCCTGGACGGCACCATCGCGCAGGCCTCCGACAATGTGCTGATCTGCGCCACCAGCAACCGCCGCCACCTGCTGCCCGAGCAGATGAAGGACAACCTGGGCGCGCGCCACGACGACAACGGCGAGCTGCACCCCGGCGAGGCGATCGAGGAGAAGATCTCGCTGTCCGAGCGCTTCGGGCTGTGGATCAGCTTCTATCCGTTCAGCCAGCGCGAGTACCTGGCCATCGTCGGCCAGTGGCTGCGCCATTTCGGCATCGACGAGGCCACGATCGAGGCGGCGCGCCAGCCCGCGCTGGTCTGGGCGCTGGAGCGCGGCTCGCGCTCGGGCCGGGTGGCCTGGCAGTTCGCGCGCGACTTTGCCGGCCGCGCCGAGGCGCCGGCCGCCGCGCCCGCACCGATCCAGGGCGACGGCCCGGAAGGGCTGGACCATGTCTGAGCCGATCGTCGTCGACGGCGCGGAGAACCTGCCCGAGCGGGTGCCGGTCGAGGTCGCGGTGGGCGTGCTGGTCGAGCGCGACGCCGACGGGCGCGAGGGCCGTTTCCTGCTGACCTCGCGCCCGGCGGGCAAGGTCTACGCCGGCTTCTGGGAGTTCCCCGGCGGCAAGCTCGAGTCCGGCGAGACGGTCGAGCAGGCGCTGCGCCGCGAGCTGATCGAGGAGATCGGCATCACCATCGGCGCGGTCCAGCCGTGGCGCGAGCTGGTGATGGACTATCCGCATGCGCGGGTGCGGCTGAACTTCTGCAAGGTCTTCGACTGGACCGGCGAGTTCGAGATGCGCGAGGCGCAGGCCATGGCCTGGCAGACGCTGCCGGTCGAGGTGGAGCCGGTGCTGCCCGGCACGATCCCGGTGCTGCGCTGGTTCGCCGAGGAGCGCGGCCACGCCGGGCTGACGCACCGCGAGACGCCGGCGGACTGAACCGCCCGGCCGCGCCCGGCGCCGTCGTCAGGCGCCGGCGTCGAAGTCGTCGGGCGGCTCGACCGCGCCGACGCGGTAGTCGCCGCTGGCCCAGGCGCCCAGGTCATGCTCGCGGCAGCGCAGGCTGCAGAAGGGCCGGTACGGATTCAGGTCCTTCGCGAAGGGCGCGGGCGTGCCGCAGGCCGGGCAGGGCACCAGGCGCGGTGCGGGCGAGTCGGGGGAAGAAATCATCGTCATCGCCCCCGAGTCTAGGCCAGCCGCGGCGCTCCTCGCCTCAGGCGCACAGCGTCAGCGGCAGCTGCACGCTGTCGTTCATCGGGCGCAGCCGGCCCTCGGCGTCGGCGCGGCTCAGCCGGATGGCCAGCAGCACCCGGTTGCCGCTGATCTCGGGAATCAGCTGCGAGGCCGGGTCCACCTCCAGGCGCACCAGCTGCAGCGCGCGGCTGCCGTTCAGGTTGAGCTGGAACAGGCTGTTGCGGAAGCCCGCCATCTGCTGGACGCCCGATTCGCGCAGCAGGCCCAGATTGACCTCGAGCGCCTCGGCCAGCGGATCGAGCACGCCGACCCAGCGCAGCAGATCATGGCGCCGCTTGGGCGCCGGCTCCTGCTGCCAGGCGAAATAGCCGGGCAGGTCGAACTCGCAGGTGCCGCCGGGAATGTGGATGCGGCTGCGCACCGCCATCAGCCATTCGTTGCCGGCCAGGGTCTGCTCGGGCCGGCCGGGCGTGGCCGCGAGCCGGCGGTGCGCGCCGACGATGCGGTCGACCGCCAGGTCCAGCGCCGCCTCCGAGATCGAAGGAATGCCCCGGTAGCTCTCGAAGACCTTGTTCTGCCGGTCCAGCTCGCGCAGCAGGTCGGCCTTGAAGTCGGTGCGCGAGGTCACGTCCATGATCTCGAACAGCGTCGCCAGCGCGTAGTGGTGGTCGGTCGCGGTCTCGCGCGGCACCAGCAGGGCCAGCCGGGTGAAGAGCCGCTCGAGCCGAAGCATCGTGCGGATGCTCTCGTTGAAGGGATATTCGTAGTGGGTCAAGGCCTTGTTCTCCCCGATCCGGCCGGCCGGACGATCGGTTTCGATTGTTTCACAGCCAGCTTTTCCAGACATGGTCCACCGCACGGGCGAGCTGGTCGTGGTCGATTCCGTCGTTGAGGATCACCGCATCGGCGACCGCGCGGCGCTGCTCGCGGCCGGCCTGCTGCGCGATGACCCGTTCGACCGCCTCGGGCGCCCAGCCGTTGCGGGCGACCACCCGCGCGATCTGCGTGGCGGGCGTGCAGTCGACGACCAGGATGCGGTCGACCCGCTCGCGCCAGCGCCGGCCCGACTCGACCAGCAGCGGCACATCGAAGACCACCGGTGCGCCGGGCGGGGCGGCGGCGGCCTCGGCCTCGGTGTCCTCGGCGATCAGCGGATGCAGGATGGCCTCGAGCCGCTGGCGCTCGGCCGGGTCGGCGAAGACGCGCTCGCGCATGCGGGCACGGTCCATCGCGCCCTGGGCATCGATGGACTCGGGCCCGAAGGCGGCGGCGATGGCGGCGATCGCCCGGCCGCCCGGCGCGGTCAGCCGGTGCGCGATCGCGTCGGTGTCGACGATGTGTGCGCCCTGCGCGCGCAGCAGGCCGGCGACGGTGCTCTTGCCGCTGCCGATGCCGCCGGTCAGGCCGATGCGCAGCGCGCGGCTCATGCCCAGCCCATCCAGCCCAGCACCCGCTCGCTGCCGGCGAGCATCACCACCAGCGCGCCGCCCGCCAGGAAGGGGCCGAAGGGCACATAGCGACCCTCGCGCAGCGTCGCGGCCAGCTTCATGCCGATGCCGACGATCGCGCCGATCACCGAGGCGCCCAGCACGATCGGCAGCAGCATCGCCGGGCCCAGCCAGGCGCCCAGCGCCGCCAGCAGCTTGAAGTCGCCGGCGCCCATGCCCTCCCTGCCGGTCACCAGGCGGAACAGCTGCGAGATGCTCCACAGGCTCATGTAGCCGCCGACGGCGCCCCACAGCGCCTGTTCGGGCGACAGCGGCAGCCAGCCCAGCAGCGCGCCGAGCAGGCCCGCCCAGGCCAGCGGCTGCGTCATGCTGTCGGGCAGCAGCGTGGTGTCCCAGTCGATCAGCGAGGCCGCCAGCAGCGTCGCGGCGAAGCCGCACCACAGCAGTGTCTGCGGCTCGGCGCCGAAGCGCCAGCCGATGGCGGCGAACAGCAGCGCGCAGCCCAGCTCGACCAGCGGATAGCGCGGCGAGATCGGCGTGCGGCAGGCCGAGCAGCGCCCGCCCAGGCGCAGCCAGCCCAGCAGCGGGATGTTCTCGTGCCAGCGCAGCACATGGCCGCATTTCGGGCAGCGCGAGCGCGGGCGCGCCAGGCCGAGCGGGCGGCCGTCGTCGCCCGGCGCCGGCGGCACCGGATCGATGCCGAGCATCTCGGCGCTGTCCTGGCGCCACTGGCGCTCCATCATGACCGGCAGCCGGTGCACGACCACGTTCAGGAAGCTGCCGATGCACAGGCCGAACAGCGCCAGCGCTGCCGGGGAGAGCAGCCATTCCAGGGTTTGGGAATTCATCGGAAAACGGGAACGCCCCGACGCTCAGGTGCGGGGCGACAGGGCAAGCCAAGGAATGCCCATTCTGCGACATTCATGCGGCAGTCCCGCGGCTCAGGCCGCGTCGAGCACCTCGGCGAGCTCACGGTCGATGCCGGGGCCGGCGGTCGCGCCGACCAGCGCCTGCAGCGGCACCGAGGTGCCGGCCGGCAGCAGCTGCTCCTGCGGCGGCACTGCGTCTTCGGGCAGGTGGCAGTCGCTGGTCATGCGCCGCGCCAGCGTGCGTTCGCGTGGGGTGGTGGCGATCTTGCGCAGGCGCAGCAGGCCCGGGGCCTCGCCGTCCGCATCGGCCAGGATCTCGAGGCGGTGCTCGAACCAGCCCAGCTGCCAGAAGCGGTCGGCGCAGGCGCTCCAGATGTCGGCGCGCGCGCCGGCGTCATGCTCGATCAGCAGCAGGCCGTCCTCGCGCAGCAGGGCCAGGCAGTTGCTCAGCAGCACCGGCAGATCGGCGCCGCGGGTGAGCGTGGCGGGCAGCAGGATCTCGTCGATCTGTCCGGCCTCCAGCCGCAGCGGTCCGCACAGCGGCGAGACGGTCGACAGCGGCAGGGCCAGCGGCTGCGCCGGATCGAGCACCAGATCGGGCTCGCTGCGTGCGCAGGCCTCGATGTTGAGCCAGCCGCTGCGGTAGCCGGTGCCGGCGCCCAGGTGCAGCCGGGTCGGCTGCCAGGGCTTCGGGTCGCGCCGGTGCAGGTGCGTCAGGCCGACCGCGCAGGCGTGGACCAGGATGTCGGCCATCGCCTGTGCCGGATCGAGCTGCTCGAAGTGCGCATGCTGCTGGCGGGTGCGCTCGACCCAGGCGGGCGTGCCGAACTCGCGCGAGAAGAACTCGCCCAGCGTGGCCTCGTCGACCCAGCTGACCGCCTGCTCGATGTAGCCCGGCACCCGGGTCGCGGCGGTGCGCTGCAGCACGACCGGCGTGCCCAGGCTCAGGCAGTGCGCCAGCAGCACCGGATCGACATGGCCGCTGCCATGCGCGTCGCACAGCAGCACCGCACGCGCCTGGCGCACGAAGGCATCGCGCTCGGCGCCGTACAGCGGCTGGTCCAGCACGCTGACCGGCACGCCGCAGGCCTCGATGCGGGCGACGAAGTCCTGTGCGGCGGCGCTGAACTCGCCCAGATGCAGCAGCTCGATCGGGCGGCCGTCGATCGGCAGCGGCACGCCCTCGGCATCCTCGGCCAGATAGGGCGCATGCACGAAGGGCACCAGCGGCACGCGGTCGGGCTGGGCGGCATAGACCGGCAGATTGGTCGGATCGCCGTCGACGACCGCCGAGCGCGACAGCAGCGCGACATAGTCGGTGAAGTCGGCGGGCAGCGCGTCCTGGCCGTCGGCGCCGAACTGCAGCAGGTTGACGAGCACGCAGGGATGGCGCTCGAGCTGGCGCTCGTCGAAGCCCAGATGCGCGCCGAAGACGAAGTTGACCGCGTCATGGCGCAGCCGGTTCTTCGACAGGCTGACCCGTGCGCCCAGCCGCCGGAAGTGGTAGCGGAAATAGCGTGCCGGGTCGAGCAGCCCGAGCGCCTGCTCGTGGCCGGCGGGCTGGACGATGCAGAGATGGATGTCCGGCAGGGTCATGATCGGTCTGGCGCGGTCGGGCCGGCAGGAAGTTTCATTTCCCGGCCAGTCTAGGCAAGGCCGCGGCCTCGCGTCGGCCTGATCAGCCCGGTCAAGACCGCGCAAATCAGGGGCCGCGGGCTGTTGCGGCCGCTCAGCCCGGCTGGGCCGCCGGGGCCAGCTCGGCCCGCAGCGAATGCAGCAGCGCGAGGTTGTGCCGGGCCAGCTCGCCGCCGCGGCCGTGCACCGCGCCGTCGAGCTCCGGGCGCTCGCCGATCTCCAGGCAGCGGGTCCAGGCGCCCTCGATCATCGGCAGCAGCTCGCCGGCGCGGCGCGGCTCGCGTGCGGCCCAGTCGAGCATCAGGTCGCCGAGCGCGAAGAAGAAGTCGGGCGAGTCGGACCACAGCGCCATCTGCGCCGAGGCCAGCTCGATGCCCTCGGCATGGCGGCCGGCGCATTTCAGCGCATGCAGCCGGCGCACGCTGAGGTCGTGGGTCCAGCCCGGCGCCTCCGGGCCGCAGGGCTGCAGCGTCTCGGCGCGCGCGAAGCAGTCGAGCGCGGCGGCCGCACGGCCGTGCACGTCATGGTCCTTGCCGAGCTGGTACCAGAGGTAGGCGTCGTCGGGCCGGTCGGCGATCTCGCGCTGCAGCAGCCGGGCGTTGCGGTCGGCCTTGCGCGCCAGCGCCTCGGGCAGGTAGCCGCTGTGGCCGATCGTCACCGGCAGCCGGCGCACCGGCAGGGCGTGCTGCGGCTGCTCGTGGACCCGGCCGCGGTAGCGCACCGTGCCGGGCAGCAGACGGCTGATCCAGCTCGAGGCGATTGCCTCGCCGCCGGGCTCGCCGCCCTCGAGCGCATGGCGGCTGTCGACACGCAGCGCGCCGACGAAGTCGGGCTTGCAGGTGCGCAGCGCCGCCAGCACCTGCGCGCCGTCGCTCAGCCACTCGTCGCCGTCGAGCACCAGATGCCAGTCGGCGCCGGCCAGGTCGAGCGCGGCGTTGCGCGCCGCGGCAAAGTCGTCGCACCAGGCGAAGTCGGCGACCCGGGCGCCGGCGGCGCGGGCGATCTCGCGGGTGCGGTCGCTCGAGCCGGTGTCGAGCACCACCATCCGGTCGACATGGCGGCGCACGCTGTCGAGCGTGCGCTTCAGGCCGGCGGCCTCGTTGCGGACGATCATCACCAAGGCGATGCGGTAGAGGCGGGCGGGTTTCGGTCGCATGAGGATCGGAATGAAGGAGGGAGGGAGTCAGGGTGCGGGCAGCGCGGCCAGCGGCACCGGCGGCAGGCCGGCGTCGAGGCGGTCGACCATGCGGCGCACCAGCGCGGCGAAATCGCGCGCCAGTCCGGCGGGGTCATGCAGCGGATCGGCCTGCAGGCGCTGGTGCAGCTGCTCGCGCAGCGCCGCCCGCCGGGCGGCATCGCGGCCCAGGCGCACCGCCTCGATGTGCAGCCGCTCCGGCCCGTCGCAGACCAGCTCGGGCAGGCCGACCGCCTGCAGCAGCGCCCCCGCCCGGCGCGAGCCGGGGCTGCGTCCGCGCCGGCTCAGCACCGGCACGCCCTGCTGCAGGGCCTCGAGGCAGCGCCGTTCGCCGCTGTCGGGAAAGGTGTCGAGCACCAGATCGGCCAGCGGCAGCCGGGCCGCATGGCGGGCGGGCTCGAGTTCGGCGGCGAAGATCAGCCGGTGCGGGTCGATGCCCAGGCTGGCGGCGGCCTGCTGCAGCCGCGCACGCACCACCGGGGTGGCGCCGCGCAGCCACAGCACCGCGCCTGCGGTGTCGGCCAGGATGCGGCACCAGGCGGCGAACTGCTCGGGCAGGATCGCGCCGGGCCGGGCAAAGCAGGCGTAGACCATCGCCGTCCCGGGCAGGCCGCAGTCGGCGCGGCTGGGCCGCTCGCAGGGCTCGGGTACGGCGGCGGGCGGCTCGGACGGCCGATGGCGCGAGGGCATCTGGGCGATCGCCTCGACCGTGTCGGCGGCCAGCTCGATCGGCGTGCGCTCGCGGTCGCCGACCAGGTAGTCGATGAAGGGCGCGCCGGTGCTGCCGGCGCCGTCGGCCCAGGCGATCTGCAAGGCGGCAGGGTGATGCGCCAGCGTGGCCAGCCGTCGGGCGTCGGCCCGCGCGTCGAGCACGGCCAGCAGATCGAGTGCGTCGGCGCTGATCGTCAGCGCCAGGGTGTCCTCGTCGCTGTCGGCACAGTCGTGCCAGCGGCTGTTGCCGGTGCGCTCGCGCAGCTGCTGCAGTCGCGCATCGTTCCGGGCCGGCGACTCCTCGGGCAGGTCGGCATAGACCGTCAGATCGAACTGCGCCGGGTCGAGCGCCATCAGCATCTCGACGATCGGCCAGGGCGAGGGCGCGCCGGCGGGCATCGTGCCCAGCAGCAGGCCCAGGCGCAGCCGGCTGCCGGGCGCCCGTGCGGCGCGGCGCCGTGCCGGGCTGCGCTCGACGCGCCGACCCAGGTGCGCCTGCACCGCCTGTTCGGCCGCCTGGCGCAGTCGTGCCGGATCGTCGGTGAAGGCGGCGAGCAGCGCCGGATCGGGGGCGGTCCGGATCTCCGGCCGCGTCGGGGCTGCAGCGGGTGCGGGTGCCGGTGCGGGCTGCAGCGTCTGCTCGAGCCGGCTCAGGTCCTGCGCCAGGGCTGGCCAGTCGGCCTCGGTGGCGGCGGCGCTGGCCGCCTGCAGCGCGGCGCCGCTGTCGCGGGGATGTTCGGCCAGCCGGGTGCGGTGGCACCAGGCGGCCTCGGCGGTATCGCCCTGCAGGGTCAGCGCCTGCCCGAGCTGCTGCAGCGCCGCATGGCGGGTCGGCGCGTCGACGCCGGTCCTGGCCAGCGCGGCCGAGGCTTCGCGTGCCGCTTCCTGGGGGCGCTGCAGCTGCTGCCAGGCCGCAGCCCGCGCCAGATGCCAGTGGGCGGTGCGGGGCTGAGGTGCCGGGTCGAGCTGATCGAGCAGGTCGAGCGCCTCGGCCGGACGGCCTGCTTCGATCAGCTGGCGTGCCCGGGTCAGGCCGGTGCCGGTGCCGGGGCCGGGGTTGGGGCTTGCCTCGCGTGTCTTCGACAGCAGCTCCGCGCGGGGTGTGCTGCGGGGCGTCTGCGCTGCCAGCTCGCCGAGCAGCTGCGGCAGGGGTTCATGCCGGTTGACCGCGATCTGCGTTGCCGGTGCTGTCCGGCCAGGAGTCGGTCGCTCGTAGATCAGGAGCGTCGGGTCCGGCCGGGTGCGCAGCAGCGCGGCGGCGCGGTCGAGCGGGGCGGGCGAAGGCGAGGGGGTCGGGACGGAGGCAGCCGGCGCGGCAGGGCGCTGCGGCGACTCCGCACGCCGGGCGGCCGGCTCGGCGGGCAGGCGCGAGGCCAGGGCGTCGAGCAGGGCCTGCTGCGGCAGGGTGCGGCGCGGCAGCGGTTCGAGCACGGATCCGGGCAGCGTGCCCGGCCGATGGCGTTCGTCCGGAGCGTGATCCGACGACGGGGTGCGCCGGACGGGCGGCAGCGCGGGCAGGGGACCGAGAGCATCCATGGACCGGGCCGCGCGGGCGGCGCGGGATGGGGGATGCGCTCGAGTCTAGGGAGCCCGTCCGTGACGCATCACCGGATAAGGCCGGGCCCGGTCCGCCATCTTGCGCGCGCCGCGCGCCGCCTGCTCCAGCAGCAGCGCGAAGGTCTCGGCCAGCAGCGCCAGGGCCTGCAGCGGATCGAGCGGGCTTTCCGCGCGGCTGGCGACGAAGGTCAGGCGTGCTGCCTGGCCGGCCTGCCAGGGCTCGACCACCAGCCGGTCGCCTTCATGCAGCGGCAGCAGCTCGCCCGGCATCAGCACATGGTCGTGCGGGTCGCCGTCGCGGGTGATCCAGACCGGTGCATCGGCGGCGGCCAGCCAGCCGTCGCGGCTCACGCGGGCGCGGCAGGCGGTGGCGACATGCTCGATTTCCATTTCTTCCTCCCAGGTGGCCGGTCCCTGCATCAGGACCTTCTCGGGTTGACATTGACGACAGTGTCCTGCTTGCACGGCCGGAGCTGGATGAAATCGGAGGCGTCGATTGATAACATGGCGTCATGAATCGAATGCCTCGTCGCCCGCTGCCGCTCGACTGCCTGCGCACCTTCGAGGCGGTGGCGCGCCTGCTGAGCTTCAGCGCCGCGGCCGAGGAGCTCAACCTGACGCAGCCGGCGATCAGCCGTCAGATCAAGGGTCTGGAAGAGGAGCTGGGCGCGCCGCTGTTCACCCGCGCGACTCGCCGCGTCGAGCTGACCGGAGCCGGCCAGATGCTGCTGCGTGCGGTCGAGCCGGCGCTGGTGCGCATCGATGCCAGCGTGCGCCAGATCCGGCTGAGCCGCAGCCGCGCGATGGTGAGCGTCACCACCTTTCCGTCCTTCGCCTCGCTGTGGCTGATGCCGCGGCTGCCCGACTTCGAGCGCGATCATCCGCTGGCCGACATCCGCATCGCCGCGACCGACCGGATGATCGAGACGGATGACGCCGAACTCGATGTCGCGCTGCGTCACTGCGATGCCAGCAAGGCGCCCGACGGCGCGATCCGGCTGTTCGGCGAGCTGCTGACGCCGGTGATCGGCGCGCGCCTGGCCGACGCGATCGAGCGCGGCAGCGCGCCGCCGCTGCGCCGCCCCGCCGATCTGGTCGATCACACCCTGCTCGAGATGGATGACGGCCTGCCGGGCTCGCTGGCGACCTGCTGGCCGGTGTGGCTGTCCGCACAGGGCCTGGGGCAGCTGGCGCCGCGGCGCTGGATCAGCGTCAACTACACGCATCAGCAGGTGCAGGCGGCGCTGGCGGGCCAGGGCGTGGCGCTGGCGCGGCTGGCGATGGTGCATGACGTGGTCGAGCGGGGCGATCTGGTCGAGCCCTTCGGCCAGACCGGGCGGCTGTGGGCCTCGCCCGGCTACTGGCTGGTGCGGCTGGGCGGGCCCGATGCCCGCCAGCGACCCGAGGTGCAGTCCTTCAGCGACTGGGTGCTGGCACAGGCGGCGCTGACGCGCCAGGCCATCGGCGATGTGGCCGATCCCGAGGCGGAGACGCTGCCCGACTGATGTCGGGCAGGCATCGCCTCGATGCGCCTTCCTCATGCCACGCCCGGCGCCGCGCCGCTAGCATGGGCGACCCGGGCGCCGCAGGGTGCGCTTCGGACCTGGAGATCAACATGAAGCTCTACATCGGCAACAAGAACTATTCGTCCTGGTCGATGCGCCCGTGGGTGCTGATGAAGCAGTGCGGCATCGACTTCGAGGAAGTGATGGTGCGCTTCGACAGCTTCGACGCCGGCTCGGCCTTCAAGACCGCGCTGCAGGGCGTCTCGCCCACCGGCAAGGTGCCGGTGCTGGTCGACGATGACGGCCTGGCGATCTGGGACACGCTGGCGATCGCCGAATTCCTGGCCGAGCGCCATCCGGAGAAGGCCCTGTGGCCGCGCAATGCCCGCCGGCGCGCGCTGGCCCGCTCGATGTGTGCCGAGATGCATTCGGGCTTCGGCGCGCTGCGTTCGCACTGTCCGCAGAACATCGAGGCGCATCTGCCGGAGGTCGGTGCGCGCCTGATGGCCGAGCGGGCGGATGTGTGCGCCGATCTGGCCCGTCTGATCGCGCTGTGGGAACAGGCGCTGGAGCTGAGCGGCGGCCCCTTCCTGTTCGGCGCCTTCTCGATTCCGGATGCCTATTTCGCGCCGGTGGCGGGACGCATCCGCACCTATGGCCTGTCGGTCAGCGCGCCGGTGGCGGCCTGGATCGAGCGGCTGTGGGCCGCGCCCGGCGTGGCCGCCTGGGTGGCCGACGCGCTGGCCGAGCAGGACTTTCTCGACTTCGAGGAGCCCTACCGCAGCGGGCGCGGCTGAGGTCGAAGGTCAGGCTGCCATCATCCGGCCGCCGCGCGCCTCGTCGCCGAGGCGGAAGACCTCGACCGCATCGAGCAGCTGGCGCGCCTCCTGGCTCAGGCTGGTGGCGGCCGCCGCGCTTTCCTCGACCAGCGCGGCGTTCTGCTGCGTCATGCTGTCGAGCTCGTGCACCGCGCCATGCATCATGCCGATGCCGCTGCTCTGCTCGTCGGATGCGGCGCTGATCTGCTCGATCATCTGGCTGACGCGCTGCACGCTGGCGACGATCTCGTCCATCGTGCGGCCGGCCTGGCTGACCAGTCGGGTGCCGTCGCCGACCTTGTCGACGCTGCTGCCGATGAGCTGGCGGATCTCGGTGGCCGCGGTGGCGCTGCGCTGCGCCAGGCTGCGCACCTCGCCGGCGACCACCGCGAAGCCGCGGCCCTGCTCGCCGGCCCGCGCGGCCTCGACCGCCGCATTCAGCGCCAGGATGTTGGTTTGGAAGGCAATGCCGTTGATGACGCCGATGATGTCGGCGATCTTGCGCGAGCTGGCCTCGATCTCCTGCATCGTCGACACCACCTCGGTGACGACCTGGCCCCCGCGCGAGGCGACCTCGGCGGCGGAGCGCGCCAGCGTGCTGGCCTCGCGTGCGGCGGTTGCGGTGTGCTGCACCGTGCCGGTGAGCTGCTCCATGGAGCTGGCGGTGTTCTGCAGGTGGCTAGCGGTCTTCTCGGTGCGCATCGACAGGTCGGTGTTGCCGCTGGCGATCTCGCGCGAGGCCGAGTCGACCTGGACCGCGCTGCTGCGCACCTGGCGGATCGACTGCGCGATGCGCTGCAGGGCCTCGATCAGCCGGGCGGTCGTCGGGTCGCTGGCTGGGGCGCGATGGGCCACCGCCAGATCGATGTGGCCGCTCTGGTCGAGCAGCATCTCGGTGATCTCGACCAGACGCTCGGCGGTCCGGAAGTCGGCGCGTGCACGCTGTGCCAGCAGGATCAGGATGCCGGTCTCGGCCACCACGAACAGCGCATGCTCGATCACCGTGCCCAGGCTGGGCTCGGTGAAGCACACCGGTCCCCAGCCCCACTGCTGCATGTAGTTGAAGCTCAGGTGATGCACCGCAATGGCGGCGGCGCCGACCACGATCGGCAGCCAGTGCCGGTAGACCATCGTGACGGCCAGGAAGGCAAAGACGGCGAAGTGCGCTTCGGTCTGCCCACGTGCCGCATGGATCAGCAGCGCGACCATCGCCATGCCCAGCGTCGGCAGCGCGACCCGGCTGCCCAGCCGGCCCTGCGAGGCCAGCGCTGTGCCGACGGCCAGCGCCATCAGCACGCCGCCGATGCCCAGCACCAGCAGCAGCGAGTCATGGATCGTGGCGTAGATCAGGGCTCCGGCCATCACGACGGCGGTCGCGATCAGCATCGGGCGGTCATTCGGGTGCAGCGTGGGCATGGACGGACAGGGCAGGTGGGAGGATGCTGCACTGTAGAAAAGACCGCACGCGGCCGATCCCGTCAACAGCAGCCTGCGCTCCGGTCTTCTGCGTCGACAATGAAAAAACCCCTGATGCACGGGCATCAGGGGCTTCTTGTTTGGTGGCGCTTCACGGACTCGAACCGCGGACCTGTGGATTATGATTCCATCGCTCTAACCGACTGAGCTAAAGCGCCGACAGACTTGAATTATGACGAGGACTTGCACGTCGCGCAAGTGTTTCGGGAGAATTTTTTTCATCAGGCAGCCCCGGCTGGCTGACAGGGCCCGTGTCTTGCATGAGGCTGCCCGTCCGGCGACAGCCGGATCGGCCTGATCCCAGACTTCCCAAGATCTTCATTGTCATCCCCACCATGAGCAGTTCCCTCCATTCCATTCCCGGTCGCACCAAGAAGCTCCCGCCGCTGCGGGTCGGCGTCGGCGGGCCGGTCGGCTCCGGCAAGACCACGCTGGTCGAGATGCTGTGCAAGACGATGCGCGAGCGCTGGGACCTCGTCGTCGTCACCAACGACATCTACACCAAGGAAGACCAGCGCCTGCTGACGGTGGCGGGGGCGCTGGATCCGGAGCGCATCATGGGCGTCGAGACCGGGGGCTGTCCGCACACCGCGATCCGCGAGGACGCCTCGATCAACCTCGAGGCGGTGGACCGGATGCTGGAGAAGTTCCCGGATGCCGACATCGTCTTCATCGAGTCCGGTGGCGACAACCTGGCCGCGACCTTCAGCCCCGAACTGTCGGACCTGACGATCTATGTGATCGATGTGGCCGCAGGCGAGAAAATTCCGCGCAAGGGCGGACCGGGCATCACCAAGAGCGATCTGTTCGTGATCAACAAGACCGATCTGGCGCCCCATGTTGGAGCGAATCTGGAGATCATGCGCACCGATACGGTGTGCATGCGGCCGACGAAGCCGTTTGTCATGACCAACCTCAAGACCCGAGAGGGTCTGGCGGAGGTCATCGGCTTCATCGAGCGGAAAGGCCTGCTGGCGCCATGAGCGCCGTCAGCGCGGCGGTGGAGCAGCCGCCGCGCGCCGTCACGGCGCCGTCGAACACCTCGCGAGCGCAGTCGTGGCAGCGTCCGCACCCGGTCGAGACGCCGGTCTCGTCCTGCAGCAGATCGAAGCTGAGGGTTCCCGACTGGACCGCGGTGCGGATGTCGCGGTCGGACACACGGTGGCAGAGGCAGATGATCATGCCTCCATGCTACTGACAATGAGAATGTTTCTCAATATTTGTCGCGATACCCCCGCCAAGTCCGGGGGTGTCGGCGGCAATCCGTGATCGGATCAGCTGCCGGATCCGGTGCCGGCCTGGGTCTGCAGCCAGTTCTGCTCGCCCATCTGCTGGATCAGGCCCTGTTCGGTCTCGATGTGGTCGATGTGCTCTTCGGTGTCGTCGAGGATCTCGAGCAGCACGTCGCGCGACACATAGTCGCGCACGCTCTCGCAGTGGGCGATGGCTTCCTTCAGCAGCGGGTGCGAGCCCATCTCGATCTTCAGGTCGCACTCCAGCACCTCGGCGGCGGTCTCGCCGATGTAGAGCTTGCCCAGATCCTGCAGGTTCGGCAGGCCCTCGAGCATCAGGATGCGCTCGATCAGCTTGTCGGCGTGCTTCATCTCCTCGATCGACTCCTCGTACTCATGCTTGGCCATCCTGGCCAGGCCCCAGTTCTTCAGCATGCGGGCATGCAGGAAGTACTGGTTGATCGCGGTCAGCTCGTTGCGCAGCTGGGCGTTGAGATACTCGATGACCTTGGCGTCGCCCTTCATGGCTCTCTCCTTGTTCCAAAGTCGGCGATTCTGGCGACATTCGCCGAGGCTGT
The DNA here is from genome assembly GCF_013426975.1 of Sphaerotilus sulfidivorans. Taxonomy (GTDB): domain Bacteria; phylum Pseudomonadota; class Gammaproteobacteria; order Burkholderiales; family Burkholderiaceae_C; genus Sphaerotilus; species Sphaerotilus sulfidivorans. The sequence continues at coordinate 61,946 of NZ_JACCPY010000013.1, forward strand.
CCCGCGTGAATGAGGGTAGCCCCGCCGGTCTGTTCTGACCGGAAATGAGGATCAGTCCCGATCCTCCGTCTGATCCGCGGCCGGGTCGAGGCGACCGAGCAGCTCGCGGGCAGCCGTGTGCAGCGCCTGCCGGCAGTCCTCGAGCAGCGGATGCAGGCCGCGCAGCGCCGGCAGCACCAGACCGACATGGAAGGGCACCGACACGGTCAGTGCGCGCACATGCAGGTCCGGCCCGGCCCGGTCGAGTGCGCTCAAGGGATTGACGATCGCCACGCCCAGCCCCTGGCGCACCAGCGCGCAGACCGCCGCGGCGCTGCCGGTGTCGAGCGCCAGCAGCCGCTGCACGCCCTGCGCGGCGAACAGCGCATCGACCTGCTGCCGGTAGGGATCGGTCGGCGCGAAGCTGATGAAGGTCTCTCCGGCCAGATCGGCAGGCGCGATGCGCCGTCGCTCCAGCAGGCGGTGGCCGGCGGGCAGCACCACCACCTCGTCGGCGCTCAGCAGCGGTTCGAGCAGGGTCTGCGCCGGGGCATCGCGGCGCTCGACCAGCCCGAGGTCATGGCGCTGGTCCGACAGCGCCTGCTCGAGCTGCGGCGACTCCAGCGGCGTGACCGACAGCCCGGCCAGCGGCTGCCGGGCCAGGAAATGGCGGGTCGCCGCCGGCAGCAGTGCCTCGGCCAGCGCGGGCAGGCAGGCCAGCTCCAGCCGCCCCTCGGCGAAGTCGCGCAGCGACAGCGCACGGGCCTGGATGCGCTCCAGGCCGATGAAGGAGCGCGCCACCTCCTGCTGCAGCGCCAGCGCGCGCGGTGTCGGTCGCAGCCGCCCGCGCACCCGCTCGAACAGCACCATGCCCAGCACCTGCTCGAGCCGCGCGATGTCGCGGCTGACGGTGGGCTGCGAGGTGTGCAGGCGCTCGGCCGCGCGGGTCAGATGGCCGGTGCGCATCACGGCGTCGAAGACTTCGATCAGGCGGTGGCTGAGCGGTGCAGGCATGTCGTCCAGCATAGCGTCGTGGCCGCTTCATATCCGAAGTGAATGGCCAACCGACAAGAAAGCACTGGATTGAATCGGTCGGCCGCCTCAGCATCGCGCGTTCCGATGCCTTTGTGCGCCTGGCGCCTGATTCCGATGAGCTTTGACCTGCCCCTGTCCTCGGCGCTGCTGCGCCAGATCGCCGATGAGCATGGCACCCCGGTGTGGGTCTACGACGCGGCGATGATCCGCCGCCGCATCGACGACCTGCGCGCCTTCGACACCGTGCGCTTCGCGCAGAAGGCCAATTCCAACACCCATGTGCTGCGCCTGATGCGCGAGCAGGGCGTGATGGTGGACGCGGTCTCGCTGGGCGAGATCGAGCGCGCGCTGCGCGCCGGCTTCCAGCCGGGCTGCACGCCGGGGAGACCGTCGGAGATCGTCTTCACCGCCGACCTGTTCGACCGCGCGACGCTGGCGCGGGTGGTGGAGCTGGGCGTGCCGGTCAACGCCGGCTCGGTCGACATGCTGCGCCAGCTCGGCGCGGTGGCCGCGGGCCACCCGGTCTGGCTGCGCATCAATCCCGGCTTCGGCCACGGCCACAGCAACAAGACCAACACCGGCGGCGAGCACAGCAAGCACGGCATCTGGCATGCCGACCTGCCGCTGGCGCTGGAGGCGATCCGCACGCACGGCCTGCGCCTGGTGGGCCTGCACATGCACATCGGCTCGGGCGTCGACTACGGCCATCTCGAGCAGGTCTGCGAGGCGATGGTCGATCTGGTGGTGCGCAGCGGCGCGGACCTGGAGGCGATCTCGGCCGGCGGCGGCCTGTCGGTGCCCTACCGCGACGGCGAGCCGCGCATCGACACCGCGCACTACTTCGGCCTGTGGGACGCGGCGCGTCAGCGCATCGCCGCGCACCTGGGCCACGCGGTCCACCTCGAGCTGGAGCCGGGCCGCTACCTGGTGGCCGAATCCGGCCTGCTGCTGGCCGAGGTGCGCGCGACCAAGGCGATGGGCGCGAACCGCTTCGTGCTGGTGGACGCCGGCTTCAACGACCTGATGCGGCCGTCGATGTACGGCAGCCATCACGCGATCAGCGTGCTGGACGCGCCGGCGGACGCGCCCCGCCTGCCCTGCGTCGTCGCCGGTCCGCTGTGCGAATCGGGCGACGTCTTCACGCAGGGCGAGGGCGGCGTGGTGCTGACCCGCGCTCTGCCGGCGGTGCAGGTCGGCGACCTGATGGTGTTCCACAACGGCGGCGCCTACGGCGCGTCGATGTCGAGCAACTACAACAGCCGCCCGCTGATTCCCGAGGTGCTGGTCGACGCCGGCCAGGCCCGGCTGATCCGCCGCCGCCAGACGGTGGCCGAGCTGCTGGCGCTGGAAGACTGCTGAGTCAGCGCAGGGCCGGCAGCCCGCCCAGGGCGCGCACCGCGCCCTCGCCGATGGCCGCGCCGAAGCGCTTGGCCAGCCGCTCGGCGACGTTCTCCTTGGGCGTGTAGTCGATGATTGCCTCGGCCTTGATGACATCGCGGGCCACATGGTCGAGATTGCCCAGGCCGTCGGCCAGGCCCATCTTCACTGCCTCCTCGCCGTTCCAGAACAGGCCGGAGAAGGTCTCGGGCGTTTCCTTCAGGCGCTCGCCCCGGCCCTCGCGCACCGTGTCGATGAACTGGCGGTGGATCTGGTCGAGCATGGCCTGCGCGTAGCCGCGCTGCTTCTCGCTCAGCGGCGAGTAGGGATCGAGCATGCCCTTGTTCTCGCCGGCGGTCAGCAGCCGGCGCTCGACGCCGACCTTCTCCAGCACCTTGTCGAAGCCGAAGCCGTCCATCAGCACGCCGATCGAGCCGACGATCGAGGCCTTGTCGACATAGATCTCGTCGGCCGCGACCGCGATGTAGTAGGCGCCGGAGGCGGCGCTTTCCTCGACCACCGCATAGACCTTCTTGTTGTGCAGCGCCTTCAGGCGCTTGACCTCGTCGTAGACGATGCCGGCCTGCACCGGGCTGCCGCCGGGCGAGTTGATGCGGATGATGACGCCCTGCGCGCCGGCATCCTCGAAGGCGCTCTTCAGGCCGGACAGCAGCACCTCGGCGCTGGCCTCGCCCCCGGCGGCGATCTCGCCGCGCAGCTCCACCAGCGCGCTGTGCGGCCCGGACGGCGCGCTGCTGGTGGTGGTGTCCTGGTGAATGGTCCAGGCGGCGAAGACGCCCAGCGCCAGCCAGCCGAAGCGGAAGAACAGGTTCCAGCGCCGGCTGCTGCGGCGGTCGCGCACATAGTCGCGCGCGAACTGCTCCATCACATGGTCGAAGCTGCCCCGCCCGATCGGCATCGGTGGTGGTGCGGCCGGCGTGTCGGCTGCCTGTGCGACAGGGTCGGGGAGGGGGGCTGCGTTCGGGGCGGGCGCGGGGGCGGAGGCGTCGTCTTGCGGGCTCATGGACAGGCGGGCTTCAGTGTGTCCGAAGGATACCAATACACCTGACCGTCGCGCTCCTCGACGCGGATGGCCTTGAGGCGGCGGCCTCGGCAGGGTCCGCCCACGCACAGGCCGCTGGTCGGCTCGTAGGCCGCGCCATGGATCGAGCACAGGATCCAGCGGCCCTCGTCATCGAGGAAACGGCCGGGCTGCCAGTCCATCTCGGCCGGCACATGCGCGCACTGGTTCAGGTAGGCCACCGGCTGGCCGTCGAAGCGCAGCACGAAGCCGCGCGCCGGCCGGCCGTATTCCAGCAGATCGAAGACATGGGCCAGGCCGCGCTCGATCAGCGCGTCGGAGGCGCACAGCGGCAGCGGCAGCTCAGCAGTGGCATCAGCCATGGCGGGCCAGCCAGTCCTGCAGCTCAAGCACCGAGTGCGCGATCGTCAGCGGCCGCAGGTCGCCGAGCTGCTCGGGCGGATGCGCGCCGTAGGCCACCGCCACCGCGTCGGTGCCGGCATTGGCGGCGAGCTGCAGGTCGTGCGTGGTGTCGCCGATCATCAGCGTGCGCTCCGGATCGGTGCCGAACTCGCGCATCAGCTCCTGCAGCATCTGCGGATGCGGCTTGGAGCGGGTCTCGTCGGCGGTGCGGGTGGCGTCGAAGAGGCCGCCCAGCGCGCTGATGCGCAGCGCCTCGTCCAGGCCGTGGCGGCTCTTGCCGGTGGCCACCGCCAGCCAGTGGTTGCGCTCGCGCAGGCCAGCCAGCAGCTCCGGCACGCCCGCGAACAGCGTGACCTGGTCGTGGCTGGCGAAATAGTGCTGGCGGTAGCGCCGGCCCAGCTCCGGGTAGAGGTCGACCGGCAGGTCCGGCACCGCGTGCTGCAGCGCGTCCTGCAGGCCCAGGCCGATCACATGGGCGGCGGCCTCGTCGCTGGGCACCGGCGCGCCCAGGTCGCGGCAGGCGGCCTGGATCGCGCGCACGATCAGCGCGGTCGAGTCGAACAGCGTGCCGTCCCAGTCGAAGACGATCAGGTCGTAGCGGCGGGGGCGCAGGGAGGATGAGCTCATGGCGTGGCAGGGGTGTCGGTGGAAGGAGCTGCGGCGGGCAGCGGCGGCAGCCGATTCAGCAGCGTGACACAGTCCGGGGGCAGCGGTGCGGCCAGCTCGATGCGCTCGCCGCTGGCCGGGTGATCGAAGGCGAGCCGGCGCGCGTGCAGGAACATGCGCTCGAAGCGCAGGCCTGGCACCGCCTCGCCGCGCGCCAGCGCCTTGTTCAGCGCGAAGTCGCCGTACTTGTCGTCGCCGACGATCGGGTGGCCCTCGTTCTGCAGATGCACGCGGATCTGGTGGGTGCGGCCGGTCTTGATCGTCACGTCCAGCAGCGTGTAGCCGGCCCAGGACTTCACGATGCGCACCAGCGAGATCGAGCGCCGCCCGTCGGCATGATCGGCGCCGACCGCGCGCACCCGGCGCTCGCCGGCGGCGTCGAGGTATTTGTGCAGCGCGACATCGACCACCTTGCGCGCCGCCGGCCAGGCGCCGATGACCAGCGCCGAGTAGGTCTTGCCGGTCTCGCGCTGGCGGAACTGGTCCTGCAGCGTGGTCAGCGCGCTGCGCTTCTTGGCGATCAGCAGCAGGCCGGAGGTCTCCTTGTCGAGCCGGTGCACGAGTTCAAGGAACCTGGCTTCGGGCCGCGCGCGGCGCAGCTGCTCGATGACGCCGAAGCTCACGCCCGAGCCGCCGTGCACCGCCACGCCCGCCGGCTTGTCGACCACCAGCAGATGCTCGTCCTCGAACAGCACCGGGAACTCGCGCGCCGGCACCGCCGCCGCGGCCTGCGCGTCGGGCTCGCTCAGCCGCAGCGGCGGCACCCGCACCTGGTCGCCGACCTGCAGCCGCGACTCCGCGCTGGCGCGGCCCTTGTTGATGCGCACCTCGCCGCTGCGGATGATGCGGTAGACCAGGGTCTTGGGCGCGCCCTTGAGCTCGCGCAGCAGGAAGTTGTCGAGCCGCTGGCCGGCGCTGCCTTCGTCGACGACGAGATGGCGCACCAGCGCGGTGCTCGGGCTGGAGGCGGTTCCAGTCAAGGGCCGGGCCGGCTCCTTTCGGGGGTCTTTTCCAGAATCGGGCCGGCCGGGCTTTGCCCCTATAATGCGTTGGACCACGTTGGCGCTGTAAGTGTTTGATTTGCCTGAGTTTAGCGGGCACTGAGAAGCAGCCTCCGGCGCAAGGTGGTCGCGGTCGTCTCGCGGCATGCTGCATGCCCGGGATGACTGCAACGCTGATGCAGCGCGCGTTCTGCCGGTGGTGTGCATTCCCAAGGTGAGTGCGCGGGCTGTCAGGACGGGCGCCAGAGACCACGCTGAAAGAGCCCTGACACAAGGTTTTTCCGGCTGCAGCAGCGATGGCCGGCGCGGGTCGTGAGAAATCTCGCATGACGACGCGTCCTCCGGCCTGTCGCTGCTGTGGCCTGCGTCCGACGAACGGACGCCGCCGTCGCATGAAGCAGAAGTGCCTTTTGCCGTTTCCCGACCCGACCGCCGGCGCGCAGCGCCCCTGGCCGGAGCCGTCCGCTGCCGCGGATGCGTCGGATGGCGGACCCGTGCCCTGCCGGTCTGTCCGGCATCACGCGGCCGGCCTGCTGCGATCCGACCCGGCATCCCTCCTGTCCACGCACGCGCCAACGCCGCGCAGCTGATCCACCCGTCGCGAGACCGGTGCCTGCCGCGCAGTCCAGGGCGATTCCTTCCCGGCTCCTTCCGTGCGGCCTCGCGCATCTCTTGATGATGAAGCGAGCATGAGGAGAAAACGTGAAACGCATGCTGATCAACGCCACGCAGCCGGAAGAGCGGCGCCTGGCGATCGTTGATGGCCAGAAGCTGATCGACTTCGAGACCGAGATCGAAGGGCGCGAGCAGCGCAAGGGCAACATCTACAAGGCCGTCGTCACCCGTGTCGAGCCCTCGCTGGAGGCCTGCTTCGTCGACTACGGCGAAGACCGACACGGCTTCCTGCCGTTCAAGGAAATCTCGCGCCAGTACTTCAGGGACGGCGTCGAGGTCCGCTCGGCGCGCATCCAGGACGTGATCAAGGAAGGGCAGGAACTGCTCGTCCAGGTCGAGAAGGAAGAGCGCGGCAACAAGGGCGCGGCGCTGACCACCTTCGTGAGCCTGGCCGGCCGCTATCTGGTGCTGATGCCCAACAACCCGCGCGGCGGCGGCGTCAGCCGCCGCATCGAGGGCGAGGACCGCGAGGAGCTGAAGGAGAACCTCGAGCAGCTCGAGTACCCGAAGGGCATGTCGCTCATCGCCCGCACCGCCGGCATCGGCCGCACCGCGCCCGAGCTGCAGTGGGACCTGAACTACATGCTCAAGCTGTGGTCGGCGATCGACGACGCGGCCAAGGGCGGCAAGGGCGCCTTCCTGATCTATCAGGAGTCGTCGCTGGTGATCCGCGCCATCCGCGACTACTTCACCGCCGACATCGGCGAGATCCTGATCGACACCGACGACATCTACGAGCAGGCGCGGCAGTTCATGCTGCACGTCATGCCCGAGACGGCCAACCGCGTGAAGCGCTACCGCGACGACGCGCCGCTGTTCAGCCGCTTCCAGATCGAGCACCAGATCGAGACGGCCTTCAGCCGCACGGTGCATCTGCCCTCGGGCGGTGCGATCGTGATCGACCACACCGAAGCGCTGGTGTCGATCGACGTCAACTCGGCGCGTGCCACCCGTGGCGGCGACATCGAGGAGACCGCGACCCGCACCAACCTCGAAGCCGCCGACGAGATCGCCCGCCAGGCGCGCCTGCGCGACCTGGGCGGCCTGCTGGTGGTCGACTTCATCGACATGGAGGAGTCGAAGAACCGCCGCGAGGTCGAGCAGCGCCTGCGCGATGCGCTGCGCCATGACCGCGCCCGCGTGCAGTTCTCGTCGATCTCGAAGTTCGGCCTGCTGGAGATGAGCCGCCAGCGCCTGCGCCCGGCGCTGAGCGAGGGCAGCCACATCACCTGCCCGCGCTGCAACGGCACCGGCCACATCCGCGACACCGAGTCCTCCGCGCTGCAGACGCTGCGCATCATCCAGGAGGAGTCGATGAAGGAGGGCACGGCCGCCGTCCACGTCCAGGTGCCGGTCGAGGTCGCCAGCTTCCTGCTCAACGAGAAGCGCACCGAGATCACCAAGATCGAGCTCAAGCAGCGCGTCACCGTGCTGCTGGTGCCCAACAAGCACCTCGACACGCCGAACTACAAGCTCGAGCGCCTGCGCCATGACGATGCGCGCCTGGAGAACCTGAAGGCCAGCTACTCGATGATCGAGGAGCCGCCCGAGGACGTCGGCCTGCCCCGCCGCGAGAAGCAGCAGGCCAAGGCCAAGCAGGAGCCGGTGATCAAGGGCGTGCTGCCCGACCAGCCCGCGCCGGTCGCCGCGCCGAAGCCCGAGCCGGTCGCGGCGGCCCCGGTCGCCGCCGCACCGGCTCCGGTGGCGGCGCCTGTGCCGGCCCCGGCTCCGGTGGCCCCGGCGCCTGCGCCGGCCACCGGCTTCTTCGGCTGGATGAAGCGCCTGTTCGGCATCGCGCCGGCGCCCGCGCCGGTGCAGGCCGCGGTTCAGCCGGTGGCCTCGGCCGCTCAGTCGGTCGACGCCGACCCGGCGGTCGCCCAGCCCGCAGCGGCCCCGGCCGGCGAGCTGCGCGGTGAGCGTGGCGAGCGCGGCGATCGTCGCGGCGGCCGCAACGGCGAGCGCCGTGGTGGACGCAACGGCGAGCGCGGCGAACGTGGAGAGCGCGCCGAGCGTGGCGAGCGCGGCGAACAGCGCGGCGACCGTCCGCCGCGTGGCGAACGGGGCGAGCGCGGTGAGCGTCCGCAGCGCGAGCGTCGCCCGGCCCCCGAGGTCGCGGTGCCGGCCGACGAAGCCGCGCTGCAGGCGCCGGCCTTTGCCGACACCCAGCCTCAGGCCTTCGATGGTGAGGATGCCAGCGCCGAGCGTGATGGCCGCCGCCGCCGCCGTGGCGGTCGCAACCGCCGTGATCGTGACGAGCGCGGTGCCGAGGGCGTGGTGACCGAGGACGGCCAGGCCGTCGAGGTCGTGCCGACCGAGGTGTCCGAGCCGGCCGAGCCCGCACCGGTGGCCGCCGACGAGGTCCGCGAGGACGGCGCCGCCCGCGAGGAAGGCCGCCGTCGCCGCCGCCGTGGCGGTCGCCGCGACGAGGCGGCTGGCGAGGGCGCGCCCGACGGCGTGTCCGAAGGCCAGGACGCCGAGCCGGCGGCCGTGGCCGCGCTGGCTCCGGTCGAGCAGGCTGTCGAGCCGGTGGTCGCTGCCGCTGCCGTGGCGGCGGTCGCCGAACCGGTGCTGCAGGCCGTGGCCGAGCCGACCGCCGAGCCGGTTGCCGAGCCTGTCGCCGAGCCCGTGGCGGTCGCGCAGCCCTATGTGCTGCAGATCGAGGCGCTGGCCGAAGTGGCCCGCGAGGCCGGTCTGGAGTGGATCAACTCCGACCCGGACAAGGTCCGCGCGGTCCAGGAGGCCATCGCCGCCGAGCCCAAGCCGGTCCATGTGCCGCGCGAGCCGCGTCCGGTGGTGCTGGTCGACGAGGGTCCGCTGATCCTGGTCGAGACCCGCCGCGATCTGGCCTCGCTGCAGCTGCCTTTCGAGGTCGAGGCCCAGGCGGCGCGCGGCTGATGACGTGAGTCCGGTGGTGATGCCCTGCGCCAGCAGGGCGTCTCCGACATGACGCCGCCCGGCTTGCGCCCGGCGGCGTTTTTCTTGGCCGGGCATGATGCGTGCTGAGTCCGTGGCGTGCCCGTGCCGCCGCACCTGTCTGTCCGTTGCCTGTCCCGTTTCCAGTACACGACCGTGTTCCTGCCTGCCGATCCTGTCCCGTCTTCCGACCATTCCGCCGTCTTCGCGCTGCTCGACGAGGCTGATGCGCCTGCAGGCGCGCCGCGCAGCCGGCTGCTGAGCGGCTGGCTCGGCGAGTGGCGCTGCGACGATCCGGCCACGCTCGAGGCGGTCTGGAGCGGTGCGCAGGCGCAGATCGCCGCCGGGGCGCATGCGCTGCTGCTGGCCGACTATGAATGGGGCGTGCGCCTGGCCGGCGCCGGCACGCCCGGCGGCTGGAGCGATCAGGCGCCGGGCGCGCTGCGGCTGCTGATGTTCGCACGGCTGCAGCGGCTCGACGCCGAGGGCGTGGCCGCCTGGCTGGCCGAGGCCGAGGGCCGCGCCGAGCCTGCGCCGGCCGCGGTGCTGGCGCCGCAGCCCGACGACGATGCGGATGCCTACGCCGCCGCGATCGCGCGCATCCACGCGCTGATCCGCGCCGGCGAGACCTACCAGGTCAACCACACGCTGCGCCTGCGCGGCCAGGCCGTCGGCACGCCGCTGGCGCTGTACCGGCGGCTGCGCGCGCTGCAGCCGGTGCCCTTCGGCGCGCTGCTGGCGCTGCCCGGCGATCGCTGGGTGCTGTCGTGCTCGCCGGAGCTCTTCGTGCGCCATGAGGCGGGTCGGCTGGAGGCGCGGCCGATGAAGGGCACGGCCGCGCGCCGCCCCGACGATGCGCAGGCCGATGCCGCCGCCGCTGCCTGGCTGGCCGCCGACATCAAGAACCGCGCCGAGAACCTGATGATCGTGGACCTGCTGCGCAACGATCTCGGCCGCATCGCCCGCACCGGCAGCGTGAAGGTGCCGGCGCTGTTCCGGGTCGAGCCCTACCGCACCGTCTTCCAGATGACCTCCACCGTCGAGGCCGAGCCCGCGCCCGGCGTCGATCTGCCGGCGGTGCTGCGCGCGCTCTTTCCCTGCGGCTCGATCACCGGCGCGCCCAAGCACCGCACGATGCAGCTGATCGAGTCGCTCGAGTCCTCGCCGCGCGGGCTCTACACCGGCGCGATCGGCTGGGTGGAGGCGCCCGCGCCGGGCAGCGACCGGCGGCTGGGCGACTTCGCGCTGTCGGTGGCGATCCGCACGCTGGAGCTGGGCGCGCCGTCCGGTCCGGCGCCGGGGCAGGGCGGCCTGCGCCCGGTCCGGCTGGGCGTGGGCGGCGGCATCGTGCTCGATTCGGTGGCCGAGGACGAGGCGGCCGAGTGGCGGCTGAAGTCGCGCTTCGCCACCCGGCCCGATCCGGGCTTCACGCTGTTCGAGACGATCCGCGTCGAGGCGGGCCGGCCGCTGCGGCTGCCGGCGCATCTGGCACGGCTGGGCGCCAGCGCCCAGGCGCTGGGCTTCGCCTTCGACCGGGAGGCGCTGCAGGCGGCGGTGCTCGCGCAGGCCCGGGCGCTGGCGGGCGAGGGGGCGCATCGGCTGCGGCTGGATCTGGCGCGCGACGGCGGCTGGCAGATCCGCCACGGCGTGCTCGCGCCGCTGCCCGACGGGCCGCTCGGCCTGCTGCCGCCGGGCCCGGCGCTGCCGGCGGCCGAGGCGGCGCTGCTGGCGCACAAGACCTCGCTGCGCGCCACCTACGACGCGGCGATCCGCGAGGCCGAGGCGCTGGGCGCCTTCGACCGCGCCTTCGTCAATGCGCGCGGCGAACTGACCGAGGGCGCGCGCAGCACGCTGCTGCTGCGCCTCGACGGCCGCTGGTGGACGCCGCCGGTGGCCGCCGGCGCGCTGCCCGGCGTGATGCGCGCGGCGCTGATGGCCGATCCGGCCTGGGCGCTGCAGGAACGGGTGCTGCACCCCGCCGATCTCGAGCGCGCCGAGGCGCTGGCGCTGTGCAACGCGCTGCGCGGTGTCTGCTCGGCCCGGCTGCATGGCTGTGCCAGCCTGGAGCAGCGCGGCTGAGCGAGGCCGGGTCTGTGCGGGTGGGCGGTCTTCCGGGGCATCACTACAGTACCCCGCCATGAGGAAGAAAGAGGAGATCCGCTTGTGACCAGCCTGTTGTTCTTGCTGCTGGCGGCTGCCGTCGGCTTCTGGATCGGCCGTGGCCAAGGCCGTGGCGAGGCGGCCCGCCAGGTGGCGGCGCTGCAGTCCGAGGTCGATGCGCGCGAGACCCGCGACCGTGCCGCCCAGGCGGCCGCGCTGAGCGAAGCCCAGTCGGCGCTGACCCGCGCCCAGGCGGCCGGCCGGGCCGAGGTCGAGGCGCTGAACCATCGCCTGGCCGAGACCCGGCGCCAGTCGGAGGCGGCGGTGGCGGCGCTGCGCGAGGAGCAGGCCCGCGCCGCCAGCGAGCGCCAGTCGCTGCAGCAGCGCGCCGAGGCGCTGTCGGCGCAGGTCGATGCGGAAGCGGCCCGGGGCGCCGCGCTCTCGAGCCAGCTCGAGACGGCGCAGGCGGCCCGTCAGGCCGACGAGCGTCGGCTGCAGGCGCTGCAGCAGTCCGGCGAGGCGGCCGCCCGGGCGTCGACGGCGCTGGCCCGCGAGGCCTACCAGGCGGTGAAGTCGCTGCGCGACGAGCTGGCGGCCGAACGCGCCGCCCATGCGCAGACGCGCGAGCAGCACGGCGCGCTGGCGCGCGAGGCCTACACCGCGCTGCGCCGCGCGGCCTGAGCCGGGCGGGTCCGTCCGTTCAGGTTCAGAGCAGCGGCTCGAGCCGCTGCAGCGCGCGCCGGTAGGGCGCGTCGTGCATCAGCTCGTCCCAGGTCAGCGGCGGGGTCTGCGGCAGCAGCGCCAGGCGGCGCGCCTCGCTGTCGGGGCTCTGGCGCCAGTCGCCGCGCTCCAGCGCCGCCTGCAGGCCGTCGAGCAGCTCGTCGACCGCGTGGCCACCGTCGAGCGACTGGTTGCACAGCAGCACCATGTCGCAGCCGGCGCTCAGCGCCAGCGTCGCGGCCTCGGTGTAGCTCAGCACCGCGCCGTCCTTCACGCCGGGCACGCGGCGTGCGCCTTCCATGCTCAGGTCGTCGCTGAAGATCACGCCGGTGAAGCCGAGCTGCTCGCGCAGCACCGTGTTCAGCCAGCGCGACGAGTAGCCCGCCGGCCGCGCGTCGACCTGCGGATAGATCACATGCGCCGGCATCACGCTGGTCAGGCTGGTCGAGAGCCACTCGTAGGGGCGGGCGTCGTCGGTCAGGATTGTCTCGAGCGTGCGCTCGTCGGTCGGCACCGCGACATGGCTGTCGGCCTCGGCCCAGCCGTGGCCGGGAAAGTGCTTGCCGCAGTTGGCCATGCCGGCCTGCAGCAGGCCCTGCATCAGGCTGCGCGCCAGCGTCGCGGCCACCCGCGGGTCGCGGTGGAAGGCGCGGTTGCCGATGACGCCGCTGCGGCCGTGGTCCAGGTCGAGTACCGGCGTGAAGCTCAGGTCGACGCCGCAGGCGCGCAGCTCGGCCGCCAGCACCCGGCCGGCGGCGCAGACCATGTCGCAGGCGGTCAGCGCGCCGTGGCCTTCGCCCTGGGCGTCGTCGTTCATCCAGCGCTCGCCGAAGGCGCGCATCGGCGGCAGGTGGGTGAAGCCGTCGGTGCGGAAGCGCTGCACCCGGCCGCCTTCGTGGTCGACGCAGACCACCACGTCGGGCCGGATCGACTTGATCTCGGCCACCAGCCGGGTCAGCTGCGTGCGGTCCTGCCAGTTGCGGCCGAACAGGATCAGGCCGCCGGTGAGCGGATGCGCCAGGCGGCGGCGGTCGTCGTCGTTCAGCGTCAGGCCGGCGACATCGAGCACGACCGGTGCCTGCGCCGGGACGATGGGCTCGAACTCGGGCTGAGCGGCCTTTTCGGCCTTCTTGGGCTTGTCGGACTTCTTGCGGGTGGGCATGGGCGGGCCTCAGGGTTGGCGGGTCTCGACGACGACGAAGCTGGTGGCGTAGTCGCTCTCGTCGGTCAGGCTGACATGGGCGACGAGGCCCTGCTGGTCGAACCAGGCGGCCAGCGCGCCGTGCAGGCGGATCTCGGGCTGGCCGCTGGCGCGGTTGAGCGTCTCGCAGTCGCGCCAGCGCATCGGCGAGCGCAGGCCCAGGCCGATCGCCTTCGAGAAGGCTTCCTTGGCCGAGAAGCGGGTGGCGAGGTAGGCCACGCCGCGGGCCTCGACCCGCGCGCGGCGGGCGCGGAAGACCTCGATCTCGTTCGGGCCGAGCACCTTCTCGGCGAAGCGCTCGCCGTGGCGCTGCAGCGCCGCACGGATGCGGCGGATGTCGCAGATGTCGGTGCCGATGCCGTGGACCATGCTCAGCGCGGCGCGAAGGCGCGCTGGATGCAGCGCTGGTAGTCGCGGATCGTCTCCGTGTAGCCCAGCTCCAGCGCGTCGGCCACCAGCGCGTGGCCGATCGACACCTCCTGCACGCCCGGCACCTCGCGCAGGAAGTCGGAGAGGTTGTCGCGGTTCAGGTCATGGCCGGCGTTGATCTCCAGGCCGGCGGCCAGCGCGGCCTCGGCGGCGGCGCGGTAGCGCGCCAGTTCCTCGGCCTGGCGCGGCGTGCCCCAGGCGCTGGCGTAGGCCTCGGTGTAGAGCTCGACCCGGTCGGCGCCGACCTCGCGCGCGGCCCGCATCATCTCGGGGATCGGGTCCATGAAGAGGCTGACGCGCACGCCCAGCGCCTTCGTCTCGGCCACCACCGGCGCCAGCCGCTCGAGGTCGGCGGGAAAGGTCCAGCCGTGGTCGGAGGTGAACTGGCCGACCGTGTCGGGCACGAAGGTGGCCTGGTGCGGGCGGATCTCGCGGATCACGTCCATCAGGTTGTGGAAGGGATTGCCCTCGATGTTGTATTCGACCTGCGGCCAGTCCTTCAGCAGCTCGGCCAGATCGCGCACGTCGTGGGCGCGGATGTGGCGCTCGTCCGGACGCGGGTGCACGGTGATGCCCTGCGCGCCGGCCTCCAGCACGAGGCGCGCCGCCTTCGTGACGCTCGGAATGCCGAGATGGCGGGTGTTGCGCAGCAGCGCGACCTTGTTCAGGTTGACCGACAGCGCGGTGCGGCTGCCACGGTGGCCGGCCTCGGGAGCGACGAGAGGGTTCATGGTGGGGTGGAAGGTTCGGTCAGCTTCTGGATCTCGACCATCAGCGCGCGGGTGCGCAGCATCGAGGTGTCCAGATGATAGTGAAGCAGGCCGCGCAGCAGCGTGCGCAGCGCCGGCAGCGCGCCGCGGCAGGCCTGGCGCAGGGCGGCCAGATCGCCGGCGGCCAGCGCTGCCTCCAGCGCATGCAGCGTCGCGCCGGACAGGCCGCCGGCACCGTCGATCGGCGTCACGCCCCGCTCGGCATGCAGGCCGTGGCGGGCCTGGGGCTCGACCGGCTGCTGCGTCTGCGTGACCCGGCCCAGTTCGGGCAGCACGCCCGATTCGCGCAGCAGGAACAGCTCGAAGGCGCGCAGGGCCGCGGCGGTGGCGGCCTCGTCGTCGCGGTCGAGCGCCGGCAGCGTCAGCGCGTAGGCATCGAACAGGCGCGGATGCGGATCGTGGCGCTGCAGCGCGCGCATCAGCAGCTCGTTGAGGTGGAATGCCGCCAGCAGCGCCGCGCCCGAGGGCATCGCCGCCACGCCGCTGCCGTCGGGCAGGGCGCCGGCCCATTCGGCGCTGCGCAGCAGGTGGATCTCGGGCGGTGCGGCCTCGTCGCGGCGCTCGGCGCGTCCGCCCAGCATGATCTGCAGGCGCTGGAAGGGCAGCAGCACGCTGCGCAGCTGCGAGTGCGGCCGCTTGGCGCCCTTGGCGACCGCGGCGATGCGGCCGCGGTCGCGGGTCCACAGCTCCAGGATCAGGCTGGACTCGCTCCAGTCATGGCGGTGCAGCACATAGGCGGCCAGCGGGGCCGGCGCGGCGCGTCGGCTGGTGGCCACCGGATCACTCGTAGCCGTAGCTCTTCAGGCGCTGCTCGTCGTCGGCCCAGCCGGAGCGGACCTTGACCCACACTTCCAGGAAGACCTTCTTGCCGGTCAGGCGCTCCATCTCGGTGCGGGCCTCGGTGCTGATGCGCTTGAGGCGCTCGCCGCCTTCGCCGATCACCATGCCCTTGTGCGCATCGCGCTCGACGATGATGGTCGCGGCGATGCGGTTCAGGCGACCGCCCTCGACCTCCTCGTACTTGTCGATCTGCACTGTCGAGGTGTAGGGCAGCTCGTCGCCGGTCAGGCGGAACAGCTTCTCGCGGATCAGCTCGGCGGCGAGGAACTTGTCGCTGCGGTCGGTGAGCGCGTCGGCGTCGTAGAACCAGGGCTGCTCGGGCAGGTAGGGGCGGATGATGCCCAGCAGCCGCTCGGTGTCGGCCGGCCTGGTGGCCTGCAGCGGCACGAACTCGGTGAACGGATGGCGCTCCTGCATCTGCTTGAGCCAGGGCAGCAGGTCGGCGCGGCGGTGGATCAGGTCGAGCTTGTTGGCGATCAGGAAGACCGGCTTGCCCTTCGGGATCATCGACAGCACCTTGGCGTCGTCCAGGCCGAAGCGGCCGGCATCGACCAGGAACAGCACCACATCCACATCGCCCAGCACCGACTGCACCGTCTTGTTCAGGTTGCGGTTCAGCGCCGCGGTGCCCTTGACGGTGTGACGGGTCTGGAAGCCGGGCGTGTCGACGAAGACGAACTGGGTGTCGACGTCGGTGGCGATGCCGGTGATGCGGTGGCGCGTCGTCTGCGCCTTGCGCGAGGTGATGCTGACCTTCTGGCCGATCAGCGAGTTCATCAGTGTCGACTTGCCGACATTGGGGCGGCCGACGATGGCGATCAGGCCGCAGCGGGTCGGGCCCTCGGGCTGGCCGCCCGGGCGGGCGGCGGCGAGCATGGCCTCCAGATCGGGCTGGAGCGACGGGGCGCCGTCGGCGGTCTCGTTCTCGGATTCGGAATCGGGAAGGTTCGGTTCGTTCGGAAGGGTCATTCGTGTTCGGCGCTGAGCCGCTCCAGGGCGATGCGGGCGGCTTCCTGCTCGGCGGCGCGGCGCGAGCGGCCTTCGCCGCGGGCCTCGACGCCATGGCTGGCGACCGCGCAGACGACGACGAAGGTCTGGTCATGCGCGCGGCCGCGGGTGGTCTCGATGCGGTATTCGGGCACGCTGTGGCGGCGCGCCTGCAGCCATTCCTGCAGCTGGGTCTTGGCGTCCTTGGCCCAGGCCTGGGTCGCGGTCTCGGAGATCAGCGGCGAGAACAGCCGGCGCACCAGCGCCTGGGCCGCGTCGAAGCCGGCATCGCGGTAGACCGCGCCGATGATGGCCTCCATCGCGTCGGCGAGGATGGACGGGCGCTGGGCACCGCCGCCACGGGCCTCGCCCTCCGACAGGCGCAGCATCGCCGGAATGCCCAGCGACAGCGCGATGCGGTGCAGCATGTCCTGGCGCACCAGATGCGCGCGGATGCGGGTCAGATCGCCCTCGGGCGAGTCGTCGTACTGATCGAACAGCAGGTCCGAGACGGCCAGGTTCAGCACCGCGTCGCCGAGAAACTCGAGACGTTCGTTGTGATCGGCGCCGTAGCTGCGGTGCGTGAGCGCCAGCACCAGCAGCTCCCGCTGGCGGAAGCTGTGACCGAGACGCTGGGAGAAGGCTTCGAGGGACGGATTCAAGGTCAGGACCTTTTTACTTCGATCGACCGCTGTACTTGATCAGCAGGGCCACCGGACCGAAGAGTTCGATCTCCTTGGCATAGGCGAAGCTGATGACGATGCGGTCATTGTCCTTCGTCACGTCCAGATCCTCGCCACTGATCGTGCTGATGGCGTACTCGACGGACTTGATCTTGTCAAATTCCGCGCGGATGCCCGGTACGGTGCTGGCACCGCTGTCGGCGATGCGGCTGACCACCCGCTTGATCGTCAGGTATTCGTTGACGGTCGGGATCACGCGCATGGCCAGCAGTGCGGCCGAAGAGATCAGCACGGCCCAGAAGACCAGGCCGATCAGGGTGATGCCGCGCTGGCTGCGGGCGTGCGGGAGACGGGCGTTCATCGGATGGCGTCCTCGATGGCGGCGGGTCGCCGCGGCCGCAGAGCCGGCCGCCGTCCCGCGGGATGGCTGATAGGGCGGATGGGCGGGGTCAGTGGAAGGGGCCGATGCGCTTGACGTTGCCGAAGTTCATCCACACGAAGAAGGCCCGGCCGACGATGTTCTCGTCCGGCACGAAGCCCCAGAAGCGGGAGTCCTCGGAGTTGTCGCGGTTGTCGCCCATCATGAAATAGTGTCCGGCCGGAACCTTGCAGGTCACACCTTCTGCGGTATAGGTGCAGTTCTCCGAGCCGGGAAACTGGCGCGCACGCATGCCGTAGCTCGACGGCAGCGAGGGATCGACCAGGATGCGGTGGCTGTCCTCGCCGACCTGCTCGCGGAACTGGCGCGAGTAGGTGCGGCGGTCCTCGTCGTAGTAGTCCTCGAGCTGCTCGAGCGGCACCAGCTTGCCGTTCAGGTAGAGCTTCTGGTTGATGTAGGCGACCTCGTCGCCGGGAATCGCCACCACCCGCTTGATGAAGTCGATCGCCGGATCGACCGGATAGCGGAACACCATCACGTCGCCGCGGCGTACCGGCTCGTTGTCGATGATCTTCTTGTTGATCACCGGCAGGCGCACGCCGTAGTGGAACTTGTTCACCAGGATCAGGTCGCCGATCTCCAGCGTCGGGATCATCGAGCCCGACGGGATCTTGAACGGCTCGAACAGGAAGGAGCGCAGCACGAACACCATCAGGATCACCGGGAACAGCCCGGCGGTCCAGTCCAGCCACCAGGGCTGGGCCAGGATCTTCTGGCGCGCGCTCTCGACCTGGCTGTCGACCTGCTCGATGCCCTGGCGGGCAAGCTGGGCGCGGCGTTCGCCGTCCTCGCGGGTCAGCGCCGCGGCCGCGGCCAGCCGGCGCGGCAGGAAGACGAAGCGCTCGGCCAGCCAGTAGGCCATCGTCACGACGGTCAGCGTGAACAGCAGCAGCGAGAAGTTGCCGCTCCACTTGCCCAGATACCAGCCCGCGCCGTAGAGCGCAAGCAGGCCGTAGAGAATGCCGGTGAGGGGTCCCATCGATCGTCCGGTTCGGGTTGTTCGGGCGCGAGGCGGCGGGCCGGGCGCTCAGTCGTCCACCTGAAGGATCGCCAGGAAGGCCTCCTGCGGCACCTCCACCGAGCCGATCTGCTTCATGCGCTTCTTGCCCGCCTTCTGCTTCTCGAGCAGCTTGCGCTTGCGGGTGATGTCGCCGCCATAGCATTTTGCCAGCACGTTCTTGCGCAGCGCCTTGACGTCCTCGCGGGCGATGATGTTGGCGCCGATCGAGGCCTGGATGGCCACGTCGTACATCTGGCGCGGGATCAGCGTGCGCATCTTGGCCGCCACCGCGCGGCCGCGGAACTGGCTCTGCGAGCGGTGCACGATCATCGCCAGCGGATCGACCCGGTCGCCGTTGATCAGGATGTCGACCTTGACCACGTCGGCGGCGCGGTACTCCTTGAACTCGTAGTCCATCGAAGCGTAGCCGCGGCTGACGGACTTCAGCTTGTCGAAGAAGTCCAGCACGATCTCGGCCAGCGGCAGCTCATAGGTGAGCATGACCTGCTTGCCGTGGTAGGCCATGTTCATCTGCACGCCGCGCTTCTGGTTGGCCAGCGTCATCACCGGACCGACATAGTCCTGCGGCATGTACAGGTGCACCGTGACGATCGGCTCGCGGATCTCCTTGATGCGGCCGACCTCGGGCATCTTGCTGGGGTTCTCGACCTCCAGCACCGTGCCGTCGTTCAGCTCGACCTCGTAGACCACGCTGGGCGCGGTGGTGACCAGATCCTGGTCGAACTCGCGCTCCAGACGCTCCTGCACGATCTCCATGTGCAGCAGGCCCAGGAAGCCGCAGCGGAAGCCGAAGCCCAGCGCTTGGCTGACCTCGGGCTCGAAGCGCAGCGAGCTGTCGTTGAGCTTGAGCTTTTCCAGCGCATCGCGCAGCTGCTCGTACTCGCTCGACTCCGACGGGTAGAGGCCGGCGAAGACCTGCGGCTGGATCTCCTTGAAGCCGGGCAGGGCCTCGCTGGCGGGGCCGGCGTTGTTGGGCAGCTTCTTGTCCAGCGTCACCGTGTCGCCGACCTTGGCCGAGGCCAGCTCCTTGATGCCGCAGATCAGGAAGCCCACCTCGCCGGCGCGCAGGCAGTCGCGGTTCTCGCTCTTGGGGGTGAAGACGCCCAGGTGGTCGATCGGATAGACGGTGTTGGTCGCCATCAGGCGGATGCGCTCGTTCTTGTGCAGCGCGCCGTCGACCACGCGCACCAGCATCACCACGCCGACATAGTTGTCGAACCAGGCGTCGATGATCATCGCGCGCGGCGGGCCGTCCGGATCGCCCTTGGGCGGCGGCATGCGGGTGATGACCGCTTCGAGGATCTCGTCGATGCCCATGCCGGTCTTGGCCGAGCACGGGATGCCGTCGGTCGCGTCGATGCCGATCACGTCCTCGATCTCGGCCTTGGCGTTGTCCGGGTCGGCGCTGGGCAGGTCCATCTTGTTCAGGACCGGCACCACCTCGACGCCGAGGTCGAGCGCGGTGTAGCAGTTGGCCACCGTCTGCGCTTCCACGCCCTGGCTGGCGTCGACCACCAGCAGCGCGCCTTCGCAGGCCGACAGCGAGCGGCTGACCTCGTAGGAGAAGTCGACGTGCCCGGGCGTGTCGATCAGGTTCAGGTTGTAGACCTTGCCGTCCTTGGCCGTGTACTGCAGCGCGGCGGTCTGCGCCTTGATGGTGATGCCGCGCTCGCGCTCGATGTCCATCGAGTCGAGCACCTGGGCTTCCATCTCGCGGTCGCTCAGGCCGCCGCAGCGGTGGATCAGTCGGTCCGCCAGCGTGCTCTTGCCGTGGTCGATGTGGGCGATGATGGAGAAGTTTCTGATGTGATCCATGGCGTGCAGGTGCAGTGCGCTTCTTCGACGCTGGCCGGCAGCGGCAGGTGTGGCGGAAACATGTCGCGCGGACCGACAGGCTTCGGCGCAACGAAAAAAGGCGCGTCGTCCGAGCGATGACGCGCCTTCCGGCAGGCATTCAAGGGGCGGTCAGCCCGGTCAGCCCAGCATTGTAGCCAAAACCCCTCTGGCTGGCGGTTCAGCGGGCGGGGTTGGGGCGGATCAGCACGAACTGGGCCTCGCTGCCGCGCCGCACCAGCAGGCTGGCCGGGCGGCTGCGGTCGAGGCGGGCCACCAGCGCATCGAACTGGCGCGCGTCGGTCACTTCCGCCTGACCCAGGCCCAGGATCAGGTCGCCCTCGCGCAGGCCGGCCCGTGCGGCCGGGCCGTCGACCGCCTCGACCCGCACGCCGGCCTTCACGCGGGCCTCGCGGCGCTGTTCTGCGCTCAGGTCGCTCACCGTCAGGCCCAGCACGCTGGCGGCGACACCGGCGGCCGGTGCCTTGGGCTCGGCCTTGCCGCTGCGCGCGGCGGCCGGCTTCGTTTCCGGCTCGAGCTCGGCCACCGTCACGCCCAGATCGCGGGTGGTGCCGCGGCGCCAGACCTGCAGCGTCGACTTGGTGCCCGGCTTCGTGTTGCCGACCAGACGCGGCAGGTCGTTCCACTTCTCGACCGCCTTGCCGTCGAAGCGGGTGACGATGTCGCCGGCCTCCAGACCGGCCTTCTCGGCCGGGCTGCCGGGCTCGACCGAGCGCACCAGCGCGCCGGCCGCCTTGGCCAGGCCGAGCGATTCGGCCACGTCCTTGGTGACCTCGCCGATCTGCACGCCGATGCGCCCGCGCACCACCCGACCGCCGGCCTTGAGCTGGTCGGCGACGCGGTTGGCCTCGTCGATCGGGATCGCGAACGAGATGCCCATGTAGCCGCCCGAGCGGCTGTAGATCTGCGAGTTGATGCCCACCACCTCGCCGCGCAGGTTGATCAGCGGGCCGCCCGAGTTGCCGGGATTGATCGCGACATCGGTCTGGATGAAGGGCAGCATCTCGCCGGTGTCGCGTGCCTTGGCGCTGACGATGCCGGCGGTGACGGTGTTGTCGAGATCGAAGGGCGAGCCGATCGCGATCACCCATTCGCCCACGCGCAGCCGGTTCACGTCGCCGAAGCGCACGGCGGGCAGGCCGCTGGCCTCGATCTTCAGCACCGCCACGTCGGTGCGCTTGTCGGCGCCGACGACACGCGCCTTGAACTCGCGCTTGTCGGTCAGGCGCACGATCACCTCGTCGGCGCCGTCGATCACATGCGCGTTGGTCATCACCAGGCCGTCGGCCGAGACGATGAAGCCCGAGCCGACACCGCGCGGCGTGCTGCCGCCGCTGTCCTCGTCGTCGGGCTGGGGCTGACCGCGGCGCGGCATCGGCACGCCGAAGAAGCGGCGGAAGAACTCCTGCATCTCCTCGTCGGGGCCGGCCTGTCCGCGCGCGGCGGTCGCCACCTTCGCGGTGGTGCGGATGTTGACCACCGCCGGGCCGACCTGCTCGACCAGATCGGCGAAGTCGGGCAGGCCGCGGGCCAGTGCCGCGCTGCCCGACTGGGCGGCGGTCGCGGTCACGCTGGTCGGCGCGCCTTGTGCGGTGGCGTCATGGGACGAGGTCAGCGCCGCGACGAGCGCGGTCGCGCCCAGCAGCGCGGAGCCGGCCATCAGCCAGCGTCGCGACGGGCGGGTGATCGGGTGCGGTGCGGAAGTGTCGGACATCGTGGATCGCTGTGAAGGAAGGATCAGGGCTTGCGCTTGCGCTCGAGGCTGCCGGTGAACTGCTGCAGCGTGGCCGGCGGCACGGCGCCGACCGCGGTCACCCACCAGTCGCCCAGCCGCCTGCTCAGCGCACTGGTGCTGCCGACGGTGGCGGGTGTCTCGCGGCGGCTCACGCCGGCGACATGGGGCTCGATGAAGAGGGAGACATTGGCCAGGCCGTCGCTGTAGACCGCCTGCAGCACGCTGGCGCCCGCGCCCGGGGGCTGCGAGACCGGCTGGGGCTCGGCCGTGGAACGTGGCGTCGGCCAGGGCGTGATCGGTCGGCGCAGCACCCGCTGGGCGACGAAGCCCGACACCGGCGCGCGCAGGCTCCAGCCTTCCGCGCCCAGGTCGGTCGGCTGGTAGCTGGGCCGGCTGATCTGGTAGCCCTCGAGCTGGTTCATCTCCTGCAGCAGCTGCTGGGGCTGCAGCTTGCCGCCGATCTGGAGCTCGCTGAAGGCGGTCGACTCGAGCACCTCGCCCTGCGGGCCCAGCAGGTCGGAGCGCAGCAGCAGGCCGGTGCGGCGCTCCAGCCAGAGGCGCCGGGCATAGCGCATCGTGTCGCGCGGCCGCAGCGTCACGACCTGGGCCTCGAGTCCGGCCACCCGGTCGTCCGCTTCCAGCATCAGCTCGTAGGAGTCGGCCAGCCGGCCGGAGTCGCCGGGCGGCAGTGGCTGCGGGAAGCGACCGAGCAGGTCGCGCTGCTCGATCAGCGCGCTGCGACGGGCGGGCCAGAGCACATGGATGGTGTCGTTGTGGCGGAACACCCGGCGCATCTGGCCGTCGAGGGCCTCGATGCGCTCGATCTGCTCGCGGCCGTCGCAGTAGTGGGTGATGCGCGAGCTGCTGATCTGGCCGCCGCTGCTGGTCACATAGGTGCCGACATAGCTCTGCTGCAGGCCGGCATCCTGGATGCGGCGCAGCAGCGTGCCGAGATCGGCGGTGGCGGTGCTGCCGATGGTGGGGCTCGCCGAGTGACCGGGGGTCGCCGCATGCGCCCCAGGCATCAGCAGCGCGCCACCGAGCAGGGTGGCCGCCGCGGCGCGGGACAGGCCCGCCTGAAGGTGGATCCTCATGGATGCGTGCCGACGGGGGCGCTCAGCGTGCAGGTACCGTCTCGAAGGGGGTGCTGCGCAGATAGCCTGGGGCCGGGCCGAGGCTGGCGCCGTCATGGAGATGCTGGTGGTGGGCATTGACATAGCGGATCAGGTCGGCTGCATCGCCCTCGGGGCCGGTCGGGGTCTGCACCCGCACGGCCTGCACTTCCGGCGCCGTCGGTGCGGGCGTGCTGACCGCCAGCTGGCCTGCGCCGCTGGTCAGTGCATCGGGCCGGGTCACCAGCACGGCACCGGCCACCAGCGCCACGCCGGCCGCCATGCCGACCGGCGCGACCCAGCGGCGCATGCGCATGCCCAGACTGCGCTGCACCGGCAGGCCGACGACCTGGGCGCTGTGCTCGACCTGTTCGCGGGCCTGCTCCGGCTGGAGCATCGGCTGGGGCGCCAGCACGACCGGCTCGCGGGCCAGCCGCTCGCGCACGCCGGCCAGGAAGGCCGCGTCGCTGGCGCTGCGCTGTCCGAGATCCTCCGAGCGCAGCACGTCCCCGATCAGATGGTAGGCATGCCACTGGGCACGGTCGTCCTCGTCCTGGCGCCACTGGCGGCAGACCGCCTGGACCAGGTCGCGGTCGGCCTCGCCGTCCATCAGGGCTGACAGTCTCTCGCGCGAGCGGACACGCTCCGCAGGCAGATCAGATTCGCTCATCACTCGCTCCAGGCCGGGCTGCAGGATTCACCAGCGCCGGCCCTGTTGGGTATCCAGAAGAGGGCGCAGCCGAGTGGCAATCGCCTCCCGCGCACGAAAGATGCGCGAGCGCACGGTGCCGATCGGACACGCCATCACCACGGCGATCTCGTCGTACGAGAGCCCTTCGATCTCGCGCAGCAGGATGGCCTGGCGCAGGTCGTCGGGCAGGGCCGCGATCGCGGCGTTGACCGTGTCCGCGATCTCGCGGCTGGCCATCAGCGCTTCCGGCGTCTCGTCATGGCTTAGTTCATGTTCACGCCGTTCGGTTCCCTCGTCATCCTGGCTGGCGGAGGCCAGCGCGCTCTCGGTCATGACCGGATCGCGCTTCAGGTCGGCCAGCGCCTTCTTGGCGGTGTTGACCGCGATGCGATAGAGCCAGGTGTAGAAGGCGCTTTCCCCCCGGAACTGGGGGATGGCCCGGTAGGCGCGGATGAAGGTTTCCTGCGCGATGTCGGGCACCAGGTCGACATCGCGGACGAATCGGCCGATCAGGCGCTCGATCCGGCGCTGGTACTTGACCACCAGCATCTCGAAGGCCTGCATGTCGCCCTGGCGGACCCGTTCGACCAGTTGTTGATCGGCGTCGTCGCTCATCGCTCAGCAGGGGGCAAGGGGGTGGGGGAGGACGGCAGCGGCGCCGTGGCCGCCGGCCGGGCCTGCAGTGCGCAGCGCAGCCGGTGCCACTCGTCGGGCTGATCGCGGCGAGCCAGCGCGAGCCAGCGTGGCCGCTCGGTCCGGAGCCTGATGCGCAGCAGCAGCCAGTCTCCGGCATCGATGTGGCAGACCGGCTCGCCGGGCCGGCCGTCGAGATGCCAGTCGGGATGGCTGTCCGTCGGCGGCTGCAGCTGGACGATCTGGCCTGACGGCAGCTCGTGCAGCATCCGGCGCACCAGAAAGAGCTGCCCGGCCAGGGCCGACAGCGCGGTCAGCAGCGGCAGAACGGGGAGCGCCGGCGGCACGGTGCCGACCGCGAGTCCGTGATGCCAGAGCAGCCAGCCCGCCACCAGCAGTGGCGGCGGCAGCAGACTGGCACGCAGCAGGCCGGACCAGCGCGGGTCCGGGCGCAGCATGAAGGTTGCCGGCTCCAGCAGGGTCCGGGCCATCGCCGCCTGACGTCTTCGGCAACGGGGTGCGGCTCAGACGCGGCGGATGACCAGGGTGCCGTTGGTGCCGCCGAAACCGAAGTTGTTCTTCACGGCGACATCGATGCGCATCTCGCGCGCGGTGTTCGCGCAGTAGTCGAGATCGCACTCCGGATCCTGGTTGAAGAGGTTGATCGTCGGCGGCGAGATCTGGTGATGCAGACCGAGCACGGTGAACACCGACTCGATGCCGCCGGCACCGCCCAGCAGATGGCCGGTCATCGACTTGGTCGAGTTGACCACCAGCTTCTTCGCGTGATCGCCGAAGGCCAGCTTGATCGCGTTGGTCTCGTTGACGTCGCCCAGCGGCGTCGAGGTGCCGTGCGCGTTGACGAACTGGACCTCGTCGGCATTGATGCCGGCATTGCGCAGCGCCATCTGCATCGAGCGGCGCGGGCCGTCGACGTTCGGGGCGGTCATGTGATAGGCGTCGCCGCTCATGCCGAAGCCGGCGATCTCGGCGTAGATCTTCGCGCCGCGCTTCTTGGCGTGCTCGTACTCCTCGAGCACCATCACGCCGGCACCTTCGCCGAGCACGAAGCCGTCGCGGTCCTTGTCCCACGGGCGCGACGCGGTCTTTGGATCGTCGTTGCGGGTGGACAGTGCACGCGCCGCGGCAAAGCCGCCCATGCCCAGCGGCGAGACGGTGGACTCGGCGCCGCCGGCCACCACCACGTCGGCATCGCCGTACTCGATCATGCGAGCGGCCATGCCGATGCTGTGCAGGCCGGTCGTGCAGGCCGTCACCAGCGCCAGATTCGGGCCCTTGAAGCCGCACTGGATGGAGACATGGCCGGAAATCATGTTGATGATCGAGGCCGGGACGAAGAACGGCGAGATGCGGCGCGGGCCACGTTCGCGGTATTCGTCGTGGGTGTTCTCGATCATCGGCAGGCCACCGATTCCCGAACCGACCATCACCGCGATGCGCTCGGCGAATTCCTCGCTCAGCGCATCGCCGGTGGGCAGGCCGGCATCCTTCACGGCCTGCAGCGAGGCCGCGATGCCGTAGTGGATGAAGGCGTCCATGTGACGCGCTTCCTTGGCCGGGATGTAGTCCTCGATCCGGAAGCCCTTGACCTCACCCGCGAAGCGCACCGACAGGTTCGATGCGTCGAAATGGGTGACATGGTCGATGCCGGACTTTCCGGCGACGATGCTGGCCCAGGACTCGTCCACGGTGTTGCCCACCGGGGTGACGAGGCCCAGACCGGTCACGACAATGCGGCGACGGGTCATGCGGATGCGGAGTGCGGTCGGTTGGGAATGGTGCGCGTCAGGCTCAGGCCTGGTTGGCCTTGGCGTAGTCGATCGCGGCCTGGACGGTGGTGATCTTCTCGGCTTCCTCGTCCGGGATCTCGATGCCGAACTCGTCTTCCAGGGCCATGACCAGCTCGACGGTGTCCAGCGAGTCGGCGCCCAGATCGGCGACAAAGGCCTTCTCGGCCGTCACTTCTTCCTCGGCCACACCGAGTTGTTCGGCAATGATCTTCTTGACGCGTGCTTCGATGTCGCTCATTTCTCTCCTCCGAGAGGGTTGGTGCAAAAACAGCCTGCGATTCTAAGGGCTTCGTGAGGCAATTCACTGAAAGCCCGTCCCGATGATCCGCGCAGGGCAGACGGATCACCCGGACATCAGTTCATGTACATGCCGCCGTTGACATGCAGCTCGGTGCCGGTGATGTAGCCGGCCGCAGGCGAGGCCAGGAAGGCCACCGCCTCGGCGATGTCCTGCGGCGAGCCCAGGCGGCCCAGCGGGATCTTGGCCAGCAGCGCGTTCCTCTGCGCTTCCGGCAGCACTTCGGTCATGTCGGTGGCGATGAAGCCGGGGGCCACGCAGTTGACG
Source organism: Sphaerotilus sulfidivorans (assembly GCF_013426975.1). Lineage (GTDB taxonomy): Bacteria > Pseudomonadota > Gammaproteobacteria > Burkholderiales > Burkholderiaceae_C > Sphaerotilus > Sphaerotilus sulfidivorans. The sequence continues at coordinate 88,627 of NZ_JACCPY010000013.1, forward strand.
GTGATGTTGCGGCTGCCCAGCTCCTGGGCCAGCGAGCGGGTCATGCCCGCCACGCCGGCCTTGGAGGCGCAGTAGTTGGCCTGGCCGGGGTTGCCCGCGGCGCCCACCACCGAGGTGATGTTGACGATGCGGCCGAAGCGCTGCTTCATCATCGGCTTAATCGCGGCGCGGCAGGCGCGGAAGACCGACTTCAGGTTGGTGTCGATCACCGCGTCCCAGTCGTCGTCCTTCAGGCGCATCGCCAGCGTGTCGCGGGTGATGCCGGCGTTGTTGACCAGCACATGCAGGCCGCCATGCTGCTTGACGATGCCGTCGATGGCGGCGTCCAGCGCAGCTGCATCGGTGACGTTCAGCGTCAGGCCCAGGCCGCCGAAGGGGGCCAGTGCCTCGCCGATCGCGGCCGAGCCGCTGTCGCTGGTGGCGGTGCCGATGACCTTGAAGCCCCGTTCGGCCAGCAGCAGCGCGATCGCGCGGCCGATGCCGCGGCTGGCGCCGGTGACGAGAGCAACCTGTTGAGCTTGGGCGGGAGCGTTCATGCGAGCAGGGTCTTGACTTCGGCCAGGGTGACCGGATCGAGGATCGTGGCGGAGGCGAGTTCGGCGTCGATGCGCTTGACCATGCCGGCGAGCACCTTGCCGGGGCCGCATTCGACCACATGGGTCATGCCGCGCGCCTTCAGCGCGCCCACCAGCTCGACCCAGCGCACCGGGCCGAAGGCCTGGCGGTAGAGCGCGTCGCGGATCGCGTCCGCGTCGGTCGGCGTGGCGACGTCGATGTTGTTCAGCACCGGGATCTGCGGCGCCTGGATCGTGATCGAGGCCAGACGCTCGCGCAGCCGCTCGGCGGCCGGCTTCATCAGGCTGGAGTGGAAGGGCGCGGACACCGGCAGCGGCAGCACGCGCTTGGCGCCCAGGCCTTTCAGCACCGCGCAGCCCGCTTCGACGCCGGCCTTGGAGCCGGCGATGACGGTCTGCTTCGGATCGTTGAAGTTGACGGCCTCGACCACTTCGCCCGACTCGGCTGCTGCCTTGGCGCAGCCTTCGCGCACCGTGGCGGCGTCCAGACCCAGGATCGCGGCCATGCCGCCGGTGCCGACCGGCACCGCGTCCTGCATCGCCTGGGCACGCAGGCGCACCAGCGGCAGCGCATCCATCAGCGTCAGGCTGCCGGCCGCGACCAGCGCGGTGTACTCGCCCAGCGAGTGGCCGGCGACGATCGCCGGTGCGGCGCCGCCCTCGGCCAGCCACGCGCGGTAGTTGGCGATGCCGGCGGTCAGCATGACCGGCTGGGTGTTGGTGGTCAGGTCCAGCGCCTCCTTCGGGCCCTCGCCGATCAGGCGGGCGACGTCCTCGCCGAGGGCGGCACTGGCTTCTTCGAGGGTGGCGCGCACGGCGGGGTGGTCGCCCCAGGCCGAGAGCATGCCCACCGACTGCGACCCCTGGCCGGGGAACACGAAGGCGAACGCGGTCATGTGAGATCCGTGAGTTGTCGTGGAGGGAGCGGGGTGGTGCCGGGCAGCGGACTCAGAAGTCCAGCAGCACCGAGCCCCAGGTGAAGCCGCCGCCGACGCCCTCGAGCAGCAGCGTCTCGCCACGGCGGATGCGGCCGTCGCGCACGCCGGCGTCCAGCGCCAGCGGGATCGACGCCGCCGAAGTGTTGCCGTGCTGGTCGACGGTGACGATCACCTTCTCCAGCGGCAGCTTCAGCTTGCGGGCGGTGCCCTGCATGATGCGGATGTTGGCCTGGTGCGGGATCAGCCAGTCGATGTCGGCCTCGGTGCGGCCGGCCTTCTCGAGGCTGGTGCGCGCGGTCTTCTCCAGCACGCCCACGGCGAGCTTGAAGACGGCCTGGCCGTCCATGCGCAGCAGCGGTACGCCGCTGATCCGGCCGCCCGAGACGGTGCCGGGAACGCACAGGATGTCCAGATGGCGGCCATCGGCATGCAGGTCGGTGGCCAGGATGCCGGGCGTGTCGGAGGCCGACAGCACCACCGCGCCGGCGCCGTCGCCGAACAGCACGCAGGTGGTGCGGTCCTTGAAGTCGAGAATGCGCGAGAACACTTCCGCACCGATCACCAGCGCATGGCGGGCGCTGCCGGCGCGCACCATCGCGTCGGCGACGGTCAGCGCGTAGACGAAGCCCGAGCACACCGCCTGCACATCGAAGGCCGGGCAGCCGTGCAGGATGCCGAGCTTGCGCTGCACGATGGTCGCAGTCGACGGGAAGACCATGTCCGGCGTCGAGGTCGCGACGATGATCAGGTCGATGTCGGCGCCGGTGAGCTGCGCGGCCTCGAGCGCGCGCCGTGCCGCCTCCACCGCCAGATCGCTGGCGTTCTGGGTGTCGTCGACAAAGTGGCGGGCGCGGATGCCGGTGCGCTCGACGATCCAGTCGTCCGAGCTCTCGATGCCGTCGGCCGCCAGGCGGGCGACCAGATCGGCGTTGCTCAGGCGTTGCGGGGGCAGCGCACTGCCGGTGCCGGAAATGCGCGAATGGCGGGGTGTGGGGGTGGTCATGCAGCGTGACGGGCTGCCGGGGGCTCGTTCGCCGCCGCCGCGCCGGCACCGGGCAGGGCCTGCAGCGTGGCGAGGATCCGATCATGCACCCGGTCGAGCAGGCGGTTCCGGGCGGCATCATACGCCCGATTCAGCGCGTTCTCGAAGGCGAGCGCATCGGCCGAGCCGTGGCTCTTGAACACCAGGCCGCGCAGGCCCAGCAGCGCCGCGCCGTTGAAGCGGCGGTGATCGAGCCGCCGCGAGAAGCGCTTGAGCATCGGCATCGCCAGCATCGCCACCATCTTGGTCAGCGGCGTGCGGGTGAACTCCTGCTTCAGGAAGCTGGTGATCATGCCGGCCAGGCCTTCGGCAGTCTTCAGCGCGACATTGCCGACGAAGCCGTCGCAGACGACGAGGTCGGTCGTGCCCTTGAAGATGTCGTTGCCCTCGACATTGCCGTGGAAGTTGATGTGGCCGGCCGCGGAGACGGCGCGCAGCAGTTCGCCCGCACGCTTGATCGTCTCGTTGCCCTTGATCACTTCCTCGCCGATGTTGAGCAGGCCCACGGTCGGGGCCTCCTTGCCGTCGACGGCCGAGACCAGCGCGCTGCCCATGACCGCGAACTGCAGCAGATGTTCTGCGCTGCAGTCCACGTTTGCCCCGAGGTCGAGCATGGTCGTGAAGCCGTCGTGCTGGTTGGGCATGACGCTGGCGATGGCCGGCCGATCGATGCCGTCCAGGGTCTTCAGCAGATAGCGGGCCACCGCCATCAGTGCGCCGGTATTGCCTGCGGAGACGCAGGCGTCGGCCATTGTCACGCCATGGCCGTCAGGCTTGACCTGCTGGATGGCCACACGCATCGACGAGTCGCGCTTCTTGCGCAGGGCGACTTCCACCGGGTCGTCCATCTCGACGACTTCGGAGGCGATCACCATGCGGCAGCGCGCCCAGCCGGCGGCGGGCGCGAGCGCCTGTTCGGTGCCCACGAGCACCAGCTCGGCATCGGGATGCCGGTCAAGAAAGGAGCGGCATGCGGGCAGCGTCACGGAAGGGCCGTGATCGCCCCCCATGCAGTCCACCGACAGCCGGACCGTGCGGGTCGTGTCGTTCAAGGCAGGGCAGATTGGGTGTCAGTGCCGGCGGGCATGCCGGCAACCGGCAAGACTCAGGCGTCGGCCTTGGTCTTCAGGACCTTGCGGCCACGGTAGAAGCCGGTCGGGCTGATGTGGTGACGCAGATGGATTTCGCCGGTGGTCGACTCGACCGCGGTGCCCGGGGTGGTCAGGGCATTGTGCGAACGGTGCATGCCACGCTTGGACGGCGACTTCTTGTTTTGCTGGACGGCCATGTTGAGACTCCTGAATCCTGGTTTTCCGATTGGAAAAGCTTTCGATTGTAGCACGACCTCCCGCCGGGTTCCGAATGCTCCCGGACTCGAGGGGCATCGGGGTGGCCGGATGTTGCTGTCGCGCCGCGTCAGTCGGTGCTGCCGCCGTCGTCCGTGCCTGGATCTCGGCGCAGCCGGGCCAGCACCGCGAACGGGTTCGGGCGCCCTGAGGCGCTTTCCTCCGCTGCGGCATCACCTGCCGGCGCGGGCGCCGCGGGCTGACCGTCAGGCAGGGCTTCACCCCGGTCGAGCCGGACCTCGACCGGGCAGGTCTCATGGCGAGCCACCGGGGGCAGTTCCATCAGCAGTTCGTCCTCGACCAGCTCGAGCAGATCGAAGGTGCGGCTCAGCGCCAGCACATCGTCCTCGCTGTCGGCGTCGAGTTCGGCTGCCTGGGTCTCGTTGGCGACGAACAGGAAGCTGCGCTCGAAGGCCAGTGCGGTGGCCACCGGCTCGAGACAGCGCTGGCAGGGCAGGTCCAGCTCGGCCGAGCCGCTCAGGTGCAGCCACAGTTCGGGCTCGGCGCCGCGGCGCGGGCGCAGTTCGGGCTCGGCATGCCAGCGCACTGCCGGCTGGTGCGCCGCATCGGCGTTCTCGTGCAGGCACTCGACCAGGCGCTCGAAGCCGGCCAGCGGCTCGTCGCCGCCCAGCGTCTCGCCCGACTCGATGAAGGCCCGCACGTCGAGGCGGCGGGGCTTGAATTCGCGTGCTTTCATGACGCGAAGTATGACGCGAAGTGTCGGGGGCGGCCTTCGGCGCGGCCACAATCCGGCCATGTCCGACACTGTCCTTCATCCCCCCCGCATGGCACGGCCGCCGCTGGTGCTGGCCTCGACCTCGCGCTATCGGCGCGAGCTGCTGGCTCGGCTGCGCCTGCCTTTCGAGGTCCGCGCGCCCGAGGTCGACGAGACGCCGCAGCCCGGCGAGACGCCCGCCGCCCTGAGCGAGCGGCTTGCGCTGGCCAAGGCGCGTGCGGTCGCCGCTGCGCATCCGCAGGCCATCGTCATCGGCTCCGACCAGGTCGCCGAGCTCGACGGCCAGCCGATCGGCAAGCCCGGTCGCCATGAGGCCGCCGTCGCGCAGCTGCGTGCGATGCGCGGGCGCAGCGTGGTCTTCCACACCGCGGTGGCGGTGCTGCGCCATGACACCGGCTTCGAGGCGGTGCGCCGCGTGCCGGTCACGGTGCGGGTGCGTTCGCTCAGCGAGGTCGAGATCGAGACCTACCTGCGGCTGGAGCAGCCCTACGACTGCGCCGGCAGCGCCAAGTGCGAGACGCTGGGCATCACGCTGCTCGACGCGATCGAGTCGGATGATCCGACCGCGCTGGTCGGGCTGCCGCTGATCGTGACCTCCGCGCTGCTGCGTGCGGCCGGGCTCGATGCGCTGGCGGTGCTGGCCGGCCATGGAGGTGGCGCATGAGCACGACGACGAAGAGCGGGCCGAAGGGCCGTCTCTGGCTGGTGCCCAACACGCTGGACCTGGGCACGCTGCGCGAGGGCCAGCCGGTGCCCGACCTGCAGCAGGTGCTGCCGCTGGGCGCGATCCGCGTCGCCGCAGGCCTGTCGCACTGGGTGGCGGAGAACGCGCGCAGTGCGCGGGCGCTGCTCAAGCGGGTCGATGCGGTGGTGCCGCTGGCGCAGCCGCTGCAGGCGCTCTCGATCCGCGAGCTGCCGCGCCCGCCCAAGGGGCGTGCCGATCCGAAAGCCCCGGCGCCCGACTGGGCCGGGCTGCTGGCGCCGGCGCTGGCCGGGCACGATGTCGGTCTGGTGTCGGAGGCGGGCCTGCCGGCGGTGGCCGATCCCGGCGCCGAGCTGGTGCGGGTCGCGCATGCGCAGGGCATCACGGTGATGCCGCTGTCGGGGCCCAGCTCGCTGATCCTGGCGGTGGCCGCCAGCGGCCTCAACGGCCAGAGCTTCGCCTTCGTCGGCTACCTGCCGACCGACGCGGCCGAGCGCACCCGGCGCCTGCGCGACCTGGAGGCGCACTCCAGGCGCTGGCAGCAGACGCAGCTGCTGATCGAGACGCCCTACCGCAACGCCGCGATGGCGCAGGCGCTGCTGGCCGCGCTCAACCCGCAGACCTGGCTGAGCATCAGCTGCGGGCTGACGCTGGAGGGTGGGTCGACCCGCACGCTGCGGGTCGCGCAGTGGCGTGCGTCGCCGCCGGAGCTGCCCGGCGACGTGCCGGCGGTGTTCGCCTTCCTGGCCTGAACCGGCCGTTCAGGCCCTCAGGTCGGCACCTTGCCGCCGAGCAGCGCGGCGACCTTGCGCCGCGGCTTGATGAAGCGCGAGATCGAGCTGCGCGAGCCCGGCGCGGCCGGCACCGCGGCCTGCTTCTCCCACACCGGCGAGGCGTTCGGATCGGCCTCGTAGGGCTGGTCGAAGAAGGGATCCTTCGGCGCCTGGCGGGGCGCACGCACGGGCGGCGCCGACGGCACGAAGGCCGGGCGGCTGCCGTCCTCGGCGAACTCGCTGCGGGGGGCGGTGCGGCGAGGTGCGCGTTCCTCGTCGTCATCGCGGTGGCGACGGCGCGGCCGGTCGTCCTCGATGACGAAGGGCTCCAGATCGATCTTGCGCTTGATCAGCTTCTCGATGTCGCCCACCAGGCGCGCGTCGTCGCGGGTGGCCAGCGTGATCGCGATGCCCGAGGCGCCGGCGCGGCCGGTGCGGCCGATGCGGTGCACATAGTCCTCGGCGTTGAAGGGCACGTCGAAGTTGAAGACCGCGGGCAGGTCGGCGATGTCGATGCCGCGCGCGGCGACGTCGGTGGCCACCAGCAGGTCGACCTCGCCGGCCTTGAAGGCGGCCAGCGACTTCAGCCGCTCGTCCTGCGACTTGTCGCCGTGCAGCGCCGCGGTGCGCAGGCCGTCGCGCTCGAAGGAGCGGGCCAGCCGGGCCGCGCCGAGCTTGGAGTTGACGAAGACGATGGCCTGGCGGATCTCGCGCTGGCGCAGGATCTGCACGATGGTGCGGCGCTTGTCCTCGTCGGCGACTTCGTAGAAGCGCTGCTCCACCGTCGAGGCGGTGGCGTTCGGGCGCGCCACCTCGACCAGGATCGGATCCTGCAGATAGCTCTGCGCCAGCTTCTTGATCTCGGGCGAGAAGGTGGCCGAGAACAGCAGCGTCTGACGGCTCTTGGGCAGATAGCTCAGGATGCGCTGCAGGTCAGGCAGGAAGCCGATGTCGAGCATGCGGTCGGCCTCGTCGAGCACGACGTACTCGACCTGGCCGAGGTTGCAGTTCTTCAGCTGGATGTGGTCGAGCAGCCGGCCCGGCGTGGCGATCAGCACCTCGACGCCGCGCTTGAGCTCGGCCGTCTGCGGGTTGATGTCGACGCCGCCGAAGACGCAGGCCACGCGCAGCTGGCTGTGCCTGGCGTAGGTCTTGACGTTGACCGCGACCTGGTCGGCCAGCTCGCGCGTCGGGGCCAGCACCAGCGCGCGCACCGGGTGGCGTGCGGGCGAGGCGCTGGCGTTCTCGTGGCGCATCATCTTCTGCAGCAGCGGCAGCGAGAAGGCGGCCGTCTTGCCGGTGCCGGTCTGCGCCGCGCCCATCACGTCGCGGTTCTCCAGCACGATCGGGATCGCCTTGGCCTGGATCGGGGTCATCGTCTCGTAGCCGGCGTCGACGATGGCCCGCAGCAGCTTGGCGTCCAGCGGCAGGGTGTCGAAACGGGCGGGTGCGGCGACGGCCTCGGGGGGCGGGGCGGTCACGGCGTCTTCGGGTTGGTGCGTCATCACCTCGCGATTATCCTGCGGTTGAGGGACCTGCCGGCACCGGCGACGTGAATTGCCCACGACCGGGCTCTGCCGCTGGCCGTCGGCCGCGCGCGGAATCGGCAAATTGACACGCGATGCCCGCTCCGGCGCGGGGCCGGCCGCCCTGGGCACGATGCGTCACGGAAAACCCTAAGCACAATCCGGGAGAATCGACCGTGCAGGGCCGATGGGGCGGTGCCGCCGCCCGCTCGATGCCTTGCTCGATTGCTTTCTTGCGCGTTCTGAACCTTCTTCAACTTCCTTCTGATCCTTCGCGAGATCCTTCACCCATGAGCCAGACCTCTTCTTCTCCCATCGTCGTGCAGCCGGTGATCATGGCCGGCGGCAGCGGCACGCGGCTGTGGCCGCTGTCGCGCGCGGGCTATCCGAAGCAGTTCCTGGTGCTGGGCGACAGCAACCGCAGCCTGTTCCAGGAAGCGGCGTTGCGCCTGGCGGGGCTGGCGGCGGCGGACATCGCGCCGGCTGCGCCGCTGGTGGTGGGCAACGAGGAGCACCGCTTCCTGGCGCTGGACCAGCTGCGCGAGGTGCGCCAGATGCCCTCGGCGGTGGTGCTGGAGCCGGCCGGGCGCAACACCGCGCCGGCGCTGACGCTGGCGGCGCTGCAGGCGCTCGAGGGCGGTCAGGATCCGGTGCTGGTGGTGACGCCGGCAGACCAGACGGTGACCGACGAGGCGGCGTATGCGGAGGCGCTGCGCCAGGCGGTGCGGCTGGCGGCCGACGGTCTGGTGGTGATCCTGGGCATCACGCCCGACGCGCCGGAGACCGGCTACGGCTACATCCGCACGCTGCCGGAGCTGGGCGCGGCGCGGGTGGCGCAGTTCGTCGAGAAGCCGGACCTGGCGACCGCCGAGCGCTATCTGTCCGAGGGCGGCTACTTCTGGAACAGCGGCATGTTCGTGCTGCGCGCCTCGGTGTGGATGAAGGCGCTGCAGACCTTCCGCCCCGACATCGCCGAGGCGGTGAAGGCGGCCTGGGCGCCGCGCCAGTGCGATGCGCAGTTCGTGCGGCCGGGCAAGGCGGAGTTCGCGGCGGTGCCGTCGGAATCGGTGGACTACGCGGTGATGGAACGCTGCCCGGGCAGCGAGTTCGACATCCGCATGGTGCCGCTGAGCGCGGGCTGGAACGACCTGGGCGCCTGGGAGGCGGTCTGGCAGGTGTCGGGCAAGGACGAGAACGGCAACGCCTGCGTCGGCGACGTGATCGCCAAGGACAGCCGCGACACGCTGGTGCACTCGAGCGGCCGGCTGGTGAGCGTGGTGGGCGTCGAGAACCTGGTGGTGGTGGAAACGGCCGATGCGGTGATGGTGGCCGACCGCAGCCGCAGCCAGGAGGTCAAGCAGATCGTCGCGCAGCTGGGCAAGAGCGGACGCACCGAGCACACGCTGCACCGCAAGGTGCATCGGCCCTGGGGCTGGTACGACTCGATCGACGCCGGCCCGCGCTTCCAGGTCAAGCGCATCATGGTCAAGCCGGGCGCCTCGCTGAGCCTGCAGATGCATCACCACCGTGCCGAGCACTGGATCGTCGTGACCGGCACCGCCGAGATCACCAACGGCGACAAGGTGCTGATGCTGAGCGAGAATCAGTCGACCTACATCCCGCTGGGGCAGGTGCATCGCCTGGCCAACCCGGGCAAGGTGCCGCTGGAGATCATCGAGGTGCAGTCCGGCTCCTACCTGGGCGAAGACGACATCGTTCGCTATGAGGACACTTACGGCCGCAACTGACCTCCTTCATCCATGATCCTCATCACCGGCGCCGCCGGCTTCATCGGCGGCAATTTCGTTCATCACTGGTTCGAGCGCAGCGAAGAGCCGGTGGTGGTTCTGGACAAGCTGACGTACGCGGGCAACCCGGCGACCATCCAGTCGCATCTGGACGCCGGCCGCTGCACGCTGGTGCAGGGTGACATCGGCGACCGCGCGCTGGTCTCGCGGGTGCTGGCCGAGCACCGCCCGCGCGCGGTGCTGCACTTCGCGGCCGAGAGCCATGTCGACCGCAGCATCCACGGCCCCGGCGAGTTCATCCAGACCAACATGGTGGGCACCTTCGAGCTGCTGGAAGCCGTGCGGGCCTACTGGAGCGCGCTGGAGGCCGAGCCCAAGGCGGCGTTCCGCTTCCTGCATGTCTCGACCGACGAGGTCTACGGCTCGCTCTCCGAGACCGACCCGGCCTTCAGCGAGACCACGCCGTACGCGCCCAACAGCCCGTACTCGGCCAGCAAGGCCGGCAGCGACCACCTGGTGCGCGCCTACCACCACACCTACGGCCTGCCGACGCTGACGACCAACTGCTCGAACAACTACGGGCCCTATCACTTCCCCGAGAAGCTGATCCCGCTGATGATCCTGAACGCCCTGGAGGGCAAGCCGCTGCCGGTCTACGGCGACGGTCAGAACATCCGCGACTGGCTCTATGTGCGCGATCACTGCGAGGCGATCCGCCAGGTGCTGGCCAAGGGTCGGCTGGGCGAGACCTACAACGTCGGCGGCAAGAACGAGATCAGGAACCTCGACGTGGTGCAGGTGATCTGCGCCAAGCTCGACGCGCTGCGCCCGAAGGCGGACGGCACGAGCTACGCCAGCCAGATCACGTTCGTGGCCGACCGCCCGGGCCATGACCGCCGCTACGCGATCGACCCGACCAAGATCGAGGCCGAGATCGGCTGGACGCCTGCCGAATCCTTCGAGACCGGCATCGACAAGACGGTGACCTGGTACCTGGAGAACACCGCGTGGATCGACTCGGTGCGCACCGGCGCCTACCGCGAGTGGGTGTCGAAGAACTACAGCGCACGCGACTGACGCCGGGGGCCGCAGACATGAAGATCCTTCTTCTGGGCCAGGGCGGCCAGGTCGGGTGGGAGCTGCAGCGCGCGCTGGCGCCGCTGGGCGAGGTGGTCGGGCTCGACCATGACAGCGCCGCCAACCCCGGCGGACTGCACGGCGACTTCAGCCGGCCCGAGGCGCTGGCGGCCACGGTCGCGGCGGTCAAGCCGGACCTGATCGTCAACGCCGCGGCGCACACTGCGGTCGACAAGGCCGAGAGCGAGCCCGAGCTGGCGCGTGCGATCAACGCGACCGCCCCGGGCGTGCTGGCGCGCTGCGCGGCCGAGACCGGCGCCTGGCTGGTGCACTACAGCACCGACTATGTCTTCGACGGCTCGGGCGATGCTGCCCGCGACGAGGAGGCCGCCACCGGCCCCTTGAGCGTCTACGGCCAGACCAAGCTGGAGGGCGAGCAGCTCATCCGCGCCAGCGGCTGCCGGCACCTGATCCTGCGCACCAGCTGGGTCTACGCCGCGCGTGGCGGCAACTTCGCCAAGACCATGCTGCGCCTGGCGGCCGAGCGCGAACGCCTGACCGTCATCGACGACCAGATCGGCGCACCCACCGGCGCGGACCTGCTGGCCGACCTGACCGCGCAGATGGTGCGTACCGCCATGAGCACCCCGGCAGGCAGCGAGATCGACCTCTCCGGCGTCTACCACGCGGTGGCCGCCGGCGAGACCAGCTGGCACGGCTACGCGAGCTTCGTCATCGAGCAGGCCCGCCAGAGGGGCCGCGAACTCAAGGTCCAGGCCATCGACCCGGTGCCGACCAGCGCCTTCCCGACGCCGGCCAGGCGCCCGCACAACTCGCGCCTGTCGACGCAGAAACTCCAGCAGGTCTTCGGCCTGCGGCTGCCGCCGTGGCAGCAGGGCGTCGAGCGCATGCTCACCGAGATCCTCTGACATGAACACTCCTCGCAAGGGCATCATCCTGGCCGGCGGCTCCGGCACCCGGCTGCACCCGGCCACGCTGGCCATCAGCAAGCAACTGCTGCCGGTGTACGACAAGCCGATGATCTACTACCCGCTGACCACGCTGATGCTGGCCGGGATCCGCGACATCCTGATCATCTCGACGCCGCAGGACACGCCGCGCTTCGAGGCGCTGCTGGGCGACGGCAGCCGCTGGGGCCTGAACCTGCAGTACTGCGTGCAGCCCAGCCCGGACGGTCTGGCGCAGGCCTTCATCCTGGGCCGGGACTTCGTGGGCGGCGCGCCCAGCGCCTTGGTGCTGGGCGACAACATCTTCCACGGGCACGACCTGCAGCAGCTGCTCAACAGCGCGACCAGCCGCGAGACGGGCGCAAGCGTCTTCGCCTACCACGTGCATGACCCGGAGCGCTACGGCGTGGTGGCGTTCGACGACCACAAGCGTGCGCTGAGCATCGAGGAAAAGCCCAAGGCGCCCAAGAGCAACTACGCGGTGACCGGCCTGTACTTCTACGACGAACAGGTCTGCGACATTGCCGCGAACATCGCGCCCAGCCCACGCGGCGAGCTGGAGATCACGGACGTCAACGCCGAGTACCTGCGCCAGGGCCGCCTGAGCGTGGAGATCATGGGCCGGGGCTACGCGTGGCTGGACACCGGCACGCACGACAGCCTGATGGAGGCGGGGCAGTTCATCGCCACGCTGGAGAAGCGCCAGGGCCTGAAGGTGGCGTGCCCGGAGGAGATCGCCTGGCGCCGCGGCTGGATCGACGACGCGCAGCTGGACAAGCTGGCCGCCCCGATGCTGAAGAACGGCTATGGGCAGTACCTGAAGAAGGTGCTCGCCGAGCAGGTCTTCTGACCCGCGCAGAAAGGACCAGGACATGAACATCATCCGCACCGCCATTCCCGACGTGCTGATCCTCGAGCCGAAGGTGTTCGGCGACGCGCGCGGCTTCTTCATGGAGAGCTGGAACCAGAAGGTCTTCGACGAGGCGGT
>NZ_JACCPY010000096.1 GCF_013426975.1 Sphaerotilus sulfidivorans
AGGCGGCCTTCTGGCGCTTGATGTTGAGACTGGTCTTCCTGGATTTTTCCTGCTTGAGCAGGTTCAGGCTCATGCGCCTGAGGATGGCGAAGTTCTCGGCCCCGTCGCCCACGCGGATGCGACAGTCGTCTTCGGAGAAGGTCATGTCCAGCACCCAGTGGCACTGGTTCTCGATGCCCCAGTGCGCGCGCACCGCGGCCTCGAACCGCTCGGGGCTGAGCTGCGTGCTGCTGATGTAGTAGCGCCACTCGGTGGCCGCCTCGCCCTTGGCCCGGCCGTTGACGATCTCGCGCGTGCTCCGGATGCGCCCGACGCTGCGCATACCGCGCCACTGTGCCGCCACCTCGCCCAGCGCGCTCACGTCGTGGGCCACGACGCACTGGCGCGTCTCGATGCGGCCGTGGCCCTTGTCCACCACGGTGACCTGGGGCAGGGCCTGCTCCAGCTCG
>NZ_JACCPY010000097.1 GCF_013426975.1 Sphaerotilus sulfidivorans
TTCACGCCGGCGACGAAGCAGTTCTTGCCGTTGGCGTAGGCCTGGCAGCCCAGCGTATGGAACTGACCGGTCTTGCCCGTGATGCCCTGGGTGATGACGCGGGTGTCCTTGTTGATCAGGATGCTCATGTCTTGCTCTTTCCTCGTTCGCTCAGGGCTTACTTGACGGCTTCGACGATCTTCGTCGCGGCCTCGGCCATCGTGTCGGCGCTGATGATCGGCAGGCCCGAATCCTTCAGGATCTGCTTGCCCAGGTCCTCGTTCGTGCCCTTCATGCGCACCACCAGCGGCACCGTCAGGTTGACCGCGCGGCTGGCCGTCACCACGCCGTTGGCGATGGTGTCGCACTTCATGATGCCGCCGAAGATGTTGACCAGGATGCCCTTGACGTCCGGGTTCTTCAGCATCAGCTTGAAGGCCTCGGTCACCTTCTCGGCCGTGGCGCC
>NZ_JACCPY010000098.1 GCF_013426975.1 Sphaerotilus sulfidivorans
CCCTCGCACTGCGGCGCGTACAGGTCGGTGGTCTTGTAGAGGAAGTCGGCCGTCTCGCTGGTGACGACGAAGCCGTGCGCGAAGCCCGGCGGAATCCAGAACTGGCGGTGGTTCTCGCCGGTCAGCTCGACGCCGGCCCACTGGCCGAAGGTCGGGCTGCCGCGGCGCAGGTCCACCGCGACGTCGAAGACCGAGCCGGAGACCACGCGCACCAGCTTGCCCTGCGCATGCGGCGGCAGCTGGTAGTGCAGGCCGCGCAGCACGCCGCGGCTCGAGCGCGAGTGGTTGTCCTGCACGAAGCGGACCGGGTGGCCCACCGCCTCGTCGAAGACCTTCTGGTTCCAGCTCTCCATGAAGAAGCCGCGCGCGTCGCCGAACACCTTCGGCTCGAGGATCAGCACGTCGGGAATGGCGGTGCGGATGATGTTCATGTCCTGGTCCT
>NZ_JACCPY010000099.1 GCF_013426975.1 Sphaerotilus sulfidivorans
GCGCCACCAGCCCTTGCGCCTGCGAGATCGCCCCCAGGCTGAAGCGCACCCCCAGCACCTCGCCCAGCAGCGTGCGGATCTTGTCCTGCGTCAGGTGGTACCGCGTGCCCAGCGCCCCGATCAGGGCCAGCGCCCTCGGCCCGATCTGCCCGCGCGGCACCCCGGCCGGCAGCCGGCTCTCGTGCGTCTTGCGGCAGTGTCCGCACACCCCGCGGTACAGCCGGTATTCCTGCACCTCCGCCCGCACCGCCTGCGCCAGATCCGTCACCTGGTGGCGCAGCGCCCGACCCGGCTCGATCGGCCCGCCGCACTCGCACACCTCGGGTGGCGGGCACTCGTGCACCGCGTCGACCTCGCCCTCGTCCAGCAGCGTCCGGTATGTGCCCTTGTGCCCGGGCTGCCCGCCGCGCTTGCGCTCGCTGCTG
>NZ_JACCPY010000100.1 GCF_013426975.1 Sphaerotilus sulfidivorans
CAAGGGTTCGGTCACCACCCTCGTTACCGATGATGTCGGAGGCCCGGGCGGCGGCACGCCGGGCGCCGAGGACACCTGTCTGGTCTCGATCGCGGGGCCTGCGTCCGTCGTCGAAGGTCAGACCGCGACCGGCTACACCGTCAGCCTGAGCCAGCCGGCCGCGACCGACGTCACCATCAAGCTCACCTACTCCGGCACCGCCACTGATGGCTCGGACTACACCGCCGTCACCTCGGTCACCATTCCTGCGGGTCAGACCCGCACGACCTTCGACCTGAGCACGATCGACGACGCGCTGGCCGAGGGCTCGGAAAGCATCACCATCTCGGTCGGCGAGATCACCGGTGGTGGCTTCGAGGCCATCGCGGCGGATCCGAACAAGGGCTCGGTCACCACCCTCGTTACCGATGATGTCGG
>NZ_JACCPY010000101.1 GCF_013426975.1 Sphaerotilus sulfidivorans
AGCACCACGGTGTGGAACACCACCCAGATGGTCACCGAGGCGCTGCGGGGCACCGCAGGCGCGGACAGCCTGGTCGGCACGAGCCTGAACGACATCTTCTCAGGCAGCGCTGGCAACGACACGATGGCGGGCGGTGGGGGCGATGACACCTACTACTTCGGCCGCGGCGAAGGCAAGGACCTCATTGCCCGGAGCACCGACACACGACCAACCCGTTCGGAGAAGCTGATCTTCAAGGCGGGTGTGCTGCCCACTGACATCCAGGCCTCCTTCGTGGGCGCCGACCTGGTGCTGGCGATCAAGGGCACCAGCGACTCGATCACGATCCAGGACTTCAAGTACCTCGATACACCGGCCAACAACCGGAACCCGATCCAGCAGGTGAGCTTCACCGGCAGCACCACGGTGTG
>NZ_JACCPY010000102.1 GCF_013426975.1 Sphaerotilus sulfidivorans
CGCATGACGCATCTGGTCTCGGCCTGGCACCACGCGCGCGGTCTCGTGCTGGGTCAGGTCAAGACGGCAGCCAAGAGCAACGAGATCACGGCGATCCCGGAGCTGGTGGCTGCCCTGCAGATCCAGGGCGCCATCCTGACGCTCGATGCCATGGGTTGCCAGCATGCGGTGGTCGACGCCATCGTGGCCAAGCCCGCGGACTACATCATCGCGGTCAAGAACAACCAGCCCACACTGGCCCAGGCCATCGAGGGCCTGTTCGAGGCCAACGACCGCGGCGAGCTGGAGCAGGCCCTGCCCCAGGTCACCGTGGTGGACAAGGGCCACGGCCGCATCGAGACGCGCCAGTGCGTCGTGGCCCACGACGTGAGCGCGCTGGGCGAGGTGGCGGCACAGTGGCGCGGT
>NZ_JACCPY010000103.1 GCF_013426975.1 Sphaerotilus sulfidivorans
CGCGCTCCATGCGCGGGCAGCAGTTCGTCGCCCGGGGCTTCTCGGCGATGGAGAGCTGCCGCCGCCAGGGCCGCGACCTGCGCGACTGGATGGAGCAGGCGCTGCGCGCCTGGCTGGGCGCCGGCCCAGTGCCGTCGCTGCTGCCGAGCGGCTGAGCGCGGCGGCGGCGCTCACCTTCCTGACCTTCTGTGCGTGGTGTCCTGGCAAGTTGAACTTGCCGGGATGCGTGAGGCTGGGGGTGTCAAGGAGGGGGTGGTGAATGACCTTGCCCCTGTATTCCGTATCCCATAGCCAGACTACGCGCTGGCTTGCCGAGCTTGGCCGGCGAGCCAGTTTTCTTCGAACTGCATCGGGCTGACGTAGGCCAGCGTCGAGTGCAGTCGGGTT
>NZ_JACCPY010000014.1 GCF_013426975.1 Sphaerotilus sulfidivorans
CGCGTTGTCGCCGCCGAGCAGGATGTCGATCATGATGATCTGGCCGACGGCAAGCCAGAACTCGGGGGTCATAAACTGTTCCATGGGCAGAAGGGCGGTGGCGTTCCGCGAAGAAAGGAAAGTGTGGTCACCGCCGCGGCCAGCGGCGTGGCGCGACGCTGCGCGAACGGGTTGGCCGCCATGCGCGGCTGGCCCCACTGCGCCACCGCCGCCGGCTGCTGCGCGGCCATCGCCAGGCGCAGGTATTCGGACGCCTTGGCGAACTGGCCGCGGGCGCGGTAGTGGCGGGCCTGCTGCGCCAGCACCTCCGGTCGGTCGGGCGCGAGGCGGCGGGCCTGCTCGAGCGCCTGCGCCGCGGTGTCGCGGTCCTTGCGGGCATCGGCGGCGGCAGCCAGGCCCAGCCAGGCGTCGACCTCCTCCGGGCGCTCGCGCAGCACCGACTCATAGAGCGCGATCGCCGCATCGGGCTCGCTGGCGCCCAGATGCATGCGCGCCAGCGCCATCTGCAGCCGCGGCTCGCCCGGGCGCTCCTGCATCAGCGGCGCGATCGCTTCCCAGGCCGAGGCCAGATCGCCGGCCTCGCGCAGCAGGTCGGCCTGGCGCACCGAGTAGCCCAGGCGCAGCTCGTCGAGATCGCGGCGCTGCGCCGGGCCGAGCTGCTGCAGACGCGCCATCGAGATCAGCTGGCCCAGCACCCGCGACAGCTCGGCATCCTGGCGGGTCTGCAGCAGCAGCGCGGCATGGCGCAGCAGCAGCGCCGGGCCGGCCTGCGGCTGCGCGGCCAGCGTGGCGCGGATCAGCTGCGCCGCACGCGCCTCGTGGCCGAGATCGAGATAGGCGCCCGCCACCGCGCTGATCAGGTCCGGATCCTGGCCGGCGGCGCCTTCGGCCTCGGCCAGCAGCGCGGCCGCGGCCGAGGGCTGGCCGGCGCGGTACAGCGCCACCGCCTCGGCGGCCTGCTCCTGCACCGCCATGCGGCGATGCAGCTGCGCCATCGCCGCCGAGCGCTGCGCACGCGGGATCTGCTCGAGCGAGGCCAGCGCGCCGGCGTGATCCTTCAGCTCGGCCTGCAGCAGTGCACGGGCCTGCAGCGCATCGAGCCGCTCGGCGCCGGCGGCGGGCAGCGCCATCGCGTCGAGCTGCGCGCGGGCCTCGTCCAGCCGGTTCTGGCGCACCAGCAGCTGGCCCAGCGCCAGACGTGCCCAGGCCGACTGCGGCGCCAGCGCCACCGCCTGCTCCAGCAGCGCCTGCGCGCCGACGCTGTCGCCGCGCTGCTGCGCCTGCTCGGCCTGCAGCCGCAGCTGGTTGGCGCGCAGCGTGCCGGCGCCTCCCAGGCGGGCGAGCTGGCTGTCGTCGAGTTCGCGGATCATCGCCTGGGCCTGGTCGACCCGGCCGCTGGCGCCCAGCACGCTGATCAGCCCGGCCAGCGCGCGCACCGGGCGCGGCGTGGCCTGCAGCGCGGCGCGGTAGGCGCTCTCGGCCTGCGGCAGACGGCCCTGGGCCGCGAGCAGGTCGCCCAGCAGGATCTGGGCCTCGGGCTCCTTCGGATCGGATTCGACCGCCGCCCGCGCCAGGCGCAGCGCACGGTCGGTGTCGCCGGCCTGGCGGGCGGCGTTGGCCTCGCCCAGCGCCTGCCAGTGGCGGGCGGTGCGCTCCATCGTCTTCCAGCGGCTGCCCGCCGGCTGCGCGGTGGCCCGGCCCAGCAGCTCGACCGCCTCGTCGAAGCGTTCCTGGCGCAGCCGCGTCAGCCCCAGGCCGCCGAGCGCGTCGACCTCGCGCGGACGCTGGCGCAGCAGGGTCTCGAACTGGCTGGCGGCCGTGTCGAGCTCTCCGGCATCCAGTGCGGCATAGGCGGCCTTCATCGCCAGATCGCGCGGCGAGGGCGCGGCGGGCACGGCGCTGGCGCTGGCGCTGCCGGCCGGCGTCTTCTCTCGCGCCTGCAGCAGCGCGCTCAGGCGCGGGTCCGGGCCGACGCTGCTGATGTACTGGCGCAGCTGGGCCGGATCGGCCGCGCTGCCCGACCACAGCAGCGCCTGCAGCCAGGCGGTGCGTGCGTCCTGGCGTACGCTGTTGGGCACGTCGGTGCGCGCCGCCAGCGCGCTGAGGCGGCGGATCGCCTCGTTGCGGGTGGGCATGCGGTAGCTCAGGTGCCGGGCATAGGCCAGCTGGACCTGCCCCTGGCTGGGCTGGGCCTGGGCCAGCCGCTCCAGGCCGATGCGCGCCTCGTCCCAGCCCTCGTTGGTGCCGCCCAGCGTCTGGTAGTACTCGAGCGCCAGCTCGTCATTGGCCGGCTTCGTCCCCAGCGCCTCGCGGTAGGAGCGCGAGGCCGCGTCCGCCTGGCCCGCCTGGGCCTGCTGGCGTGCGGTGGCCAGCAGGGCCTGGCTCGTGGTGCGGGTGCGCACCTGGCGGCTCAGCCGCTCCAGCGCCGGATGATCGGGCCGGACCTTGCGCAGCCGGTCGACATAGGACTGGGCTTCCTCGAAGCGGCTCTCGTCGATGTTCAGCACCGCCATGCCCTGCAGCGCGTCGGGATGGCGCGGATCGACCGCCAGCAGCTTGCCCCAGAGCTGGCGGGCCATGTCGGGGCGGCGGTTGCGTTCCCAGTGGCGGGCCTGCTCGATCAGCGTCTGCGTCGCGGCGGTGGTGGAGGCGCCTTCGGTCGACGGGCTGGCCGCGGCGGCGCTGCCGCTGGCGCTGCCCTGCGCGTGCGCGGCGCCGCCGAGCAGCAGCAGGCAGCCCAGCGCGACGAGATGCACGGGAAAGGCCGCGCCGGGGCGCAGGCCGTTCAGGCGGAGGTCGGAAGAGGTCGGCATGTCGGATCCAGAGGAGCGGTCGGATAGCGGACCGGTGCGCGGCGGATCAGCAGACCGTCGGCACCGGACTGCCAGCGGCCCTGCAGCGCGCCGATGGCGAACAGCATCAGCACCAGGTCGTAATAGCGCAGCGGCTGGCTCATCGCGGCCTGCAGCCGCGTGAGCCGGCGCGCCAGCGCCGCGCGGTCGCCCAGCGCGGCCAGATAGGGCAGGGCGACCGCATCGAAGCCGGGCGGTCCGGCCTCGATCAGCGTCGCGCGGGTGGTCGAGAGCTTGCCCGGCGGCGGACCGTCGCCCTGCAGCCAGGGCTGCAGGCCGCCGAGCGCGCGCAGCAGCGTGGCGCGCACCGGGTCGCCCGGCGGCAGCACCGCCGCCCACAGGTAGCAGCGGATGGCGTCATAGCCGCCGATGTCGCCCTTTTCCGCGTCATGCGTCAGCCAGCGGCCGCTGACGCCGCCGGGCAGCGACATGCGCGAGCGCTCGAGCTGCCAGGTGACCCAGTCCGGCGCCAGTCCGTTCAGGCTGACCGCCTGGATCATCTTCACGCCCTGCTGCGCCAGCTCTGCCCACGGGCCCTGCGGGTCATGGGTGGCCAGCGCGCGCAGCTGGTGCACCGCGCTGTAGCTCGGGTTGAAGCGCCATTGCTGGCGGTCCGCGGAGACGAAGCCCTGCGGGCCGGGCAGCAGCATCAGGCCCAGGCCGGGCACATCGACCACTTCCTCGCGCTGCACCCGCCTCAGGATGGCGCGGGCGGTGTCGGCATGGGCGGGCTGCTTCCAGAGCCGAGCGGCCTCGAACAGCGCCTGCGCCAGCCACAGGTCGGCATCCGAGGCGGCGTTGGCGTCGAGCACGCCCCAGCGGCCGTCGCGCAGGCCCCATTGCCAGGCCGGCAGCCGGGCCGAGAAGTCGCCGCCGGCCAGGTTGTGCCGGGTCCAGTCCAGCACCTTGTCGAAGCGCGCCCGGTCATCGGCGACCAGCGCGAAGAACAGGGTGTAGGTCTGGCTCTCCGAGGTGCTGACCCGCTCGGGCGTGTCATGGTCGACCACCCGGCCGTCGGGCTGCACGCACTGGGCGACGAAGCGGCGCCAGAGATGATCGAAGTCCAGGCAGGTGCCGGGCGGCGGGGCGGGGGCGGGCGGCGGATCGGCCACCGGCGTCAGCGCGGCCGTGGCGGTCGCGGGCGGTCGTGCGGCAGAAGGTGCGGCGCCGGCCCCGCTCTCGACGCAGCCGGCCAGCGCGCCCAGCCCCAGGCCGAGGCTGCCCAGGCCGGCGCCGAGCAGCTGTCGGCGTGCCGCATCGACCGCGGGCGGCCGGGCAGGGGCGGCCGGCTCAGAGCGGCGAGCCCGCTCGGCGTCGTATCGCATGGCGTTGCAGCAGCACGAAGGTGATCAGGGACAGGGCGAGGATGGCGCCGAACAGCACCAGCCACAGCAGCACCGGCTTGTTGGAGAGTTCCCAGCGCAGTCGGGTCAGCCAGGGCAGCTCGCCCGAGCCGTAGGTCGGATCGGCATACCAGGGCCTCACGCCCTCGGGCGTCTCGTCGCGCACGCTCGACAGGTGGCCGTGAATGCGCCGCAGCCGCTCGGCATCGGCCAGCGCGTCGGTCAGCAGTTCCAGGTCGGCAGCGGTCGCGCCGATCAGCGCCACCACGCTGCGACCGGCGCGCAGCGGCGACTCGAAGCCGGCGATCACCGCCGGCGCCTCGACCGAGCGGAAGGTCTGCTGCGGCAGCGGCGGGAACTTCGGGCGCTGCCACAGACCGTGCAGCCAGCGTTGCCAGAACGGCACTTCCTGCGTCTCGGGCAGGTCGCCACTGCCGGCCACCGGCAGGTCCCGGAAGGGCATCGCGCGCACCCATTCGGTGAACAGCGGCTGGCTGCCGGCGCTGCCGATGACCACCAGCTCGCGCTGCGCGACCCGGTCGATCTCGCGCACCCGCACCACCTCGAGCAGACGCCCGGCCACTCCGCTGCCTTCGCCCAGCCGCGAGGCCACGCCGAGCATCGCGTCGATCTCCTCGCGCATCGGCAGGTCCGGCAGCACGATCGCGGTCTCCGACAGGTCGGCCATGCGGGTGAAGGGAAATCCGGCATTGGCGAACGCGGCCAGATCCGGCATCGGCAGGTAGTGCGGCACGTCCGAGAAGTCGATCGTCGAGCTGCCGTCGATGATGGTCGAGGGCAGGCTCCAGGCCTCGTCGGGGCGGCCGCCCTGGCTGTTCTCGGCCTGGGCCTCGCGCAGGCACTGGGCGCGCTCGTCGAAGGGACCGTGGTCGATGCGGATGTTGACCGCGTTGTAGGAGCGGGTGCCCAGGCTCTCGACCGGCAGGCGGATGCGGTGGCGGTGCTCGCGCTTGACCTCCTTGTCGTCGATCTGCTGCCACAGCTGCTCGAGCCAGCGCCGGGGCTGGCCGGCGGCCAGGTTCTCGGCGAGCAGCGGCTCCTCGTTGTTCAGGCGCAGCTCGATGCTGGCCTGCTCCGGCCGGGGATCGCTGAACGGTCGCGGCGAGTGGGTCAGGCGCAGGTCGATCGGCACCACCCGTTCCCGCCAGGCGAACAGGTCGGGCGGCAGGCGCATCTGCAGCGAGGTCATCATCGAGTTGCCCATCGCGTCCGGCAGCGTGCCGGAGAAGCCCAGCTGATCCAGCTGATCCTGTCGCAGCAGCTCGTCGAAGCGCACCGGCCGCTGGGTGCTGGTCCAGCGCAGTGCGTCATGGGGCTGGCGCGGCGCGACCTCGGGCAGGGTGTCGATCACCGCCGAGCTGCCCTGGGCCGGCAGCTGGCCGCGCACCAGGGCCTCCACCGCCCGGCGCAGCTCGGTGCCGTCGCGGCCGAGCAGGTAGAGCACCTTGGCCCCGGGGCGCGAGGGATGGCTGCCCAGCACCACGGTGGCGCCGGTGATCGGCGGCAGGCTGACGCCGGCCGGGCGGTCCTGCGCGGTGGCCAGCACGATCGCATGGCCGGCCGGCAGGTCGGCACGCGAGCGGATGCGCGCACCGCGGTGCCCGGCCAGCGCGCCGAACCAGGACGCCAGCTGCCCGGCGGCCTGCAGCGTCGAGCCGTCCGGCCGGTCCGAGGTCACCAGCGTCACCTCGGTTTGGCCCGGGTCGCGGCGGTCGAAGAAGGGCGAGGGCAGCACCGACAGGTCGTTGGCCAGCGGCAGCGGCTGCACGGTCAGCTGCAGGCTCGAATGGCCGTTGACGCTGACCCGCGGGAACTGCGCGCTGTCGCACTGCGGCGGTGCGGCGAACTGCACCGTCAGCTCGTTGCTGTCGGTCAGCAGCTTCGGGTCGAGCTCCAGTCGGGTCGAGAACTGGCCGCTGCGGTCCAGCCCGGAGGCCGGCGGCACCGCGATCCGTCCGACCGTCTCGCTGTTGAGCTTGACCACCAGCAGATCGTTGCGTCCGAGCAGATCGGGCGAGGGCGCCAGCATCAGCGTCAGGGTCGCGCGGCGCACCAGCTCGTCGGTGCGCAGCTCGAAATGCAGCCGCTGGCGGAACTGGCCGCGACGGACCTCGTGCGGATGGTGCACCTGCCCGATCTGGCTGAACGGCAGCGTCAGCTCGCGGCCCTCGGCGTTGCGGCGCACGGTGAACTTCAGGGCGCCTGCGGTTTCTGGCGGTGGCAGGATCGGCGGGACGGGATGCTCCGGCGGGGCGGCAGTCCGGGCGGGCTCGATGCGCTCCGGTGTGCCCCGGGTCTGGCCGGACCAGGCCGGCGCCAGCAGGCACAGCGTCGCCGCCGCCAGCGCGGCCTTCAGGTTCAGGGGACGCCTCATCATGCGGATGCGGACGAGGCCGGCGGTGCGGCGCCGCCGTTGCGGCGCAGGAAGACCTGCGCGCAGCCGCGCAGGCCGAGCCGGCACACTTCCGCCAGCGCATAGGCCGGCCGGTCGGGGTGGTGACGATCCTGCACGCCGAGCCAGGTGTCGGCGCGCGCGAAGGTGCACTGCACCAGATCCATCTGCTGCTCCAGCGACATGTCCTCGAAGCTGAGGCCGTGCGAGCGGCCGTTGCGGAAGGCGACCCGGGCGCTGAAGCGAGGCGGCTCGTCGCCGCGTTCCATCCACAGCGTCAGCGGGGTGTCGCGCTCGAAGGCCAGGCCGTCGGGCATGCGCACCTTCAGGCCACCTTCGGAGAAGTCCTCGGTCTCGGCATGGAAGGGCGCGGTGCCCGGGCCCTGCAGCCGCACCGGCAGTCCGAACTGCACCCGGTGCGACTGGCGCACCTGGCGGGTCTCGGACGCGGCGGAGGCGGCGGCGCCGAGGATCATCAGGTTGTAGACGGTCCACAGCATGTTCAGCACGACCGTCTCGATCTGGTCGTTGCTGTCATGCAGCTTGTAGTCCAGCCCCGGCACGCCCAGGTCGCCCCAGCCGAACTGCAGCGCGGCCATGCGCAGCAGGCCGACCACCATGCCCGCCATGTTCACGCTCAGCAGCACCACATAGGGCCGCGCGATGCCCCAGTCGAAGTAGTCGCGCTCGATGTAGCCGCCCTTGGCGGTGACGTTGAACTTGCCGGCCTTCGGGTTGATGACCGCGTACAGCGTCGGGCGGAAGATGTACCAGGCCAGCACCGCCTCGTAGACCTCGGCCCAGAAGGAGTGCCGGAACTGGCCCTGCACCCGCGAGTTGACCTGGTTGGCGTGCGACAGGTGAGGCAGCGCCATCGCCGCGATCATCAGCGCGCTTTCCTGGATGACATGCGCGCCGAAGAACAGATAGGCCAGCGGCGCGGTCAGGAAGATCAGCCGCGGGATGCCGTAGAAGAAGTGCAGCATCGCGTTCGAGTAGCACAGCCGCTGCGCCAGCGTCAGCCCCGGGCCCAGCAGCGGGCAGTCGGTGCGGAAGATCTGCGCCATGCCGCGCGCCCAGCGGATGCGCTGGCCCACATGCGCCGACAGGCTCTCGGTGGCCAGGCCGGCGGCCTGCGGGATCGAGATGTAGGCGGTGGTGTAGCCCTTGCGGTGCATCTTCAGCGCGGTGTGCGCATCCTCGGTGACCGTCTCGACCGCCACGCCGCCCACTTCCAGCAGCGGATCGCGCCGCAGCACCGCGCAGGAGCCGCAGAAGAAGGTCGCGTTCCAGAAGTCGTTGCCGTCCTGGACCAGGCCGTAGAACAGCTCGCCCTCGTTCGGGATGCGGCCGAAGGTGCCCAGGTTGCGCTCGAAGGGGTCCGGCGAGAAGAAATGGTGCGGCGTCTGCATCATCGCCAGTTTCGGATCGCGGTAGAACCAGCCGATCGTCATCTGCAGGAAGGAGCGCGTCGGGATGTGGTCGCAGTCGAAGATGGCGATGAACTCGCCGCGGGTGTTCTTCAGCGCCTCGTTGATGTTGCCGGCCTTGGCGTGGCGGTTGTGGTTGCGGATCACCCAGTTGACGCCGACCTCCTCGGCGAACTGCTTGAACTCCTCGCGCCGGCCGTCGTCCAGGATGTGGATGTGCAGCTTGTCGATCGGCCAGTCGATGGCCATCGCCGCCAGCACCGTCGGCTTGACCACCTTCAGCGGCTCGTTGTAGGACGGGATGAAGATGTCGACATGCGGCCAGTCCTCGATCGGCAGGTTCAGCGCCACCGGGCGACGCTGCAGCGGCCAGATCGTCTGGATGAAGCCCAGCACCAGCACCACCCAGGCATAGATCTCGGCCACGATCAGGCCGGTGCCGAAGAAGATGTCGACCGCCTTGTCCATGTGCATGGTCTCGGTCAGCCGCCAGTACAGATAGCGTGTCGAGACGGTCAGCGAGACGAAGGTCATCACCAGCGTGATCAGCCGCCCCGGGTACTTGTTCAGCACCCAGGTGCAGGCGAAGCACAGCACGCCGAAGATGAACTGCTCCTCGAGCTCGAGCGGCACCGACATCACGGTGACCATCAGGAAGAGGCCGCACAGCAGCAGGCCGGCCTGCAGCGCGCGGTATTGCCACAGCCGCCAGCCGGTGATCGGCCACAGCGAGTCCAGCAGCGTGCGGGCATGCATCGGCTGCCGGTGGTGGGGGCGCGAGCGCTGCGGCTTCAGCCGGGATCTCAGCGAACGAAGGCGCGGCAGTTCGGCCATGGGGTCGGGGGCGTCAGCGGGAAACAGGTCAGCAGGTCAGCCCGCGCTCATCGGGGCAGCGACGAGGCGAGACGATCGAAGAGTCGGTCGAGCCGCTGCGTCGGTGCGGCAGCAGGCTCTCGCGAGGTGCCGGCCGAGCCCTCGCCCAAGGCGGAAAGATCGAGTCCGTCGGCAGGCCGGGCGTCGCCGCTGAGCCGGCGTGCCAGGCTGGAGAGCGATGTCGGCCGGGCCGTTGCGGCCGGAACCTCGACAGCCAGTGTCGGGGCTGGCTCCGTGCGGGGGGCTGGTGCTTGCAACAGGAATGCAACAGGTGTTGCCGCGGCGGCCTGCAGCGGGGCGAACCGTGCCTCGGTGTCCTCGGGGTTTTCCGCAGGATCGAGGCGAATATCAGCTGATTCTCCGGCGGAAGATTCTCCAGCCGGGGCAGGTTCCACAGTTTCCGTGTCGACCTGCGCTGCGACGGTTTCCGACAGGGCAAGTTCGGCCAGGGCGGGCGCAGGTGCGACGGCGGGGGGCTCGTCCTGGGGGCCCTGCGGCAGATCGGCAGGCACGGTCAGCGCTGCGGGCTGGGTGCGGCCGAACAGGCCGCGACGGCTGTGGCCGCCGCGCGCCGCGTTGTACTTGCTCACGTCCTGGTAGATCCCGGCCTCCGGACCGATCTGACGCAGGAGGTTGCTGATGTCGTCGCCGATGTTCATCGTTCGGGCTCCCTGTAGGCGGTGTCTGGGCGGTGGTCTGGCGGTGGTGGCAGGCGTCAGGAGGTCAGCACGAAGACCAGCGTGGTGTCGGGCGAGCTGCTGCTGCCCGGCATCTGCCGCACTCTCAGGCGATCGCCGGCGCCGGCCGCCTTCAGCCACTGCTCGTAGGCGCCCTCGAGCAGGGCGCCGGACCAGGCGCGCGCCGACACGCCGAAGGCCGCGTCCAGCGGCGCGCAGTGGTGGACGATGCGCAGCGCATCGCCGGTGTCCTGCAGTTCCACCCAGCCCCAGTCCATGTCGGACCAGAGCGCGTTCATCGCGGCCTCCAGGTCGGGCAGCAGCTCCAGCGCTGGAAGAGGGCGTTCGCGAGACATCGCGCCGCCGAGCCGGCGCATCAATGCGCGTGCGCCGTCCGGGCCGAGCCGCTCGGCCAGTTCCTGCCCGAGACAGAACAGGAAGGGTCGCCACTGGCGGGAACACTGGTGCTGCTGGTGATATTCGTGATCCGAGGTCGGGCGTTTCATTGCCTGTAAAAGCTGGGAAAATTTATCAATTCTGCAGAAATGGCGCCTATTACCACTTATTCTGGGGATAGTAGCATGGCACTTCCTGGGGTATTGCAAGTTTTTTCTCTTCGTTGCGAGTTGTCGGCTTTCTGTTACTGATGGCATCGGATTTCTGTCGCACAAGTCATGAAGTCGATGGCTGGCTTTCCTCCTTTGGTGGGGATCCTGCAAGGTGCGGGCTGGCGCCGCCCGGCGCTACCATCGGGTCCGGACATGCCTGTGGAGCCGTGGAGTCTGCCGATGAAAGTGCTGCTGATCGATGACCATCCGCTGATCCTGTCGGCGATGCAGAGCGTCATCCTGCAGATCGACCATGGCATCGAGGCGGTCACCGGCGAGTCCGCCGCCGAGTGCCGGGCGGTGCTGGCGAGGCGCCGCGACTTCGATCTGATCCTGCTCGACCTGCAGCTTGGCGATGCCGACGGCTTCGAGCTGCTGGCCGAGCTGCGCCGCGAGCATCCCGCGCTGCCGGTGATGGTGGTGTCGGCGTCCGAGCGGCCCGGCGATGCGTTGCGCGCGATCGATGCCGGCGCGATGGGCTTCGTGCCCAAGCGCTCCAGCAACGAGCTGCTGCAGG
Source organism: Sphaerotilus sulfidivorans (assembly GCF_013426975.1). Taxonomy (GTDB): domain Bacteria; phylum Pseudomonadota; class Gammaproteobacteria; order Burkholderiales; family Burkholderiaceae_C; genus Sphaerotilus; species Sphaerotilus sulfidivorans. Next base: position 10,714 of record NZ_JACCPY010000014.1, read on the forward strand.
ACGCCGTGCACCTGGTGATGTCGGGCGGCATCTACATGCCCGAGCTCGTGCCCACCGACCGGGTCGAGCCGGGCCCGGTCCCGCCGCTGGCCGCGCCGGCTGGCGTGGCGGCGGCCGGACAGGCCTTGCGCCCCGGCGCGCGCGTCCGGACCGGCGGCTCGCTGGCCGATCTCGGGCTGACGCCGCGCCAGCGCCAGGTGATGCAGCTGCTGCTGCACGGCAAGTCGAACAAGCTGATCGCCCGGGACCTCGGCATTTCCGTCGAGACGGTCAAGGACCATGTGGCTGCGGTGCTGCGCAGCCTCGGGGTGACCTCGCGCACCCAGGCGGTGCTGGCCGTCGGCCTGATGAGCGATCTGTCCGAGGGCTCCCTGTCCTGATCCGCGGGGCGGGATCGGCATGCTCATGTCCGCATCGATGCGCTCCTGCTCGCTGATGTCGCGGGTCGGTCGGCTGTGGCTGCCGGGGGTGCTGGCCTGGGGGCTGGCAACCGCCTGGCTGCTGCCGCGGGCGGATGATCCGCTGCGGCTGGCGCTGCTGGTGCCGATCGCGCTGCTGTGCCTGGGTTCGCCTGCCGTTTCGCTGGGCCGTGCCTGGCTCCAGGCCGGGCTGGCGGGTCTGCCGGTGCTGGCAGCGGTTCTGATGCCGCCGTTCGACGCGCGGCGGGCCTGGCTGGTGACGGTGCTGCTGCTGGGGTCGACGCTGCTCGGGCTGCATCACCGCCGGCTCTTCCTGACCCAGCAGGTGCTGCGCGACCGCACCGCGCTGCTGATGGCCGAGCTGGCGGCCGAGAAGGAGGCCGCCGAGGAGGCTCGGGCGGTGGCCGAGGCCGCGACCCGGGCGCGCACCAGCTTCTTCACCGCGGCCAGCCACGACCTGCGCCAGCCGCTGCATGCGCTGGTGCTGTTCACCAAGTCGCTGCAGCTGCGCAACCGCGACCCCGGTCTGGACGAGACGCTCGGCCAGCTGGCCGGCGCGATCGAGTCGCTCGATCATCTGTTCGACCGGCTGCTCGACCTGAGCAGCCTGGATGCCGGCGCGGTGAAGGTCGATGCACGTGCCTTTCATCTTCGCGAGGTCTATGCGCGGCTGAAGCCGCATTTCGAGCCGCAGGCCTTCGACAAGGGGCTGTCGCTGTCCTTCCGGGGCGGGCGCCATGCGGCGCTGGCCGATCCGGTGCTGGTCGAGCGCATCCTGCGCAATCTGCTGTCGAACGCGATCCGCTTCACCGAGGATGGCGGAGTGCTGGTGAGCTGTCGCTCGCGCCCCGAGGGGCTGCTGCTGCAGGTCTGGGATTCCGGGCCCGGCATCGATGACGCGCAGCTGCCACGCATCTTCGACGAGTACTACCAGGTCGGGCCGGGTGAGGGCGATGCGGTGGCCGAGGAGCCTGTGCCGCGCCGCGGCCGCGGGCTGGGACTGGCGATCGTGCGCCGGCTGGCGCTGCTGATGGCGCTGCCGCTGCGGGTGGACTCGCGGCCCGGCCATGGCACGGTCTTCACGCTGCAGCTGCCGGTGGCCAGCGCCGCGCAGATCGAGGCCGCGAGCCGGATGCCGCCTGCGCCGATGCGCACCCTGCCGACGCTGCAGGGCATTCATGTGGTGTGCATCGGCGAGGCGGCTGCCGCCGAGCAGGGTGCCGCTGGCCTGCTGCGCGGCTGGGGTGCCAGCGTCAGTGCCTTCGCATCGGCGACCGGACTGGCCGCCTGGGCCGCGGTGCAGCCCCGGGTGCCGGCGCTGCTGATCGCTGACGCCCGGCTGTCGAGCGGAGCGGACGGCCTGGCGCCGGTGGGGCTGCTGCGCCGCATCTTCGGTCAGACGGTCCCTGCGGTGCTGCTGCTGCACCAGCTGCCTGCGGGCGATCCGACCGGCTCGACCTTCACCCCGCACGAGCCCGATGTGCATGCCCTGCCGCATCCGGTGACGCCGAACCGGCTGCGCGCGATGGTGGGCGCCAAGCTCGGACCGCGCCCGGCGGCCACGCCGGCCGGCACCGTACAATCCCGCTCCCCGACCTGAAGCTGAAGCGACCGAGAAGGCAAGAGAACCATGTCGATGCACGACCGAGACGGAAAGATCTGGATGGATGGTCAGATGGTGGACTGGCGCGATGCCAAGATCCATGTGCTGACCCACACGCTGCACTACGGCTGCGGCGCCTTCGAGGGCGTGCGCGCCTACGAGACCGTGAACGGCACGGCGATCTTCCGCCTGCGCGAGCACACCGAGCGCCTGTTCAACTCGGCCAAGATCCTGCGGATGAAGATTCCCTTCACGATCGAGCAGGTCGAGGAGGCGCAGAAGGCGGTCGTGCGCGACAACAATCTGGCCAGCGGCTACCTGCGCCCGCTGACCTGGGTCGGCTCCGAGAAGCTGGGCGTCAGCGCCAAGAACAACACCATCCACCTGATGGTCGCGGCCTGGCCCTGGGGCGCCTACCTGGGCGAAGAGGGCCTGAAGCGCGGCATCCGCGTCAAGACCTCCAGCTACACCCGCCACCACGTCAACATCACGATGACGCAGGCCAAGGCGGTCAGCAACTACACCAACTCGATCCTGGCCAACGCCGAAGCCACCGACGACGGCTACGACGAGGCGCTGCTGCTCGACGCCAGCGGCTTCGTGTCCGAGGGCGCCGGCGAGAACATCTTCATCGTGAAGAACGGCGTGATCTACACGCCCGACCTGTCGGCGGGCGCGCTCAACGGCATCACCCGCAACACCATCTTCCACATCGCCAAGGATCTGGGCCTGGAGATCGTGCAGAAGCGCATCACCCGCGACGAGGTCTACATCGCCGACGAGGCCTTCTTCACCGGCACCGCCGCCGAGGTCACGCCGATCCGCGAGCTCGACCGCATCGAGATCGGCATCGGCTCGCGCGGCCCGATCACCGAGAAGATCCAGTCGGCCTTCTTCGACATCGTCGGCGGCCGCAATCCGAAGTACGCGCACTGGCTGACGCCGGTGAACGGCTGATTTCCTGATCCATCAAGGCATCGAAGGAGTGATCGAGATGAGCGACAAGAAAGACGTCGTCGAGGTGCTGGCCTCGGACCTGCAGGGCCCGGGCGTGGTCTTCTGCCCGAATCCGAAGATGACGCTGTGGAACCAGCATCCGAAGGTCTACATCGACCTGTCGCACGGCGGCGAAGGCAAGTGCCCGTACTGCGGCACCGTCTATCGCCTGAAGGCCGGCGAGAAGATGCCGTCCCACCACTGAACCGGCTGCTGCCTTGACGACGCGCTCGCTGGTCGTCGCGCCGCAGTGGATCGGCGACGCGGTGATGAGCCAGCCGCTGCTGGCGGCGCTGGCCGCGCGCGGCGAGACGCTCGCGGTGGCGGCGCTGCCCTGGGTCGCGCCGGTCTACCGCGCGATGCCGGAGGTCGCCGAGGTGTTCGACCTGCCGTTCGCGCATGGCCGGCTCGACCTGAAGGCGCGCTGGCGGCTCGGCCGCGGCTGGGCCGGGCGCTTCGAGCGGGCCTATGTGCTGCCGAATTCGATCAAGGCGGCGCTGCTGCCCTGGTTTGCTGGCATCTCTGAGCGCATCGGCTACCAGGGCGAGGGCCGGCCGCTGCTGCTGAACCGGCGCCGCCCGAATCCGGCCGAGGCGCGCCCGCCGATGGTCGCGTTCTACGCCGCGCTGGCCGAGGCGCCGGACGCGCCGGCTCCGGCGCGCGACGCGGTGGCGGACCCGGTGCTGCATCTGCCGCCCGAGCGGGTGCGCAAGGTGCTGACCGGCCTGGGCCTGTCGCGCCGCGGCTACTGGGCGATGGCGCCGGGCGCTGAATACGGCCCGGCCAAGTGCTGGCCGGCCTCGCACTACGCCGCGCTGGCGCGCACGCTGCACCAGCAGTCCGGCCAGCCGGTGGTGCTGCTGGGCTCCGGCAAGGAGGCGGCGATGGCGCAGGGCATCGCCGACGAGGCCGGCTCCGGCGTGCAGGTGCTGGCCGGGCGCACCACGCTCGACGAGGCGATGGCGCTGGTGGCCGGCGCACGCGGCCTGGTCAGCAACGATTCCGGCCTGATGCATGTCGGCGCCGCCTTCGGCCTGCCGCAGGTGGCCGTCTTCGGCTCGACCAGCCCGGAGCACACCCCGCCGCTGAACACGCGCGCCGAGGTGATCTGGCTGCGCGACGAGCTGGGCCTGGACTGCGCGCCGTGCTTCCAGCGCGTCTGCCCGCTCGGCCACACCCGCTGCCTGGCCGAGGTCGCGCCGCCGCGGGTCGAGACCGCGCTGCTGCAGCGCGTCGCGGCGGCCGAGCGCGAGCTCGACCATCCGGTCGCCGGACTGCGGGTGGTGCGCTGACGCGCGTGCAAGGGGGCTGAAGCGGCGCTGCAGCATTGCTGCGTAGAATCCGCGCCATCATGCCGATGACCCGCGAATTCGTTCTCACCCTCTCGTGTCCCGATGCCAAGGGCATCGTGCACGCCGTCTCCGGCCTGCTGTTCCAGGCGGGCTGCAACATCATCGACTCGCAGCAGTTCGGCGACGTCCTCGGCGAGGATGCGACCGGCCTGTTCTTCATGCGGGTCCATTTCGAGGCGCCGGACCACCTGGCCGATGCCGGCACGCTCGACCGCCTGTTCGGCCATGTGCGCCAGCAGTACGCGATGAGCGCACAGGTGCGCAGTCTGGCGCGCCGCCCGCGCCTGATGCTGCTGGTCAGCAAGCACGGCCACTGCCTGAACGACCTGCTGTTCCGCTGGAAGAGCGGCCAGCTGCCGGTCGACATTCCGGCCATCGTCTCCAACCACCCCGACTTCGCCGAGCTGGCCGCCAGCTATGGCATTCCCTTCCACCACCTGCCGCTGCCCACTGGCAGCAGCGCCGCGGTCAAGCGCGAGCAGGAGCAGCGCATCGAGGCGCTGTTCACCGAACTCGACATCGATCTGGTGGTGCTGGCGCGCTACATGCAGATCCTCAGCACCGAGCTGTGCCAGTTCCTGCAGGGCCGCGCGATCAACATCCACCACAGCTTCCTGCCGAGCTTCAAGGGCGCCAAGCCCTACTACCAGGCGCATGAGCGCGGCGTGAAGCTGATCGGCGCGACCGCGCACTATGTGACCGCCGACCTCGACGAGGGCCCGATCATCGAGCAGGACGTCGAGCGGGTCGACCACACGCTGAGCCCGGAGGACTTCACCGCGGTCGGCCGCGACGTGGAGTGCGTGGTGCTGGCGCGCGCGGTGCGCTGGCATGTCGAGCACCGGGTGCTGCTCAACGGTCGCAAGACCGTGGTCTTCCGCTGACGCCGACACGAGGAGCCCCCGATGCCCGCCAGGCCGCCCAAGGTCGCGCTGATGACCACGCCCGACGAGACCGAGGCCCAGTTCTACGAGGCGCTGCAGCGCGGTGATCTCGACCGGGTGATGGCGGTCTGGGCCGATGACGACGACATCGCCTGCATCCATCCATCGGGCCCGCGCCTGCTCGGGCTGCATGCGATCCGTGCCGGCTACGAGTCGCTGCTGCAGGGCGGCGGGCTGAATCTGCGCATCGCGCAGGTGCGCCGGCTGGTGGTCGGCAACAGCGCCGTCCACCATGTGCTGGAGGAGCTGCGGGTCGAGACGCCTGAAGGCACGCAGAGCGCCTGGGTGCTGGCCACGCATGTGTTCGTCAAGACGCCGCAGGGCTGGCGTCTGCTGGTGCACCATGCCAGCCCGGGCAGCGCAGGCGCGGTGCAGGAAGTCGGCGACGAGCCCTCGATGCTGCATTGAGCGCGGCCACCGCTTCCACCGCTTCTCCGGGGCCGCTGCCGCCGGCACCGGCCTGGCTGCCTGGCGGGCAGCTGCAGACGATCTGGCCGGCGCTGTTCTCGCGCCGCCATGCGCCGGGCCGTGCACCCGTCTGGGCGCGTGAGCGCTGGGCCACGCCGGACGGCGACTTCATCGACGTCGACCGGCTGCAGCCGCGCCAGAACCCGGCGCCGGGCCCGCAGGCGCCGCTGCTGGTGATCTTCCACGGCCTGGAGGGCTCCTCGTCCAGCCACTACGCGCAGGCCTTCGCCGAGCGTGCCGAGCAGCTGGGCTGGGCCTGCGCGCTGCCGCATTTCCGCGGCTGCTCCGGCGAGCTCAACCGGGCGCCGCGCGCCTACCACTCCGGCGACTTCGAGGAGATCGGCTGGATGCTGGCGCGGCTGACGCAGGGGCGCGAGGGGCCGGTGCATGCGGTCGGCGTCTCGCTGGGCGGCAACGCGCTGCTGCGCTGGGCGCAGGAAAGCGGCGAGCAGGCGGCACGCCAGCTGCGCTCGATCGCCGCGATCTGCGCGCCGCTGGATCTCGCGGCCGCCGGCGACGCGATCGGCCGGGGCCTGAACCGGCGCATCTACACGCCGATGTTCCTGCGCACGATGAAGCCCAAGGCGCTGGCCAAGCTGGCGCAGCATCCGGGCCTGTTCGATGCCGCGCGGCTGCGCGCGGCACGCGACCTGCGCGAGTTCGACGATGTCTTCACCGGCCCGCTGCACGGCTTTGCCGGCGTCGACGACTACTGGCGGCGCGCCTCGAGCCGCCACCGGCTGGCCGAGATCCGCGTGCCGGCGCTGGTGATCAATCCGCTCAACGACCCGTTCGTGCCGGCCGGCAGCCTGCCGGCGCCGCATGAGGCCGGCCGTGCGGTCGAGCTGTGGCAGCCGGCGCACGGCGGCCATGTCGGCTTCGCCAGCGGCGCCTGGCCGGGCGAGGTGCGCACGCTGCCGCAGCGGGTCTGCGACTGGCTGCAGGGGCGCGACATGGGCCTGCGCGCGGATCTGAGGCAAGATCCGCTGCATGGATGAGATCGTCAAAGCGGCCCTGCGCAAGTGGCCGAACGTTCCCGCCTGCCGGGGCTGGCTGGCGCTCGATGCGCGTGGCGACTGGTACATGCGCGACGACCGCACGCAGGCGGCCGGGCCCTTTCCGCAGTCCAGGGGCAGCCGGGTGGTGCACGACAAGCTGCGCGAGTTCATCGGCCGCAACTACGAGGTCGATGCGTCCGGGTGCTGGTATTTCCAGAACGGTCCGCAGCAGGTCTTCGTCGAGCTGGAGATCGCGCCCTGGGTGCTGCGGCTGCGGCGCGATGCGGCCGGGGCGCTGCATGTCGAGACCCACACCGGCCGGCCGCTCGAGGCCGACGCCGTGCGCGCGGCACTGGTCGACGAGCAGGGGCGGCTTTTCCTCGACACCATGATCGGCCTGGGCCTGGTCGCCTCCGCCGACATGGACCTGGCGGCCGACGAGGTGCTGGCCGGGCGCTGGCAGCCCGAGGAGGTGGCCTCCGTCACGCTGCCGGCACGCTGCGGCCATGTGCTGAGCCCGGCACGGGCATGAAAAAAGCCGGCGGCGCCGGCTTCTCTCGTGATTCGATCCTGATCAGTTCGCGGCCGAAGCGGCGCCTTCCGGGGCCTTCGGCTCCTCGAACTTGCCGCCGCCGGCATTGGCCATGTGGGCCACTGCGCGGGCGATCTCCAGATCGCTGTGATCGCCGCCGCCCTGGGCGCCCATGTTGCCCTTGCCCTTCAGCGCGGAGTTCACCAGCGCCTCGAAGCCCTGGCCCAGGCGCGGGCCCCAGGCACCGGCATCGCCGAACTTCGGCGCACCGACCAGGCCGGCTTCGTGGCAGGCGGCGCATTGCGCCTTGTAGACCTGCTCGCCGGTCTTCAGCGGGCCGCCTTCGAGCTTGATCGCCACCTTGGCGACCGGACGGATGCGCTCGGCCACCGCCTGCTCGCTCATCGCTTCGCTGCCGGCGCCATCGCGCCGGTCGCTGCCGACATCGCGCACCAGCAGCGCGATCACGAAGATCGGGACCAGGAAAGCGAAGATCACCGCCAGGATCAGCTGCTTCGGGGTCTTGATCGGGCTATGGTGCTCGTCGTGGTGTTGGCTCATGGGTTCCTCGGGCTGCACGGGAATGTTGGAAAGCGGTGAGGGCGCGGCTCTCTGGCGGTGGGATGGCCGGGGCGCAAAACCTGCGAATTATAGTCCGCTGCCCGACGGGGATTTGTTGCATGCACGCAGCGCTGCAAACAATGCTAGAATCGCAATCTCCGCGCCCGTAGCTCAGTGGATAGAGTATTGGCCTCCGAAGCCAAGGGTCGCTGGTTCGATCCCAGCCGGGCGCGCCACCGAATGATTTCGACATCGACGCCAACCGCCAAAAACGGTTGGCGTTGCTGTTTCCGGACCCGGGTCCGGGCAAGGAGTCTCGTGCGATGAGCGAAGCCAGCATGACCTGCCGGATTCTCGGCGTCCATGTCGCGACAGTGCGGCCGCTGCGGGTGGCGGGCGGGCGCACCGTCATGTCAGGCATCGGCAAGCAGGCGGTGGCGAGCGGCTTCTGCCGGGTCGGGCCGCTCGGTCTCGATGGCGACGAGCAGGCCGATCCCACGGTCCACGGCGGTCTGGCCAAGGCGGTCTATGCCTATCCTTCGGAGCATGCGGCCCTGTGGCGCCAGGCGCGCCTGGAGGCTGGCGTGGCCTCGCTGTGGGAGCATGACGATGAGACCGCCGGCGCGTCGGCCAGCCTGGTCGGCGAGAACCTGGCGCTGGCCGGCCTGCTCGAGAGCCAGGTCTGGATCGGCGACCGGCTGCGGTTGCCCGACTGCGAGCTGGTGGTGACCGAGCCGCGTTTTCCCTGCTTCAAGTTCAATGCCGCGATGGGCTGGAACGGTGCGGCCCGGCAGATGGCGCGCACCGGTGCCTGCGGCTGGTACCTGTCGGTGGCGCGTGCCGGCAGTCTGGCCGCCGGCCAGATGGCCGAGCTGGTGCCGGGGCCGCGCCGTGTACGGCTGTCCGAGGTCTTTGCGGCGCAGGTGCGCCGCCGGGTCGAGCTCTGACCAGGGCTTCCTGAACGGTCCCTGAAGCGCAGGGTTCCGTGCCCCATACCGAGGTCCAGTGCGGTTCCCAGTGAACTTCGTCACGATTGCAATGTCACCGGCCACCGACTAACCTGCCCGGGCATCCCCCCCTCCGGCCCGGGCAGCCTGGTGCCGGTGACACTTCGACCTGAAGGAAAAGAGACCATGGGACTGATGAGTTTCATCAAGGAAGCCGGCGAGAAGCTGTTCGGCAAGGACGATCCCGAGAAGGCCGCCGCCGAGGTCGCCACCGCTCCGGATCCGGCCGCCGCGCAGGCCCGCCTGGCCGCCGCGAACGAGAACGCCGCCCGCGCGATCGAGAAGTACATCGACACCCAGGGCCTGAAGGTCGACGGGCTGCAGGTCGCCTTCGACGGCACGACCTGCCAGGCCACCGTCAGCGGCTGCGCGCCCGACCAGGCCACCAAGGAAAAGGTGCTGCTGTGCTGCGGCAATGTCGCCGGCGTGACCGGCGTCAACGACATGCTGACCGTGACCGAGCCGGCCGACGAGTCGCGCTGGCACACCGTCGTGCGCGGCGACACGCTGTCGGGCATCGCCAAGGCGATGTACGGCAACGCCAATGCCTACATGAAGATCTTCGAGGCCAACAAGCCGATGCTGGGCCACCCGGACAAGATCTATCCGGGCCAGGTGCTGCGCATTCCCGCCTGAGCGCGGTCGGTGCCGGGCGTGTTCGGCCGCGCGGCACCACCCAGCGCGGCCAGTCGCCCGGGATGGCGTGGCGCTGGACTTGACGCACATGACTCACGCTAGCCATCCCGACTGCCCGGCCGCAGCTGCAGCCGGCGCTCCGCGCTCAGGTAGGGCCACAGCAGCGCCATCGCCTGCCGGGTGCCGCGCCGCACCGCGGCCTCGGCGTTGTCGGGCTCGAGCGCGCGGCGCGGGTCGCGCACATATTCGTAGCTCAGCCAGTAGGTCAGCAGCACGATGATCGAGGTGGCCAGCGCATCGGCATCTTCCGGCCCGATCGGCGCGCCGTCGAGAATGCACAGCCGCGCGACCCGCTCGCGCACCGCAGCCTGCTGCAGCGCCAGCGCCGCCTGGCAGCGGGTCTCGAGCTGGCGGTTGCGGGTCAGCAGGTCGTTGAGATCGCGGAAGATGAAGCGGTAGTCCCAGGCCAGGCGCAGCAGCGCCGGCACCAGCAGCCAGGCGCCCTCGGCATCGTCGGCCGGGCCGGCGGCGTCCAGCGCCCCGGCCAGCGCCTGCTCGTAGCGGCCGACCAGCGCATTGACCAGCGCCTCCTTGGCCGGGTAGTGGTAGTACAGGTTGCCGGGGCTGATGCCCAGCTCGGCCGCGAGCGCGTTGGTCGAGACATTGGGCTCGCCGTAGCGGTTGAACAGCGCCAGCGTGTGGTCGAGGATGCGCTCGGCGGTGCGCCGGGGGGCCTTCTTGGCGCGGTCGGTCATGGTGTCGTGCAGAGTCTCCGGGCGCCAATCTAGCACCGCGCTGGTGCCTGATTGCCCCGGGTTTGCCTCTGCATGGCGCGTGCCCGCAGCGGCCGCGTGGTCGCGCCGCTCGGGGATCACGGGCCCGGGCGGTCCAGGTCGGAGGCGTCGTGGCGTTCCGGGCACTGGTCTGCCGGATCGCCGAAGGTGCGGTTGACCCGCCGGCCGCGCTGCACCGCGGGCCGTGCGCCCACCTCGTCGGCCCAGCGGCGCAGATGCGTGTACTGCTCGACCTGCAGGAACTCGCCCGCGCCGTAGAGCAGGCCCTGCGCCATCTGCCCGTACCAGGGCCAGATCGCGATGTCGGCCACCGTGTAGTCGTCGCCGGCGATGTGGCGCCGGGTGGCCAGCAGCCGGTCGAGCACATCGAGCTGGCGCTTGGTCTCCATCGCGTAGCGGTTGATCGGGTACTCGAGCTTTTCCGGCGCGTAGGCATAGAAATGCCCGAAGCCGCCGCCGACGAAGGGCGCGCTGCCCATCTGCCAGAACAGCCACGACAGGCATTCGGCGCGCGCGGCCGGCGCGGCGGGCAGCAAGGCGCCGAACTTCTCGGCCAGATGCACCAGGATCGCGCCGGACTCGAAGACCCGGATCGGCTCGGGGCCGCTGCGGTCGACCAGCGCCGGGATCTTCGAGTTCGGATTGACCTCGACGAAGCCGCTGCCGAACTGCTCGCCGTCGCCGATCTTCACCAGCCAGGCGTCGTATTCCGCGCCGGCATGGCCCAGCGCGAGCAGCTCCTCCAGCATCACCGTGACCTTCACGCCATTGGGCGTGCCCAGCGAGTAGAGCTGCAGCGGATGGCGCCCGACCGGCAGCGCCCGCTCGTGCGTGGCGCCGGCCACCGGCCGGTTGATGCTGGCGAACTTGCCGCCGCTGGCGGTGTTCCAGGTCCAGATGGCGGGCGGGGTCCAGGGCGTGTCGGAGGAGGTGGAGGTCATGGCAGGTGTCGACAGGATCGGTCGGGGGTGGGGCAGGGCGTCCGGCCACTCTACGGGAAGCGCGCCGCGCCTGCAGGACCAGGGGCGGCTGCCTACAATCCCTGCCCGATGACCCCCGCAATCTCCTTCCAGCAGGTCGGCAAGACCTTCCAGACCCCGCGCGGACCGCTGCAGGCGCTCGACGGCGTCAGCCTCGACATCGCGCAGGGCGAGTTCTTCGGGCTGCTCGGGCCCAACGGCGCGGGCAAGACCACGCTGATCAGCATCCTGGCGGGGCTGGCGCGCGCCACCTCCGGCCGGGTCGAGGTGATGGGCCATGAGGTGGTGGCCGACTACGCCGCGGCGCGCAGGTCGCTGGGCATCGTGCCGCAGGAGCTGGTGTTCGATCCCTTCTTCTCTGTGCGCGAGACGCTGAGGATCCAGAGCGGCTATTTCGGCGTGAAGGGCAACGACGCCTGGATCGACGAGCTGCTCGAGGGCCTGGGCCTGGCCGACAAGGCCGGCGCCAACATGCGCCAGCTGTCGGGCGGCATGAAGCGTCGGGTGCTGGTGGCGCAGGCGCTGGTTCACCGCCCGCCGGTGATCGTGCTCGACGAGCCGACCGCCGGCGTCGACGTCGAGCTGCGCCAGACGCTGTGGCAGTTCGTCGCCCGGCTCAACCGCGAGGGCCACACCGTGCTGCTGACGACGCACTACCTGGAGGAGGCCGAGGCGCTGTGCGGGCGCATCGCGATGCTCAAGCAGGGTCGCATCGTCGCGCTCGACCGCACCAGCGCGCTGCTGGGCGCGGCCTCCAGCACGATGCTGCGCTTCAAGACCGACGACGCGCTGCCGGCCGATCTGGCCGCGCAGGCGCGCATCACCGGCCGCATCGCCCAGGTCAAGGCGCGCGACGCCGCCGATGTCGAGCAGTTGCTGGCGCGGCTGCGCGCCGCCGGCGTGCGGGTGGAGGACCTCGAGATCGGCCGCGCCGACCTCGAGGATGTGTTCCTGGAGATCATGCAGGGAGGCCGGGCATGAGCGCCGTCGCCAGTTCGCGTTTCGCCGGGGCCGGCACGCTGTTCCGCAAGGAGGTGCTGCGCTTCTGGAAGGTCAGCTTCCAGACGGTGGCCGCGCCGGTGCTCACCGCGCTGCTCTACCTGCTGATCTTCGGCCATGTGCTCGAGGACCATGTGAAGGTCTACGAGGCGGTCAGCTATACCAGCTTCCTGGTGCCGGGTCTGGTGATGATGAGCGTGCTGCAGAACGCCTTCGCCAACAGCTCGTCCAGCCTGATCCAGAGCAAGATCACCGGCAACCTGGTCTTCCTGCTGGTGGCGCCGCTGAGCCACTGGGCCTGGTTCGTGGCCTATGCGGGCGCCTCGGTGGTGCGCGGGCTGGTGGTGGGCGCGGGCGTGCTGGCGGTGACCGCCGGCTTCGCGCATCTGCGCCTGGCCGAGCCGCTGTGGGTGCTGGTCTTCGCGCTGCTGGGCGCGGGCATGCTGGGCACGCTCGGCCTGATCGCCGGGCTGTGGGCGGAGAAGTTCGATCAGCTCGCCGCCTTCCAGAACTTCATCATCATGCCGATGACCTTTCTCTCGGGCGTCTTCTACTCGGTGCACTCGCTGCCCGGCATCTGGCAGCAGGTGAGCCACCTCAACCCGTTCTTCTACATGATCGACGGCTTCCGGCACGGCTTCTTCGGGGTGAGCGACGTGTCGCCCTGGACCAGCCTGGCGGTGGTGGGAACCAGCTTCGCGGTGGTCTCGGCGATCGCGCTGAGGCTGCTGGCCAGCGGCTACAAGCTGCGGCACTGAAGCCGAACGGCTGCCGCATCCAGGCCGAAGCGCTCCTTTTTCACGCTGCCGCTACAATCCGACCCATCATGGCTGATCCCACCCCCGCCCAGGTCCGCGACTACATCGCTGCGGGCCTCCCCTGCGAGCACCTCGATGTCGAGGGCGACGGCCGGCATTTCTTCGCGACGATCGTCTCGGCGAGCTTCGAGGGCAAGCTGCGTGTCGCACGCCACCAGCTGGTCTACAAGGCCCTGGGCGAGCGCATGCGCGAGGAAATCCACGCGCTGTCGATGAAGACGCTCACCCCGGCCGAATGGGCCGTCCAGGCCGGCCAGGGCGCCGGCACCGCCTCCCACCCGCATCACTGATTGCCCGCGCGCGGCGGCAGGCCGCGGCGCGGGCGCCAGACGGGCCGGTGCTTCCGGCCTCTGGTCGTCCGCCCGCCCGGGGCTGTGCCGGACGCATTCTCCGCTCCCCCTCACACCACGCCTGCCCATGGACAAGCTCCTGATCCGCGGCGGCCGCACCCTCCAGGGTGAGGTCACGATTTCCGGCGCGAAGAACGCCGCCCTGCCGGAGCTGTGCGCCGCGCTGCTCACGCCCGAGCCGGTGACGCTGGCCAATGTGCCGCTGCTCAAGGACGTCTCGACGACGCTGAAGGTGCTGGCGCAGCTCGGCGCCAGCTCGGTGCGCGATCCGGCCGACGCGTCGGTGGTCACCGTCGACGCCTCCAGCATCACCTCGACCGAGGCGACCTACGATCTGGTCAAGACGATGCGCGCCTCCATCCTGGTGCTGGGGCCGCTCTTGGCGCGCTTCGGCATCGCGCGGGTGTCGCTGCCCGGCGGCTGCGCGATCGGCTCGCGCCCGGTGGACCAGCACATCAAGGGCCTGCGCGCGATGGGCGCGGAGATCCGCGTCGAGCACGGCTACATCCACGCCACCGCCCGCCGCCTGAAGGGCGCGCGCATCACCACCGACATGGTGACGGTCACCGGCACCGAGAACCTGCTGATGGCCGCGACGCTGGCCGAGGGCGAGACGATTCTCGAGAACGCCGCGCAGGAGCCCGAGATCACCGACCTGGTCGACCTGCTGGTGTCGATGGGCGCGCAGATCGAGGGCCGCGGCACCAGCCGGCTGCGCATCACCGGCGTCGAGCGCCTGCATGCGCCGGCCGCACCGCACCGCATCATCCCGGACCGCATCGAGACCGGCACCTTCCTGTGCGCGGTGGCGGCCACCGGCGGCGACGTGACGCTGCGCCGCGCCGACGCCAGCCACCTCGACGCGGTGATCGACAAGCTGCGCGAGGCCGGCGTGACGATCGAGCACGGCGCCGACTGGATCCGCGTCGCGGCCAGCCAGCGTCCGAAGGCGGTGAGCTTCCGCACCAGCGAGCATCCGCTGTTCCCGACCGACATGCAGGCGCAGTTCATGGCGGTGAACTGCATCGCCGAGGGCGTGGCACGCGTCACCGAGACGATCTTCGAGAACCGCTTCATGCACGTCAACGAGCTGGTGCGGCTCGGGGCGCACATCGCCGTCGACGGCCACACCGCCATCGTCGAGGGCATCCCGAAGCTGTCGGGCGCCACCGTGATGGCCACCGATCTGCGCGCCTCGGCCAGCCTGGTCATCGCCGGCCTGGTCGCAGAAGGCGCGACGACCGTCGACCGCATCTACCACCTCGACCGCGGCTATGACGCGATGGAAGTGAAACTGCGCGCCATCGGCGCCGACATCGAAAGGATTCCGGGATGAGCGACATGATCACGCTCGCGCTGTCGAAGGGCCGCATCTTCGAGGAGACGCTGCCGCTGCTGGCCGCCGCCGGCATCGAGGTGCTCGAAGACCCGGAGAAGTCCCGCAAGCTCATCCTGCCGACCAACCGTGCCGACGTGCAGGTGGTGCTGGTGCGTGCCACGGACGTGCCGACCTATGTCGAGCATGGCGGCGCCGACCTCGGCGTGGCGGGCAAGGACGTGCTGATCGAGCACGGCGGCGAGGGCCTGTACCAGCCGCTGGACCTGAAGATCGCGCGCTGCCGCATGAGCGTGGCGGTGCGCGAGGGCTTCGACTACGAGGCCGCGGTGCGCCAGGGCTCGCGCATCCGCGTGGCCACCAAGTACACCACCATCGCGCGCCAGCACTTCGCCGACAAGGGCGTGCATGTCGACCTGATCAAGCTCTACGGCTCGATGGAGCTGGCGCCGCTGACGGGTCTGGCCGACGCGATCGTCGACCTGGTCTCCACCGGCAAGACGCTCAAGGCCAACCAGCTGGTCGAGGTCGAGCCCTTCATGGAGATCTCCTCGCGCCTGGTGGTGAACCAGGCCGCGCTGAAGCTCAAGCGCGACCGGCTGCGTCCGCTGATCGACGCCTTCGCCGCCGCGATACCGAAAGACTGATTCCCTTCGCTCCACCCTCACGGAAACCGCCATGCCTCCCGTCGCCGTCCGTCACCTGAACACCACCAGCGCCGATTTCGAGACCGAGTTCAAGCGCGTGCTGCACTGGTCGGCGGAGACGGACCATGCGATCGAGGAGCGCGTCGCCGCGATCCTCGAGGACGTGCGCACCCGCGGCGACGCGGCGGTGCTCGAGTACACCGCGCGCTTCGACGCGCTGGAGGCGCCCTCGGTCGCCGCGCTCGAGCTGACCCGCGAGGAGCTGCAGCGCGCCTTCGACGCCATCACGCCGGCGCAGCGCAGCGCGCTGGAGTCGGCCGCGAAGCGCGTGCGCGCCTACCACGAGCGCCAGCTGCAGGCCTGCGGCCTGAGCTGGTCCTACCGCGACGAGGACGGCACGCTGCTGGGCCAGAAGGTCACGCCGCTGGACCGCGTCGGCATCTACGTGCCCGGCGGCAAGGCGGCCTATCCGTCGTCGGTGCTGATGAACGCGATTCCCGCCCATGTGGCTGGCGTGTCCGACATCGTCATGGTCGTGCCGACGCCGCGCGGCGAGAAGAACGCGCTGGTGCTGGCCGCCGCCTACGTGGCCGGTGTGAGCCGCGCCTTCACGATCGGCGGCGCGCAGGCGGTGGGCGCGCTGGCGCACGGCACCGCCACCGTGCCGCGCGTCGACAAGATCACCGGCCCGGGCAACGCCTATGTGGCCAGCGCCAAGCGCCGCGTCTTCGGCCAGGTCGGCATCGATATGATCGCCGGCCCCTCCGAGATCCTGGTGCTGGCCGACGGCACGACGCCGCCGGACTGGGTGGCGATGGACCTCTTCAGCCAGGCCGAGCACGACGAGCTGGCGCAGAGCATCCTGCTGTGCCCGGACGCCGGCTACATCGCCCAGGTGCAGGCGTCGATCGACCGCCTGATCGACGGCATGCCGCGCCGCGACGTCATCCGCGCTTCGCTGGAGGGCCGCGGCGCGCTGATCCTGACCCGCGACATGGAAGAGGCCTGCGCGATCAGCAACCGCATCGCGCCCGAGCACCTCGAGGTCAGCTCGGCCGAGCCGCACCGCTGGGAGCCGCTGCTGCGCCACGCCGGCGCGATCTTCCTCGGCGCCTACACCAGCGAGTCCCTGGGCGACTACTGCGCCGGCCCGAACCATGTGCTGCCGACCTCCGGCACCGCACGCTTCAGCTCGCCGCTGGGCGTCTACGACTTCCAGAAGCGCTCCAGCCTGATCGAGGTGAGCGAGGCCGGCGCGCAGCAGCTCGGCCCCATCGCCGCCGAGCTGGCCTATGGCGAGGGCCTGCAGGCGCATGCGCAGGCCGCCGAGTTCCGCCTGAAGCGCGCTGAATGAACCGGAGTTCCGAGATGACTGCTTCCTCTTCCGCCGCGCTGCTCCCCGAGCGCCTGCAGACCATCCTGCGCAACGATGTGCAGGGCATGCACGCCTACGCGGTGCAGCCCAGCGCCGGCTTCATCAAGCTCGACGCGATGGAAAATCCCTTCCCGCTGCCGCCCGAGCTGCAGGCCGAGCTGGGCCGGCGCCTGGGTGCAGTGGCGATCAACCGCTATCCCGGCGAGCGCATCGACACGCTGAAGGCCGCGCTGGCCGCGCATGTCGGGCTGCCCGAGGGCTGCGCGCTGATGCTGGGCAACGGCTCGGACGAGCTGATCTCGCTCCTGGCGATGGCCTGCGACCGCCCCGGCGCGACCATCCTGGCGCCGGTGCCCGGCTTCGTGATGTACGCGATGTCGGCGCAGCTGCAGGGGCTGGAGTTCGTCGGCGTGCCGCTGACGCCCGATTTCGAGCTGGACGAGACCGCGATGCTCGAGGCCATCGAGCTGCACCGCCCGGCCATCACCTACATCGCCTACCCGAACAACCCGACCGCCAACCTGTTCGACGACGCGGTGATCGAGCGCATCGTCGCCGCGGTCGGCCGCCAGAACGGCCTGGTCGTGTTCGACGAGGCCTACCAGCCCTTCGCGTCGCGCTCGTGGATGGCACGCGCCGGCGAGTTCGACCATGTGCTGGTGATGCGCACGCTGAGCAAGTTCGGCCTGGCCGGCGTGCGCCTGGGCTACATGGTGGGACCTGCCGCGCTGATCGGCGAGATCGACAAGGTGCGCCCGCCCTACAACGTCAGCGTGCTCAACGCCGAGGCGGCGCTGTTTGCGCTCGAGCATGCCGACGAGTACGCCGCCCAGGCCGCCCTGCTGCGCCAGGAGCGCGAGCGGCTGCAGGCGGCGCTGCGCGAGATGCCGGGCGTGAAGGCCTGGCCGAGCGAGGCCAACATGATCCTGGTGCGGGTCGCCGATTCGAAGGCCGCCTTCGAGGGCATGAAGCGCCAGGGCGTGCTGATCAAGCATGTCGCCGCGCTGCATCCGCTCCTGGCCAACTGCCTGCGCCTGACCGTCGGCACGCCCGACGAGAACGACCGCATGATCGCCGCGCTGCGCGCGTCGCTCTGAGACCCGAGCCCCTCCATGAGCACTGACACCCTGACCCCGGCCGCCGGCGCGGACCGCATCGCCGAGATCCGCCGCGACACCAACGAGACCAAGATCCGCGTGCGCGTCAACCTCGACGGCAGCGGCAAGTCGGTCCTGAAGACCGGCATCGGCTTCTTCGACCACATGCTCGACCAGATCGCCCGTCACGGCATGATCGACCTGGAGATCGAGGCCGACGGCGACCTGCACATCGACGGCCACCACACGGTGGAAGACGTCGGCATCACGCTGGGCATGGCGGTGGCCCGCGCGGTCGGCGACAAGAAGGGCCTGACCCGCTACGGCCACGCCTACGTGCCGCTGGACGAGGCGCTCTCGCGGGTGGTGGTCGACTTCTCGGGCCGTCCGGGCCTGGCGATGGACGTGAAGTTCACCGCCGGCATGATCGGCGCGCTCGACACGCAGCTGGTGTTCGAGTTCTTCCAGGGCTTCGTCAACCATGCGCTGGTCAGCCTGCATGTCGACAACCTGAAGGGCCACAACGCGCACCACCAGTGCGAGACGATCTTCAAGGCCTTCGGCCGCGCGATCCGCATGGCGATCACGCCCGATCCGCGCTCGGCCGGCGTGATTCCGTCGACCAAGGGATGCCTCTGACATGAGCCAACGAACTGTCGCCGTCGTCGATTACGGCATGGGCAACCTGCGCTCGGTGTCGCAGGCGGTGATGCACGTCGCGCAGGGCTCCGGGCTGGAGGTGGTCGTCACCTCGCGCCCCGAGGAGGTGCGGGCCGCCGAGCGGGTGGTGCTGCCCGGCCAGGGCGCGATGCGCGACTGCATGCGCGAGCTGCACGACTCGGGCCTGAAGGACGCCGTGCTCGAAGCCGCCGCGACCAAGCCGCTGATGGGCGTGTGCGTCGGGATGCAGATGCTGCTCGACCACTCGGAGGAGCAGGACACGCCGGGCCTGGGGCTGATTCCCGGACGCGTCATCCGCTTCCGCCTGGACGGCCGCCTGCAGCCCGACGGCAGCCGCTTCAAGGTGCCGCAGATGGGCTGGAACCGGGTGCGCCAGCTGGCGCATGACGGCGCGGTCCATCCGGTCTGGGCCGGCGTGCCCGACGGTGCCTGGTTCTACTTCGTGCACAGCTACCATGCCTGCCCGGCCGACGCGCGCCACGCCGCCGGCGAGACCGACTACGGCGACGCCTTTACCTGCGCGGTGGCCCGGGATAACATTTTCGCGACCCAGTTCCACCCGGAGAAGAGCGCCGACCACGGCCTGGCGCTCTACCGCAACTTCCTGTCCTGGAAGCCCTGAGCGGCGCCGACCGGCAACTCCCGCGCCTCCCTTCCTCATTCAACCGCAACCTCTGCGTTTCCAGCCATGCTGCTGATTCCGGCGATCGATCTCAAAGACGGCAAGTGTGTCCGCCTCAAACAGGGCGACATGAACGACTCCACCACCTTCGGGGACGATCCGTCCGTCATCGCGCGGCGCTGGCTCGACGCCGGCGGCCGCCGCCTGCACCTGGTCGACCTGAACGGCGCCTTCGCCGGCAAGCCGGTCAACGCCGGCGCGATCAAGTCCATCCTGGCCGAGGTGGGCGGCCGCATCCCGGTGCAGCTCGGCGGCGGCATCCGCGACCTCGACACCATCGAGCGCTACCTGGACGCCGGCATCAGCTACGTCATCATCGGCACCGCCGCGGTCAAGAACCCCGGCCTGCTGCGCGACGCCTGCGCCGCCTTCCCCGGCCACATCATCGTCGGCCTGGATGCCAAGGACGGCAAGGTCGCCACCGACGGCTGGAGCAAGCTGACCGGCCACGAGGTGGTCGATCTGGCGAAGAAGTTCGAGGACTACGGCGTCGAGAGCATCATCTACACCGACATCGGTCGCGACGGCATGCTCTCGGGCATCAACATCGAGGCGACCGTGCGCCTGGCGCAGGCGCTGAAGATCCCGGTGATCGCCTCCGGCGGCCTGTCCAACATCCAGGACATCGAGGCGCTGTGCGCGGTCGAGAAGGAAGGCGTCGAGGGCGTCATCTGCGGCCGCTCGATCTACACCGGCGACCTCGACTTCGCCGCCGGCCAGGCCCGCGCCGACGCGCTGGGCGGCGTGGCGGGCTGATTCCGGGCGCCATGAGCACCGAGGCGACGCCGCCGCGCTGGCAGCTGCGACTGGACAACTATGTCCGGGCGCTGCGGCAGCTGCAGTCGGCGGTGGCGCTGAGCCGGGAGCGTGCGCTCAGCGAGCTGGAGCAGCAGGGGCTGATCCAGGCCTTCGAGTTCACGCACGAGCTGTCCTGGAATGTCATGAAGGACTACGTCGCCTACCAGGGGCAGACCGAGATCATGGGCTCGCGCGACGCCACCCGGGCCGCCTTCGCGATGCAGCTGATCGAGGACCTCGAAGGCTGGATGGAGATGATCGTCAGCCGCAACCAGTCCTCGCACACATTCGACTGTGAGATTGCCGAGCAGATCGCCATGGCTGTCTGTATGCGCTACGCCAGTCTTTTGGGCCGGTTCGCCGACCGGATGCAGCAACTGGTTCAGGTCGAAGCGCGTCTCGATTCTTCCGGCATCTAATCGTTTTTCAAATCAAGCCCCCTCCATGCTCGCCAAACGCATCATTCCCTGCCTGGACGTGACCGGCGGTCGTGTCGTCAAGGGCGTCAACTTCGTCGGCCTACGCGATGCGGGCGACCCGGTCGACATCGCCGCGCGCTACAACGACCAGGGCGCCGACGAGCTGACCTTCCTCGACATCACCGCCACCAGCGACGGCCGTGACCTGATCCTGCACATCATCGAGGCGGTGGCCTCGCAGGTCTTCATCCCGCTGACGGTGGGCGGGGGCGTGCGCACGGTGGCCGATGTGCGCCGGCTGCTCAACGCCGGCGCCGACAAGGTCAGCTTCAACTCGGCGGCGGTGGCCAATCCGCAGGTGATCCGCGAGGCCAGCGACAAGTACGGCTCGCAGTGCATCGTCGTGGCGATCGACGCCAAGCGCCGGGTGGGCGAGGACCTCGCCGCCAAGGGCCCGGGCTGGGACGTCTACACCCACGGCGGGCGCAAGAACATGCACATCGACGCGGTGGCGTGGGCGGCGCAGATGGCGCAGATGGGCGCCGGCGAGATCCTGCTGACCAGCATGGACCGCGACGGCACCAAGATCGGCTTCGACCTCGACCTGACCCGTGCGGTGAGCGATGCGGTGTCGGTGCCGGTGATCGCCTCGGGCGGCGTGGGCAACCTCGACCACCTGGCCGATGGCGTGCAGCAGGGTGGGGCGGATGCGGTGCTGGCAGCCAGCATCTTCCACTACGGCGAGCACACCGTGGGCGAGGCCAAGGCGCTGATGGCGGCGCGCGGGATTCCGGTGCGGCTCTGACGCTGTTTGGGGGTCAGGTGTCGGTCGTGCCGGCGAACGGATCCCAGAGTGCAGTCCTGAACCAGTGCGGCATCTGGTCGGTCTGCAGCTCCATGTCGTCGCCGTCCGTGATTTCCGCGATCCAGGTTCGTGCATGGTTCGAGTTGTCGAACACGTACGCACGGCTGGACTGCTCTACAGCCGCCGGCAGCAATTCCAGCGAGCGGTGGTAGCGGCTGATGACCTGGGTGCGGATGGCCTTCTCGATGTCATCGGCGTTGACGTAGACACCGAGCCACTGAGGCAGCAACGAATCCTTGATGGTGCTTTTGCCCGAGCCGTTCGGGCCAGCGAACACCCGCAGGCGCGGGATGGGTTGACTCATCGTGCTGTTCGGCGGGTCAGGCGCATGCCGCGCTGGACCGGGATCGGGGGCGCCAGCTGCCGCAGCACGCGGTGCTGGCCCGTGACCAGCGTTTCGACCAGCTGTCCGTCGATGGCTTCAACGACCCGGCCTGATGTGGTCAGGGCTTGAAGGTAGGCGCGGTGCACCGCCATCTCGGCCAGTTCGGGGATGCGGGCTTCCATCGACTGCATTCCGGCTTCATCAAGAACATGCGGTGTGGTCATGGCAGTTTCCTCTTGGCGTCGGCGGATTGTCCCATGTCATACCAACCCGTTGCGGATCGCGTAGACCGTCAGCTCGGAGTTGTTGGCCATGCCCAGCTTCTCCAGCACCCGGGCGCGGTAGACGCTGACGGTCTTGGGGCTCAGTGACAGCTCGTCGGCGATGTCCGAGAGGCGCTTGCCCGAGGCGATCATCGTCAGCGTCTGCAGCTCGCGGTCGGAGAGCTTCTCGTGCGGCGCCTCGGGCGCGGGCGTGGTCAGGCTCTCGACCAGCATCTGCGCCATCTCGGCGGTGATGTACTTGCGTCCCTGCGCGACCATGCGCACGGCGGCGACGATCTGCGCCGGGTCGGCGCCCTTGTTGACATAGCCGTAGGCGCCGGCGCGCAGCGCGCGCAGCGCGTACTGGTCCTCCGGGTACATCGAGACGATCAGCACCCGGATCGGCGAGCCCTCGTCCTTGAGCACATGCAGCACGTCCAGGCCGCTGCGCCCGGGCATGCTGATGTCGAGCACCAGCACGTCGCAGGAGGTGCTGCGCAGCAGCGTGCGCAGCTCGCCGTATTCGCCGGCCTCGCCGACGATCTGCATGTCGGGCTGCTCGGCCAGCGTGTCGCGGATGCCACGGCGGATCAGCGCGTGGTCGTCGCACAGGATGACGCGGGTCATAGCGCTCCCCAGGTGGATGGATCGTGAGGGCTGCCCAGGGGCAGATCGATGTCGGTGTCGCCGGGCCGCGAGCTGGTGCCGACCACGTCGAGCGGCACCGACAGGATCAGCGTCGTGCCGGTGGGCGAGCTGCTCAGGTCGATCCAGCCGCCGACGGTGTCGGCGCGCTCGTGCAGGCCGCGGATGCCGAAGGAGCGCTCCTTGCCGAGGTCCTGGTTCGACAGGCCGCGGCCGTTGTCGCTGATCTCCAGCGACAGCACGCCGGCGGCCACCGTCAGGTCGACCTGCACCCGGGTGGCGCGGGCGTGCTTGGAGATGTTGGTCAGCGCCTCCTGCGCGGTGCGATAGGCCACCAGCGGCACGCCCGGGGGCAGGCGCAGATGGTCATGGCTGGTGCGGAAGGCGGTCATGATGCCGTTGCGGCGCTCGAAGCGCTGCGTCATCCACTGCAGCGCCGCCACCAGGCCCTGCTCGAGAATGGCCGGGCGCAGGTTGTGCATGATGCGCTGGCTGGCCTCGATCGCGTGGTTGACCGTCTCCAGCGCCTGCTGCGCGCGCTCGGCCATCGGGCCGTTGGGCGCGTGACGCGTCAGCCAGGCCAGATCGAACTTGACTGCGGTCAGCGAGCCGCCGACGTCGTCGTGGATCTCGCGCGCGATGGCGGCGCGCTCCATCTCGATCGAGGTCTGCAGATGCTGCGCCAGCTCCGACAGGCGCTTGCGCGAGCGGGCCAGCTCCTCGTCGCTGCGCTTGCGCGCGCGCAGGCCCTCGCAGACCTCGACCGCATGCAGCAGCGCTGGCACCAGCCGGATCAGGTTGCTCTTGAGCAGGTAGTCGGAGGCGCCGTTGCGCATCGCCTCGACCGCGGTGTCCTCGCCGATCTCCCCGGAGACCAGGATGAAGGGCAGCAGCGCATCACGCTCGCGCAGCAGCTCCAGCGCCACCAGGCCGGAAAAGCCCGGCAGGTTGTAGTCGGAGATCACCGCGTCCCAGCGCTGATCCAGCGCGGCCAGGAAGGCGCCCTCGGTGTCGATGCGCTGCATCGACGGCTCGATGCCGCCGCGGCGCAGGTGTGCCAGCACCAGCTGGTGATCCAGCTCCGAATCTTCCAGATGGAGCAGGCGCAGGCGGCGCAGCTGGGGGGTACGGGGCATGGGCGGGCAACGCTTTTTCACATGTCAGGAACTGAGCCGGATTTTGAGGCGTGATCCCGGCACCGGTGACAGGCGCGATTGAGAAAAATTGATGCAATCGACACCCGTTCAGTGTCCATCAACAGCGCCCAGCCGCTGCCGGAGAGATTCATGCCATCCATTCTCGCTGTCGACGATTCCCCCTCCATGCGCCAGATGGTCCAGTTCACGCTCAAGAGCGCTGGCTATCAGGTCGTGGAGGCGGTCGACGGAGCCGACGCCTGGGAAAAGGCCGGCCGCCAGCAGTTCGATCTGGTGCTGACCGACCAGAACATGCCGCGCATGGACGGAACCTCGCTGACGCGCAAGCTGCGCGAGACGTCCCAGTACCGGAGCACGCCGATCCTGATCCTGACCACCGAGTCGGGCGACGACATGAAGAAGGCCGGCAAGGAGGCCGGCGCCACCGGCTGGCTGGTCAAGCCCTTCGACTCGATGAAGCTGCTTGAGGTCATCCGCATGGTCATCCGCTGACCTGCCTCCCGATCCTGCACCGTTCGTGGCGCCTGGTGCCGCAGCTTGTCTGCTGCGCTCCACGTCACGCGGCTGCGGACCTGTTCGACGATTTCCGCCGCCCGCACCGAGTCCGCACCGAGCGCACTCACTGAGGAAGCCCCGACACCATGGCCGATCGACTCTCCCAAGGCTCTGCCTCTTCGCGTTCCAGCGACGGTGGCCTCGACCTGCAGCAGTTCCACCAGACCTTCTTCGAGGAGGCGGCGGAGAACCTGCAGAGCATGGAACAGCTGCTGCTCGCGCTCGATCCGGCCGCGGTCGACGACGAGACGCTCAACGCGATCTTCCGGGTCGCGCACTCGATCAAGGGCGGCGCGGCCACCTTCGGCTTCACCGCGGTGGCCACGCTGGCGCACGAGATGGAGACGCTGCTCGACCGGCTGCGCCGCCACGAGCTGGCACCGACGCCGCCGATGGTCGATGTGCTGCTGCGCGGCGGCGACGCGCTGTGGGGTCTGCTGTCCTTCCAGCAGGGCCTGACCGACGAGGCGCCCGAGACCAGCGGCCTGGTCGCCGACATCCGCCGTCTGGCCAGCCTGGACGCGGCGGCCAGCGCGGCCCCTGCACCGGCACCGGTGGCGGCCCCTGCGGCGGCCGCGGCGGCTGCTGCGCCCAGGCCGGCCGGCACCCGCGAGCTCGAGGTCCGCATCGGACCGCTCGAGCTGCCGCAGACGGCCAGCCATCTGCACGAGCTCTTCGAGGAGATTCCCGGCATCGGCGAGATGAAGCCGCTGGACTTCGGCGAGCCGGTCGACGGCATGCGCCGCTTCACCGTCATCACCAGCTGCACCGACAACGATCTGCTCGACCTGTTCAGCTTCCATGTCGATCGCAAGCTGGTCCATCTGATGGAATCCGGCCCCGGCTTCGGCTTCTACGAAGGCAATCCCGGCGTGCCCTCTGCCGCGCCCGAGCCGCCACCGGCCGGCGCGCCGGCACCGGCCGCACCGCCGGCTGCCGCTGCCCCGGCGAACGGGGCCAAGGGCGGCAACCGCGCGCCGGCCGCACCGGATGCGGCGACGCTGCGCGTCTCGGTCGAGAAGGTCGACCAGCTGATCAACCTGGTCGGCGAGCTGGTCATCACCCAGGCGATGCTGATCCAGGGCAGCCGCTCGCTCGACCCGGTGGTGCACCAGTCGCTGGTCAGCGCGATCAACCTGATGGAGCGCAACTCGCGCGACCTGCAGGACGCGGTGATGTCGATCCGCATGATCCCGATGTCGGCGGTCTTCAGCCGCTTCCCGCGCATGCTGCGTGATCTCTCGGGCAAGCTGGGCAAGCAGGTCGAGCTGGTCACGCACGGCGAGGCCACCGAGCTCGACAAGGGCCTGATCGAGAAGATCACCGACCCGCTGACCCACCTGGTGCGCAACTCCTGCGACCACGGCATCGAGCTGCCGCAGGCGCGGGTGCAGGCCGGCAAGCCGGCGGTGGGCACGATCACGCTGTCGGCCTGGCACCAGGGCGGCTCGGTGGTGATCGAGGTGCGCGACGACGGCAAGGGCCTGTCGCGCGAGAAGCTGATCTCCAAGGCGATCGAGCGCGGCCTGCAGGCCTCCGACTCGATGACCGACACCCAGGTCTGGAACCTGATCTTCGAGCCGGGCTTCTCGACTGCCGAGCAGGTCACCGACGTGTCCGGCCGCGGTGTCGGCATGGATGTGGTGAAGAAGAACATTCTCGGTCTGGGCGGGCGGGTCGACATCGAGTCGGCGCCGGGCTGCGGCATGAGCGTCAAGGTGCGCCTGCCGCTGACGCTGGCGATCATGGACGGCATGAGCGTGGCCGTCGGCGACGAGGTCTACATCCTGCCGCTGGGTTCGGTGGTCGAGAGCGACCTGATCGGGCCGGACCGCATCCGCTCGCTGGGCAACAACCACCGCGTCGCCAAGGTGCGCGAGGAATACCTGCCGGTGGTCGACCTGGCCGGGCACTTCGGCGTCTGGCGCGACGAGCCGCCGGCCCAGCCGATCATGGTCATCGTCGAGTCCGAGGGGTCGCGCGCGGCGCTGATCGTCGACGAGCTGATCGGCCAGCAGCAGGTGGTGGTGAAGAACCTCGAGACCCACTACAAGCGCATCCCGCATGTCTCGGGCGCGACGATTCTCGGCAACGGCCGGGTCGCGCTGATCCTCGACATCGCCACGCTGGTGCAGGCGCGCTGACGCGCCGCCCCGGCCCCTTCACGACACGACACGCGACAGACCAATCCCGGGAGCGCACGCGATGCAGGACATGTTCTGGAATTTCACCATCCGACTGCGCATGGCCGCGGCGGTGGCCATGCTGGTGGGGCTGTTCGCCGTCATCGGCGCGATGGTCTGGAGCGGCGCCGACCGCATGCTGATTCTTGGCACGATGGCGGCGATGCTGGCAGTCGTCGTGCCGCTGACGCTGGTCAATTCGGCCTCGATCGTCGCGCCGATCGCCCGCGCCCAGCAGCTGACCGACGCGATCACCCAGGGCGATCTGGGCACCCGCCTGGAGGTCCGCGGCGAGGACGAGGCCGCGCAGCTGCTGCGCGCGCTGCTGCGCATGCAGGATGCGGTCGGTGCGATCGTCGGCAGCATCCGCGAATCGACCGAGGCGGTCGGCACCGCCAGCACGCAGATCGCGGCCGGCAACCAGGAGCTGTCGATGCGCACCGAGCAGACCGCCGGCTCGCTGCAGCAGACCTCCAGCTCGATGGAGCAGCTCAGCGAGACGGTGCGCCAGACCGCCGATTCGGCCCAGCTCGCCAACGAGCTGGCCGGCCAGGCCTCCAGCGCCGCCCAGCGCGGTGGCGACGTGATGACCCAGGTCGTCAGCAACATGGAGGAGATCAGCGCCTCCAGCCGCAAGATCGCCGAGATCATCGGCGTGATCGACGGTATCGCCTTCCAGACCAACATCCTGGCGCTGAACGCGGCGGTGGAGGCCGCCCGGGCCGGCGAGCAGGGCCGAGGCTTCGCGGTGGTGGCTGGCGAAGTGCGCAACCTGGCGCAGCGCAGCGCCCATGCGGCCAAGGAGATCAAGACCCTGATCGGGGCCAGCGTCGACAAGGTCGGTGCCGGCACGCATCTGGTCCATGACGCCGGCCGGGCGATGAGCGACATCGTCAGCGGCGTGCAGCGTGTCAGCGACCTGATCAGCGAGATCACCGCCTCGACCAGCGAGCAGAGCACCGAGCTGGGCCGGGTCAGCGCCGCGGTCAGCCAGCTCGACCAGATGACGCAGCAGAACGCCGCGCTGGTCGAGGAGAGCGCGGCGGCCGCCGACAGCCTGCGCCGTCAGGCCGCGACGCTGGCGGCCGGCGTCAAGAGCTTCCAGCTGGGAACGGGCGGTGGCAGCAGTGGCAGCCGGGTGCCGTCCGTGTCGCCGGCACCGAAGCCGAAGTCGGCTGCGCGTGCCGCTGCAGCACCGGTGGCCCGCACCGCAGCGACGCCTGTGTCGGCGCCGGTCAGCCGGCCGGCACCGCCCCCGCCGCCCGCCGCCGAGCGCAAGGCCGCGCCGGCCCCCGCGCCGGTGGCCGAGACCGGCTCGACCGAGCAGTGGGAATCCTTCTGATCAGCCCAGCGCCTTCCCGCCCATGTAGAGCGCCAGCAGGTAGAGCACCAGCGCGAAGGCGCGCTTGAGCTGCGCGACCTGCAGCGCATGGGCGGCCCGTGCACCCAGCGGCGCGGTCAGCACGCTGGCGCAGGCGATCAGCCCGAGGCCCGGCAGCCACAGCCAGCCCAGCGCTCCCGGCAGGGGTGCCGGCATCGACCAGCCGCCGATCAGGTAGCCGACGGTGTTGGCCAGCGCGATCGGCAGGCCCAGCGCGGCCGAGGTCGCCACCGCGTGGTGCATCGCGACATTGCACCAGGTCATGAAGGGCACCGAGATGAAGCCGCCGCCGGCCCCCACCAGTCCGGACATGAAGCCGATCAGCGTGCCTGCACCCAGGCTGCCCGCGGTGCCGGGCATCTGCCGCGACGGTGCCGGCTGACGGTTGCGCAGCATCTGCGTCGCCGAGAAGGCAACGAAGACCGCAAACACCAGCGCCAGCGTCGTGCCGCGCAGCGCGGCAAAAGCGCCTGCACCGGCGATCAGTCCGCCGATCACGATGCCCGGCGCGATGCGCCGCACCAGATCCCAGCGCACCGCGCCGCGTCGGTGGTGGGCGCGCACGCTCGAGATCGAGGTGAAGACGATGGTGGCCATCGAGGTGGCGATCGCCATCTTGACCGCCAGCGCCGACTCCACGCCGCGGGCGGACAGGATCAGCGTCATGAAGGGCACGATCAGCATGCCGCCGCCGATGCCCAGCAGGCCGGCGAGAAAACCGGTGCAGCTGCCGAGAACGAGCAGCTGGGCGACCAGCATCAGGTCGAGGTTCATCGTGGTGGAGGGGAGGTGTCCATCGCGAACCGAGGGCCGCATTCCTGAACCCAGGGGATTCAGGTGGGCGAGGTCAGTCCGGCTTCGGGTTCATCTGACGCGAGACGATCGCACCAGCCGGACAATGTTCCAGGCCCGGGCTCGCGAGAGCATCGGTTCAAGGAAATATAAAACCCCCGCGGACGCGACGGACGGGTGTCATTCTAGCTTCATTCCCTCGGCGCCGAGGCTGGCCTCGATGCGCCGCACCAGGCCGTCGACATCGATGGTGATCGGCGGTGGCGCGGGTGGCGGCGGGGGCGGCAGCGGCATCGGGGTGCCGCCCGAGTGGCGCAGCTCGCTCAGCGCGTAGGCGATGTTCAGCGCCGCCAGCACCGCGATGCGCTCGCGCGCCTTGACCCGGCCGGCATCGCGGATCGCGCACATCTCGCGGTCGACCCGGGTCACCGCCTCGGCCAGCACCGCGTCCCCCCCTTCCGGGCAGGCCAGCAGATAGATCTGGCCCATGATGCTGACTTCCATCTGCTTCATGCTCATACCCCGCCTCCCGAGGCGCCGCGTTCATGGGTGTCGACATCGCCGGCGGGCAGCCGCTCGAGCAGCGCGTCGATGCGGTTGCGCGCGGCCGCATAGCGCGAGCGCAGGTTGTCCCGCTCGGCCGCGACCGCGGTGAGCTGCTGCTCGAGCTGGGCATTGGCGCGCTTGAGCTCTTCGTGGCGAAGGATCAGCCGTTCTATCCGGTCGGCGAGGTCTTCGAGTGTGGACATTGCGCTGCTGTGCTGTCGGGGCGGTCGGTGCCGCTGCATCGTGTTGGCGCGAACGCCACAGGCGAGGGCGCCGGAAGGGTCCGATTGTAGTGGTGCACCGCCGCAATGTTTACAATTCACGCTGTTGGTGCTCGCCTGACCGGATCTGGTCGGTGGGTTAAACGGGAAACAGGAAGGTCAAGACCCGCCGGGTCGGCCCAACCTGTGCTGCCCCCGCAACGGTAAGCGGACGAGAGCCTCGGCGGCTCTCTGCCCCTGCGCACATGAACCACTGGCATCCAGGCGATGCCGGGAAGGGTCGCAGCGGGTTCGTCCGTCAGCCCGGATACCGGCCAACAGGGGGTCTGTCGATGTCGCGCCGGTCGCGGCGCCGGCAGGCCATGAGGTGCGAGGCCTGCGGGGACGCTGGCATGCACGATCCTGACACCGTTCCATCATGTCCAAGCTCTCCGTCGGCAGCCGTCTGCCCGAAACGCGCCTGCGCGCCACTGCTGCCGCCGCAGCGCTGATGCTGTGCCTGCCGCTGGGCGCTGCCGCCCAGTCCGCCCCGGCCGTGGCCACCGCGGCGGCCTCGCTGCCCGCGGTGGTGGTGACCTCCACCCGCAGCCCGATCCAGGCCGACCGCAGCATCGCCGACGTGACGGTGCTGACCGCCGAGGATCTGGCGCTCCAGTCCGGCCGCACGCTGGCCGAGGTGCTGGCGCAGCAGCCGGGCATCCAGCTCACCTCCAATGGCGGTCTGGGCAAGTCCAGCTCGATCTTCATGCGCGGCATGGAGGCGCGTCATGTGCTGCTGCTGGTCGATGGCGTGCGCTACGGTTCGGCGACGCTCGGCCAGGCCGACTTCGACAACCTGCCGCTGGGCGACATCGAGCGCATCGAGATCGTGCGTGGCCCGCTCTCCAGCCTGTACGGCAGCGATGCGGTCGGCGGCGTGGTGCAGGTCTTCACCCGCCGCGCCCAGCCGGGCCAGGGCCTGCGCGGCAACGGTGCGCTGACCGTCGGCAGCAAGCGCCATGCCCAGGGCAGTGCCGGTCTGAGCTTCGACGACGGCCTCTGGAACGGCGCGGTCCAGCTGATTCACACCGAGAACCGCGGCTTCTCGTCGACCAACGAGCGGGTGCTGTTCGGCAGCCACAACCCGGATCCGGACGGCTTCAACCAGAACGCCGGCAGCGCCCAGCTCGGCCTGCGCCTGCCGCAGGGCTGGCAGCTCAATGCCCGGCTGCTGCAGTCGGAATCGCGCACCGGCTTCGATGACGGCCCGGGCGCCGATTCGCGGGCCGGCCTGCGCACCCAGGTCGCCTCGGTCGATGCCAGCGGCGAGGTGGTCAAGGGCTGGTCGACGGTGCTGCGCATCGCCCGCAGCGCCAACGACTACGAGACGCTCGCCTCGGCCTCGCCCTGGACCGATCTGGGCACCATCGCCACCGTGCAGCAGCAGCTGAGCTGGGACAACACCTTCGTGCTGCCGGTCGGCTCGCTGCTGGTGGTGGCCGAGCATCTGAAGCAGAAGGTCAGCAAGCCGGGTGGCAACTACGAGGTGACCGAGCGCACCGTGCGCAGCGGCGCGCTGGGCTACCGCGCGGTGCTGGGTGCGCACACCGTGCAGGCCGGCGTGCGCCATGACCGCAACTCGCAGTACGGCGACCAGACCACCGGCAACCTCGGCTACGGCCTGGCGCTGAGCGATGCGCTGCGCCTGAGCGCCCAGCTCGGCACCAGCTTTGTCGCGCCGAGCTTCAACCAGCTCTACTGGCCGTCCTATGGCAACCCGGCGCTGGCGCCCGAGGAAGGCCGCCATGCCGAGCTGGGCCTGCGCTACACCCTGGGCGAGCAGAGCGTCAGCGCGACGCTGTTCGGCAACCGGGTGCGCGGCTACATCACCCAGGGCGCCAACCCGACCAATCTGCCCTATGTCGAGAGCCGTGGCGTGACGCTGGCCTATGACGGCCGCCTCGGCCCGGTGCGGGTCGGTGCCGCCTATGACCATCTGGACCCGCGCAACGCCACCGAGGGCAGCGCCAACCACGACAAGCTGCTGCCGCGCCGCGCACGCAACCAGGCCCGGCTGTCGGCCGATGTCGATCTGGGGGCGTGGAGCGTTGGTGCCGGCCTGCAGGCGCGCGGTCACCGCTACGACGATGCGGCCAACACCCGCCGCCTGGCCGGCTACGCGGTGGCCGACCTGAACGCGCAGTGGCAGTTCCAGCGCGACTGGTCGCTGGGGGCGCGGCTGAACAATCTGTTCGACCGCCAGTACGAGACCGCCTGGGGCTACAACCAGCCGGGCCGCGAGCTGCATCTCACGCTGCGTTACAGCCCGCGCTGAGCCTGAGCGATGATCGGGCGATGAGAATGGAGAACCATCAGCGCTGCGAATTCATCCTGGGCGGCCAGCGCAGCGGCAAGTCGCGCTGTGGCGAGCGTCGCGCGGCCGACTGGCTGGCCGGCGCGCCCGGGCGCCGTGCGGTGCTGCTGGCCACCGCGCTGGCCGGCGACGGCGAGATGCGCGAGCGCATCGAGCGCCATCGCCTCGATCGCCTGGAGCGGGTGCCGGCGATGGCGACCGACGAGGACTGCCTCGATCTGGCCGCCGCGCTGCGCCGCCATGCCGCGCCCGACACCCTGGTGCTGGTCGACTGCCTGACGCTGTGGACCACCCGCTGGCTGATGCCGCTCGAGGGCGAGCCGGCCGACGCGACGCGCTGGCAGGCCGCCTGCGACGCGCTGGCTGCGGCCCTGCAGCAGGCGCCGGGTCCGGTGGTGCTGGTCTCCAACGAGATCGGCCTGGGCCTGGCGCCGCTGTCGCGCGAGGCCCGACACTTCGTCGATGCGCTCGGGCGGCTGCATCAGCAGGTGGCGGCGGTCTGTGCGCGGGTCACGCTGATGGTGGCCGGGCTCGAGATGGCGGTGCGGCGGTGAGGCGCGCGGTCCTGCGGGCCTGCGCCGCGCTGCTGCCGCTGCTGGCGGCGTGGCCGGCGGTTCAGGCCCAGGCCCCGGCTTCGTCGGTGCCGCCGCGGCGCATCGTCTCGCTGATGCCCTCGCTGACCGAGACCGTCTGCGCGCTGGGCGAGTGCGAGCGTCTGGTCGGCGTCGACCGCTATTCCAGCTGGCCGGCCCGGGTCGAGCGGCTGCCGCGCTTGGGCGGCATGGATGATCCGCAGATCGAGCGCATCGTCGGCCTGCGGCCCGATGTGGTGCTGGCCGTGCCGTCGAGCCGCGCGGTCGAGCGGCTGCAGTCGCTCGGCCTGAAGGTGGTGGTGCTGGAGTCGCGCACCACCGAGGAGGCGCGGCGCACCGCCGAGACGATCGCGGTGCTGCTGGGCCGGCCCGGGCAGGGCACGGCGCTGTGGGCGCGCATCGACGCGCAGGTCGAGCGGGCCGTCGCCCGGGTGCCGGCCGGCTGGCGCGGGCGCAGCGTCTATTTCGAGGTCGACTCGGCGCCCTATGCGGCCGGGCGCAGCTCCTTCATCGGCGAGCTGCTGCAGCGCTTCGGCCTGGTCAACATCGTGCCGGCCGAACTCGGCCCCTTCCCGAAGCTCAATCCCGAATTCGTCGTGCGCGCCGCGCCCGATGTGGTGATGGCGGTCGAGCGCCACATCGCCGACATGCCGCGCCGGCCGGGCTGGGCCGGGCTGAAGGCGCTGCAGTCGGGCCGGCGCTGTGCCTTTCCGGCCGATCGCTATGACACCCTGGTGCGGCCTGGCCCGCGCCTGGGCGAGGCGGCCGAGCTGGTCGCCGACTGCCTGACGGCCCTGCGCGAATGAGTCTCGAGGAACGCCATCGCCGGCGGCTGCTGGCCCGGGGGCTGGCGCTGCTGTCGCTGATCGGGCTGCTGGCCGGGCTGCTGATCGGCAGCGAGGGCGCCAGCCTCTCGGCGCTGCGGGCCCTGTTCGATGACGGATCGGCCGGACTGGTGCTGGGCCAGATCCGCCTGCCGCGCACGCTGGGCGCCTGGCTGACCGGCGCGCTGTTCGGCCTGGCCGGCGCGATCGCGCAGGGGCTGTTCCGCAATCCCCTGGCCGATCCCTATCTGCTGGGCTCGGCTGCGGGGGCTTCTCTCGGCGTGGTGCTGGTGCTGACCGCCGGATCGGTGGTGCTCGGGGGCGGGGCGGCCGGCTGGCTGGCGCGCTTCGGGCTGGTCGGTGCGGCCTTCTGCGGTGCCCTGCTGGGCGTGTCGCTGACGCTGATGCTGGCCCGGGGCGCGACCCACACCACCCGGCTGCTGCTGGCCGGGGTGGTGGTCGGCGTGGTGCTGGGCGCCTTCAACGATCTGCTGACCACGCTCGACCCGGACGCGCTGCGCGGCAAGCAGGCCTTCCTGCTGGGCACGACCGGCTTTCTCGGCTGGCCGTCCTGCCTGCTGCTGCTGCTGGCGCTGCTGGCGGCGCTGCCGCTGGCCTGGCGGCTGGCGCGGGTGCTCGATGCGCTGTCGCTGGGCGAGGACAGCGCCACCAGCCTCGGGCTGTCGCTGCCGCGGCTGCGGCTGGTGATGGTCGCGCTGATGGCGCTGGCCACCGGCACCGCGGTCGCGCAGGCCGGCATGGTGGCCTTCGTCGGCCTGGTGGCGCCGCATCTGGTGCGCCGCTTCGTGCAGGCGACGCACGGCTACTGCCTGGTGGCCAGCGCGGCGATGGGCGGCGTGCTGCTGATGGGCGCCGATGTGCTCTCGCGCTGGCTGATCGCGCCGCAGGAGCTGCCGGTCGGCGTGCTGACCGCGGTGCTGGGCGGCTCCTATCTGCTGTGGCTGCTGCAGCGCCGGAGGATGGGCTGATGGGCGGCCCCTTCGTGTCCGATCCGATGCTCAGCGCCCGCCGCCTGCAGGTGCGCCTGGGCGATCGCACGGTGCTGCGCGACATCGACCTGGACTTCGGCCCGGGCTGGACCGCGATCGTCGGGCCCAACGGTGCCGGCAAGTCGACGCTGCTGCGTGCGCTGGCCGGGCTGCAGCCGCTCGAGCACGGCGAGGTCCGGCTCGACCGGGCCCCGCTGGCCGACTGGCCGGCGCCTCAGCGCGCGCGCCGGCTGGCCTGGCTGGCGCAGCAGGGCGAGGCCGGCGGCGACCTGACGGTGATCGATGTGGTCCGGCTGGGCCGGCTGCCGCATCTCGGCCTGTTCGGCCTGGCGCGCGGGCGCGACGAGCAGGCGGTCCGCCAGGCGATGCAGGCCACCGGATGCACCGCCTGGCGCCACCGCCGCCTGGCCGAGCTGTCCGGCGGCGAGCGCCAGCGGGTGCTGCTGGCGCGCGCGCTGGCGGTGCAGTCGCCGGTGCTGCTGCTCGACGAGCCGACCACCCACCTCGACCCGCCGCATCAGGTGGCGCTGGTGCGGCAGATGGCCCGGCTCGCCCGCCAGGAGAACCGCACCATCGTCGCGGTGCTGCACGAGCTGAGCCTGGCGCTGGCCGCCGACCGGCTGGTGGTGATGGCCGCCGGCCAGATCCACGCGATCGGCCAGCCCGGCGACCCGCTGGTGCAGCGCACGCTGGTCGAGGTCTTCGGCGGCGCGATCCGCATCGAGGCGGTGCCGGTGAGCGCAGGCGCCACCGAGGCTGCTGCGGCTGCGGCCGAAGTCCAGTGGGTCGCGCTGCCGCGGCTCTGATTCCCCCTGACTCGAATCGAAGCGAATAGCGAATCCAGACCATGCAGATCGAATCCCCCCCGGTCGAGCGCGACCGCCAGAAGCCCGAGGGCGAGCGCCGCGGCCTGATCCTGATCCACACCGGCGACGGCAAGGGCAAGAGCACGGCTGCCTTCGGCCTGGCGCTGCGTGCGCACGGCCGCGGCAAGCCGGTGAAGATCTACCAGTTCATGAAGGTGCCCAGCGCGCGCTTCGGCGAGCACCGCATGTTCGAGCAGCTCGGCGTGCCGATCGAGGGCCTGGGCGACGGCTTCAGCTGGAAGAGCAGGGATCTGGAGCATTCCGCGCAGCTCGCCCGTGACGGCTGGGCGCGTGCCGAGGCGACGATCCGCGCCGGCGCGCATTTCCTGGTGGTGCTCGACGAGATCATGTACCCGCTGCGCTATGGCTGGGTGCCGCTGGAGCCGGTGCTGGCGGCGCTGCGCGAGCGCCCCGATCATGTGCATGTGGTGCTGACCGGGCGCAATGCGCCGCAGGAGCTGGTCGACCTGGCCGACACCGTGACCGAGATGCGCCTGGTCAAGCACCACTACCAGGCTGGCGTGCCGGCGCAGCGCGGCATCGAGGACTGAGGCGCATGCCGCTGTCGCTGCCGTTGCCGGAGTGGCTGACCGCGCTGCTGGGCTCGCCCTGGCCGTGGCCGCTGCTGCAGGCCGGCGCGCTGCTGCTGGCCTGGGCGCTGGACCGTCGTTTCGGCGAGCCGCCCGACCGCTGGCATCCGGTGGCGTGGCTGGGGCGGCTGCTCGGGCCGGTCGGGCGCTTCTGGCGGGATCGTGCGCCGGCGGCGGCCTTCGCGGGCGGCGCGCTGTCGTGGCTGCTGATCGCCGTGGCGCTGGCGGGCGCGGCCTGGGCGCTGCAGCGCTGGATCGTCGCGCTGCCGGGGCCGGTGGCGCTGGGGCTGCTGGCGCTGGCGCTCAAGCCGCTGTTCGCCTGCCGCATGCTGTGCGACGAGGTCGCCGCGGTGGAGGCGGCGCTGGCGCAGTCGCTCGAGGCCGGGCGCGCCCGGCTGGCCTGGCTGGTCAGCCGCGACGTGACGCGGCTCGATGCCGGCGAGGTGCGCGAGTCGGCGATCGAGACGCTGGCCGAGAACCTCAACGACTCGGTGGTGGCGCCGCTGGCCTGGTTTGCGCTGGCCGGACTGCCGGGTGCGGTGCTCTACCGCTTCGCCAATACCGCCGATGCGATGTGGGGCTACCGCGGCGCCTGGGAGTGGGCGGGCAAGTGGGCGGCGCGCGCCGACGATCTGCTGTCCTGGCCGACCGCGCGGCTGACCGCCGCGCTGCTGCTGCGCCCGGCCTGGCGCCCGCGCCAGTGGTCCCGGCTGGCCCGCGAGGCCGCATGCACCCCGTCGCCCAACGGCGGCTGGCCGATGGGCGCGATGGCGTTACGTCTGGATGTCAGATTGCGCAAGCCGGGCGTCTATGCTCTGCATGCCGCAGGACGATCTCCCGAGGCCGCGGACCTGGTGCAGGCGCTGCGGCTGGCCCGCTCGGCCGCGCGGATCTGGACGGGCGTGCTCGCGGGCGGACTGGTGGCGGGCGCGCTGATGATGCTGACACGGCTGGCCGGGGGGCCGGCCTGAGCCCATGACGACGCTGCACCACGACAATCAAATCACCTCGTCCCTGCACGATTTCGCACGCACGCATGGCGGGCCCGATGCCCACGGCGTGCCGCGCTGGGACTTCTCCACCAATGCCAATGCCTGCGGGCCGGCGCCGATGGCGCTGGAAATGGTGCGCCAGGTCGATGCCCGGCGCTATCCCGATCCCACCTTCAGCGCGCTGCGGCGCCAGCTCGGCCAGCTGCATCAGGTCGATCCGGCGCGCATCGTGATCGCCGCCAGCGCCAGCGAGTTCATCCGCCGCATGACGCTGGCGATCGCGATGCTCAAGCCGGGCGCGCGGGTGCAGGTGCCCGACTACGCCTATGGCGAATATGCCGCCGCGGCGCATGCGCTGGGGCTGCAGCCCTGGCGCGCCAGCGAGCTGCCTGTCGACTCGCCGCCCTATCTGATCTGGCACACCGAGCCGGGCAGCCCGGCTGGCGACGCCGCTCCGGCGCCGGACTTCGACCCGACCGACTCGGTGCTGGTGGTCGACCGCGCCTATGCGCCGCTGCGCCTGGACGGCGAGGCGCCGGAACTCTCGCCGCATGCCTGGCAGCTGTGGTCGCCGAACAAGGCGCTGGGCCTGACCGGCGTGCGCGGCGCCTATGCGGTGGCGCCGGAGCGCGGCGCGGTCACCGCCGAGCTGGTCGACTGGCTGCAGCAGCAGCTCGACCGGCTGGCGCCGTCCTGGCCGCTGGGCGCGCACGGAGTGGCGATGCTGAGCGCCTGGGCCAGCGACGAGGCCCAGTCCTGGGTGCGCGCCAGCCTGCACATCCTGCGCAGCTGGCGCCGGCAGCAGCTCGACCTGTGCCACCGGCGCCTGGGCTGGACCTGCCGCGCCAGCGTCACGCCCTTCTATCTGGCGCGCTGGGGGCGCTGGGACGATCCGGCGCAGGCGCAGGAAGATCCCGCCCATCCGGTGCGGCTGCTGCCGGAGCTGCGCACGCTCGGGCTGAAGCTGCGCGACTGCAGCTCGATGGGCCTGCCGGGCTGGGTGCGCGTCAGCGTGCAGGCGCCGCCCTCGCAGCAGGCGCTGTCGCAGCTCTGGCGCCAGGTGATCGGCGAGTCCAGCTTCGTGCCGACGGTGCGGCAGTCGGGCTTCCAGTCGCTGTCGACCTACTGATGGCTGACCTGCTCAATGCTGTTCGATGCTGCTCAAGGAGGGCTGCCCCACCTCCGTCACCCTCGCGAATGCGAGGGCCCACGCGCACCCGCTCGCCACGGACGGCCGGGGGGGCGGCGTGGGTGCCCGCCTGCGCGGGCATGACGATGTGACGGGGTGACGGGGTGAGGCCAGGATCTGGACCAGGAACGGGAGCGCAAGGACGATGACGGGCAAGGCGATCATGGTGCTGGGCACCACCAGCGGGGCGGGCAAGAGCTGGCTGGCCACCGCGCTGTGCCGCTGGTATGCGCGGCGCGGCCTGCGGGTGGCGCCGTTCAAGGCGCAGAACATGAGCAACAACGCACGGGTCGTGCCGGCGCCGGGCGGGCGCATGGGCGAGATCGGCAGCGCGCAGTATTTCCAGGCGCTGGCGGCGCGAGTCGTGCCCGAGGTGCGCCACAACCCGGTGCTGCTCAAGCCCGAGGCCGACACCCGCAGCCAGGTCGTGGTGATGGGCGAGGTGCGCCGCGACCTGGCCGAGGTGCCGTGGCGCCGGCGCAGCGAGGCGCTGTGGCCGCATGCGCGCCAGGCGCTGGCCTCGCTGCAGGCCGAGCATGATCTGGTCGTGATCGAAGGCGCCGGCTCGCCCGCCGAGATCAATCTGCACGCCAGCGACTACGTCAACATGCGCACCGCGCGCGCTGCCCAGGCCGCCTGCCTGCTGGTGACCGACATCGATCGCGGCGGCGCCTTCGCCCACCTCTACGGCACGCACCAGCTGCTGCCCCCCGACGAGCGTGCGCTGATCCGCGGCTTCGTGCTCAACCGCTTCCGCGGCGACGCGGGTCTGCTCTCGCCGGGGCCGGAAATGCTCGAGCAGCTCACTGGCGTGCCGACGCTGGCGGTGCTGCCGATGTGGCGCGAGCACGGCCTGCCGGAAGAAGACGGCGTCTTCGACGACCGCAGCACCGGTGGCGCCGCGGCGGCGCGCCCGCTGCGGGTGGCGGTGGTGGCCTATCCGCGCCTGAGCAACCTCGACGAGTTCCAGCCGCTGCGCAACCTGGCCGGCGTGCGGCTGAGCTGGGCGCGCCATCCGCATGACCTGGACGGCGTCGACTGGATCATCCTGCCCGGCTCCAAGCACACCGGCGCCGATCTGGCCTGGCTGCGCGCGCAGCGGCTCGACGCGGCGATCGCGCGCCATGCGGCCGCGGGCGGTGCGGTGCTGGGCATCTGCGGCGGCCTGCAGATGCTGGGCGAGGCGCTGGTCGACCTGCACGGCATCGACTCGCCCGGCGGCGAGAGCAACGGCCCCGGCCTGGGCCTGCTGCCGCTGGTGACGCTGTTCGAGCCCGACAAGCTGCTGGCGCCGACGCAGGCCACCTTCGCCGCGCTGTCGGGCCCGTGGGCCGCGCTCTCGGGCGTGCGCTTCGACGGCTACGAGATCCACCACGGCCGCACCGCGCCGCATGCCGATCTGCCCGCGCCCGCGGTGGCGCTGCGCAACGCTGCCGGCGAGGTGCTGGGCTGGCAGCGCGGCCCGGTGCTGGGCCTGTACGCGCACGGCCTGTTCGAGTCGCCGGCGGTGCTGCGCGCGCTGTTCGGCGCGCAGGTGCGCACGCTCGACGCCGTCTTCGACGGCCTGGCCGACTTCCTCGACCGCCATGTCGCGCCGGACACGCTCGAGGCGCTGATCCGCTGATCCGCACGCTCCCTGTTTCCCTGTCCCCCCGAGAAGCACAAAGGACAAGACCGATGACGATGGACCTCTCCTCCGCCCGCGCTGCACTCGCCGGGCTGCTCGATGTCGCCGACCTGCATGACGAGGCGCTGCAGGAGCGCGTGCAGCTCGCGCTGGACCGCAAGACCAAGCCGCAGGGCTCGCTGGGCCGGCTGGAGTCGCTGGCGCTGAAGCTGGCGCTGATCCAGGGCTGCGAGCGCCCGCAGCTCCAGCATCCGCAGATGGTGGTGTTCGCCGCCGACCATGGCCTGGCCGCGCGCGGCGTCTCCGCCTTCCCGAGCGAGGTGACCTGGCAGATGGTCGAGAACTTCCTGGCCGGTGGCGCGGCGGTCAGCGTGCTGGCGCGCCAGCACGGGCTGGCGCTGTCGGTGGTCGACGCGGGCGTCAAGCACGAGTTCGCGCCGCGTCCGGGCCTGATCTCGCGCAAGATCGGCTGGGGCACCGCCGACGCGCTGCAGGAGCCGGCGATGTCGCTGGCCGAGTGCGTCGCCGCGATCGAGACCGGCGCCGGCGTGGTGCGCAGCCTGCCGGGCAATGCGCTGCTGCTGGGCGAGATGGGCATCGGCAACACCTCGGCGGCGGCGCTGCTGATGGCGCGGCTGACCGGCGAGTCGATCGACCGCTGCACCGGCCGCGGCACCGGCGTCGACGGCCCGGCGCTGGTGCGCAAGACCGAGATCCTGCGCCAGGTGCTGGCGCGCCATGCCGACGCGAGCGATGCGCTGGCCGCGCTGGCGGCGCTGGGCGGCTTCGAGATCGCGATGATGGTCGGCGCGGTGCTGCAGGCCGCGCAGGAGCGCCGCGTCATCGTCGTCGACGGCTTCATCGTCAGCAGCGCGGTGCTGGTGGCCTCCCGGCTGGCGCCGGCGGTGCTGCAGCGCTGCGTGTTCTCGCACCAGTCCGACGAGAGCGGCCACCGGCTGATGCTCGCCCGCCTGGAGGCCGAGCCGCTGCTGGCGCTGGGCCTGCGCCTGGGCGAGGGCTCGGGCGGGGC
This sequence comes from Sphaerotilus sulfidivorans, assembly GCF_013426975.1. Lineage (GTDB taxonomy): Bacteria > Pseudomonadota > Gammaproteobacteria > Burkholderiales > Burkholderiaceae_C > Sphaerotilus > Sphaerotilus sulfidivorans. The sequence goes on from NZ_JACCPY010000014.1 coordinate 51,213, forward strand.
GCTGGCCTGGCCGCTGCTGGAGTCGGCCTGCCGCATCCTGGCCGAGATGGCCAGCTTCGAGGCGGCGGGCGTGTCCGACCGCGAGGCCTGAGCGTGGACACCGCCCGATGAGCCTGCTGCTGCACGAGCTGCGCCTGTTCTTCGTGGCGCTGCAGTTCTTCACCCGCGTGCCGGTGCCGGCCTGGGTCGGCTGGTCGCCGGAGTGGATGCACGCCAGCTCGCGCCACTATCCGCTGGTCGGGCTGTGCGTCGGCGCGGTCGGTGCGGCGGTGCTGCTGGGCGCGGCCGGGCTGTGGCCGCTGCCGGTGGCGGTCGGCCTGTCGATGGCGGCCACCGTCTGGATGACCGGCGGCTTCCATGAGGACGGTCTGGCCGATACCTGCGACGGCCTGGGCGGCAGCGTCAGCCGCGAGCGCGCGCTCACCATCATGAAGGACTCGCGCCTGGGCAGCTACGGCGCGCTCGGTCTGGTCGGCGTGCTGGGGTTGAAGGCCGCGGCGCTGCACGGGCTGGCCGCGCAGGACCTGACGGCCGCCGCGCTGGCGACTGCCTGGGCGCATGGCCTGTCGCGGGTCGCGCCGGTGCTGCTGCTGCGTGCGCTGCCCTATGCGGGCGATCCGGAGCATGCCAAGGCCAAGCCGATGGCGCAGCAGATCTCCGGCGGCGGCCTGGGCTGGGTGATCGCGGTGGCGCTGGCGCTGTGCGCGGGCGCGGCGGCGTGGGTCGGCGCGCGGCCCGTGCTGGCCGGCGCCTGCGCCACGGCTGCGATGACGCTCTGGTGCGCGCGCTGGTACCGGCAGCGCCTGGGCGGCTACACCGGCGACACGCTGGGCGCCTCGCAGCAGCTCGGCGAGGTCGCCGGTCTGCTGGGCTGGCTGGCGGCGCTGGGCGTGGCCTGACGGGGGCGCGCATGAACGAACTGCACATCTGGCGGCACCCCAAGCCGGTCGGCGCCGCCGGCCTCTGCCTGGGCCGCACCGACCTGCCGGTCGATCCGCGCAAGGCCCGCCGTCTGGCGCACCGCATCCGCCAGCACGCGCGCCGCCACGGCCTGCCGCGCGAGATCCTCACCTCGCCGCTGCGGCGCGGGCGCGAGGTCGGGCGCTGGCTGCGCCGCTGGGGCTGGACGCACCGCATCGAGCCCGGCCTGATCGAGCTGGACTTCGGCAGCTGGGACGGCCGGCCCTGGCGCGAGATCGCCTGGGCCGAGGTGGCGGCGTGGGAGGCCGACTTTGCCGGCCACGCGCCCGGCGGCGGCGAGTCGCTGGACCGGCTGCGCAAGCGCGTCGCCGGCGTGCTGGTCCAGCTGGCCGCGGCCGGCCGGCCGGTCTTGGCGGTCGGGCACGCCGGCTGGATGAACGCGCTGGCGCTGCATGGCCGACCGGGCTCGCCCACGGCCGCCGACTGGCCGGCGCCACCGCGCCATGGGGCCATTCGTGTGGCGACCCTTTTGTGATTAATAATTACGGCCGTCCGACTCGACCGGACTGCGGCGAATCGCCCCGCCAGCCGTTACCATCCGCTGCCTCCGACCGACTCATCCGACCCCGACCGCCATGTTCCGCACGCTGCTGAAGTCCAAGATCCATCGCGCCACCGTTACCCACTGCGAGCTGCACTACGAAGGCTCCTGCGGCATCGACGAGGACCTGATGGACGCCGCCAACCTCTGCGAGAACGAGCAGATCCACATCTGGAACATCAACAACGGCGAGCGCTTCGTCACCTATGCGATCAAGGCGCCGCGCGGCAGCGGCATCTTCTCGCTGAACGGCTCGGCGGCGCGCCGCGCCTCGGTCGGCGACCTGATCATCATCGCCGCCTTCGGCCTGGTGGCGGAGGAGGGCGTGGCCGCCCACGAGCCCAGGCTCGTCTTCATGGACGAGAAGAACCAGGTGAAGGAACTGCGCTCGCATCCGGAGAACCCGGAGCAGACCTCGCCGCTGCGCTGAAGAAGGACCGGCCGACGTGAGCCTGAACGACGACTGGCGCGCCCGCAGCCTGCGCGCGGTGTGGCATCCCTGCACCCAGATGAAGCTGCACGAGGGCCAGCCCGGCGGCCGGCCCGGCCTGCCGCTGGTGCCGGTGGTGCGCGCCGAGGGCGTCTGGCTGCATGACGCCGAGGGGCGGCGCATCCTCGACGGCATCAGCTCCTGGTGGGTCAACCTGTTCGGCCACAACCACCCGGCGCTGCGCGAGGCGCTGGTCGACCAGCTCGGCCGGCTCGATCACGTCATGCTGGCCGGCTTCACCCATCCGCCGGTGGTGGAGCTGTCCGAGCGGCTGGGCGCGCTCACCGGCCTGGGCCATGCCTTCTACGGCAGCGACGGCGCCTCGGCCACCGAGATCGCGCTGAAGATGAGCGCGCATGCCTGGCGCAACCAGGGCGAGCCGGACAAGACCCGCTTCGTCGGCCTGGCCGGCGGCTACCACGGCGAGACGGTCGGGGCGCTGGCGGTCACCGACCTGGGCATCTTCCGCGACGCCTATGCGCCGCTGGTGCGCCTGGCCGCCACCGTCGACAGCCCCGATGCCCGCGGTGCCCGTGCGGGCGAAAGCGCCGCCGACGTGGCCGAGCGCGCCGCGGCCGCACTGGCCGTCTGGCTGGAGGCGAACCACGCGCAGACCGCGGCGGTCATCCTGGAGCCGCTGGTGCAGTGCGCCTCCGGCATGGCGATGCACGATCCGGTCTACCTGCGCCGGGTGCGCGAGCTGTGCGACCGCTGGCGTGTGCATCTGGTGCTCGACGAGATCGCGGTCGGCTTCGGCCGCACCGGCACGCTGTTCGCGCACCAGCAGGCCGGCATCCGGCCGGACTTCCTGTGCCTGTCCAAGGGCCTGACCGGCGGCATGCTGCCGCTGTCCGCCGTGCTGACCACCGACGCGGTCTACCGCGCCTTCTGGGACGACGAGGTCGCGCGCGGCTTCCTGCACTCGCATTCCTACACCGGCAACCCGCTGGCCTGCCGTGCGGCGCTGGCGGTGCTCGACCTCTTCGAGCGCGAGGCGGTGCTGGAGCGCAACCGCGAGACGGCTGCCGCGCTCGACGCCCGGCTGGCGCCGCTGCACGCCCACCCGCGGGTGCGCCACGCCCGGCGCACCGGCATGATCTGGGCCTGGGACATCGACACGACGCTGCCCGACTTCGCCCGCCGCTACGGCCGCGCGGCGCTGGAGCGCGGCCTGCTGCTGCGCCCGATCGGCCGCACGCTCTACCTGATGCCGCCCTACGCGATCGACCCCGCGGGCGAGGACGGCAGCGGCGCCTTCCTGGCGCGCACCGCGCTGGAGGCGCTCGAGGCCACGCTGGCGCAGGAGGGTGAGGTCGCGCCCGCACCCTCGGCCGCCCCGTCCGGCACCGGAGCGATCGATGCGGTCTGATCAGTCTGATCTGCGCTCGGTCTTCGTGATCGGCACCGACACCGGCGTCGGCAAGTCGCTGGTGAGTGCGGCGCTGCTGCGCGGCGCGGCGCAGGCCGGACTGCGCGCGGTCGGCATGAAGCCGGTGGCCGCCGGGATCGATCCGCAGCCCGACGGCTCGCTGGCCTGCGGCGATGTGCTGACGCTGCAGGCGGCCGGCAATGTCGCGGCCGATCCGGCGCTCGTCAATCCGTTCTGCCTGCCCGATCCGCTGTCGCCGCATCTGGCGGCACGCCGCGCCGGCCAGCGCATCACGCTGGCGCCGCTCGTCGCGGCGCACCGCGCGCTGCTCGCGCAGGCCGACCGGGTGATCGTCGAGGGCGCCGGCGGCTTTCTCGTGCCGCTGGACGAGGGCGATGGCGATGGCGATGGCGATCCTGTGCCCGGCGCGCCGCTGCTGACCGGCGCCGATCTGGCGCTGGCGCTGGGCGTGCCGCTGGTGCTGGTGGTCGGCTTGCGCCTGGGCTGTCTGAACCATGCGCTGCTGACCGCCGAGGCGGTGCGCGCGCGCGGCCTGACGCTGGCCGGCTGGGTCGCCAACCGCATCGACCCGGCGATGGCCTGCGCCGACGAGAACCTCGATTTCCTGCGCCGGCACATTCCGGCGCCGCTGCTGGCCGATGTGCCGCACGCCTCGCGCTGGCCCGAGGGCTGGCAGCCGAGCCTTTTCCTGTCCTGATCCGTCCGATCTGTCCTGACCTGTTGCGCGCTTCTTGTTCCCGCGCTGGAGATTCCCGAATGAGCCTTGTCCAGAACCCGTCCGCCTGCGCCGCCCCGTCCGCCGACGCCTCGCAGCCGATCACGCTGGTGCGGCCGGCCCGTGCGGCCGAGCCCGCCGCGGACGCCCGCTGGAGCGTCGAGGCGATCGAGGCGCTGTTCGCGCTGCCCTTCAACGATCTGCTCTGGAAGGCGCAGCAGGTCCACCGCGAGCACTTCGACGCCAACGAGGTGCAGCTCTCGACGCTGCTGTCGATCAAGACCGGCGGCTGCCCCGAGGACTGCGGCTACTGCCCGCAGTCGGTGCACCATGACACCGGCGTCGAGGCCGGCAAGATGCTCGACATCAAGGCGGTGCTGGAGGCCGCGAGCTGCGCCAAGGGCCAGGGCGCGACCCGCTTCTGCATGGGCGCGGCCTGGCGTGCGCCCAAGGACCGCGACATCGAGAAGGTCGCCGAGCTGGTCTCGGGCGTGAAGGCGATGGGCCTGGAAACCTGCTGCACGCTGGGCATGCTGAGCGAGTCGCAGGCGCAGACGCTCAAGGAAGCCGGCCTCGACTACTACAACCACAACCTCGACACCGCCCCTGAGGCCTACGGCCGCATCATCTCCACCCGCGACTACCAGGACCGCCTGGACACGCTGGAGAACGTGCGCCGTGCCGGCATGAACGTCTGCTGCGGCGGCATCGTCGGCATGGGCGAGTCGCGCCGCGAGCGCGCCGGGCTGGTCGCGCAGCTCGCCAACCTGACGCCGTACCCGGAATCGGTGCCGATCAACGAGCTGGTGCAGGTCGAGGGCACGCCGCTGGCCGGCACCGACAAGCTCGACCCGCTGGAATTCGTGCGCACCATCGCGGTGGCCCGCATCACGATGCCGACCGCGCGGGTGCGCCTGTCGGCCGGCCGCGAGCAGATGAGCGAGGCGGTGCAGGCGCTGTGCTTCCTGGCCGGCGCCAACTCGATCTTCTACGGCGACAAGCTGCTGACCACCGGCAACCCGCAGTCCGAGCGCGACCGCGCGCTGCTGGACAAGCTCGGGATGAAGACCAGCGCCTGAAGTCCGCCCCCGCCGTGAACGCCGCCGCCGACCTGTTCCCCCGCCGCATCGTCTGCCTGACCGAGGAGACGACCGAGACGCTCTACCTGCTCGGCCAGGAGGAGCGCATCGTCGGCATTTCCGGCTACACCGTGCGCCCGCCGCGCGCGCGCCAGGAGAAGCCGAAGGTCTCGGCCTACCTGAGCGCGAAGATCGACAGGATCCTCGATCTGGAGCCCGACCTGGTGCTGGGCTTCTCGGACCTGCAGGCCGACATCGCCAGCCAGCTGGTGCGCGCCGGCGTGGCGGTGCATGTCTTCAACCAGCGCACGGTGGCCGAGATCCTGCGCATGATCGCGATGGTCGGCGCGATGGTGGGCGCGCAGACGCAGGCCGCCGCGCTGCTGGCCGAGCTGCAGCAGGGGCTTGACGCGGTGGCCGCGGCCGGCCGCGCGCTGCCGCGCCGCCCGCGGGTCTACTTCGAGGAATGGCACGAGCCGATCATCACCGGCATCGGCTGGGTGTCCGAGCTGACCGTTCTGGCCGGCGGCGAGGAATGCTTTCCCGAGCTGGCCGGGAAATCACTGGGCAAGGACCGCATCGTCGCCGACCCGCTCGAGGTCGTGCGGCGCGCGCCGGACGTGATCCTCGGCTCCTGGTGCGGCCGCAAGTTCCGGCCCGAGCAGGTGATGGCGCGGCCCGGCTGGGCATCCGTGCCGGCGGTCGTGAACGCGCAGGTGTTCGAGATCAAGTCGAGCGAGATCCTGCAGCCCGGGCCAGCCGCGCTGACCGACGGCGTGCGCCAGATCCAGCGCCGCCTGCAGGACTGGGCGCGGCTTCACGCCTGATGCCGCACGCCTGAATCAGGCCCGATCGGTCTTCGCGTCGAAGTCGCAGCAGTCCGCCACCGCGCATTCCCGGCAGCGCGGCTTGCGGGCCTGGCAGACATAGCGGCCGTGCAGGATCAGCCAGTGGTGCGCATCCTTGGCGAACTCGGCCGGGATGCGGCGCAGCAGCTTCATCTCGACCTCGTACGGCGTGCGCCCCGGCGCCAGCCCGGTGCGGTTGCCGACGCGGAAGATGTGGGTGTCGACCGCGCAGGTCGGCTCGCCCCAGGCGACGTTGAGCACCACGTTGGCGGTCTTGCGGCCGACGCCGGGCAGCGCCTCGAGCGCCTCGCGGCTGCGCGGCACCTGGCCGCCGTGCTGCTCCAGCAGGATCCGCGCGGTGGCGACGAGGTTCTTCGCCTTGTTGCGGAACAGGCCGATGGTGCGGATGTAGGCCTCGACGCCTTCCACGCCCAGCGCGACGATCCTGGCGGGCGTGTTGGCGACCGGAAAGAGCCGGCGCGTCGCCTTGTTGACGCTCACGTCGGTGGCCTGCGCCGACAGCAGCACGGCCGCCAGTAGCTCGAACACCGAGCTGTATTCCAGCTCGGAGGCAGGTTGCGGATTGGCATCACGCAGCGTGACAAAGAAACGCTGGATCGCGTCGGAGTTCATCTCCAGGGTCTCCGTAAGCCCTCGCTTGAGGGGAATTCATCAGTTCAGAGGGTGTGAGTGCCCGGATTGTCCGGCCAGAATGGCCGCCATGCCGTACCGCCTGCTGCCGTCCTTCCTGTGCCGTCTGCTGCCGTCCCGCCAGACCTGCCCCGATGTGCAGTGGATGGGCTGGTCCTTCATCGGGGCGGCGGCGCTGCAGGCCTGCGCCGAGCCGGTCTCGGTGGCGCTGACCGCCGTGTCCGGCACGACCGGCCTGGGCCTGATGCGCGGCCATTTCTGGGCCCGCGCCGCGGCGATCACGCTGCTGCTGGCGCTGATCGCGCTGCTGGCGCTGCCCTTCGGGCCGCAGCCCGGGCCGCTGTGGGTGCTGGTGCCGGCGGCGATGCTGCTGCGGCTGATGTCGGCCCCGGTGCACCGGCATCTGGCGATGCGCGCGCTGGCGCGGGCCGGCCACACCGCTCAGCGGCTGGGCGAGAGATTGCCGTCGAGGTAATACCAGCGGCCGTCGATGCGCTCGAAGCGGCTGATCTCGTGCAGCCGGTGCGCCCGGCCGCCGAGCTTGCTGCGCGCGACGAACTCCACCGTCGCATGGTCCGCATCCTGGCGCTGGTGGCGCTTGACCTCCAGGCCGAGCCAGCGCAGGCCCGGCTCGTTGGGCTCGATCGAGGCCGGGCGGGTGTCCGGATGCCAGCTCGCCAGCAGGTAGTCGAGCCGGTCGAGCACGAAGGCGCTGTAGCGCGAGCGCATCAGCGCCTCGGCGTCCGGCGCCTGGCCGGCCCGCTCGCCGGCGTGGTAGCGGCCGCAGCAGGCCTGCAGAGTGCGGCCGCTGCCGCAGGGGCAGGGCAGGGTGTCGGGCGTGTTCATCGGCGGGATTGTCCGCGGGATCGGCGCGCCGGGCTGCTACGCTGCAGGCTTTCCGATCCGACCGAACCGACCGATTTCGCCTGCTTGCGCCCTCCCGTCATGCTGTTCCTGCTCTCGCCCGCCAAGTCGCTCGACTACGAGACCCCGGTGCCCGCGGCCCTGCGGCCGACCGTTCCCCTGTTCACCGACGAGGCCGCCGCGCTGATCGAGCAGCTGCGCGGCCAGACGCCCGCGCAGCTGGCCACGCTGATGGCGCTGTCGGACAAGCTCGCCACGCTCAATGTCGCCCGCTACGGCGCCTGGCAGCCCGAGGCCACGCCCGACAACAGCAAGCCGGCGGTGCTGGCCTTCGACGGCGATGTCTACGACGGCCTGCAGGCCGGCTCGCTCGACGCCGAGGCGCTGGCCTGGGCGCAGCAGCATCTCGTCATCCTGTCGGGCCTGTACGGCGTGCTGCGTCCGCTTGACGCGCTGCAGCCCTACCGGCTGGAGATGGGCACGCGCTGGCCCAACCCGCGCGGCCGCGATCTCTACGCCTGGTGGGGCGACCGCATCGCGCAGCACCTGAACGAGCGCCTGGCGGACGATGCCGCGCCGGTGGTCGTCAACCTGGCCTCCCAGGAGTACGCGAAGGCGGCGCTGCGCCCGGTGCTGCGGGCGCGGGTGGTCGACTGCGTGTTCGAGGACTGGAAGGCCGGCGCCTGGAAGATCATCAGCTTCCACGCCAAGCGTGCGCGCGGGCTGATGATGCGCCACGCCATCGAGCAGCGCCTGGCCACGCCCGAGGCGCTGCGCGGCTTCGACCGCGACGGCTACGCCCATGCGCCGGAAGTCTCGACGCCGGACCGGCTGGTGTTCCGGCGCCGCGCCTGAGCGGGTTTCGAGGCCTGTCGTCACACCAGGAAACAAATCGCCACGGATCGCTTGATGTGGGGCAGTCCGGACTGCCCGCTGACACTGACAGAATTGCAGGATGACGCTTCAGATGAGCAGCACGCAGACGGCCACCCCGGAACTCCGCCAGTGGATTCTCGAGCAGGCGCAGGCAGGCCATTCACCGGATGCGGTGCTCCAGGCGATGGTGCAGTCCGGCTGGGACGAGGAGGTCGCGCTCGAGGCGCTCGAGCAGACGCTCTCGGGCTTCCTGGCCGAGCGTGGCGCGGCGGGCGCGGGCCTGCCCGAGCCGGTGCCGGTGCCCGAGCCGCGCCTCGACGGCCGCACGCGGCTGCGTCTGCCCGACGGGCACGAGGTCGCGGTGGTGCTGCAGATGCACGAGCCGCGTGTCGTCGTCTTCGCCGGTTTTCTCTCGGACGAGGAGTGCGACGCGCTGCGCGATCTGGCTGCGCCGCGGCTGGCGCGTTCCGAGACGGTGGACAATGTCACCGGCGGCAGCGAGGTCAACGAGGCCCGCACCAGCGCCGGCATGTTCTTCGCTCGCGGCGAGACCGCGCTGATCGACTGCATCGAACGCCGCATCTCGGCGCTGGTGAACTGGCCGGTCGAGAACGGCGAGGGCCTGCAGGTGCTGCACTACGGCCCCGGCGCCGAGTACAAGCCGCATTACGACTATTTCGATCCGGCGCAGCCGGGTGCGCCGAGCATCCTGCGCCGCGGCGGCCAGCGTGTCGGCACGCTGGTCATGTACCTGAACACGCCCGAGGCGGGCGGCGCCACCGTGTTTCCCGATGTCCGGCTGGAGGTCGCGCCGGTCAAGGGCCATGCGGTCTTCTTCAGCTACGACCGCGCCCATCCGGTCAGCCGCTCGCTGCACGGTGGCGCGCCGGTGCTGGCCGGCGAGAAATGGGTCGCCACCAAGTGGATGCGCGAGCGCCGCTTCGACTGAGCGACCGACCCAACGAACGAACGACTGAACCCGCATCCGACAGGAGACCTCCCCGATGCACATGCTGATTCCCGCGCTGGCCGCGCTGCTGCTGGCCACCGGTGCCCAGGCCCAGACCCAGACCTCCACCGGCCAGACGCCGATGCCGATCACCACGCCGGCGCCGGCCGCGCCGGCTGCTGTCCGGCCTGATCCGGCGACGCTGCGCGATCCGGCCGCGACCGCGGCGGCACCGCGCCTGAAGGCCGAGCAGGCCCTGGCCGCCCGCCAGGCCGCCAGCGACAAGGTGCGTGCCGAATCGACGGCGCGGGCCGAGCGCCGGGCCGAGCTGCGCAAGGCCCGGGCCGAAAAGGCTGCCAAGGCGCGTGCCGAGCGGACTGCGGCCGCCAAGGAGGGCAACCGGATGGCCCGGGCGCAGAAGGCCGGCAAGGTCGACAAGACCGAGAAGGCCGCGAAGGTGGCCAAGGCGGCCGATCGCCGCAAGCTGGCCCGGGCGGACAAGGCGCCGGCCGTCGCCAAGGCGAATGCCTCGACCCGTGCCGCCGAGCGCCGTCAGGCGGCGGCCAAGGCGCAGGTCGAGCAGCGCAAGCTGGCCGCCGAGCGCCGGGCCGATCGGGTCCGGGCGGCGGCCGCGCTGAACGACGGCTCCCGCCCCTGAGATTCCCGGATCAGTGGCCGCGGCCTGAGCCCCCGCGGCCCGATCCGCCTGCGCCACCCGGTCGCTGCGGCGCAGCCGCGGCCGGACGCGAGGCCGGACGTGCCGCCGGGCGTGCGCCACCGGCACCCTGGCCGCCACGGCCGCCTGCCGGGCGCGGCTGACCAGCACCGCCGGCCGGCTGACCTGCCGCCCGTGGCGCACCCGCCGCACCGCCGGGGCGCCCGCCGCGGCCGTTGCCCGGCTGGCTGCCGCCGCCGCGTGCACCGCCGTTGAGCGTGCGCCGGCCGATCTGGATCGGCTCGGCCCGCTCGCCGGCCGGGGCCTCGAAGCCGGCCACCGTCTCGCGCGGAATGCTGCGCTTGATCAGCTTCTCGATGTCGGCGAGGAAGCCTTCCTCGTCCATGCACACCAGCGACAGCGCCTCGCCCTGCGCGCCGGCGCGGCCGGTGCGGCCGATCCGGTGCACATAGTCCTCGGGCACGTTCGGCAGCTCGTAGTTGATGACATGCGGCAGCTGGTCGATGTCGATGCCGCGCGCCGCGATGTCGGTGGCCACCAGCACGCACAGCTCGCCGCTCTTGAAGTCGGCCAGCGCCTTGGTGCGCGCGCCCTGGCTCTTGTTGCCGTGGATCGCCATCGCGGAAATGCCGGCCTTGTTCAGGTGCTCGCACAGGCGGTTGGCGCCGTGCTTCATGCGGGTGAACACCAGCACCTGGTGCCAGTCCTGCGACTTGATCAGATGGATCAGCAGATCCTTCTTCTTCTCGCGGCCGACGGTGATGATGCGCTGCGCGATCGTCTCGGCGGTGGTGTTGCGGCGCGCCACCTCGATGACGCGCGGCTGGTTCAGCAGTCGCTCGGCCAGCGCCTTGATCTCGTCGCTGAAGGTGGCCGAGAACAGCAGGCTCTGCTTCTGCTTGGGCAGGACCGCCAGCACCTTCTTGATGTCGTGCACGAAGCCCATGTCGAGCATGCGGTCGGCCTCGTCGAGCACGAAGAACTCGACGCGGCTCAGGTCCAGCGTTCCCTGCTGGTGGTGGTCGAGCAGACGGCCCGGCGTGGCCACCAGGATGTCGACGCCGCGCTTGAGGCGGTCGATCTGCGGGCCCATGCCGACGCCGCCGAACATCACCATGCTCGAGAGCTTGAGGTGCTTGCCGTAGTTGCGCACGCTCTCCTCGACCTGGGCGGCGAGTTCGCGGGTGGGGGTGAGGATCAGCGCGCGGATCGCCCAGCGGCCCTTGCTGTCCTTGACCGGATGGCTCGAGGCCAGGCGGTGCAGCAGCGGCAGCGTGAAGCCTGCCGTCTTGCCGGTGCCGGTCTGCGCGCCGGCGAGCAGATCGCCGCCGGCGAGAACCGCGGGAATCGCCTGCTGCTGGATCGGGGTGGGGGTGTCGTAGCCTTGTTCGCGGATGGCGCGAAGGAGGGGCTGGGCCAGGCCCAGTTCGTCAAACGTCATGAAGAGGCACCCGGATGACGGGTGCAGGCGGCGCCGCCTGCCGTCCTCCCGCAAGGGAAGCGCCAGTCGAGGGCGACGCGGATTGCGATTCGAGTCCGATGCGACTCCCGGCGTCCTGACTGGGATGCACACCGGGGTCGGGATTGTAGCGGTCCCGGGTCCCGGTCCCGGGCGGATCCCCTTCCGCACGGCGCTGCGGGGTGATTTCATGTGCACCAATCAAATGCGTCTGCCATGTGCTTGCACAAATGTTGTGCATCTTCTGACTCTCGCCTGGCGCTGATTCGTGACCTCTGTCCTTTTCTTGTGCGTGCCGTGGCGTCTCGGGCTGCACCAATATGGGCATGTTTTGTGCTTGCATGGTGCGCCTCGCGCGATCCGGGTGCGCCTCACGCTGGTGCGGTGACTGCCGGACGACGCGACATCTTTCTGTCCCGATTCCGATCCGGTCCCGCCTTTTCGACATCCTTCACAAGAGACAACCATGGACACGCTGAAACAGGGCGCCGATGCGCTCTTCATCCTGCTCGGGGCCATCATGGTCCTGGCCATGCATGCCGGCTTCGCCTTTCTGGAGCTGGGCACGGTGCGCAAGAAGAACCAGGTCAATGCGCTGGTCAAGATCCTGGTGGATTTCGCGATCTCGACCATCGCCTATTTCTTCGTCGGCTACTCGGTCGCCTATGGCGTCGATTTCTTCAGCAGTGCCGAGGTGCTGGCGCAGAAGAACGGCTATGACCTGGTCAAGTTCTTCTTCCTGCTGACCTTTGCCGCGGCCATTCCCGCGATCATTTCCGGCGGCATCGCCGAGCGTGCGCGCTTTCATCCGCAGTCGCTGGCGACGGTGCTGATCGTCGGGCTGGTCTATCCGCTGTCGGAGGGCGTGGCCTGGAACCAGAAGTTCGGCGTCCAGGCCTGGCTGAAGGGCGCGTTCGGCGCCGAGTTCCATGACTTCGCCGGCAGCGTGGTGGTGCATGCGGTCGGCGGCTGGATCGCGCTGGCGGCGGTGCTGCTGCTGGGCGCGCGCTCGAACCGCTACCGCAAGGACGGCGCGATGTCGGCGCATCCGCCCTCGAGCATTCCTTTTCTCGCGCTGGGCTCGTGGGTGCTGGCGGTGGGCTGGTTCGGCTTCAACGTGATGAGCGCGCAGACCATCGACAAGATCTCCGGCCTGGTGGCGGTCAACTCGCTGATGGCGATGGTCGGCGGCACGCTGGTGGCGGCGATGATGGGCCGCAACGACCCCGGCTTCGTCTACAACGGCCCGCTGGCCGGCCTGGTGGCGGTGTGCGCGGGCTCCGACCTGATGCACCCGATCGGCGCGCTGGTGGTCGGCGGCGTGGCTGGCGCCATCTTCGTCCAGCTCTTCACCCTGACCCAGAACCGCTGGAAGATCGACGACGTGCTGGGCGTGTGGCCGCTGCACGGCCTGTGCGGCGCCTGGGGCGGCATCGCCTGCGGCCTCTTCGGTCAGACCGCGCTGGGCGGCCTGGGTGGGGTCAGTCTGGCCAGCCAGGCCGTGGGCACGCTGATGGCGGTGGCCTGGGCGCTGGGCGGGGGCTTCGCGGTCTACGGCCTGATCAAGGCGACCGTCGGTCTGCGCCTGTCGCAGGAGGAGGAATTCGATGGCGCCGACCTGACGATCCACCGCATCGGTGCCACGCCGGATCGCGAATTGACATCCTCCCCGCCCTAAAGGACGGGGATTCCGGCAGACACGACCGCTTGCGCGGCCGAGCCTTCGGCGGGTTCCTGCTTCATTGCGGCTGCGTGTCGTCCCCTCACGGGTCTGGCACGTCTGACCTCCGCTCCACAGGCTTCGGGCCTTGCGACCCAGACCGCGTGTCCCGCGGCCAGTACGTTCTTCGCGGCGTTCAGGTCCGCGTTCTCACTGTGCCCGCACGCTTCGCACTCGAAGCGGGCTTGCGTCGGCCGGTTCTCCCTGGCGGTGTGCCCGCAGGCGCTGCACCGCTGGCTCGTATACGCCGGGTCCACTGGCACCACTGCGCCGCCTCGGGCCGCTGTCTTGTATTCCAGTTGTCGCCGAGCTTCGCCCCAGGCCTGATCCAGGATCGAGCGGTTCAGCCCTGCCTTCTGCCGCACCCGCTTTCCCGGATCGGTGGCCGTGCCTTTCGCGCTGGCGCTCATCGCCGCCACCTTCAGATCCTCAATGGCGATCACCGGATGCTCGTTCGCCCACCGCGTCGTCAGCTTGTGCAGCCAGTCGCTGCGTTGCGCCGCGATACGGGCATGCACCCTGCCCAGTCGGTCGATCGCCTTGCGCCGGTTCTTCGATCCCTTCACCTTGCGCGAGACGCTGCGCTGGACCCGCTTCAGGTACTTCTGCTGCCGCTTCAGCGCATTCAGCGGCGCCACGCACTCGCCATCCGTCGTCGCCGCGAACAGCGTCACCCCGAAGTCGATCCCCAGTGTCGGCACCAGCCCCGCCGCCGGGATCACGTCCGGTTGTTCCACCTGGATCGACACGAACCAGCGGCCCCGCGCCTGCGTCAGCGTGTAGTTCCGAACCGATCCCTCGACCGCCTGCGACTGACGCATCCGCATCCAGCCCAGCTTCGGTGGCTTGATGCGCTGGTTCTCAGCGTCGAGCTTGCAGTCCGACGCCTTCGGAAACCGCAGCCCCGCATCCTGGCCCCGACCCCGGAACCTCGGATAGCCGCCCTGGCCCTCGAAGAAGCGCCGGTAGCTCGCCTCCAGTCGCTTGAGCGTCTGCTGCTGTGCCTGCACGGGGGTTTCGGCCAGCCACGCCGTGTCCGGGTCGTTGCGCCACGCCGTCAGCCAGCGGCACATCGCCGCATAGCCGGAGAACTTCTCGCCAGCGGCCCGCAGTCGCTGCTGCTCGCCGATGGCCCGGTTCCACACCCAGCGGCACGACCCGGCGAACCGGCGCAGGGTGTGCGCGGTGCCGGGTGTGGGGCGCAGCTGGAAGCGGAAGGCTCGAATTGGCATGGCAGATACTGTACATACAACCAGTTTTCTATGCCATAGGAAACTCAAGCACCAAGCCAATGGCTCGCTGCGCGAGCCTGCGCTCTACCTCCCCGCCCTGAAGGGCGGGGCTTCTCGCGCCTTCTGGTGAGCTGGTAAATCTGGCGACTGATCCGGTGTTGTGGTGCTCTCGCGACGCTTTCCGTGGCTTTGTCGACAGTGTCATCAGGGGGGCATGCCCATGCTTCTGTGAGCCTGTGAAACACGTCCCCTGTTCGAGGGGCCGGGGCTTTGAAATGCAAAAGCGGCAGCCTATATTGGAGCCGACACAGCAAGCCTATCCCTCGACGATGGCAAGTCGAAAACTCAAGGAGTTCTCCATGTTCAAGAAAACTGTCGCAGCTCTGATGCTGGCCGGTCTGGCTTCGGGCCAGGCGTTCGCTCTGCAGGATGCCGGTGCTGAAACCGACGTCAGCGGCTTCATCACCATCAACGCCAGTGCCTACCAGGCTCCCGCTGGCGAGATCGGTCTGATTGACGACCGCACCGGTGACCTGCTGCTGAGCGGCTACAGCGTCGATCCGGTCCACGGCAGCTTCTATGCGCTGATCGTTCCGGACACCACCGCCTCGCTGACCTCCTACACCTTCAACCTGGCGGGCCCCCCGACGGTTGCCGGTGACAGCCTGTACTTCCGCCTGTTCTCGGCCGAGCAAGTGGGTTCGGCCAACTACACCGGCACCGACGGCTTCAGCGTCACCTACTTCAACATCAACGGCACCCAGTCGACCCAGAGCTGGACGGTGGCCGATTCGGCCGCCAACGGCTCGGCCTTCGATTCGGGCTGGCTGCAGATCGCCCCGCTGGCTGGCACCCAGTCGATGATGGTCTCGCTGTATGAGACCTCGGCCGACGGCCTGAACAACCCGGTCCTGGCCGTCGACTTCTCGCCGGCTGCTCCGGTGCCGGAACCCGAGAGCATCGCCATGATGCTGGCCGGTCTGGGCGTGCTGGGCGCCGTCAGCCGCCGCCGCGCTGCCAAGAAGGCTGTCTGAGTCAGGGCAAGAGCCAGAGGGAGACCGCCTGAAAAGGTACTCCCTCCAGGCATGACAAAGGCCACCCTCGGGTGGCCTTTTTTGTGCCGCTTCGGTGTGTCCGGTCAGGGCTTGCTGCTGATCGGGGCTGCGGCTTCAGCCTGGGCCTCCAGGAAGGCGCGCAGTCCGGGGCGACGGGTGTCACCCCATTCCACCATCTCCTCGGTCATCATCGGCATCGAGCCGAGCATCGTGACCAGCACGTTCTCGACCACCTGCTCGCGCGGGCCCAGGCGTGCGGCCTCTTCCCAAGTGGCGAAGAGCGTTTCTGCCTCGGTGCCGACGGTGTAGCGCATCAGTGCCAGATTGGCCCATGACAAGGCGTTGGTCGGCCGAATCTCCACCGACTTTTCCAGTGAGGCGACGGCCTTGCGGTAGGCGTCCGTCACTTCCGGCGAGCCGGTGCCGCCATTGGCATTCCACAGCGACTGGGCCTTGACCGCATGCAGCTGCGACATCGAGTCATGCAGCGCCGCATCTTCCGGCGTCAGGGCCAGCGCGCGTTCGAGCTGCTGGCGCGCGTGTTCCCATTGCGCCTCGTCGAACTCCTTGCCCAGCTCGGCCCAGCGTGCCACCTCGTAGCGGCTGGATGTGGCCAGCCAGTCCGAAGCCATCAGCACCGCTGACTGCTGGACCACGCTGGCCGCCACTGCGCACAGGCTCACCGCCAGCAGAATGTCCAGAGGGCGAGAGCGCAACGAGCGGCGACGTGGCATGGTGTTGGCAGCAATGAGGTCAGCGTCGTGCGCCGGACAGGAAAGGCAGATCCCTCAGCCGGAAGCCTCGACGGGAGCCGTCCGCGGTGGGCGCAGGCATGACCGGATCCGGCGGGGCCGAGACCTCGGGCATTGTGGGCAGCGGGGCCGGGCGGGTGCCCTGGAAGGCAGCGGTGGCCATGCCGCGGCGCGCGGTGCCCGCGCGGTCGGTGGCAGCCTCGGGCCTGAAGCCGCTGGACGCGGGGGCCGGAGGCGTTGCCGCCGCAGGTGCGCGCGCCCTTGGTGGCATGGCCACGGGCGCCAGCGGCTCCAGATCGCTCAGCTTCAGGCCGCGCAGGCCATTGGCGCTGCTGGTGCTGCTGCCTGTCGCCACTGCAGCCGGCTCGGCACGCACCGGCGCGGGTGAAGCCGGCGCCGGTGCAGCGGGTCTGCTGCTCACCGGTGCGGGCGCAGGGCGCAGTACAGGCAGCGCAACCGGTGCGACCGTGACCTCGGCTGCAGACGCCGCGGCAGCCGCAGGCTGAGGTTCGACCACCACCGGGGCAGATGCAGGTACAGGTGCAGGCTCAGGGGCTGCCGTCGGCGCCGTGGGTGCGGATGCCGGTTTCAGTTTGGACCAGAGCGACTGCATCAGCGTGGCCCCGGAGGACGGCGCTGCGGGCGCCGGTTCGGGCCTGGGTTCCGGCTCGGGCAGCTCTTCCAGCAGCACGGCTGCAGACGCACGCGCCGCCTCCGGCTCCGGCTGAAGCGGCTGTGCGGTGGCGCGCGGCCAGACCAGCGGTTCGGCCATTGGCGCCGGGGCCTGGGCAGGAGTCGGTGCGGGTGCCGGAGCAGCTGGCCGGCTCGGCGGGCGCGATGCCGGCTTCATGCCGAAGTCCGGCAGATGCCAGTCATCCTCGCCTGAGGCCGAGGGGCCGGCTTCAGGCGAAGGCGCCGCCTGAGGCTGCGACCCGAACACGCTGTCGCCCAGGCTTGTGGCTCCGGCCTGGACCGAGGCCTCGTTCAGCCCGTCCACCACCGTGTCGATGCGGAAGTCGGTCAGCGACCAGCCTGGCGTGGGCGTCTCGCCCGTGCCTGCTCGGCCGGCAGGAGCCTCCTTCAGACCGAAAGAGCCGTTCACGGCACTGGCCTGCAGGGCCGGCAGATCGTCGAGCTGGTCCAGTCCGCTGCGCCAGGTCGAATCCTCGGCGTCCGCGTGTCGGGGCAGGTCGCGGAAGACCAGCTTCTGCTCGCCCGCGCCCAGCGCGAACGAGGACACGCCGGCGATCTGCTGCGGCGTCAGCACCATCAGCCGCTCGGCCAGCGCCGCGTCGTAATGCTCCTGCAGCCACTGGCGCGCTGCGCTCATGCGCGGCTTGCGGCCAGACAGGTTGTGCGCGTCGGAAGCCACCACGTCGGCCCAGCCGGCATCCAGCAGATGCCGCGCGGTCGCGTGGGCCTTGCTGCCGAACTCGCCGATCACCGATCCTGCGGTCAGCTGGAAGCGGCAGCCCATGCGGCGCAGGGCCTCCAGCCGCGACGGCTGCTCCATGACCGCCTTGTTGCGCTCCGGGTGCGCGATCAGCGGCGTGATGCCCCGCTCCAGCATCAGCCCCGCCAGCCGGTCGGTGCCGACCGGAATCTGGCCGTCCGGCAGCTCGATCAGCGCGGTCGATGGCCCCACCAGGCTGCCATCGAGCAGCGGCAGGCGGCGATGCTCCAGCCAGTCGATGATTTCCGGGCAGATCCGCACCTCGGCCGCCCAGGTCATCGTCAGCGCCAGGCCTTCGGCGGTGACCGCGGTCTGCAGTCGCTCGAAGGCCTCGGCAATGCGGTGCGGCGTGTTGTCGAAGACACCGGGATAGATGTGGGGCGTGGCCACCACATGCTCGATGCCGTCGGCCACCAGGGCCCGGGCCAGCTTCAGCGCATCGTCGAGGTTGCGCGGGCCGTCATCGATGCCGGGCAGGACGTGAACATGAAGGTCAAGCATGCAGGCTGATCAGGTGGTCGTGGCGGGGGTCGCCGGCGGCTGCGCGGCATACCCATGATAGTAGGTGTTGCCGTATCCCCCGTTGACAGACTCGCCGTAATAGCGCTGAGCGTCCTCGAAGTCCAGACCGTTGACGATCACGCCCATCACGTTGGCGCCCGCACGCTGCAGCCGGCTCAGGCCCTTGCGGATCACCGGCACCGGCGTCTCGGTGGCGCGCACCACATAGATCGTGCTGGTGGCCATCGGCGCGATCGACAGCGCATCGCTCACCAGCTCCACCGGCGGGGTGTCGATCAGGATGAAGTCCAGCTGCGGCTGCAGATGACGGATCGCCTCCTTGAAGCGCTGCGACAGCAGCAGGTCCAGCGGATTGGGCGGAATGTCGCCCGCCGGCATCACCAGCAGCGAGCTGCCTTCCACCGCATGCACGCACTCCTTCAGCGAGGCGGTACCGGTCACCAGGTTCGACAGGCCCTTGGCGTTCGGGGCCAGCCCCAGGCGCACGCCCACCTGCGGGCGGCGCATGTCGCCGTCGATCAGCAGCGTGCGCTTGGTCTGCGACAGCGCCAGCGCCAGGTTGATCGTGGTCGAGGTCTTGCCCTCGGCCGGCACGCTCGAGGTCACCACCAGCAGGCGGTGGTTCTGGTCGACGTTCGAGAGCTGGATGCCGGTGCGTGCGGTGCGGATCGCCTCGGCATGGTGCGAGTTGGGCTCGCGGATGAACATCGTCGCGACATTCTCCAGCTGCTCGCCCGACAGCGCCGGCAGCACCGCCAGCACCGGCTGGTGCAGCTTCAGCTCGGCCGATTCGCTGCCCTTGATGGTGTTGTCCATCCGCTCCAGCAGCAGCGCGCCCATCGAGCCGATCATCAGGCCCAGCACGAAGGCCACGATGATGATCTGGCCCTTGTTCGGCTTGACCGGCACGGTGGCCACCACGGCAGGATCCACCACCCGGGCCACCGCAGCCTGGATGTCGCTGCCGGCATCCATTTCCTTGGCACGGCCCATGAACAGGTCATAGAGCTGCTTGTTCGAGGCCACCTCGCGCTCCAGCACCTGCAGCTGGAATTCCTTGCGGTTCACGTCCTGCACGCCGCCGGTGGCGGTCGACAGCGCAGCTTCCAGCGAGCGCTCCGACTGCCGGGCCAGGTTGTATTCCTGCACCATGCTGCGCGCGACCGAGCGGCGCTGCTGCTCCAGGTACTTGCGCGCGGCGGCCAGGGAGGACTGCGCCTCCTGCATCTTGATGTGGTTCGGGCCCAGGTTCTCCGACAGCTCGGCCACCAGCTTCTGCGCCGCCGCCTCCTGGCGGATGGCTTCCTGCACCGTCGGATGGTTCACCACCGCCGGCACGCCGCTGTAGTCGCCGTTGCCGACGCCGCCGATCAGGTTGTAGGTGCCCTCCAGCTGCAGCCGGCGCGCGCGCGCCTCCACCAGGCGCTGCGTCACTTCGTTGGCCTGCATGCCGGCCAGCGCCTGTGCCGAGCCGCTCAGGCTCACCAGACCCTTTTCCTCGCGGTAGGCCTGCAGCGCCAGCTCCGACGCTTCCAGGTTCTTGCGCAGCTCGGCGGCCCGCTTTTCCAGCCAGCCGTTCAGGTTCTGCGCCAGCTTGAACTTGGCGTCACGGTCCGAATCGATGTAGTTGGCCGCGATGTCGTTGGCCACCTGCGCCGCCAGCTTGCTGTCCGGCGACTCGAAGCTCACCTTGACCAGCTGGCTCAGCCGCACCGGCTCGATGGTGATGCCTTTCATGAGGGGCGTGACCGTGGCGTCCGCCAGCGTCTGCTCGTTCCACTCGACCTTGGGCGGCGCCATGCCCAGCATGGCCTTGACCTGGGTCAACAGCCCGTCCTCGCCCTTGCGCGGGTCGAAGTCGGGGTTGTTCCAGAGCTTCATCGTCGTCACGGTGCGCATCGCCACCTCGCGCGACTTCAGGATCTCCACCTGCGTCTGGTAGTGCTCCTTGCTCTGCATCGCGCTGCCGAACATGTCGTCCATCGACAGGAACTTCGGCTTGCCCGGCTCGATCAGCACCGTCGCGGTCGACTTGTAGACCGGCGTCATCGAGAAGGCCACCGCCGCGCCCAGCGCCGCCAGCGCCGTCGCCAGTCCCAGGATGGGCCACTTGCGCTTCTTGATGCTGCGCCAGTGGTCCAGCAGCGCCAGCTTGCTTTCCTCGGACAGTCCGATCTGGACCGGGGCAAACGGGGGCACCGGCTGCGCCGGAACCTGGCTCTGCGCAGCGACTTGAATCTGGTTCATATGATGTTGAGAAGACTACCGGGGCCGTTGAGACGGTTCTGGAGCATGCCTCCCGGGAACGCTCCAGACCACGGCCAATAGTACGGTCAGCATGGCTGCATTCGCGTTTATCTGGAGATTCAAGTCCAGTGTTGCGTGCAAGAGGGCGCACACAATTCCCATGCCACACCCTGCCGCCACACCGCGCACATGCGGCCCCTGGCGGTCTTTCATCAGCTGCACCGTGCGGCCTGCCGACAGCAGCATCAGGGCACCCAGCAGCGACAGCCCGATCAGACCGGTGTCGGTCACGATCTCGACATAGTCGCTGTGCGCGTGGTCGTAGAAGAGCTTGGTGCTCTCCACCTTGTAGCGGGTGAAGGCGCTGTAGAAGGCGCCTGCGCCGAAGCCGGTCCAGGGCCGCTCCTCGATCATCGCCATCGCGTCGCGCAGCGGGCGGATGCGCTCTTGCAGCGTCTCCTCGCGGTACTGCGGCGCGGCGGGCGGCTTCTGCGCGGCGCTGGCCGCACTGCCGGCCATGCCTGCCGCCACGGCACTGGCGGCGGCCTCCTGCTCGGCCTGCAGGGCCAGCTCGGTGGCGTGCATGCGCTCGATCACCTTGGACAGCCCGACCCACTGACCGATCACGATCAGGTCGATCACCAGCAGGCTGGCCGCCAGGATGGCCGCCGGCCGGCGCAACTGCGGCGAGCGGCCGACGATCCACAGCGTCATCAGCATCAGCGCCACGAAGAAGGCGCCATTGCCCAGCCGCGAACGGGTCAGCACCAGCGCGATCACCATGATGATCAGCATCAGCCGCACGACCATCTTGGTCGACAGCATGAATTCCAGCGCGCCGTGCAGTCGTCGGCGGCGTCGGCTGGGGTGAGGGCCCGGTGTGCCCATCTGCGACAGCATCACCGCCACGCCGGCCGACAGCGTGAACAGCAGATAGTTCGCCAGCGCATCCGGCCCGGCGAAGGTGCCGGTGGCCCGCAGGCCCTGCACGAAGGACTCGTCCATCAGCGTGTAGCGGCCGTCGGACGAATACAGCACGATCGCGATCATCGCCTGCACCACGCCGGCGATCATCATGCCGCTCAGCAGCGCGGTGCGCCGGCGGTCGGTGGTCACCAGCAGCAGCACCAGCCAGAACATGCCGACATAGCCCAGGCTGCGCAGTACCATCAGCCGCGTGTCATGCGGCGCCTCCGTGTAGCCCCAGGGCGAGAGCTGGAAGGCACACCAGGCGGTGAACAGCACCAGCAGGCTCAGGCCCAGGTGGGCGCCCCAGCCTGAACCCGTGCGCACCGGCGCGGTGCGGTCAGGGGCGCGCTCCGAACCGAACAGCCGCAGCAGGCCGGTCAGCGCCAGCAGCACCCAGACCAGGGCCACATACAGCGCCATCGGCCACGGCCGGTTGCTGCCCAGCGGCAGCGGCAGCCAGACGAGCGACAAAATGAAAAGACCCAGCAGGCCTCGTTCCGCCTGCTGGGTCAGGGATCGCGACTTCAATGGCAACCCGTTCGGTCGGTGTGGGATCCGATGCGGATCAGATCGTGCGCGACAGCGTCTTGTTGGCGCCGCTGTTGGTGATCGGCGGGACGATCACGACCGGAGCCGGAGCCGCCGGGGCGGTGACCACGCGGGTCACCGGCAGCGGGTTGGCACCCGGCAGGGTGACGACCGTGCCCGGGGTCGGTGCCGACGGCAGCACGACGATCACGCCCTTCTTCGGGGCCGTGGCGGTGGACTTGCCGATGATGACCACGCGGGCCGAGGCGTTGACCGAACCGAGCATCGCGCCCATGGCGACAACCGCGATGGCCAGTGCCTTCCTCTTGTCCTGAAACTTCATGCTTTCGCTCCTGATGAATGACTCCGCCCCTGCGAGAGGAGGAGGAAGTGAAAAATTCTCCCACTCCTTACTTGAGTTTGGACTGAGAGGCTCATGCGCTCAACCCCCCCAACCGCGTGGGACGTGAGGATTTCCCTTGGATGCAACCCGTGCTATCCATGATTCGCGCCGAGTGTGACAGATCTGCAAGCAAGTGCCGAGCCCGTGTGCAGGGCCTCAGGAATGCATGTTTCTTCTGCGAACATGAGAAAAACGGCGCAGTAGTAGGATTTCTCCGGATACAGAACTGGACAGTCGCAACACCGCTCCCGTCTACTTCCGTGTGGCTCGCTGTGCTGCGGGTCCGCTGCCTGGTGAAGTTTCGATTTGCGGAGCTTCTTGCGTCTTGTTTCATTGGCGCGACGCAGTCTGTCGCGTCCTGTTCCCCTTCTTGCTTGCCTCTGCCTCCATGAGTCCTGTCCTGCGCGAGTCCCGCATTCTCGTCACCGGCCATCGCGGCATGGTCGGCAGCGCCTTGGTGCGCCGACTGCAGGCCGGCGGCTACACGAACATCCTCACGCGCAGCCGCACCGAGCTGGACCTGCTGGACCAGCGCGCGGTGCAGGCCTTCCTGGCCGAGGAGAAGCCGGACTACATCTTCATCGCCGCCGCGCGGGTGGGTGGCATCCAGGCCAACAACATCCACCGCGCCGACTTCATCTACCAGAACCTGATGATCGAGGCGAACCTGATCCACGGCGCGCACCTGGCGGGTGTGCAGCGGCTGATGTTCCTGGGCTCGAGCTGCATCTACCCGCGCGACTGCGCGCAGCCGATCCGGGAGGACGCGCTGCTGACCGGCCCGCTGGAGCCGACGAACGAGCCCTACGCGATCGCCAAGATCGCCGGCATCAAGCTGGCCGAGAGCTACAACCGCCAGCACGGCCGGCAGTACATCAGCGTGATGCCGACCAATCTGTACGGCCCGAACGACAACTACGACCTGGCCAACAGCCATGTGCTGCCGGCGCTGCTGAGGAAGGCCCACGAGGCCAAGCTGCGAGGCGACGCCGAGTACACGGTCTGGGGCACCGGCCGGCCGATGCGCGAGTTCCTGTACGTGGACGATCTGGCCGATGCCTGCGTGTTCCTGATGGCGCAGGGCTACGACGGCCCGCTGGTGAACATCGGCACCGGCACCGACGTGACGATCCGCGAGCTGGCCGAGACGGTGATGCAGGTGGTGGGCTTCGAGGGCCGGATCGTCTTCGACGACAGCAAGCCCGACGGCACGCCGCGCAAGCTGCTCGACGTCAGCCGGCTGGCCGGCCTGGGCTGGACGGCGAAGACGGCGCTGCGCGACGGCATCCGCCTTGCTTATGAAGCCGCACCCTTCCACCCGAAGCGTGCGAGCTGACTTCGGACTGTCCCCCGAAGTCCTGTGTCCCCTATCTATATAGAGAAAGTCATCGCTCCATGTCTTCTTCCAAGGTTGCCCTCATCACCGGCGTCACCGGCCAGGACGGCGCGTATCTGGCCGAACTGCTGCTGAAGAAGGGCTACGAGGTCCACGGCATCAAGCGTCGCTCCAGCCTGTTCAACACCGACCGCATCGACCACCTGTACCAGGATCCGCATGTCGACGGCCGCAAGTTCACGCTGCACTACGGCGACCTGACCGACTCGACCAGCCTGGTGCGCATCATCCAGCAGGTCCAGCCCGACGAGATCTACAACCTGGCGGCCATGAGCCATGTGGCGGTGTCCTTCCAGGAGCCGGAATACACCGCCAACGCCGACGGCATCGGCACGCTGCGCATCCTGGAGGCGATCCGCATCCTGGGCCTGACGAAGAAGACGCGCTTCTACCAGGCCTCGACCTCGGAGCTGTACGGTCTGGTGCAGGAGATTCCGCAGAAGGAGACGACGCCGTTCTATCCGCGCAGCCCCTATGCGGTGGCGAAGATGTACGCCTACTGGATCACGGTCAACTACCGCGAGGCCTATGGCATCTACGCCTGCAACGGCGTGCTGTTCAACCACGAGAGCCCGCTGCGCGGTGAGACCTTCGTGACGCGCAAGATCACCCGTGCCATCGCGCGCATCGCGCTGGGGCTGCAGGACTGCCTGTACCTGGGCAACATGAGCGCGCTGCGCGACTGGGGCCATGCGCGCGACTATGTCGAGATGCAGTGGCTGATGCTGCAGCAGGACCAGCCGGAAGACTTCGTCATCGCCACCGGCGTGCAGTACAGCGTGCGCCAGTTCGTCGAGCGCGCGGCGGCCGAGCTGGGCATCACGGTGCGCTTCGAGGGCGAGGGCGAGAAGGAAATCGGCGTCGTCGCTGCGGTCACCGGTGACCGCGCCAAGTGCAAGGTGGGCGACGTGATCGTCCGTGTCGACCCGCGCTACTACCGCCCGACCGAAGTGGAAACCCTGCTGGGCGACCCGACCAAGGCCAAGGAAAAGCTTGGCTGGGTGCCGACCACCTCGTTCGAGGAACTGGTCAAGGAAATGATCGAGGCTGACTACACCGCGGCGCGCAAGGACAGCCTGGTCAAGCTGGCGGGGTTTCAGGCCTTTGATCACCACGAGTGATCTATTGATTTCATATGTGAGGGAATATGTCCAAAAAGACGATCAGAATTCTTGGCATTCGGGGGGTTCCCGCAGCGCACGGTGGTTTCGAGACGTTTGCTGAATATTTGTCTCTCTACCTGGTCGACAAGGGTTGGCGAGTCATCGTCTATTGTCAGGAAGATGGAGACGGCGAGGTTTTCCAGGACACATGGCGCGGCGTCGAGCGCATCCGGATTCCCGTGGCGAAGGAAGGCCCTCTGGGAACCATCGTCTTCGACTGGAAGACGGTTGTCCACGCCGCCAAGCATCAGGATCTGTGCCTCACGCTGGGCTACAACACGGCCGTCTTCTGCGCACTGCTGCGCGCCAAGGGCGTCACCAACGTCATCAACATGGATGGCATCGAATGGGCGCGTGCCAAGTGGAGCCGCCCGGCCAAGGCCTGGTTCTGGCTGAACGAGCGGGCCGGTTGCTGGCTGGGTGACCATCTCGTCGCAGACCATCCCGAGATCAAGAACCATCTGTCGACGCGGGTGTCACCCGACAAGATCACGACCATTGCCTACGGTGCCGAGCACCTGACCGATGTGTCCGATGCGCCTGTGCGCAAGCTGGGACTCGAGCCTGGACGCTTCCTGTCGCTGGTCGCGCGGCCTGAGCCTGAGAACTCGATCCTTGAAGTCGTCAGCGGTTTTTCTGCCAAACGCCGGGGTTTCCAGCTTGCGGTGCTGGGCAACTACAGCGACTCGAACCCCTATCACGCCAAGGTGCGTGCGGCTGCCAGCGACGAGGTGCGCTTTCTGGGGGCCATCTACGACAAGCCGATCATCAACTCGATCCGCTTCCACAGCATGGCCTATGTGCACGGGCATCAGGTGGGCGGAACCAACCCCTCTCTGGTCGAAGCGCTGGGGGCTGGCAATGCCATTCTGGCGCACGACAATCGATTCAATCGCTGGGTGGCTGGCAGTGGCGCCAGGTATTTCAGCGATGCACAGGCCTTTTCCCAGGTTCTGGACGATATTCAGGCGGATCCTTCCTGCCTCGAAAGAATGCGTGCCTCCAGCACGCTGCGCTTCAAGTCGGGCCTGACCTGGGGGCAGATCCTGGGTGAGTATGAGCAGCTTCTTGACCAGTATGTGACGACCCCTGCGGGCGACTCCGTTTATCAAACCAAACAGACCGGCAAATTCTGATGACCATTATCGTGACTGGTGCTGCCGGTTTCATCGGCGGCAATTTCGTTCATCACTGGTTCGAGCGCAGCGAAGAGCCGGTGGTGGTTCTGGACAAGCTGACGTACGCGGGCAACCCGGCGACGATCCAGTCGCATCTGGACGCCGGCCGCTGCACGCTGGTGCAGGGTGACATCGGCGACCGCGCGCTGGTGGCCGGGCTGCTGGCGGAGCACCGCCCGCGCGCGGTGCTGCACTTCGCGGCCGAGAGCCATGTCGACCGCAGCATCCACGGCCCCGGCGAGTTCATCCAGACCAACATGGTGGGCACCTTCGAGCTGCTGGAGGCCGTGCGGGCCTACTGGAGCGCGCTGGAGGCCGAGCCCAAGGCGGCGTTCCGCTTCCTGCACGTCTCCACCGACGAGGTGTACGGCTCGCTCTCCGAGACCGACCCGGCCTTCAGCGAGACCACGCCGTACGCGCCCAACAGCCCGTACTCGGCCAGCAAGGCCGGCAGCGACCACCTGGTGCGGGCCTACCACCACACCTACGGCCTGCCGACGCTGACCACCAACTGCTCGAACAACTACGGGCCCTATCACTTCCCCGAGAAGCTGATCCCGCTGATGATCCTCAACGCCCTGGAGGGCAAGCCGCTGCCGGTCTACGGCGACGGGCAGAACATCCGCGACTGGCTCTATGTGCGCGACCACTGCGAGGCGATCCGCCAGGTGCTGGCCAAGGGGCGGCTGGGCGAGACCTACAACGTCGGCGGCAAGAACGAGATCAGGAACCTGGACGTGGTGCAGGTGATCTGCGCCAAGCTCGACGCGCTGCGCCCCAAAGCCGACGGCACGAGCTACGCCAGCCAGATCACCTTCGTGGCCGACCGCCCGGGCCATGACCGCCGCTACGCGATCGACCCGACCAAGATCGAGGCCGAGATCGGCTGGCAGCCGGCCGAATCCTTCGAGACCGGCATCGACAAGACGGTGACCTGGTACCTGGAGAACACCGCGTGGATCGACTCGGTGCGCACCGGCGCCTACCGCGAGTGGGTGTCGAAGAACTACAGCGCGCGCGACTGACGCCGGGGGCCGCAGACATGAAGATCCTTCTTCTGGGCCAGGGCGGCCAGGTCGGCTGGGAACTGCAGCGCGCGCTGGCGCCGCTGGGCGAGGTGGTCGGACTCGACCATGACAGCGCCGCCAACCCCGGCGGACTGCACGGCGACTTCAGCCGGCCCGAGGCGCTGGCGGCCACGGTCGCGGCGGTCAAGCCGGACCTGATCGTCAACGCCGCGGCGCACACCGCGGTCGACAAGGCCGAGAGCGAGCCCGAGCTGGCGCGCGCGATCAACGCCACCGCCCCGGCTGTGCTGGCGCGCTGCGCGGCCGAGACCGGCGCCTGGCTGGTGCACTACAGCACCGACTATGTCTTCGACGGCTCGGGCGATGCTGCCCGCGACGAGGAGGCCGCCACCGGCCCCTTGAGCGTCTACGGCCAGACCAAGCTGGAGGGCGAGGCCCTCATCCGCGCCAGCGGCTGCCGGCACCTGATCCTGCGCACCAGCTGGGTCTATGCCGCGCGCGGCGGCAACTTCGCCAGGACCATGCTGCGCCTGGCGGCCGAGCGCGAACGCCTGACCGTCATCGACGACCAGATCGGCGCACCCACCGGCGCGGACCTGCTGGCCGACCTGACCGCGCAGATGGTGCGTACCGCCATGAGCACCCCGGCAGGCAGCGAGATCGACCTCTCCGGCGTCTACCACGCGGTGGCCGCCGGCGAGACCAGCTGGCACGGCTACGCGAGCTTCGTCATCGAGCAGGCCCGCCAGAGGGGCCGCGACCTGAAGGTCCAGACCATCGACCCGGTGCCGACCAGCGCCTTCCCGACGCCGGCCAGGCGCCCGCACAACTCGCGCCTGTCGACTCAGAAACTCCAGCAGGTCTTCGGCCTGCGGCTGCCGCCGTGGCAGCAGGGTGTCGAGCGCATGCTTATTGAAATCCTCTGATTCTCCGCCCGGCAGTGTTAGAGCGCGTTATGAACTTCCCGCCCGCCGTTTGATGGCGCTGAAAAGCTGAATCCATGAGCTGCAAACCCTACCCGAGCTACATCAGCGAAGAGGAATGGCATTTCGTGGCGCCGTACCTGACGCTGATGGATGCAAATGCGCCGCAGCGTCGGCACGATCTGCGGGAGGTGTTCAACGCGCTGCGCTGGCTTGCGCGCGCCGGCGCGCCGTGGCTACTGCTGCCGCATGATCTGCCGCCTTGGCACAAGAGGGTGTACCAGCCGTTCCGGCGCTGGGACGAGGCGGGCTGCTTCGAGGCGATGGTCAACGACATGCGCTCGATCATCCGGGTCAGCGAAGGCCGCCGGGGTCAGCCCAGCGCTGTCGTTCTGGACGGACGCACGCTGCAGAGCAGTTGCGAAAGTGGTGTATGCGCGGGCTACGACGGCTACAAGCGGCGCAGGGGCAGCAAGGTGCACATGGCCGTCGACACGCTGGGACAGTTGATCGCGATGACGGTCAAGCTGGCGTGGGCGGATCAGGGTTACACCGGCGAGCAGGCCAGGCAGGACGCCCAGGCCAGCAAGATCGACCTGCAGATCGTCAAACTCCCCGAGGCGAAGAAGGGGTTTGTCCTGCTGCCCAGACGCTGGGTGGTCGAGCGCTTGCCTCAGGTGCTGGCCAGCTTGCATTTCGTCGTCTTCGCCATCCTCATGCCTCCCAAGGCCGCAGCGGTGATGGCTGCGGCGGGAAGTTCATAACACGCTTTAGCTGGTGGTTTTTGAGTGGTAAGGAATATTTGTGCGATATTATCGAATTGTACCCGGTATTGCGCTGGCTATATTATTAATTGTACTGACAACTAATGCGTTTATCGGTTTAATTAAAGATGGTGGTGCTCGTGCACAGGGGTTGCACAATGCTATTTTATACACAGGAGTATTGAATATTATTCCTGTGATCGCTGTGTTTTTATTGATCGTTTCGGCATCATTTTTCGCAAGAGAAGAAGTCCTTCGCTTAGGTGTGTATTATAAAATAATGATAGTGTGGGCCGCCTGTACTTGTTTTTGGGCTCCAGAAAAAAATATTGCAATAATATCCTTCTCTTATATTCTTGCGATACCTGCTGCTTCGGCATTATTCGTGAAGTACTTTGATGGTGATGAAATATATGAATGTTTCAAGTTTGCTGTAATTTTTGTGGGGACTATGAGTTTTTTTTGGGCATTATTTATTCCAGACTATGGTATTGCTGCTGACTCTGAGCATGACGGTTTGTGGCAAGGTGTTTTTACGCATAAAAATAGTTTGGGTATGTATTCCGTTATAGCTATCGCAATGATTTTGGCGTTAAAGCCGGCTCTCTACAAGGATATATACGGCATTGGTGCTATTGGTCTGCATTTTATTCTACTAATAAAGTCAGGATCATCTACGAGTATGCTTGCTGCAGCATTAATGTGTTTTACGTACATTTTTACGAATATTTTTTCTAACGTAAGAGATTCTTCTGTTGTTCATCAGAGATTGGTTTCTGGCTTCGTTGTGGTCCTAACCATAATTACTCTGTTGATAACTCTTGTATACCTTGATCCATCTTATTATCCTTTGGTGCCGGACTCAATACTGAGTAGAGTTTATATATGGAGTTATGGTTGGGGTCTTTTTTCTGAGTCGACTATTGGTGGTTTGGGCGTTAATCAGTATGCATACCTGAATGAGCGTGGTTTTAGTGATATGGAGGCTATTCTTGGATATAGTGTAGGGTCTTCGCACAATGCTTCATTAGAAACACTTGTTTCTTATGGGGTTGTCGGATTGGTATTTTATATTGTCATGATGGCTGGGTTGTCGAAACTGATGGTTTATCGTATTGGCTTTGGTGGCGCGATTGTATTTTTAAGTGTGTTCATGGTTCTCGGTGTAACTGAATCAGTTAATTTTGGATATAACTTCCCATTTTTTATTCTGACAATGTTGTCATTGTTAAATTCGCGCAAAGGTGGATGATGAAAATAATTCTTGCAGGGCAAAATTATTTTGTTGTAGGAGGGTCTGACCAAGTGCTTTTGGCAGAAGAACAAGCGTTGCTTGCTGCTGGACACGAAGTTGCACCATTCGCGGCTAAAGATTCAAGAAATTTGCCGAATCAGTGGGAAAAATATTTCCCTGAAAATACGTCAAAACTTGTTGGTGATTCTATATTGGATGTCGTCAGATCGTATTATTCACTCAAATCTTCTGAGGCGTTAAATAATCTAATATGTGATTTTCGTCCGGATATATTGCACTGTCATATTTATTATGGAAAATTGACTGCTTCAATTATCCGATGTGCCCATAAAAATTCAATACCGATCGTTCAGACTTTACATGAGTATAAGTTGGTTTGTCCTACATATCAAATGATTGCTGATGGTGAACAATGTGAAGATTGTAGTGGATTTAACTACTACAAGGCTATCATGCGGTCATGTAATAAAAAATCGCGTGCACGTACGTTGCATTCAACTGTCGAGGCTTATGTTTCATTGCTTGCTGGCTCATATAGGCTCGTTGATAAATTCATTGCAGTGAGTGATTTTCAGAGAAATAAAATTATATCAATGGGCGTGGATTCAAATAAAATAGTAACAGTCTATAATGGGGTCGACATGGATCGCATGCCATATTTTGTAGATAAGGGCGATAACTATGGGTATATGGGGCGAGTTGAAGATATAAAAGGGATTTGGGAGATGATTTTGGCGTTTGAGGTTCGTCCGGATATTAACTTGGTTGTCATGGGCGATGGGTCATTGAAGCCGACTATTGAGCAATACATTAATAGTCGCGGCATAAAAAATATCCTTATGGTTGGATTTTGTGGGCCTGAGAAAAAAGAAAAAATATTGCAAAAATGTAAATGTATTTTGGTTCCCTCTAAATGGGATGAAACTTTTGGCCTTGTAGCTGTTGAGGCTCTTGCCATGGGATTGCCTGTTATTTGCAGTAATCGTGGAGGTCTTCCTGAAGTGGTTCGAGACGGTGTTGATGCTATAGTTTTAAAAGAAGTTTCTCCAGAAACTATTGGTGCTGCATTGGATTTTTGCGAGAGTGGCGATCTTGACTTGTCGGATATGGGAAGACGAGGTTCTCAACGAGTAAGATCTGAGTTTAGTATGAAAAGGCATGTCGAAAGTATTGTTGGTGTATATAAGGAGTTGCTGGGATGATGGGGGCGCTAATTAATTTTAAAAAAATATTCAATAAAGAGTTTAGGTGTGTGGCTGCACTGAATGCGCGCTGGAATTTTTATAAGATAAAAAAAATATTCGATGGTGGTAAAAAATGCGAAAATGACATATTTTATGTTGTATCATTGACTTCATATCCTCGCCGATATAAGGATCTTGCTAGAACTATAAAGTCAATTTTAATGCAAAAGACAAGAAATAAATATGAAGTTATTTTATGGATTGCAAAAAATGACATTGATGAATTGCCAAATGATGTGGTGAATCTGTGTAAGTTTGGCCTAAAAATTAATTCTTGTGAAGATCTTCGATCGTATAAAAAAATAGTTCCTTTAGCTGAAATTATTGCCGCTGGAGATATTTGCCCTGTAGGTGTCATTATTGCGGATGATGATATGATCTATCCGCAAGGCTGGTTAAATTCTTTGATTGAAGATAATGTGCTTTATCCTGCGGATGTTGTTGCGCATAGAGTTCACCGCATAAAATATCTAAGCAATGGTTTTCCGGATGATTATATGAATTGGATTCATAGTATATCTGAGTCTGGCATTGATTCTGGTAACTTTGCGACTGGATGTGGTGGAGTTTTATATCCTACTGTTTTGTTGAAGAGGATGAATTTTAATATAAATGTTATTCGTGATACGTGTCCCGATGGAGATGATATTTGGTTGTATGCTGAAACAAGGAAGCTGAATTCTGTAGTGAGGCTTGCTACAAAAAAAATTGATATTTTTGAGTGGAGTGCAGCTCAAAGCAGTGCGCTTTGGTTGGAAAACTGTATTCAAGGACGGAATAATCAGCAGATAAAGAAATATTGGGAGGTGTGTGGTGGTTGGAATAAAAGATAATAAACTTGTGAAAAATATTTTTTGGACTGCTTCTGTTCAAGGAATACGTGTAATAGTTCAAATTTTAACAATCGGAGTTCTTTCAAGAATAATACCGGCAGAAGAGTACGGGGCAATGGCTGCTTGCTTCGTGGTTATTAACTTAGCATATGTTTTTAGGGATGGAGGTGTTGCAAATTCTCTTATTAGAGTCGACTCTTTGGATAAAATTTTTATTGATACGGCATTTTTTATATCATTCTCTCTTGGATTCGTTATATTTTTAATTCTGCAAATTTTTCATGAAAGTATAGGTGCACTTTTTGGAATAATGGGTGTTGGTGAATTAATTAAAATTGTATCGTGGGTTTTTGTTTTTTCTGGATTTGGCGCTATTCCTCAAGCATTGTTGGAGCGTTCCGGGAACTTTAAAAAAATTGCACAGGCGGAGATATTTTCGAGTGTTTTTGCATTCATTCTGGCATTAATTCTAGCCATTAATAATTTCGGCGCGAAGGCTTTGGCTGCATCTTTTTTTGCTAACGTTGCCATAACATCGGTGCTTTATGTAATTTTGGCTAAATGGCGACCTGGAATTTCTTGGAGCGCCACACGGAGTCGAGAGATACTTAGTTTTGGCGGAGGTGTTCTTGGATTTAATTCTATTAACTATATAGCAAGAAATGCTGATATACCTATAATATCAAGAGCGTTAGGTGTAGTACAGGTTGGTTATTATAGTCAAGCATATAAAATTATGCTATTTCCAGTTCAGAACATTACGGGAGCAATTAATCGTGGAATGTATCCGGAGCTGTGTTCACGGATCAGAAGTGGACATGGTGCACATGAAATATACTGTAGAATACTTCGATCATTATCATTTTGTATATGGCCGCTGATGATTTTTGTTGCTATAGAGTCAGAGTCAGTTATTTTTGTGGTTTTGGGAGAAAAATGGCTGCTCGCTTCTCCGGTGCTTTTTTGGTTGGCTTTGACTGGATGTATTCAAGCCTTGGTAAGTACCACTGGTGGTGCATTGCAGGCGATGGGGCGTATATCTGAATTACTAAAGCTGGGTACACTTGCCACTTTACTCCAGTTGGGTGCATTTTTGATGGGCGTCAGTAGTGGTATCGAATACATGGCCAAACTATATTTTTGGGCTAATTTTTTCAACGGAATTTTTGCTCTTTATTTCGTTATTAAATTTATTGGGGCAAAAATAAATGCAATCTCTTTGGATGTTGGTTTAAATTTGATTGTGTCTTCTACAGTTGTTGTTGTGGCGCATTTATTTGTTGATCGTGTGCTGTGCCTTGATGTTGGAGCGCTTAGATTAATTGTTGGATTTTCGGCAGTTGCATTTTTTTTGATGGTTGTTATTTATTTATTGCATTTTTCTTCTGAAGGTGGCTTTTTAGAGAAATTAATGAAAGGTGTAAAATTTATGATTTCAGGGGGTAGTGTTACTGGTTTTTGGCGAATTGTTTGACATGAATCGGAGTAATTTTTTAAAGTTATCTATCTTGGGCGGCTTGAGTGGTTGCTCAGGCGTTAATATTTTCGACGGACAAAATTATAAAAATAATAAAAAAACCGGTTTCAATGTAACTCCAAATGTAAGTATTTGCACCTTAAAAGAGCTTGTTGGCCTTGGCTTCCGTATTTTTAGGGTCAGCTTTGCTGATGGGGCTATATTTGATAAAAATAATACAAAAAACATTAATGAAAATGCATGGGGAAAATTAGTTAAAATCATTAATTTTGTTATTGAAAATGATTCAACAATTGTTATTGATCCACATACGTACATAGGCTTTTCGAATAAGTATACGACTCATCCAAGAGATAAATTCTGGTTTGATGCTGACATCCAAAATAATTTTAGATGTTTGTGGAGAAGTATTTTTATTAGATTGAGTAATTTTCTTCCGATTAATGCAAGGAATAGTGTGTGGGTTGATTTTTTAAATGAGCCTGTTCATTTTCGTGGTGGCGATAAAAATCTTTCGTGGCAATTTCTCGCCAAAAGTATTGCATATGATTGTCATGAGTTCTCTGAAGGAATTCAAATTGTGCTTCAGCCTGCCAGACTAGTTGATTCCAGTGGAAAATATATGTCTTGGAGAGATTCAATATTAAGCTTCAAATGGGTGGATGATATGCGTGTAATTCCTAGTTGGCATATGTATTACCCTATGGAATTATCTCACTTTGGAGTTTTTGATACGGTTCACGCAAACAAAAATATTGTTTTTCCATTTACTGATAGTGATGGATTTGTCTGGAGTGATAATACTATAAAATTTTTCTTGAAGGATATTGTTTCTTTTTTCATTGATTCATTCGGGAATTCGCCATATATCGGTGAATTCGGGGCTAGTGTATTTTCTGGAAAATATGGTGATTTGTATTTGTCTGCGTTAGTGAGAGCATTTTCAATTTTAAATTTAGATTGGACTTTCCATTCATTTAGAGAGAATGCCATATGGTCACCTGAAGGTGCTGGTAAAGAAAACTGGTCTGCCTGTAAAATTTCGCAGTCAAGAAGAATTGATATTTTAAAGGGTGTTTCATGAGTATCAAAAAGTATGTTATTTCCCTTGAGGGGGCAGAGCAAAGAAGGCGCGATTTAAAGTTTCGTGTCGGTTCTTCTTTTGATGAGATAAATATTATTAATGCTGTTGACGGAAGAAAATTTTTTGCGTCTGATTATTTTTTGAATTTGCAGAGGGCGCGCTATTTTTTGAGCCCCTCAGAATTGGGGTGCACACTGAGTCATATTGAAGTTTATAAAGATGCAATTTTATCTGGCGAAAAATCTGTTGTGATTATGGAGGATGATGTTATTGTTGATAGAGAAGGATTATTCCGTTGCGATGAAATAGCGCGAAGAATTCCGGCCGATGGAATATGTATTCTGGGTGGGCAGGATGGTTTAAAATCCAGGAAATGGATTATTGGGAGGCTTTCCCCTGAGCTGGGTTCTAATGTATATTCGATTCCTAGAGTTTGCTGGAAACAGGTTTGGAGGACATGTGCATATATCGCGGGCGATAAGGCTTTGGAAACACTGCTAAAAAAACAGCAGGATGGATTTTCTAAGGCGGATGATTGGGATTATTTGTGTGGCAACGGTATAAAAATATTTTTTACAGAAATTGTAAGGCATCCTATTGA
This sequence comes from Sphaerotilus sulfidivorans, assembly GCF_013426975.1. Lineage (GTDB taxonomy): Bacteria > Pseudomonadota > Gammaproteobacteria > Burkholderiales > Burkholderiaceae_C > Sphaerotilus > Sphaerotilus sulfidivorans. The sequence continues at coordinate 86,559 of NZ_JACCPY010000014.1, forward strand.
GTTGAATGCTAGTTCTATAGAGTCCGAGAGATTAAAATCTTATGGCAATCGATCAAAAAATGGTTTTTTTCCTAATGTGATAAAAAAAATTCTATATATTTATGAAAGAAAGTTTATTTATGCAAGAATATTCGGATCTCTTTTTTATCTGATTTTTGGATTTGTGTTTGTTCCGCGGCGAAAAAATTAATCTAATCATGAAAAAAGTAACTGTCTATATAACAACAAAAAATAGGCCAAAAGATTTTTCTAGGGCCTTGGATAGCGTAATTAATCAGACTTATAGTAATCTTGAGATAATTGTAGTTGATGACGGTAGTTCTCCTGTTAATAGTTCATTGAATAAAAATTTTTGCTCTAAAGACAATAGAGTGGTTTATGTGAGAAATGAGGAGTCAGTTGGCGCGCCGGCTGCTAGAAATATTGCAATAAGTTTAGCGAATGGTTTTTTTGTCACTGGTTTAGATGATGATGATTTTTTTGAAATAAGAAGAGTAGAGTTGTTTGTTGACAAATGGAATGAGTTGAATCAAAATTCACATAATATTCCTGTTGGATTTCTTTATTCGCAATACAAGATTTTTACTTCTAAGGAGAAATATTTCTTCAGTAAATTTCCTTGCGTTGCTACATCTGATGCAATATTAATTAGTAATTGCGTTGGAAATCAGATATTTGCCCCATTGGAAAATTGGTTTGCCGCTGGTTTATTTGATGAAAAAATGCCGGCCTGGCAAGATTTGGAGTTATTTTATAGGTTCTGTAAAAGAGTTGGTTGCGGTATTTTAGTTAATAATCCATCCTATGTTTTTTTTGATATAAGATCATCTGACAGAATATCAACCAAAGGTGTTGATAGAATCAAGAGGGCATATAATTGCTTTTTAGAGGGTAATTCATATTTGAGTTCAAGTGATAAAGCTTGGTTATATATGCAAATTTTTAGTAAGTACTATGGATTTAGGCCTTCAGGCAAAGATGTGGCTTACTTTTTTTCGCTTAGGCCGTCGGTTAAGCAAATACTAAAATTTCTACTTCGATTTGTTTTTTGATGAGGGTCGCTATGTATAATTTGGTTAGTAAATTGATTGGTTTGCGAGAAAAACAAAAATTACGAAATGAAAAATTTATTATTGTGTCGAACAATTGTTGGGGGTATGAGTTATATCAACATACTGATAGATCATATAATACACCATTTGTTGGTTTATTTTTGTTGCCTGATTGTTACATTGGTGTTCTTGAAAATTTTGATGAATGCATGAATTCAGATATTGAATTTTTGGAGAGGTCGAGATATATTTTTCCTGTAAATTATCCTGTTGGCCTGCTTTGTGGTAAATTTGAGATTCATTTTTTACACTATTCAAGTAAAGAAGAGGCTGAGATTAAATGGCGTCGTAGAGTTGCCAGATTGAAAGAGGATAGAAAAATGGGGGCAAAAATTTTCGTAAAGATGTGCGATCGAGATGATTGTTCTGGGATGCATCTCGAGAAATTTCATGCTATGCAGTTTGATGGTAAGATATCTTTTGGGATTAAGGATTTCCCATCGGCGGATCATGTTTTTTGTCCAAAGTTAATAAATAAGGATAAAAATGAAATTATTGATGGACTTAGTTTATATAGAAGGCGATATAGATGCTTTGATATTGTTAAATGGATTTGTGAGGGAAGGGTTAATCATTCTAAATTTTCCAAGTTAATTTCTTTTTATTATGATGTTTTTAACTGATTGGAGCATTTTATGAACTTCCCGCCCGCCGTTTGATGGCGCTGAAAAGCTGAATCCGTAAGCTCCCCCAGCAAGTAGACAGCCGAAACCAGAGAATGCGGCCAGTCCGAAAGGAGCGAGCCGATGAGGAAGAGCGAGTTCAGCGAGAGCCAGATCGTGGCGATCCTGAAAGAAGGAGAGGCCGGGCTGCCGGTGGCCGAGGTGTGCCGCAAGCACGGCATCAGCGCGCCGACGTACTACGCGTGAAAGAGCAAATACGCAGGCGCGACGGTCTCGGACCTGACGCGCATGCGCGAGCTGGAAGCGGAGAACGCCCGGCTCAAGCGCATGTACGCCGACCTAGCGCTGGAGAACGCGGCGATCAAGGACGTGCTGGCAAAAAAATTCTGACGCCGTCCGCGAAGCGGCAGGTAGTCTCGGCCATGGTGACCGAGCATCGCCTGCCGGTCACACGAGCCTGCAGAGCCGCAGGCTTGTCGCGGGCGGCGTACTACAAGACGCCGCCGCTGCCGCAGGAGAAGGATGCCGAGGTGATCGACGCGCTCAATGGCGTGGTCGAGCGCAACGGCCGCTGGGGGTTCTGGAAATGCTTCGACCGGCTGCGCCTGGATGGTCGCCCGTGGAACCACAAACGGGTCTGGCGGGTGTATTGCGAGCTGGGCCTGAACATTCCGCGCAGGACGAAGCGCCGAATCCCGAAACGCGAGCCGACTCCGCTGGCGGCAGGCGCATGCGTCAACCAGGGCTGGGCGCTGGATTTCATGCGCGACGTGCTCTACGACGGCCGGCGGTTCCGCACCCTCAACGTGATCGACGAGGCCAACCGCAAGGCGCTGGCGATCCAGGTGGCGCCGTCTCTGCCCGCCTTGATGCTCATCCGCACGATGGACCGGTTGGTCGACTGGTACGGCACACCGCAGTCCATACGCATGGACAACGGACCGGAGATGACCAGCCGTGAATTCGTCGCGTGGGCGCAGCGCCGGGGCATCGCGCTGAACGACATCGAGCTCGGCGAGCCCAACCAGAACGCCTACGTCGAGCGCTTCAACCGCACCTTCCGCACCGAGGTGCTCGACGTCTGGCTGACCCAGTACAACGAGTACCGACCGCATGACGCCCTGGGCGGTAAGCCGCCCAGGCAGTTCATGCCCCGATTGATCACCACAACCGCCGCAGACTCTGGGAATCAGCTGTCTGCTTGACGGGGGAGCTTACGGTCGTCGCTCAGCGCCGGCCGATCGACAGATACTCCAGCCCGAAGGAGCGGATCAGCTCCGGCTCGTACAGATTGCGGCCGTCGAAGACGATCCTGTCGCGCAGGCTGGCGGCGATGCCGTCGAAGTCCGGCGTGCGGAATTCCTTCCACTCGGTGACGATCAGCAGCGCGTCGGCGCCTTCCAGCGCCTGCTTCTGGCCTTCGGCATAGCTCAGGCCCGCCCAGCCCTCCATCACCCGCTGTGCCTCGGTGGCCGCCACCGGGTCATAGGCCTGCACCTTGGCGCCGCGTGCCAGCAGCTCCTTGATGATCACCCGGCTCGGCGCTTCGCGCATGTCGTCGGTGTTGGGCTTGAACGCCAGGCCCCACATCGCGAAGGTCTTGCCCGACAGGTCCTCGCCGTACCGGGCGACGATCTTGTGCACGAGCACCATCTTCTGCTCCTCGTTGACCTCCTCGACCGCCGTCAGCATCTTGCTCGGCATGCCGTTCTCGGCCGCGATCATCGCCAGCGCCTTCACGTCCTTCGGGAAGCAGCTGCCGCCGTAGCCCACGCCCGGGTACAGGAACTGCGTGCCGATGCGCGGATCCGAGCCGATGCCCACCCGCACCATCTCGATGTCGGCGCCCACCTTCTCGGCCAGCCGGCTCAGCTCGTTCATGAAGCTGATGCGCGTAGCCAGCATGCAGTTGGCCGCGTACTTGATGAACTCCGCCGAGCGGATGTCGGTGATGATCATCCGGTCGCGGTTGCGCACGAAGGGCTGGTACAGCGCCTTCATCAGCAGGATCGCGCGCTCGTCCTCCGCGCCCACCACGATGCGGTCCGGGCGCATGAAGTCCGCCACCGCCGCGCCTTCCTTCAGGAACTCGGGGTTCGAGCACACCGAGAACTCCATCTCCGACAGGCCGCGCTTGGCCAGTTCGTCGGCCACCGCCGCTCGCACCTTGTCGCCCGTGCCCACCGGCACCGTGCTCTTGTCGACGATCACCTTGTGGTCCGTCATCAGCCGGCCGATGTTGCGCGCCGCCGCCGTCACGTACTGCAGGTCCGCCGAGCCGTCCTCGTCCGGCGGCGTGCCCACCGCGATGAACTGCAGCGTGCCGTGCGCCACCGACTTCTCGATGTCGGTGGTGAACTCCAGCCGGCCCGCCGCCACGTTGCGCCGGACCACTTCCAGCAGCCCCGGCTCGTGGATCGGGATGCCCCCGTCGTTCAGGATCCTGATCTTGGCCGGATCCACGTCCAGGCACATCACATGGTTGCCCATTTCCGACAGGCACGCGCCGGTCACGAGTCCCACATAGCCGGTGCCGATGACGGTGACTTTCATAGTTCAGCTTTCTTTCTTGCAGATAAGAGGATGGAGGGAAAGGCGGGGCAGCCGTGGCTACGCCGAGAAATGAATGCCTGGGATATCTTGCGTGGGTGCCCGCCTGCGCGGGCATGACGGATCGGAAGGAGGGCGGCAGCCATGGGCGAGGGCGCAAGGAGCAGAGAGAGGCGGGTCTCAATGCACGTGGTTGTCCGCCACCGTCAACCTATCAATCAGAGAAGATTGAACACGCGTCAGTCGAAATGCCGCGCGTCGGCCAGCAGCGGCGCCACCGCATCCTTGGCCGACAGCAGCGGTGCCATGCCCAGGTCCGGCCAGGTGATGCCGACCGTCGGGTCGTCCCAGCGCACCGCACCCTCGCACTGCGGCGCGTACAGGTCGGTGGTCTTGTAGAGGAAGTCGGCCGTCTCGCTGGTGACGACGAAGCCGTGCGCGAAGCCCGGCGGAATCCAGAACTGGCGGTGGTTCTCGCCGGTCAGCT
>NZ_JACCPY010000104.1 GCF_013426975.1 Sphaerotilus sulfidivorans
CAATACAGCTCCGGCGGCAAGCAGCGTCTCGGGCGCATCACCAAGGCCGGCGACAGTTATCTGCGAACGCTGCTGATCCTGGGGGCACGCGCCACGCTGGCCGCTGCGGCCAGGAAGAAGGACCGGCTCAGCCGCTGGGCGGTGGCGCTGTCCGAGCGGCGCGGCTACTGGAAGGCCGTCGTCGCCGTCGCAGCCAAGAATGCCCGCATGGCCTGGGCGATGCTCGCCAAAGGTGAGGAATTCAAACCCGTGACGTGAGCCGACCCGGCCCGTCGAACCGATTTCGAATGTCTCATCCGACACCGTGAAGGAAGAATCTGCCACCGCGTGATGCCTGCGTTGATGGAACAAGGTCAGACCTGCGTGG
>NZ_JACCPY010000105.1 GCF_013426975.1 Sphaerotilus sulfidivorans
GAGCTGCTGCAAGCCCGTCAGGCTGCTCAGCACGCTCACATCCTTCAGTTGGCTGCACCCGCTCAGGTTGAGCTGCTGCAAGCCCGTCAGGCTGCTCAGCACGCTCACATCCTTCAGTTGGCTGCACTCGCTCAGGTCGAGCTGCTGCAAGCCCATGAGACTGCTCAGCCCGCTCACATCCGTCAGTTGGCTGCACACGCTCAGGTCGAGCTGCTGCAAGCCCGTCAGACTGCTCAGCACGCTCACATCCTTCAGTTGGCTGCACACGCTCAGGTCGAGCTGCTGCAAGCCCGTCAGGCTGCTCAGCCCGCTCACATCCTTCAGTTGGCTGCACCCGCTCAGGTAGAGCTGCTGCAAGCCCGTCAG
>NZ_JACCPY010000106.1 GCF_013426975.1 Sphaerotilus sulfidivorans
CCCGCGCCTTCAGCGCCGCGTTGTAGGCCTTCCAGTTCGTCGTGCGGTACTTCGTCCGCTTCTTCTTGGCTTCGCTCACCGCGTCAGTCTACGAGCGCTCGGACGCTCGCTTTGTGCAACAGAGCCCGTCAAGCTGCGGAAAAATTTCAATGTCGACAACAACTTGCGTGCCGTTCTGGCGCCAAGTTAGATGGCGGCGACGGCGTTAGACAGCAGGGCCGTGAGGTCTAAATTACTACAAGGGCATCCCCGCGAAGTCAACAAAACCTCTCCGGGCGGGTTTTTCTGAAACCCGCCTGAGCAGCGTTCAAACGATCCAGCCAACGCACAAGAAACCAGCGACCGACAGGG
>NZ_JACCPY010000107.1 GCF_013426975.1 Sphaerotilus sulfidivorans
GACGGGCCGCCGCAGAAAACGGAAAAAATCGTACGCTAAGGCCACCCCACAGGCCGAAGCGGCCGGAACCGCCCCTTGCCGGGCACGCCGCCGCGCCAGACGTAGTCACCGGTCAGGTTGATGTGGTTCCACCCCAGCGGCGAGAGGTGGGGCAACAGCGCGTCGTCCACCGCCTGGCCATGGCTGCGCAGCGCGGCCACCGCCCGCGTCATATAGACCGTGTTCCACAGCACGATGGCCGCCGTCACCAGCGTCAGCCCGCTGGCCCGCCAGCGCTGCTGCTCGAAGTCGCGGTCCCGGATCTCTCCCAGCCGACCGAAGAAGACGGCACGGGCCAGCG
>NZ_JACCPY010000108.1 GCF_013426975.1 Sphaerotilus sulfidivorans
ACCGCCTCGTCGAAGACCTTCTGGTTCCAGCTCTCCATGAAGAAGCCGCGCGCGTCGCCGAACACCTTCGGCTCGAGGATCAGCACGTCGGGAATGGCGGTGCGGATGATGTTCATGTCCTGGTCCTGCCTGCCCGAATCAGAAGATCTGCTCGGCGAGCACCTTCTTCAGGTACTGCCCATAGCCGTTCTTCAGCATCGGCGCGGCCAGCTTGTCCAGCTGCGCGTCGTCGATCCAGCCGCGGCGCCAGGCGATCTCCTCCGGGCACGCCACCTTCAGGCCCTGGCGCTTCTCCAGCGTGGCGATGAACTGCCCCGCCTCCATCAGGC
>NZ_JACCPY010000109.1 GCF_013426975.1 Sphaerotilus sulfidivorans
GGCCATGACCTGGATGTGCTCGTCGTAGGCGGCCACGCGCTCATCGAGCCGGCGCAGTTCGTCGAGCAAATCCATGCAGGCCGTCCTGGCCCAGTGGGGCAAGGTTTCGGCCTGCTCGGCAGCCAGCCGGCGCACGGTCTGGGCCTTGAGCGGCAGCACGATGCCGAACTCGCTCATCAGACCGCGCAGGCGGTTGATGGTGGCGGTGCGGGCCTTGACCCAGCCTTGGCGCACGGTGTGGATGGCGAGCCGGCACTGCGACAGCTCGGACTTGATCG
>NZ_JACCPY010000110.1 GCF_013426975.1 Sphaerotilus sulfidivorans
GTCGCGCTCTGGTCAGTGATCGGAGACGCCACCGTCGGCGCATCGTTGACGTTGGCGATCGTCAGCACGAAGGAATCACTGGCCGCGGCGTTGCTCCCGTCCTTCGCCGTCACCGTGATCGTCAGCGAACCGACATCGGCGTTGGCAGGCGTGCCGCTGAAGGTGCGCGTCGCCATGTTGAAGCTCAGCCAGCTCGGCAGCGCGCTCGTCGTGTAGCTCAGCGAGTCGCCCGCGTCGACATCGGCAAACGTCCCGGCGGGAA
>NZ_JACCPY010000111.1 GCF_013426975.1 Sphaerotilus sulfidivorans
CGCTGGCCCGTGCCGTCTTCTTCGGTCGGCTGGGAGAGATCCGGGACCGCGACTTCGAGCAGCAGCGCTGGCGGGCCAGCGGGCTGACGCTGGTGACGGCGGCCATCGTGCTGTGGAACACGGTCTACCTGACGCGGGCGGTGGCCGCGCTGCGCAGCCATGGCCAGGCGGTGGACGACGCGCTGTTGCCCCACCTCTCGCCGCTGGGGTGGAACCACATCAACCTGACCGGTGACTACGTCTGGCGCGGCGGCGT
>NZ_JACCPY010000015.1 GCF_013426975.1 Sphaerotilus sulfidivorans
AAGCGGCGGTTGGTGCGGAAGGCGTCGCCCTCGCCGGCGAACATGCGGGTCGGATCCTCGCCCTCGCGCTTGAACGCGAAGACGCCGGCGAAGAGGTGCTGCACCTCGATCACGCCGCCCTCGTCGGCCAGGATCACGCCGCGCTCGATCATGTTCTCCAGCTCGCGCACATTGCCGGGCCAGTCGTAGTCGTGCAGCGCGCCGGCGGCCTGCGGGCTCAGGCCCTGCAGCGTCTTGCCGAAGCGCCGGCTGCTGCGGGCCAGGAAATGCGCCACCAGCAGCGCGATGTCCTCCGGGCGCTGGCGCAGCGGCGGAATCTCGATCGGGAAGACATTGAGGCGGTAGAACAGGTCGCGGCGGAAGCGCCCGGCCGCCACCTCCTCGCGCAGGTCGACATTGGCCGCGGCAACGATGCGCACGTCCACCCGGCGCAGCTCGGTGCCGCCGACCCGCTCGAACTCGCGCTCCTGCAGCGCGCGCAGCAGCTTGCCCTGCGCCGCCAGCGCCAGGCTGGAGACCTCGTCGAGAAAGAGCGTGCCGCCGTGCGCGCGCTCGAAGCGGCCCGGGCGCGAACGCTCCGCGCCGGTGTAGGCGCCGCGCTCGACGCCGAACAGCTCGGCCTCGACCAGATCGGGCGGAATGGCCGCACAGTTCACCGCGATGAAGGGGCCGGCCGCACGCGGGCTCACCCCGTGCAGCGCACGCGCGAAGCATTCCTTGCCGACGCCGCTCTCGCCGCGGAACAGCACGGTCGAGTCGGTCGGCGCGACCTTGCGCACCAGATGCGCGACCGCGTTGAAGCCGGCCGAGGCGCCGACGAAGCCCGCCAGCCCGGGCGCGGCCGCGCCGGTCGTGTCCGGCGCGCTGACGAAGCTGTCGGCGCGCAGGTAGGCGCCGGGATCGGCCTCGGCGTCATGCGCCTGCCAGTCGGCCAGCGTGCGGCCCTCGACCCGGCAGCAGGCATGGCCCGTCGCGACGCACTCGACCTCACGCCAGTGGATCGGCACGCCGGTCACCGCGGTGCTGTAGCCGTCGGCATAGCCGGTCACCGTCCAGCAGGCCGGCTCGCTGCCCGGGCCGCAGTGCGCCAGATGCGCCTGCGCCTCCCAGCTGTCGTGCCACAGGAAGTCGCCCCAGAAGCGGCCGTGCTCGACATCGAGCTGCATGGCCTCGACCGGCTGGTGGCGCACGAAGCCCTCGATCTCGCGCAGGCGCGGCCCCATCGCCAGCGCCTGCGCCACCGCCTGCGGCGTGCGCGCGTCCATGCGCTGGCGCACCCGCTGGCCATCCTCGAAACCCTGCTGCCAGCCCATGCGCATCAGCAGCTCGCGGGCCTGCGCCAGCCCCAGCCGCGCCACCAGCTCGCGGCGCAGCCCGGCCAGCGCGTCGGCATGCATCAGCAGCATGCGCTGGTCGAACAGCCGGATGTGGCCGGACTCCGGCGCGAAGTGCAGATGGGCCGCCAGCGCGCGGGTGTCGTCGCTGGGCGTGATGGCTCGGATCATCGTCGGGGGGCCTTGCTTGGATTCATGAAACGCCGGCGGGCCGCGGCTGCGCCAGATCATGAAACGCGGCCGGCGCCGCGGCCATCCGCACTGCTCCTCATGTCCGGAAATCGACAGCGGCGGCCCGGCTCGCCCCGCTGGCCCGCGGCTTGCAGAAGAACGGACACACCGGAACACCGGGACCCCTGACGGAGACAAGCCCATGCCCCTCGATCCAGCGCAGACGCTGACGCTGCGCGTCAGCCGGCGCGAGCCGCTCTGCGACGGCATCGTCGCCTTCGAGCTGCGCGCGACCGACGACCGGCCGCTGCCCGCCTTCGACGCCGGCGCGCACATCGACCTGCACCTGCCACCGGCCCGGCCGGGCGAGGCGCCACGCCGGCGCAGCTACTCGCTGTGCAACCCGCCGGACGAGCGCGACCGCTACCTGATCGCGGTGCAGCACGAACACGCCGGCCGCGGCGGCTCGGCCTGGCTGCACGCGCAGCTGCAGCCGGGCGACCGCATCGACGCCAGCGCGCCGCGCAACCTCTTCGCGCTGCAGCCCGCGCCCCACACCCTGCTGCTGGCCGGCGGCATCGGACTGACACCGCTGCTGGCGATGGCCGAGACGCTGTGGGCGCAGGACCGCAGCTTCACGCTGCAGGTGCGGGTGCGCAGCCGCGCCCGGCTGCCCTTCGCGCGCCGGCTGCAGGAAGCGCCCTGGGCGCAGGCGGTGCAGGTGCTGGCCGACGACGAGGCACAGGCCGACACGGAGACGCTCGACCGGCTGATCGCCGCGCAGCCGGCCGGCACCCGGATCTGGACCTGCGGCCCGGCCGGCTTCATGGCGGCGGTGCGCGCGGCCGCGACACGCGCCGGCTGGAGCGCCGACCGGGTCGTCACCGAGCATTTCGCTGCACCGGCACCGGTGCCGGCGCTGGAGCCGCGCGACCGGATCGCGCCCGGCGGCTTCGAGATCGACTGGGCGCCGAGCGGCCAGCGCCTGGCGGTGGCCCCTCACCAGAGCGTCGCACGGGTGCTGCAGGCCGCCGGCATCGCGGTGGCGCTGAGCTGCGAGCAGGGCATCTGCGGCCAGTGCTGCGTGCAGCACCTCGACGGCCCGGCCGATCACCGCGACCTGGTCTACGGCGCGCACGAGCACCAGGTCGAGCGCCGCTTCACGCCCTGCTGCTCACGCGCGCCCGCCGCCAGCCGGCTGGTACTGGCGCCGCTCGGCTGGACCCCGGCCACCTGAATTTTCTCACCCCGATGTCCAGGAAGACATCACCCATCACGAAGGAGACAGACGATGACGACCCCCACCGATGCCGGCACCGCCACGGCGCGCATCCTGCTGCACCCCTCGGGCAGCCCGGTCGGCAAGCCGGACACGCCTTATCTGCTGAACTGCTGGTATGCGGCGGCGCTGTCGCGCGAGATTCCGGCTGAAGGCCTGCTCTCGCGTCAGCTGCTCGACACCGGCGTGCTGCTCTACCGCCGCGCCGACGGCACGCCGGTGGCGCTGCACGACCGCTGCCCGCACCGCTTCGTGCCGCTGTCGATGGGCCGACGCGAGGGCGACGAGGTGGTCTGCCGCTACCACGCGCTGCGCTTCGACTGCAGCGGCGCCTGCACCCACAACCCGCACGGCCATGGCCGCATCCCGGCCGCGGCCCGGGTGCGCAGCTTCCCGCTGCTCGAGCGCTGGGGCTTCGTGTGGATCTGGATGGGCGACGCGCCGGCCGATCCGGCGAAGCTGCCGGACTTCAGCCCGCTCGACGACGGACCGGCCAGCGGCATCGGCCACACCAGCATGTCGATGAAGGCGAACTACGAGCTGATCATCGACAACGTCATGGACCTCAGCCATGTCGACCATGTGCACGGCGAGATCATCTCCACCCGCGGCCAGCTTACGCCGCAGATCCCGGCGGTGAAGGAGGAGAACGGCAGCGTCAGCGTGCGCTGGGAATGGCAGCAGACGCCGCCGATCCTGATCCTGGCGAACTTCCTGCCGGAGCCGGCCGCCGCGGCGCGCCACTTCGTCACCGTGACCTGGCATGCGCCGGCGACCATCCAGCTCAGCATCGGTGCCACCCAGGACGCCGACGCTCCGCTCGACCTGGCCCACACCCAGGGCCAGTACGACCTGCACACCTGCACCCCGGCCAGCGCCACCGAGACGCACTACTTCTTCGCCACCCGGCGCAACCATCTGGTCGACGACGAGGCCTACAACCAGATGAAGATCGAGGCGATGCACGGCGCCTTCGTCGGCGAGGACGGCCCGATCATCGAGGCCGCCCAGCGCGAGATGAACACCCGCGACTTCTTCGCGCTCGACCCGGTGCTGATCACCAGCGATGTCGCGCCGGTGCGGGTGCGCCGGCTGCTGGCGCGCCTGATCGAGCAGGAGGGGCGCCACGCCTGACGGCGGCGCTCGCGCATCGCCGGGAGCAGGCCGCACGGCCGCGCAGGAATCCACAGCCGCCGCCCCCGGAACTGGCGGATTCCAGACACCCCGCCCTCGCTGCCGTGCCGCACACCGACGCCAGGGCGCCCACGCGCGGCCGCCACAGGCCGCCTGACTCGGGATCTACCCTGATCTCTGCCCGATTGGCGGCCTTCTCGCCACGTTCTGGCACGGCCTTCGCACAGGAAGGCCTTGCCGGGCGCGCTGCATCAGCTTCGACAGCCCCCCCGCCCGGCGTCCGAGACGACACGACCGGAACCCTGGAGACCCCCGATGCCTGACCCGATCGCCCCCGACCTGACCCGCTGGGTGCGGGTGATTGAGCGCCGACCCGACGGCTTCGTCGAGTTCGCGTTCTCGATCGGCGACCCGGCGCTGGCCGTCGAGCTGATCCTGCCCGAACCGGCCTTCACCGCGTTCTGCGCCGAGCAGCGCGTCCGGACCTGGAACCTGAACGACCACCGCGAGGAGACACGCCCATGACCGTCGAGATCCGGGTGCAGAGCGTCAAGCCGCTGCGCCACACCTTCGGCCACATCGCCCGCCGCTTCGGCGACAAGCCGGCCAGCCGCTACCAGGAGGGCACCTACGACCTCCAGTCGGAGGTCAACCACCACTACAAGCCGCTCTGGGATCCGGAGCGCGAGATCTACGACACCCGCCGCACCGCCATCGTGATGCGCGACTGGTACGCGCTGAAGGATCCGCGCCAGCACTACTACGGCAGCTGGACCATCGCACGCGCACGCCAGCAGGAATCGGCCGAGCGCCAGATCGAGCTGGTGCGCGAGCACGACTGGCTGCGCCGGCTCGGCGACGAGGCGCGCCAGGGCGTGATCCTGGGGCTGCTGCCGCTGCGCCATGTCGAGTGGGGCGCCAACACCAGCCTCGGGCTGGTCGCCGCCTACGGCTACGGCACCGCGCTGACCCAGGCCGCGGCCATGGGCATGATGGACCGGCTCGGGCTGGCGCAGCATCTCTCGCGCATCGGCCTGCTGCTCGACGGCCAGACCGGCGCCAGCCTGAAGGCCGCGCGCACCGCCTGGCTGGAGGACGCGGCCTGGCAGGACCTGCGCCGCGAGGTCGAGAACCTGTTCGTGCGCCGCGACCCGATCGAGGTGCTGGTGGCGCAGTCGCTGGTGCAGGACGCGCTGGTCGACGCGCTGGTGCTGCGCCGCTTCGAGCCGGCCTGGAGCGGCGCGGGCGGCGACGCCGCGGTGATGGCGATGCTGCTGGACTTCCCGCTGCGCTGGCACGAGGAATCGGCGCGCTGGGTCGACGCGGTCGTCAAGGTGATGGCCGCCGAGAGCGAGTCCAACCGCGCCCTGCTGCGCGGCTGGGCCGACGCCTGGCGCCGCGCCTTCGCCGCCGCGCTGCGCCCGCTGGCGCGCCGGGTGCTGGGCGAGGCGGCCGGAGATGCGGCACTGCGCCAGGCCGAAGACGCCCTGCAGACCCGGCTGGTCCGCCTGGGCTTGGCGCCGGGCGCCCGCTGAGCCGTTTCGAGGAGCCCTGATGGACACGCTCGCCCACCCCACCACCCCCGCACCCGACACCCCCCGCGCCCCGGTCTTCATCGCGCTGCAGGCCAACCACGACACGCTGCCGATCGTCGAGGCGATCCGCGCCGACAACCCGCACGCCGAGGTGCTCGAGTACCCCGGTATGGTCAAGATCAACGCGCCCGGCGTGCTGGTGATCCGGCGCGAGTCGATCGAGGAACAGATCGGCCGCGACTACGACCTGCGCGAGATGCAGCTCAACCTGATTTCCCTCTCCGGCGAGGTCGACGAGACCGAGGACCGCTTCACGCTCGAATGGAAGAACGCATGACCGCCACCGTCGCCCCCACCGCCCAGGCCACCCCGGCCGCCGCCCCCACCCGCAAGCTCGGCCTGAAGGAAAGCCACGCGCTGCTGACCCAGGACCTGGGCTGGACGCCGAGCTACCAGCCGCCCGAGGCGGTCTACCCGCTGACCGCCTTCGAGGGCATCCGCATCCACGACTGGAGCGGCTGGGAAGACCCGTTCCGGCTGACGATGGACGCCTACTGGAAATACCAGGGCGAGAAGGAGCGCAAGCTCTACGCCATCATCGACGCCTTCCAGCAGAACAACGGCCAGTTCAACGTCAGCGACGCGCGCTACATCCAGGCGCTCAAGCTCTTCGTCAACGGCGTCATCGGGCTGGAATACACCGCGCACCGCGGCTTCGCGATGATCGGGCGCGAGCTGCCGGGCACCGGCGCGCGCATCGCCGCGCAGATGCAGTCGATCGACGAGCTGCGCCATGCGCAGACCCAGATCCATGCGCTGTCGCACTACAACCGCTTCTTCACCGGGATGGCGGAGTTCCCGCACCAGTTCGACCGCACCTGGTACCTGTCGATCCCGAAGTCCTTCTTCGAGGACGCGATCAGCGCCGGGCCGTTCGAGTTCATCGTCGCGATCAGCTTCTCCTTCGAGTACGTGCTGACCAATCTGGTGTTCATGCCGTGGATGTCGGGCGCGGCCTACAACGGCGACCTCTCGACGGTGAGCTTCGGCTTCAGCGCGCAGAGCGACGAGGCGCGCCACATGACGCTGGGCATCGAGGTGATCAAGTTCCTGCTCGAGCAGGATCCGGCCAACGTGCCGATCGTGCAGGGCTGGATCGACAAGTGGTTCTGGCGCGGCTACCGGCTGCTGACGCTGGTGGCGGCGATGATGGACTACATGCTCCCGAAGCGCGTGATGAGCTGGCACGAGGCCTGGGAGATCTACTTCGAGCAGAACGGCGGCGCGCTCTTCAAGGACCTGGCGCGCTACGGCATCCGCATGCCGGTGCACTGGGAGGTCACCGTCGAGGAGAAGACGCACGCCAGCCACCAGCTCTGGAGCACCTTCTACCAGTACCGCCACGCGGCGGGCTTCCCGGTGTGGCTGCCTTCGGCCGAAGAGATGGACTGGCTGTCGGCCAAGTACCCGGACAGCTTCGACCGCCTCTACCGGCCGCGCTACGAGCACTGGGCGCGCATGGCCGCCGAGGGCCGGCCCTTCGTCAACGGCACGCTGCCGCAGCTCTGCCAGGTCTGCCAGTGGCCGATGCTGTTCACCGAGCCGGGCGACCCGACGCAGATCTGCCACCGCGAGGAGAAGTACCTCGGCGAGACCTTCCACTGCTGCTCCGACGGCTGCCGCGACATCTTCCGCCACGAGCCGGAAAAGTATGTGCATGCGCATCTGCCGGTGCACCAGATCTACCAGGGCACGCAGTTCCATCCGGACAGCGACCCCGGCGCACCCGACTTCAACCCGCATGTGGCGGCACTGCGCTACATGGGCATCGAGCCGGGCGTGGACGGCGGCGACTTCGACACCCACGCCGACGCGCGCCACTGGACCGAATGGACCGGCCGCCCGGCCAGCCTGCACGGACCGGCCGCCTGAGCGCCGCCCCGAACGACACGCCACCGACACGCCAGAAGGAGACACGAATGAGCGTCAAGGCGATCCGCCCCGACTACCACGGCGACATGAAGGACAGCGCCGACCACTACCGCGGCCAGCAGCTGCTCTACATCGGCTGGGACCGGCATCTGATGTTCGCCGCGCCGCTGTGCATTCCGGTGCCGCCCGAGATGCCCTTCGGCGCGCTGCAGGAGGCGGTGCTGCCGGGCCTCTACGGCCAGCACCCCGACTTCGCGCGCATCGACTGGGGCCGGGTGGAATGGCTGCGCGGCGGCCAGCCCTTCATGCCGGACCCGGCGGCCAGCCTGGCGGCCAACGGCATCGGCCACAAGACCTCGCTGCGCCTGCGCACGCCGCAGCTGCCGGGCCTGGCCGGCGCGGCCTTCTGAGCACGCGCAGGAGCCTGATCCATGAGCTTCGAGCTGCGCATCGAACCGACCGGCCAGACCCTCGAGGTCGCGCCGGACCAGACCGTGCTGGACGCCTGCCTGCGCGCCGGCCTCTGGCTGCCCCACGCCTGCTGCCACGGGCTGTGCGCCACCTGCAAGGTGCGCGTGCTCGACGGCGAGGTCGACCACGGCGAGGCCTCACCCTTCGCGCTGATGGACTTCGAGCGCGAGGAGGGCCGGACGCTGGCCTGCTGCGCGACGCTGCAGTCCGACGCGGTGATCGAGGCCGATCTGGAGGTCGACGCCGACGCGCGCGTCATCCCGGTCGAGGACTTCCGCGCCACCGTGCTGGCCCGCCAGGCGCTGACGCCCACCATCCTGGGCCTGACGCTGCAGCTGGACCGGCCGATCGACTTCCAGGCCGGCCAGTACATCAACCTGGCGATCCCGGAGCTGGCGTCGCGTCGCGCCTTCTCGATCGCGTCGCCGCCGTCGCTCTCGCGCGACGGGGCGCGCATCGCGCTGCAGGTGCGCCGCGTGCCCGGCGGCGCGGGCACCGGCTGGCTGCACGACACGCTGCGCCCGGGCATGGCGCTCGATCTCGCCGGCCCCTACGGCCGCTTCTTCGTGCGCACCTCGGCGGCACGGCCGATGCTCTTCATCGCCGGCGGCTCCGGCCTGGCCAGCCCGCGCAGCATGATCCTGGATCTGCTCGAACAGGGCGACGGCCCGCCGATCACGCTGGTGGTCGGCCAGCGCTGCCGCGAGGAGCTCTACGAGCACGAGGACTGGATCGCGCGCGCCGAGGCCGATCCGGCGCGGCTGCGCTACCTGCCGGTGCTCTCGCACGAGCCCGAGGGCAGCGCCTGGCGCGGCCTGCGCGGCTGGGCGCACGAGGCCGCGCGCGACCTGTTCGACGGCGACTTCCGCGGCCTGAAGGCCTATCTCTGCGGCCCGCCGGCGATGGTGGAGGCGGCGGTGTCGACGCTGATGCAGGGCCGGCTGTTCGAGCGCGACATCCACACCGAGCAGTTCCTGTCGGCCGCCGATGCCCAGCGGGTGCGCAGCCCGCTGTTCCGCTCGGTCTGAGCGGCATACCCGCCGGGCATCGCGGCGGACCTTTTCGGTATTGGACAGCCGGGAACGGATCTGGCTATCTTCCCGCAAGAAAAACAGACAGACAGACAGACAGAGACAGGAGACAAGCGCATGGCGATGAGCACGCCCGCGACCGCGCGCTTCGCGGTACGCATCGAAGACACCGGCGAGACCTACCGCTGCGCCGACACCCGCTCGCTGCTGGAAGGCATGGAGGCCCTGGGCCGCAAGGGCATTCCGGTGGGCTGCCGCAATGGCGGCTGCGGGGTCTGCAAGGTGCAGATCCGCGACGGCCGCTATGCCTCGCGCGTCATGAGCCGCGACCATGTCAGCGAGGAGGACGAGCGCTGCGGCCGGGTGCTGGCCTGCCGGGTCCGGCCCTGCAGCGATCTGAGCCTCAGCGTGATCGGGCTGATGCGCAAGAGCGTCTGCCGCAGCGATGCCGGCTCGGGCCGAGCGGCAGAATCGCCTCATGAACACCCTGCCGCCCGACCCGACTGCCCCCGCTGATCCGACCGATGCGACCGATGCGACCGATGCAGTCGATGCGATCGACCCGCTCGATCTGATCGACCGTCATCCCGAACTTCGGACCCTCCAGGCCCGCCAGCCGCTGCTCTGGGCCAACCCGCGCCAGGCGCCGGCCGCCCGGGCGCTGGCCGATGTCGGCCTGGGGCCGCAGGATGTGGCTGCCGCCAGCGCGCGCTTCAGGCGCTTCGCGCCGCTGATCGCCGAGCTGTTTCCGGCCACCGCCGCGGCCGGCGGCCTGATCGAGTCGCCGCTGCGCGAGGTGCCGCGGCTGCAGGCGGCGATGGCGCGCCGGCTCGGGCGTGCAGCCCTGCCCGGCCGGCTGTGGATGAAGCTCGACAGCCACCTGCCGGTGTCGGGCTCGATCAAGGCGCGCGGCGGCATTCACGAGGTGCTGCAGCATGCCGAGGCCCTGGCGCTGGCGGCCGGGCTGCTGCGGCTGGACGACGACTACCGCCGACTGCTGGCGCCCGACGCACGCGCGCTGCTCGGCCGCCACCGGCTGGCGGTGGGCTCGACCGGCAACCTCGGGCTGTCGATCGGGCTGATGGGCGCGGCGCTGGGCCTGCAGGTCACGGTGCACATGTCGGCCGATGCGCGCCAGTGGAAGAAGGACCGGCTGCGCGCCGGCGGCGTCACCGTGGTCGAGCACCGCGCAGACTACGGCGCCGCGGTCGCCGAGGGCCGCCGCCAGGCCGAGGCCGATCCGCAGTGCCATTTCATCGACGACGAGAACTCGCGCCATCTCTTCCTGGGCTACGCGGTCGCGGCCGAGCGGCTGCTGCCGCAGCTGACCGCTGCCGGCATCCCGGTGGACGCCGCACATCCGCTGCATGTGCATCTGCCCTGCGGCGTCGGCGGCGGGCCCGGCGGCGTGGCCTTCGGGCTGAAGCTGCTGCTGGGCGACGCGGTGCACTGCTGGTTCGCCGAGCCGGTGGCCGCGCCCTGCATGCTGCTCGGGCTGATCACCGACCGGCACGAGGCGGTCTCGGTGCACGACATCGGCCTGGACAACCGCACCGCCGCCGACGGCCTGGCGGTGGCGCGCGCCTCCGGCTTCGTCGGCCGGGCCTTGCGACGGCTGGTCGCGGGCGGCTTCACCGTGCCCGATGACGAGCTGTTCGCGCTCCTGGCCCTGGCCGAGCGCGAGGAAGGGCTGCGGCTGGAGCCTTCCGCGCTGGCCGGCGTGCCCGGCATCGCCTGGCTGGCCGGGCATCCGCCGCCCGCGCAGGCCGCGGGCGCGACCCACATCGCCTGGGCCACCGGCGGCAGCATGGTGCCGGACGAGGAAATGGCAGGCTATCTGGCGCGCGGACGGGCACACGGACGGTGACAGCCGGGCCGCCGGCCCATATACTGCCCGGGAGTACAGGAGAGCCCCATGCCCAACTCGCCGGAAGACCGTCGCAAGGCCGTGGCCCGGGTGCGCCGCATCCGTGGCCAGGCCGATGCGCTCGAGCGCGCGCTCGAGGCCGGCGAGGACTGCGCGCCGATCCTGCAGCAGCTCGCGGCGATGCGCGGCGCGGTCAACGGCCTGATGGCCGAGGTGATGGCCGCGCACATCCGCGACGAGCTGGCCGCGCCCGACGACCCCGAGGCGCTGGCGCGCGACCTCACCGCGCTGGTGCGCTCCTACCTGCGCTGAATCCCTCTCCCCCACCCGCCCCGAGCAAGGATCCCTGCCATGAAGTCACGAGCCGCCGTCGCCTTTGCTGCCGGCCAGCCGCTGCAGATCGTCGAGATCGATGTCGCCCCGCCGAAGAAGGGCGAGGTGCTGGTGAGAATCACCCACACCGGCGTCTGCCACACCGATGCCTTCACCCTCAGCGGCGACGATCCCGAGGGCCTGTTCCCGGTGGTGCTGGGCCATGAAGGCGCCGGCATCGTGGTCGAGGTGGGCGAAGGCGTCACCAGCGTGAAGCCCGGCGACCATGTCATCCCGCTCTACACCGCCGAATGCGGCGAGTGCCTGTTCTGCAAGAGCGGCAAGACCAATCTGTGCGTGAGCGTGCGCGCCACCCAGGGCAAGGGCGTGATGCCCGACGGCACCACCCGCTTCTCCTACAACGGCCAGCCGATCTACCACTACATGGGCTGCTCGACCTTCAGCGAGTACACCGTGGTGGCCGAGGTGTCGCTGGCCAAGGTGAACCCGGACGCCAACCCCGAGCAGGTCTGCCTGCTGGGCTGCGGCGTGACCACCGGCCTGGGCGCGGTGAAGAACACCGCCAAGGTCCAGCCGGGCGACACGGTGGCCGTCTTCGGCCTGGGCGGCATCGGCCTGGCGGTGGTGCATGGCGCGCAGATGGCCGGGGCCGGTCGCATCATCGCGGTCGACACCAACCCGGACAAGTTCGACCTGGCGCGCACCTTCGGCGCCACCGACTGCGTCAATCCGAAGGACTTCGACAAGCCGGTGCAGCAGGTGATCGTCGAGATGACCGGCTGGGGCGTGGACCACAGCTTCGAGTGCATCGGCAATGTGGGCGTGATGCGCGCGGCGCTGGAATGCGCGCACCGCGGCTGGGGCCAGTCGGTGGTGATCGGCGTGGCCGGCGCGGGCCAGGAGATCTCCACCCGTCCGTTCCAGCTGGTCACCGGCCGCAAGTGGCTGGGCACGGCCTTCGGCGGCGTCAAGGGCCGCTCGGAGCTGCCCGGCATGGTCGAGGACGCGATGGCCGGCAGGATCCGCCTGGAGCCCTTCGTCACCCACACCATGGGCCTGCCGGAGATCAA
Source organism: Sphaerotilus sulfidivorans (assembly GCF_013426975.1). Classification (GTDB taxonomy): domain Bacteria; phylum Pseudomonadota; class Gammaproteobacteria; order Burkholderiales; family Burkholderiaceae_C; genus Sphaerotilus; species Sphaerotilus sulfidivorans. Next base: position 12,158 of record NZ_JACCPY010000015.1, read on the forward strand.
CGAGGCCTTCGAGCTGATGCACTCGGGCCAGTCGATCCGCAGCGTGGTGCATTACTGAGCCCGGGGGAGCAGGCCATGGAACGCATCGAGCAGCACGCCAGCTTCGGCGGCCGCCAGGAAGTCTGGACCCACCCGTCGGAGGCGCTGGGCGGGCCGACGCGCTTCGGCGTCTACCTGCCGCCGGCGGCGCTGGCCGGCGAGCGCTGCCCGGTGCTGTACTGGCTCTCGGGCCTGACCTGCACCGAGCAGAACTTCATCACCAAGGCCGGCATTCAGCAGCACGCCGCCGCGCACGGCCTGATCGTGGTCGCGCCCGACACCAGCCCGCGCGGGACCGAGGTGCCCGACGATCCGGCCTACGACCTGGGCCAGGGTGCCGGCTTCTACCTGGATGCCACGCAGGCGCCATGGTCGACGCACTTCCGCATGGAAACCCATGTGGTTCATGAGCTGCCGGCCTGGATCGAGGCGCATTTCCCGGCCAGCGACCGGCGCGCGATCAGCGGCCACTCGATGGGCGGCCACGGTGCGCTGAGCCTGGCGCTGCGCCATCCGGGCCGCTACGCCAGCGTCTCGGCCTTCGCGCCGATCGTCGCGCCCAGCCAGGTGCCGTGGGGGCAGAAGGCCTTCGCCGCCTACCTGGGCGACGACCCCGCCGCCTGGGCCGCGCACGACACGGTGGCGCTGATCGCGCAGGCCGCCGAACGCCTGCCGCTGCTGGTCGACCAGGGCGAGGCCGACGACTTCCTGAGCGGCCAGCTGCGCCCGGAGCTGCTGCAGGCCGCCTGCGCCGACGCCGGCCACCCGCTGACGCTGCGCCTCCATCCCGGCCACGACCACAGCTACTACTTCATCGCCAGCTTCATCGGCGAGCATGTGGCCTGGCATGCGCAGGCGCTGGGCGCGGCTTCCAGGCAGCGAGTTTGAACGTTCAAACCGGTCGACCCTGACGCCCGACCAGCCAGGCCGGCGCGTCCTGCAGGCACACCGGGCGCAGGAAACGTGCGAGGGCCGCATCACCCACTGAGGTGCTCTCGGGGCGGGTGCTGCTCGGCCACGGGCCGCCGTGCTGCTGCGCGGCGGTCACCGCCACGCCGGTGGGCACGCCCGCGAACAGCACCCGCCCGGCGATGGCCATCGCGCCGCGCACCAGGGCGCGCGAGCGGTCGCCGTCCTGCTCGACGCCCCACAGCGTCACCGTCAGGCTGCCGCCCACCGCCTGCAGCACCTGCAGTGCCTGACTCAAGGACGCCGCGCGCACGATCAGGCTGCTCGGGCCGAAGACTTCTTCCCGCAGCGCCGCACGGGCGATGAACTCGGTGGCGCTGACCTGCGCCAGCACCGGGCGCGGCGGCTGGCCGGCCTCGGCGGTCTCGCGCAGCAGCAGCTCGGCGCCGGCCTCTTCCCAGTGCGCGACGCCGGCCTCGAAGGCACCACGCATCGAGCGGGTCAGCATCGCGTGCGGCTGCTGGCCGCCCAGCGCCTCGCGCAGCTGGGCGACGAAGCGGTCGTTCACCGTCTTGGCGGCCACGCCCGGCTGCAGCTCGTCGATCAGCACGATCAGGCCGGGATTGGTGCAGAACTGGCCGCAGCCCAGCGCGATCGAGCCCGCCAGCGTGGTCGCCAGCGCCGCGCCGTCGGTCGCGAGCCGGTCCGGCAGCGCGATCACCGGGTTGACCGAGCCCAGCTCGCCGAAGAAGGGAATCGGGCGCGGCCGGCTGGCGGCCTCGGCGGCCAGCGCCGCGCCGCCCTGGGTCGAGCCGGTGAAGGCGCCGGCGGCGATCGCCGGATGGCGGATCAGCCGCACGCCGATGTCGCGCCCGCCGCCCTGCACCAGCGCGATCAGGCCGGACGGCAGGCCCAGCTCGGCCAGCGCGTCCTGCACCAGGCCGAAGACGCGGTTGGAGAGCTGCAGGTGGCCGGTGTGCGCCTTGACGACCACCGGACAGCCGGCGGCCAGCGCCGAGGCGGTGTCGCCGCCCAGCACCGAGAAGGCGAAGGGGAAGTTCGAGGCCGAGAACATCGCCACCGGGCCCAGCGGCACCGACCAGCGCTGCATCGCCGGATGCCCGGCCGGCGGCGCACCGGCCACCGCCGGATCGTCGATGAAGGCGAAGGGCTCGCCCCGTTCCGCGATGTCCGCGAAGCGGCGCAGCTGGAAGGCGGTGCGGTCGAGCTCGCCGTTCAGGCGCACCGGGCCCAGCGCGGTCTCCTGGTCGGCCAGCGCCACCAGGGCCTCGCGGTCGGCCTCCAGCGCCGAGGCCAGCGCACGCAGCAGCGCGGCGCGCTCGGCGCCGGTGGCGGCCTGCCACAGCGGGAAGGCCGCCGCGGCCGCCTCGCAGGCGGCGTCGAGCTGGGCGGGCGAGGTCGCCGGCAGCTCGGCCAGCAGCGCGCCGGTGCGGGCGCAGAAGGAGGAAAGCAGGGTCGTCATCATGGGTCCTTGGGGAATCCGGAGATCAGCGCACCAGGCAGGGCCGCTTGTTGTCGAAGGTCCAGCCCGGGATCAGGTACTGCATCGCGATGGCATCGTCGCGCGCGCCCAGGCCGTGCTGCAGGTAGAGCTGATGCGCCTTCTCGACCTCGACCATGTCGAGCTCGACGCCCAGGCCCGGCTTCTTCGGCACCTGCACATGGCCGCCGACGATCTGCAGCGGCTCCTTCGTCAGGCGCTGGCCGTCCTGCCAGATCCAGTGGGTGTCGATGGCGGTGACCTTGCCCGGCGCGGCGGCGCCGACATGGGTGAACATCGCCAGGCTGACGTCGAAGTGGTTGTTGGAGTGGCTGCCCCAGGTCAGGCCCCAGTCGCGGCAGGTCTGGGCGACACGCACCGAGCCGGCCATCGTCCAGAAATGCGGGTCGGCCAGCGGGATGTCGACCGACTGCAGGCTCAGCGCGTGGGTGAACTGGCGCCAGTCGGTGGCGATCATGTTGGTGGCGGTCGGCAGGCCGGTGGCGCGGCGGAACTCGGCCATCACCTCGCGGCCGGAGAAGCCGCCCTCGGCGCCGCACGGGTCTTCGGCATAGGCGACCACGCCGCGCATGCGCTGGCCCAGACGGATCGCGTCCTTCAGAAGCCAGCCGCCGTTGGGGTCGAGCGTGACACGCGCCTCGGGGAAGCGCTCGTGGATCGCGGTGACCGCATCCACCTCGGCGTCGCCGGCCAGCACGCCGCCCTTGAGCTTGAAGTCGTTGAAGCCATACCTGGCGCGGGTGGCCTCGGCCAGGCGCACGACGGCCTCCGGGGTCATCGCCGCCTCGTGGCGCAGACGGAACCAGTCGTCCTCCGAGTCCGGCTCGCTGGCGTAGGGCAGATTGGTCTTCGTGCGGTCGCCGACGAAGAACAGATAGCCCAGCATCTCGACCGCATCGCGCTGGCGGCCTTCGCCCAGCAGGTCGCACACCGGCAGATCGAGGTGCTGGCCGAGCAGGTCGAGCATCGCCGATTCGACCGCGGTCACCGCGTGGATGGTGGTGCGCAGGTCGAAGGTCTGCAGGCCGCGCCCGCCGCTGTCGCGGTCGGCGAAGGCCTGCTGCACCTCGCGCAGCACCCGCAGATGGTCGCCCACCGCCTGGCCGACGACCAGCGCCCGCGCATCCTCCAGCGTCTGGCGGATCTTCTCGCCGCCGGGCACCTCGCCGACGCCGGTCCGGCCCGCGCTGTCAGTCAGGATCAGCAGGTTGCGGGTGAAGAAGGGCGCATGCGCGCCGCTCAGGTTCAGCAGCATGCCGTCGCGGCCGGCGACGGGCACGACGCGCAGCGAGGCGATGCGCGGCAGCGCGGACAGGCCGGAGGTCGAGGTGGGGGTCATCGTGAGGCGAGGAGTGGAAGTCGAAGAGAAATCAGTCGGCCGTGATCTTGCGGGTCTCGATCAGCTGCTTCCAGCGCGCGCTCTCGCGCTGCTGGTAGGCGGCGAACTGCTCGGGCGTGCTGGCGACGATCTCGAAGCCCAGCACGGTGAACTGCTGGCGGATCTTCGGGTCGTTCATCGTCGCGACCAGGGCCTCGTGCATCCTGGCGCGGATGTCGGCCGGCAGGCCCTTCGGCGCCGAGACCGCCTGCCAGGACTGCACGTCGGCGCCCTTGACGCCGGACTCCGACAGCGTCGGCACGTTCGGCAGCACCGGCGAGCGCTTCTCCCCGGTGATCGCCAGCACCTTGAGCTTGCCGGCGTTGATGTGGCTGAGCACCGAGTTGATGTTCATGAAGCCCGCATCCACCTGGCCGCCGAGCAGATCGGAGATCGCCGGGCCGCCGCCCTTGTAGGGCACATGGGTGCCGCTGGTGCCGGTCTGCAGCCAGAACAGCTCGGCCGTCAGGTGGTCGGACGAACCGTTGCCCGAGGAGGCGAAGGTCATCCTGTCCGGATGGGCCTTCAGGAAGCTCAGCACGTCGGCGAGCGACTTGTGCGGCGAGTTCGCCGGCACCACCAGCACATTGGGCGCCTGCACCAGCACCGAGATGTGGTCGAAGTCCTTGGCGGCGTCGTAGGGCACTGCCTTCATCAGATGCGGCGCGATCACCAGCGGGCCCAGCGAGGTCACCAGGAAGGTCTGGCCGTCCGGCGCGGCGCGCTTGACCTGCGCCGCGCCGATCGTGCCGGTCGCGCCGGCCCGGTTGTCGACCATGAAGGTCTGGTTGAAGCGCTCCTGCAGCTTGGTGCCGAGCGTGCGCGCCACCATGTCGGAGGCGCCGCCCGGCGGGAAGGGCACCAGCAGCGTGACCGGCTTGGCGGGCCAGGCCTGGGCCTGGGCGGCGGCGGCCAGCAGCGTCAGGGCGCAGGCCGCAAGGAGCTTCTTCGCGATCTTCATGGTCGGGTGTCTCCGGCAGGGTTCTTTGTGGTGGTTGAAGTGGTGGCAGGACGGAGGGAAGGATCAGCCGATCACGGCATCACTGCGCGCCCAGCGGGGCCATCAGCGCGCGCAGATCTTCCACCTCGGCGGGCAGCATGTCCGACAGCGGCGGGCGCACCGGGCCGGCCGAATGGCCGGCGATCGCGGCACCGGCCTTGACGATCGACACTGCATAGCCTTCGCCCTTGTTGCGCAGCGCGATGTAGGGCAGGAAGAAGTCGCGGATCAGGCGGTCGCAGGTGGCGGTGTCGTTCGCGGCGTGGGCGTTGTAGAACGCCATCGCGGTCTTCGGGATGAAGTTGAAGACCGCCGACGAGTAGACCGGGCAGCCCATCGCCTTGTAGGCGCCGGCGAAGACTTCCGCCGTGGGCAGGCCGCCCAGATAGGCGAAACGCTCGCCCAGGGTCTGGCGGATGGCGACGAACTTCTCGATGTCGCCCAGCCCGTCCTTGAAGCCGATCAGGTTCGGGCAGGTCTCGGCCAGCACCAGCAGGCTCTTCGGGGTCAGGCGGCAGGCGCCGCGGTTGTAGACCACCACGCCGAACTTCACGCTGCGGCACACGGCCTGAACGTGGGCGATCAGGCCTTCCTGGCTGGCTTCGGTCAGGTAGTGCGGCAGCAGCAGGATGCCCTGCGCACCCAGGCGCTCGGCTTCCTGGGCGTACTGGATCGCCACGCGGGTCGGGCCGCCGGCGCCGGCCAGGATGGGCGTGCGGCCGCGGCAGGTGTCCAGCGCCACCCGGATGACGTCGCTGTACTCGCCCGGCTCCAGCGAGAAGAACTCGCCGGTGCCACCGGCAGCGAACAGCGCCGAGGCGCCGTAGGGCTGCAGCCACTCCAGACGCTCGGCATAGCCCTTGGGCTCGAAGTTCAGCTCGGCATCGAAGTCGGTCAGCGGGAAGGACAGCAGGCCCGATTCGAGGACAAGCTTGAGCTCTTGAGGCGACATGGTGGTTGGCTCCGTGTGGGGGTGAGAGGAATCGCTGTCGATCAGCGTTGACAGTCATCGTACAACCAAGCCAGAAGAACCCCCTAGCAGTGGAAACCCTTATCCCCATGAATTCACGGCTCTTTCAGAGCTTTTGAGGCTTTCGCGAGGATTCGATGTCGAATCAATTGCATGTCATCGTACAACAAGGAACAATTCGGCATTCTCTCTTTCCCCTCCTGCCTGGCCATGAACGACAACGCCGACTCTTCCTCCCGGCCCGCGGCCCGCGCGCCGCTGACGCTGCGCATGCATCCCGATGACAACGTGGCCATCGTCGCCAACGACGGCGGCCTACCCGCCGGCACCGTGCTGGCCGACGGCCTGGTGCTGCGCGAGGCGGTGCCGCAGGGCCACAAGGTCGCGCTGCGCGATCTGGCCGAGGGCGAGACGGTGCTGCGCTACGGCGTACCGATCGGCTACGCGCTGCAGCCGCTGCCCGCCGGCTCCTGGGTGAACGAGCGCCGCCTGCGGATGCCGGCCGCGCGCGCGCTCGAGGGCCTGCCGATGGCCACCGTGCGGCCCGCGCCGCTCGAGCCGCTGGAGGGCTTCACCTTCGAGGGCTACCGCAACGCCGACGGCTCGGTGGGCACGCGCAACCTGCTGGCGATCACCACCACGGTGCAGTGCGTGGCCGGCGTGGTCGACCAGGCGGCGCGGCGCATCCGCGAGGAGCTGCTGCCGCTCTACCCCAACGTCGACGGCGTGGTCGCGCTGGAGCACGGCTACGGCTGCGGCGTGGCGATCGATGCGCCCGACGCGATCATCCCGATCCGCACGGTGCGCAACCTGGCGCTGAACCCCAACTTCGGCGGCGAGGTGCTGGTGGTCAGCCTGGGCTGCGAGAAGCTGCAGCCCGCGCGGCTGCTGCCGCCGGGATCCTTCCCGATCCACGACGGACGCGACCCGCAGGGCGGCCCCGACACGGTGTGCCTGCAGGACGAGGCCCATGTCGGCTTCATGTCGATGATCGACGGCATCGTCGAGCGGGCGAAGCCGCATCTGGCGCGGCTGAACGCGCGCCGGCGCGAGACGGTGCCGGCCAGCGCGCTGGTGGTGGGCGTGCAGTGCGGCGGCTCGGACGCCTTCTCGGGCGTGACCGCCAACCCGGCGGTGGGCTTCGCCGCCGACCTGCTGGTGCGCGCCGGCGCCACCGTGATGTTCAGCGAGAACACCGAAGTGCGCGACGCGGTCGACCAGCTCACCGCACGCGCGGCCACGCCCGAAGTGGCCGAGGCCATTCAGCGCGAGCTGGGCTGGTACGACCGCTATCTGGACCGCGGGCGCGTCGACCGCTCGGCCAACACCACGCCGGGCAACAAGGCCGGCGGCCTGTCCAACATCACCGAGAAGGCGATGGGCTCGATCATCAAGAGCGGCTCGTCGGCCATCTCGCACGTGCTCTCGCCGGGCGAGAAGCTGCGCGCCGACCAGCGCGGCCTGGTCTTCGCCGCCACCCCGGCCAGCGACTTCATCTGCGGCACGCTGCAGCTGGCCGCCGGCATGAACCTGCATGTCTTCACCACCGGCCGCGGCACGCCCTACGGCCTGGCGCAGTGCCCGGTCATCAAGGTCGCGACCCGCTCGGACCTGGCGCGGCGCTGGCACGACCTGATGGATGTCAACGCCGGCCGCATCGCCGACGGCGAGCAGACCCTCGAGGAGGCCGGCTGGGCGATGTTCCGCCTGATGCTGGAGGTCGCCAGCGGCAGGAAGACCTGGGCCGAGCACTGGAAGCTGCACAACGCGCTGGTGCTGTTCAATCCGGCGCCGGTGACCTGAGAAGGCGACCCGGCCTGCTCCGACCTCAGCCGCCGGCCAGCCAGCCGGCCGGCGGCTCGAAGCGGTAGCCCACGCCGTAGATCGAGCGGATCGGCTCCACGCCCGGGCTGACCTGCTCGAGCTTGCGGCGCAGGTTCTTGACATGGCTGTCGACGGTGCGGTCGCTGAGCGCGCGCTGGTCGTCGTGCAGCCGGTCGAGCAGCTGGTCGCGCGAGAACACCCGCCCCGGCGCGGCGGCCAGCGCCGCCAGCAGCCGCAGCTCCACCGGCGTCAGATCCAGCGCCTGGCCGTCGAAGCGCGCCCGGTGGCTGTCGAGATCGATCTGCAGCCGCGCGGCGGGCAGTGCCGCCGCCGGCTCCTCGAGCAGCGCAGCAGGCAGGGCAGCACCGCCGGCAGACGGCGGCACCGCCCGCCAGCGCCTGAGCACGGTGCGCACCCGCGCCACCACCTCGCGCGGGCTGAAGGGCTTGCAGATGTAGTCGTCGGCGCCGCTCTCCAGCCCGATCAGCCGGTCGACCTCCTCGACGCGCGCGGTCAGCATGATGACCGGCGTGTCGCCGTGCGCACGCAGCTCGCGGCACACCGCCAGCCCGTCCTGGCCGGGCAGCATCAGGTCCAGCAGCACCAGCGCGGGCGCGCGCTCGCGCACCGCCGGCATCACCTCTAGGCCGTTGTCGACGATGCGCGTGTCATAGCCGGCCGCGGCCAGATAGTCGGCCACCAGACGGGCCAGGCGGGGTTCGTCCTCGACGACGAGGATGAGGTCGGGGGAAGAAGACATCAGCATCGCGGTGAGGGGATCAACGGGTCGGGGTCGGGGTCGGGATCGGCGCCAGAGGCAGCACCACCCGGATCTTCAGCCCGCCCAGCGGCGAGGCCTCGGCCTGGATGCGGCCGCCGTGGGCCTCGACGAGGCTGCGGCAGATGGACAGGCCCAGGCCGGAGCCGCCGCCGGCGCGCCCGCGCGAGGACTCGACGCGGAAGAAGCGCTCGAACAGGCGCGGCAGCAGCTCGGGCGCGACGCCGGGGGCGGAGTCCTCCACCGTCAGCAGCAGCTGCGCAGCAGCCGGCTCATGGGCCAGGGCCACCCGCAGCTCGCCGCCGGCATCGGTGTAGCGCACCGCGTTGTCGAGCAGGTTGTGCAGCAGCTGGCCGAGGCGGTCGGCGTCGGCCAGCAGCGGCGGCAGCGGCGTGGTGGCCGCATCGGGCAGGTCGACGGTCAGCCGCAGCCGGCGCTCGGCACAGCGCGCCGCAAAGGCCTCGACCTGGGCGCGCACCAGCGCCGCCGCGTCCAGCGCATCGCGGCGCAGCCGCAGCGCGCCGACATCGGCCAGCGCGAGCTGGTGCAGATCGTCGACCAGCCGGGTCAGGGCACTGACCTCGCCATGCAGCAGGCCGAGCGCCTGCAGCGTCAGCGGGTGAATGCCGTCCTGCATCGCCTCGATCTCGCCACGCAGCACCGCCAGCGGCGTGCGCAGCTCGTGCGAGATGTCGGCCATGGACTCGCGGCGCATACGCTCGTTGCGCTCGAGCGTCTGCGCGAGCTGGTTGAAGTCCTGCGCCAGGCGGCCCACCTCGTCCTGGCCGCGCACCTCGACACGGGTGTCGTGGTGGCCGGCGGCCAGCCGGTGCGTGGCCTGCGCCACCTCACGCACCGGGGCCAGCAGCGCGCGCGCCACCCACCAGGCCACCAGCGCAGCCAGCAGCAGGGTCAGCACGCCGGCGGCCAGCGTGGCGCGCAGCTGCTCGGACTGGAAGCGCAGCGCGGCGGCATCGGTCACCGACTGCACCGGCGCCAGCACGATCCAGCCCAGCGTGCGCCCCTGCGCGTCGACGATCTCGCGCTCCTCCGAGTTGGCCAGGATGCGCGGGAATCCGATCACATGCTGACGCTGCGCGTCCAGCAGCGTCAGCCGCCGGCCGTAGCCCAGCAGGCTGGGCGCGAGCTGGGCGGTGTCGATGGCCACCGGATCCTGATGCGGATCGCCCCGCGGCAGATCGTTCTCCACCAGCCGGAACCAGGCCCCGGGCCGGCCGGCGACGAAGTCCCAGCTGCCATGCTCGGCATGGGCCTGACGCAGCCGGGGCACCGCCGCTTCCATGCGCTCGACCGCCTGGCGGTTCAGGTAGCCGAGAAAGCCGCGGTGAAAGCCCAGCTGCGCCGCCAGCCCGATCATCACCGCCACCAGCACCGCCACCGCCAGCACTGCAAAGAACAGCCGCACCGTCAGGCCGGGCCGGGGCCAGGGCGGGCGCAGGCGGGAGAGATTCAGCTTCATCATGACCCGACAAGGGTCGCACCGGACGCACACGAAGGCAAGCCGGCGCCGCCGCTCCGGCCCTGGGCGCGGGACTTCCAAATTTCCTGCACATTCGGGCGCGATGCTGCACGCCATCATGCCGACACGTCGAATACACCATGCCCTCGTCGCCCTGCTGGCGGCGCTCACCCTGCTGTGGCTGCTGGCCGAGCCGAAGCCCTGGCCGCAGCCGCTGACCTGGTTCTCCTTCCGCGCGGTGTTCGTGCAGTACAGCGGCGTCATCGCCATCGGCGCGATGAGCGTGGCGATGCTGCTCGCGCTGCGCCCGCGCCGGCTCGAGCCGCACCTGGACGGCCTGGACAAGATGTACCGCCTGCACAAGTGGCTGGGCATCGCCGCGCTGAGCACCTCGGTGCTGCACTGGTGGTTCGCCAAGGGCACGAAGTGGATGGTGGGCTGGGGCTGGCTGGAGCGCCCGGTGCGCGGGCCTCGCCCGGCCGGCGAGCAGCGCGGCTACCTCGAGGCGCTGCTGGGCAGCCAGCGCGGCCTGGCCGAGACGGTGGGCGAGTGGGTGTTCTACGCCGCGGCGATCCTGATGATCCTGGCGCTGGTCAGGCGATTCCCCTATCACCTGTTCGCCAGGACCCACAAGTGGCTGGCCGCGACCTATCTGGCGCTGGTCTTCCACTCGGTGGTGCTGGTGAAGTTCTCCTACTGGACGCAGCCGGTCGGGGTGGTCCTGGCGCTGCTGATGGCCGGCGGCACGGTCGCGGCGGCCCTGGTGCTGGCCGGCCGGGTCGGCGCGCGCCGCAAGGTGCGCGGCACCGTGGTCGAGACGAAGCGCTATCCCGGCGTCGACTCGCTGGAGACGGTGATCGAGATGGCCCCGGGCTGGCCGGGCCATGCCGCAGGCCAGTTCGCCTTCGTGACGGTCGACGTGAAGGACGGTGCGAAGGACGGCGCGCACCCCTACACCATCGCCAGCGCCTGGGACCCGCAGTCGCCGCGCCTGAGCTTCATCACCAAGGCGCTGGGCGACCACACCCGCGCGCTGCCCGAGCTGCTGCGCCCGGGGCGAGAGGTGACGGTCGAAGGCCCCTACGGCCGCTTCGACTTCGAGGATGGCCGCGAGCGCCAGATCTGGGTCGGCGCGGGCATCGGCATCACGCCCTTCGTCGCGCGGATGCAGCAGCTCGCCCGCCGCGGCGGCCCGCGCGCGCAGGTCGATCTCTTCCATGCCACCGCGCAGCGCGACGAGGCGGCGCTGGCGCGGCTGCGCGCCGACGCCGCCGCCGCCGGCATCCGCCTGCATGTGCTGGTCGATGCCGAGGACGGCCGGCTCGACGGCGAGCGCATCCGCCGCCTGGTGCCCGACTGGGCCCAGGCCAGCCTGTGGTTCTGCGGCCCCGGCGGCTTCGGCCGTGCGCTGCATGCCGACTTCGCCGCCCAGGGCCTGCCGGCCCGGGCCTTCCACCAGGAACTGTTCCAGATGCGCTGAGCCGGCCGCAGCCCGACCTTCGCCCCTCCTGCATCCGACGCTCTCCGGAGTTCCCGACCGATGATTCCCCACAAGAAGCCCTCCCGCCGCCCTGCCACGGCCCTGGCCGCCAGCCTGCTGGCGGCCGCACTGGGCAGCAGCCTGCTGGCCGGCTGCCAGAAGAACGATGCCCCGGCCGCTGCGCCCGCAGGCGCTGCTGCCGCAGGCGGTGCAGGCAATGCAGGCGGCGCGGGGGGCGCGAAGCCGAGTGCCGGTCCGACCGCGGTCGGGGTGGTGGTGCTGCAGACCGGCCGCGCCAGCCTGTCGACCGAACTGCCGGGCCGGGTCAGCGCCGCTCGGGTGGCCGAGGTGCGCCCGCAGGTGCGCGGCCTGATCCGCGAGGTCAGCTTCACCGAGGGCGCGATGGTGCGCGCCGGCCAGCCGCTCTACCAGATCGAGCCCGACAGCTACCGCATCGCGCTCGACAGCGCCCGCGCCAGCGTGGCGAAGTCGCAGGCGGCGGTCGAGACCGCCCGGCTCACCGTGCAGCGCCGCGCCGAGCTGCTGAAGATCGATGCGGTCAGCCAGCAGGATCTGCAGGATGCGCAGGCCACGCTGAAGCAGGCCGAGGCCGATCTGGCCAGCGCCCAGGCCGCGCAGGCCGCCGCCCAGCTCAACCTGAGCCGCACCACGGTCACCGCGCCGATCTCCGGCCGGGTCGATCTGTCGGCGGTCACGCCGGGCGCGCTGGTCACCGCCGACCAGACCGCCGCGCTGACCACCGTGCGCCAGCTCGACCCGATCCAGGTCGACATCAGCCAGTCCAGCGCCGAGCTGCTGCGGCTGCGGCGCGACCTGGCCGCCGGACGCTTCCAGAAGATCGGCAGCAACGAGGCCCGCCTGCGGCTGCTGCTGGAGGACGGCAGCAGCTATCCGCTGCCCGGGCGCATCGGCTTCTCGGGCGTCTCGGTCAACACCGCCACCGGCGGGGTGACGCTGCGCGCGCGCTTCGACAATCCCGAGGGCGTGCTGATGCCGGGCATGTATGTGCGCGCGGTGCTGGAGACCGGCACCGTCGAGCAGGCGCTGCAGGTGCCGCAGCAGGCGCTGCAGCGCGATGCGCGCGGCGCCGCCAGCGTGATGGTGGTCGACGCCCAGGACAAGGTCGAGCGCCGCGCGGTGGTCGCCACCCGCGCCTTCGGCAACGCCTGGCTGATCGGCGAGGGCCTGAAGGCCGGCGAGCGGGTCATCGTCGAGGGCCTGCAGAAGGTGCGCCCGGGCGACACCGTCAAGCCGCATGAGGTCGACCTGGCCGCGCCGGCGGCTTCCGCGCCCTCGGGCCCGGCCCGCTGAGCAGGAGCGCAACGCCATGGCCCGCTTCTTCATCGACCGCCCCATCTTCGCGTGGGTGCTGTCCATCATCGTGATGCTGGCCGGCGCGCTGGCGATCACCACGCTGCCGCTGGAGCAGTATCCGAACATCGCGCCGCCGCGCATCTCGGTCAGCACCACCTATCCCGGCGCCTCGGCCAGGACGCTGGAAGACTCGGTCACCCAGGTCATCGAGCAGCGCATGAAGGGCCTCGACGGCCTGCAGGCGATGTCCTCGACCAGCGCCTCGTCCGGCCAGGCCAGCGTCTCGCTGACCTTCAATGCCGGCACCAATGTCGATGTCGCGCTGATGCAGGTGCAGAGCAAGGTGCAGCAGGCGCTGTCGCAGCTGCCCCAGGCGGTGCAGAACCAGGGCGTCACCGTCACCAAGACCGGCACCGACTACCTGATGATCGTCGCGCTGTACTCGGCCGACGACAGCGCCACCAACATCCAGATCGGCGACTACATCACCTCCAGCCTGGCCGATGTCATCAGCCGCATCGACGGCGTGGGCGATGTGCAGACCCTGGGCACCGGCCATGCGATGCGGCTGTGGCTCGACCCGGCGAAGCTGGCCGCCTACGGGCTGATGCCCTCGGACATCGCCAGCGCGGTCAACGCGCAGAACGCGCAGATCTCCGCCGGCCAGGTCGGTGGCCTGCCGGCGCCGCCGGGCCAGCAGCTCAACGTGACCATCACCGCGCGCAGCAAGCTGCAGTCGGTGCGCGAGTTCCGCGAGATCGTGCTGAAGACCGCCAGCGACGGCAGCGCGGTGCGCCTGGGCGATGTCGCGCGGGTCGAGCTGGGCGGCGAGAACTACAACGTCGTGACCCGCTTCAAGGGCCGGCCCTCGGCGGCGATGGGCGTGCGCCTGGCCGAGGGAGCCAACGCGATCGCGGTGGCCGATGCGGTCAAGGCCCGGCTCGCCGAGCTGCAGCCGGGCTTCCCCCATCAGCTGCAGACCGCACTGACCTACGACACCAGCCCCTTCGTGAAGGTGTCGATCGAGGGCGTGGCCCACACCCTGCTCGAGGCGGTGGTGCTGGTGGTGCTGATCATGTATCTGTTCATGCAGAGCTGGCGCGCCACCCTGATCCCGGCGATCACCGTGCCCGTGGTGCTGCTGGGCACCTTCGGGGTGCTGGCGGTCTTCGGCTACTCGATCAACAGCCTGACGATGTTCGGCCTGGTGCTGGCCATCGGCCTGCTGGTGGACGACGCGATCGTGGTGGTCGAGAACGTCGAGCGCGTGATGGCCGAGGAAGGCCTGTCGCCGCGCGAGGCCACCCGACGCTCGATGCAGGAGATCACCGGCGCGCTGGTGGGCATCGCGCTGGTGCTGTCGGCGGTGTTCGTGCCGATGGCCTTCTTCGGCGGCTCGACCGGGGTGATCTACCGCCAGTTCTCGATCACCGTGGTCTCGGCGATGCTGCTGTCGGTCGCGGTGGCGATGAGCCTGACGCCGGCGCTGTGCGCCACGCTGCTCAGGCCGCTGCCGCCGGGCGCGCATCATGCGCCGCACCGCGGCCTGCTCGGGCGCTTCTTCGGCGGCTTCAACCGGGGCTTCGACCGCGGCACCCGCGGCCTGACCGCGCTGACCGGCACGCTGGTGCGCCGGGGCGGACGCATGATGCTGCTGTACGCGCTGATCGTCGCGGCGATGGCCTTCATGTACCGCCAGCTGCCGACCTCCTTCCTGCCGGCGGAGGACCAGGGCGTGCTGATGGTGGAGGTGCGCCTGCCCTCGGGCGCCACCAGCGAGCGGCTGATGAAGTCGATGAACGCGCTCGAGAACTGGCTGGGCCGCCAGGACGACATCGAGGGCTACACCACCATCCGGGGCTTCTCCGGCGACCAGGCCACCGGCCGCGCCTTCGTCCGGCTGAAGGACTGGAGCGAGCGCACCGGCGAGAACCAGAGCGCCGCGGCGATCGCGCGGCGTGCCAACCGCGAGCTCGCCAGCCTGCGCGACGCGCGGGTGATCGTGATGCAGCCGCCGACGGTGCGCGGCCTGGGCTCGAGCGGCGGCTTCACGCTGCAGCTGCAGGACCGTGCCGGCCAGGGCCACGACGCGCTGGTGCGCGCCCGCGACCAGCTGCTGCAGGCCGCGCGCCAGCGCCCGGAGCTGGCCCAGGTGCGCTCCAGCGGCCTGGACGACGCCGCGCAGCTCGGCATCCGCATCGATGACCGCAAGGCCGGCGCGCTCGGCCTGTCCACCGCCGACATCAACAGCACGCTGTCGGCGGCGCTGGGCGGCCAGTATGTCAACGACTTCATCGACCAGGGCCGGGTCAAGCGGGTCTACATGCAGGGCGACGCGCCCTTCCGCAGTGCGCCGGACAGCATCCTGCAGTGGCAGGTGCGCAGCAGCAGCGGCGCGATGGTGCCCTTCTCGGCCTTCGCCACCACCGACTGGACCTTCGGCGCGCCGCGCCTGGAGCGCTACAACGGCATGTCCTCCTACGAGATCGTCGGCGAGGCCGCCGCCGGCGTCAGCTCCGGCGCCGCGATGGCGGTGCTCGAGGAGCTGGTGGCCGCGCTGCCGGCGGGCTACGGCATCGAATGGGCCGGCCAGTCCTATCAGGAGCGGCTGTCGGGCGCGCAGGCACCGATCCTCTATGCGGTGTCGGTGCTGTTCGTGTTCCTGTGCCTGGCCGCCCTCTACGAGAGCTGGTCGGTGCCCTTCTCGGTGATGCTGGTGGTGCCGCTGGGCGTGATCGGCGCGCTCGGGCTGACCCAGCTCGCCGGGCTGTCCAACGATGTCTATTTCCAGGTCGGTCTGCTGACCACCGTGGGCCTGTCGGCGAAGAACGCGATCCTGATCGTCGAGTTCGCCAAGCATCTCCAGGACCAGGGCATGGACCTGATCGAGGCGACGAAGCAGGCGATGCGGCTGCGGCTGCGGCCGATCCTGATGACCTCGCTGGCCTTCATGTTCGGCGTGCTGCCGCTGGCCCTGAGCACCGGGCCCGGTGCCGGCAGCCAGCGCGCCATCGGCACCGGCGTGCTCGGCGGCATGGCCAGCGCCACCGTGCTGGGCCTGCTGTTCGTGCCGGTCTTCTTCGTGGTGGTGCGCCGTCTGATGGCGCGCCGCGCCGCGCCGGAGGTGCAGTGATGATCTCCATGACCTTGAACCCGACACCTCCGACATCTCCGACACCTTCGACTCGCATGCGCATGAAGACGATCCGCCCGGGTCTGCGGCCCTTCGCGCTCGCCGCCGGCGTGCTGCTGCTGGCAGGCTGCGCCTCCGCACCGCCGCGCGCCGAGCCCCCGGCGCTGGAGCTGCCCGCCGCACGCTGGAGCGATGCCGCGGCCGTGCCGGCCGACAGCGCAGCCGCCCTGCCCGCCTGGCGCGATCTGGTGCGCGATGCCCGGCTGCGCGAGGTGATCGCGCTGGCACTCGAGAACAACCGCGACCTGCGGGTGGCGCTGCTCGGCGTCGAGCAGGCCCGCGCCACCTACCAGGTGCAGGACGCCACCCGGCGCCCGACGCTCAATGCCACCGGCAGCTCCAGCACCTCCTTCACGCCGGCCGAGGCCAGCAGCTCGGGTCGCGACACGCTCAACCGCAGCTACAGCGTCGGCGTCGGCATCAGCGCCTGGGAGCTGGACCTGTTCGGCCGGGTCGCCAGCCTGCGCGACGCAGCGCTGCAGAGCTATCTCAACACCGAGGCGGCGCAGCGCGCCACCCGGCTGACGCTGATCGGCGATGTCGCCACCGCCTGGCTGACGCTGGGCACCGACCGCCGCCTGCTCGCGCTGGCGCGGCGCACCCTGGCCAGCCAGCAGGACACGCTGCGCCTGACCGAGCGCCGCCAGGCGCTGGGCGCCGCCTCCGGCCTGACGCTGGAGCAGACCCGCACCACGGTCGAGACCGCACGCGGCCAGGTGGCCGCGCTCGAGAGCCAGGTGCAGCGCGACCGCCATGCGCTGGAGCTGCTGGTCGGCCGCGCGGTGCCCGAGGCGCTGCTGCCGACCGACGCCGACACCGGTACCGACGAGGCTGCCGGGCTGGTCGGCCTGCCCGACGCGCTGGCCTCCACCGTGCTGCAACGCCGCCCGGACGTGATCGCCGCAGAGCACCTGCTGCAGGGCTCGCGCGCCGATCTGGAGGCCGCGCGGGCGGCGCGCTTTCCGCGCATCAGCCTGACCGCCTCGGCCGGCACCGCCAGCCGCCAGCTCGGCGATCTGTTCGCCGGCGGCGCCTGGAGCTTCGTGCCCTCGGTGAGCTGGCCGATTCTCGACGGCGGCACGATCGAGGCCGGCGTGGCCCGTGCCGAGGCCACCCGCGACCTGCGCCGCGCCAGCTACGACAAGACGGTGCAGACCGCCTTCCGCGAGGTGGCCGATGCGCTGTCGGTGCGCGCCTCGCTGGCCGAGCGGCTCGATGCGCAGCGCGCGCTGGTGCAGGCCTGGACACGCAGCCTGACGCTGGCCGAGGCCCGCTTTCGCGCCGGCGCCGACAGCTGGCTGACGGTGCTGGACGCGCAGCGCTCGCTCCACGCCGCGCAGCAGGCGCTGATCACGCTGGAGCTGACCGAGCAGAGCAACCGGATCACGCTCTACAAGGTGCTCGGCGGCGGGAACGCGGACCGCTGAGGCGCCGGACCGTGAAGGCATCGGCGCGCTACCGAACCCGCTCGATCCCGGACGTGGCGCAGCGCCCGGCGACGCAGTACAGCATGCACGTCTTTGGCCAGCCCCTGCGGCCAGTTCCACGGGCAGCTGATCAAGCTGGAGCAGGACGGCGTGCACACCGACGGCCAAGCTGCGCAACTTCGAGGACCTCGCCGACCACCTGCACGGCGACAAGATCGACGTCGCCAAGCAGATGATCCTGATGGCGCGCCAGCTCGACGCCAGGGTGCTGCTGACCTGCTCGTCGACCTCGGTGCACGCCAGCGCCGCCCCACGGCCTCCGCGTCGCCTCAGAGGCGCTGTCCTGGGGCCGCCTCATCAACGAGCACCTGCAGTCCTGGGAAGTCGTCGAGATGGCCGACTGCCCCAACCGCGGCATCGGCATCGACTCGCACCAAATCTTCGCCACCGACACCTAGGTCACTTCCGGGTCTTTCCTGGCGAGGGCGTGCTGCGCCGCTCGGTGCCGCTGCCCGGCACCATGCGACTGCGCCCGCGTGCGCAGGGATAATCCGCGCCGATCCGACGTCCTCTCACCAAGAAAGTGCTTCCGCGATGAAGAAGATCCTCGTCCTGAACGGCCCGAACCTGAACCTGCTGGGCACCCGCGAGCCGCAGATCTACGGCGCCGACACCTTGGCCGACGTCGAGCGCGGCCTCGTCGAGCAGGGCGCCCGCCAGGGCGCCGAGGTCAGCTGCTTCCAGAGCAACCACGAAGGCGCGCTGATCGACCGCATCCACGCCGCGCGCCTGGACGGCACGCACTGGATCATCATCAACCCGGGCGGCCTGACCCACACCAGCGTGGCGCTGCGCGACGCGCTGGCCGGCGTGGCCATCCCGGTGGTGGAAGTGCACATCAGCAACATCCACAAGCGCGAGGAGTTCCGCCACCACTCCTTCATCACCGCGATCGCCGAGGGCATGATCTGCGGCCTGGGCGTGAAGGGCTACAAGGCGGCGTTGCACTGGATTCTCGAGCGCGGCTGATCGGAGGAGACCTGCAGCGCCGCACGGATCGACCATGAAAAAAGGCCGCCGGTCGCAGGACTGGCGGCCAATCCTTTTCCAGGGAGCAACGAAAAGGAATCCGGCCGAGGCCGGATCAGCGAATCAGGCGTTCGGAAGTTCAGGCGTTCAGCTGCTGCTCGAGCTGGTGCAGCACCTGGTAGCACGGCAGCACCTGGGCCAGGCTGCTGTTGGGCTGGCGGCCTTCGCGGATGGCGGCGAAGAACTCGCGGTCCTGCAGCTCGATGCCGTTCATCGACACGTCGACCTGGGACACGTCGATCTTCTCTTCCTTGCCGTTGACCAGATCGTCATAGCGGGCAATGAAGGTGCCGGTGTCGCCGATGTAGCGGAAGAAGGTGCCGAGCGGGCCGTCGTTGTTGAACGACAGGCTCAGCGTGCAGATCGCGCCGTTGGCGGCCTTGAGCTGGATGCTCATGTCCATCGCGATGCCCAGCGTCGGATGGATCGGGCCCTGGATGGCGTTGGCCTTGACGATCGGCGAGCCGCACTGGTAGGCGAACAGATCGACCGTGTGCGCGGCGTGGTGCCACAGCAGATGGTCGGTCCACGAGCGCGGCTGGCCCAGCGCGTTCATGTTGGTGCGACGGAAGAAGTAGGTCTGCACATCCATCTGCTGGATGTTGAACTCGCCGGCCTCGATCTTCTTGTGCACCCACTGGTGGCTGGGGTTGAAGCGACGGGTGTGGCCGCACATCGCCACCAGGCCGCTCTTCTCGGCCAGCGCCACCGCTTCCTCGCCGTCGGCCAGCACGTCGCACAGCGGGATCTCGACCTGCACATGCTTGCCGGCCTTCAGGCAGGCCAGCGTCTGGCTGGCATGCATCTGGGTCGGGGTGCACAGGATGACCGCATCGACCTCCGGCATCGACAGGCTGTCGGCCAGGTCGGTGGTGACGTGGCCAATGCCGTACTTGGCGGCGACCTCGCGGGTCTTCTCCAGGTCACGGCCGATCAGCGAGACGACCTCGACGCCGTCGATGTTGCGGATGCCGTCCAGGTGCTTGATGCCGAAGGCGCCGGCGCCGGCCAGCGCCACCTTGATGGTCTTGCTCATGAGGAAAAGTCCTGTGCTGTGGAGGGCGAGCCGCGCGGCTCAGCCCTGGTTCTCGAGAATCGCGTGGCCGACGGCGGTGTTGCTCGCCGGCACATGGTAGAAGCGGTGCGCCAGGCGCGGCTTCGGTCCGACCGGGGCGCCTTCCGGCGCGCCGAAGGCCGGCACATCCGCCATCGCGCCGCGCGCGATCAGCCACATCACCAGCTCGATGCCCTCGCTGCCGGCCTCGCGCACATAGTCGATGTGCGGCGTGGCAGCGGCAGCCTCGGGGTCATTGATCATCTTGTCGAGCCAGGCGTTGTCCCACTCGCGGTTGATCAGGCCGGCGCGCGCGCCCTGCAGCTGGTGGCTCATGCCGCCGGTGCCCCAGATCTGCACGTTCAGGTCCTGGTCGAAGCTCTCGACCGCCTTGCGGATCGCGCGGCCGAGGTTGAAGCAGCGCCGGCCCGAGGGCACCGGGTACTGCACCACATTGACAGCGAACGGGATCACCGGGCAGGGCCAGGCATCCGGCTGGCCGCACATCAGCGACAGCGGCACGGTCAGGCCGTGGTCGACGTCCATGCGGTTGACGATGGTCAGGTCGAAGTCGTCCTGGATGACCGACTGCGCGATGTGAGAGGCCAGCTCCGGGTGGCCGATCACCTTGGGCACCGGGCGCGGGCCCCAGCCCTCGTCGGCCGGATTGAACTCGGCGGCGGTGCCGATCGCGAAGGTCGGGATCAGGTCCAGGCTGAAGGCGGTCGCGTGGTCGTTGTAGACCAGGAAGATCACGTCGGGCCTGTTGTCCTTCATCCACTGCTTGCTGGGCTCGAAGCCCTTGAACAGCGGCTGCCAGTACGGCTCGTGGGTCTTGCCCAGGTCGATCGCCGCACCGATGGCCGGCACATGTGAGGTGAAGACAGAGGCGGAAATGCGGGCCATGGTCAGGCGTCCTTCTTCTGATGCGATTGGCCCTGAGGCTGGCGATGCGCCTGCGCGTCGCCGTCCTCGCCGATGTAGCGGTTGCCTTCGGCCGAGCGACCGCCCGACAGCATCATCTGCATGTATTCCTCCTGCGTCATGCCGGTCATGGTGGCGGCCATGTACTGGAAGCTCTTGCCGTCGGTGGCGCCGATCTTGGCCAGGAAGTAGATGTTGCCGCCGGTGCGCATGCACCAGTTCAGGTCGCGCGCCAGCACGGCCTGCTTCTGCTCTTCCGTCATCGCCCACTCGTCGAGGTAGGCGCGCTCGTTGGCCTTGAAGCGCTCGCGGTTCTCGGCCTTCATCAGGCTCATGCAGAACTGGTTGAGCCAGTAGCCGCGACGCGACTGCTCGGCGTCGAAGATGATCGTTCCAGGAATGTCCTGGTAGGGCTTGTCGAGGGCCATGGCTCAGGCTCCTTGCGCTTCGTCGGGCCAGTACAGGCGCATCGGGTTGTCGACCAGCAGTTTTTGCTGCAGCTCGGGCGTCGGCGCGATGTGGGGGATGAAGTCGACCAGCAGGCCGTCGTCGGGCATGTGGTCCTTCAGGTTCGGGTGCGGCCAGTCGGTGCCCCACAGCACGCGATCCGGGAACTCCTCGACCACGCGGCGCGCGAAGGGCACCACATCCTGGTACGCCGCCTGCTCGCCGTTCAGGGCCTTCGGGCCGGTGACCGAGAGACGCTCCGGGCAGCTCACCTTGCTCCAGACGTTCGGGTGCTCGCGCATGAACTTCAGGAACAGCGCGAACTCCGGGCCGTCGATCGGCTTGCTCACATCCGGGCGGCCCATGTGGTCGACGACCACGGTGGTGGGCAGCGCGGTGAAGAAGTCCCAGAGTTCCGGCAGGTCGACCGCCTCGAAGTAGATGACGACATGCCAGCCCAGCTGGGCGATGCGCTCGGCGATCTCCAGCAGTTCGTCCTTCGGCGTGAAGTCGACCAGGCGCTTGACGAAGTTGAAGCGCACGCCGCGCACGCCGGCGTCGTGCAGCTGCTGCAGCTCGGCGTCGGAGATGCTGCGCTTGACGGTGGCCACGCCACGCGCCTTGCCGCCGCTGGACAGACACGCGTCGACCATCGCGCGGTTGTCCGCCCCGTGGCAGGTGGCCTGCACCACCACGTTGCGGGCGAAGCCGAGGTGGTCGCGCAGCGCGTAGAGCTCATGCTTGGACGCGTCGCAGGGCGTGTACTTGCGCTCCGGCGCATACGGGAACTCGGCGCCGGGGCCGAAGACATGGCAGTGCGCATCGACCGCGCCGGCCGGCAGCTGGAACCGGGGCTTGGCCGGGCCGGTGTACCAGTCCAGCCAGCCGGCGGTCTTCGTGAAGTCACCCGTGGTGGGCTTGCTCATGGGAATCAGTCCTTGGATTGATCTGCAGGCTTCGCGCTCAGTCCAGCGAGGCCTTGGCGCGCTGGATCACGCCGGCCCACTTGGTCGATTCCGACTGGATGAAGCTGCCGAACTGCTCGCGTGTCGTCGGGAAGAGGTCATAGCCGAAGGTGGCATAGCGCTGGGCGATCTCCGGATCGGCCAGCGCCTTCTCGAGGTCGCGCTGGATGCGATCGGCCACCGCCTTGGGCAGGCCCTTCGGCGTGGCGATGGTCGTCCAGCCCGAGACCTCGTAGCCGGCCGGGCCGCCCGACTCGGCCACCGTCGGCACGTCCGGGAAGGCCGGGTGGCGCTTCAGGCCGGTGGTGCCGATGAACTTGATCTTGCCGGCGCGCTGCAACGGCCCGGCGGTGGCCATCGTGCCCAGCGCGAAGTTCAGCTCGCCGTTGGCCACGCCGGTGTAGAGCTGCGAGGTCTCCTTGTAGACCACATGCTGCATCTCGGTGTTCGTCATCGCCTCCAGCAGCGCGGTGCCCAGATGCACCGGATTGCCGACCGACCAGGAGCCGTAGTTCAGCTTGCCGGGATTGGCACGGGCCTCGGCCAGGATGTCGCCGACATTGCGGTACTTGCTGTTCGCCGCGGTGGTCAGGAAGAAGTTGGCGCGGAACAGCGGCAGCACCGGCTCGAAGTCCTTCGGGTCGTAGGGCAGCTTCTTGAACAGGTGCGGATAGGCGACCAGATGCACATTGTCCAGATGCATCAGGTCATGGCCGTCCTTGGCCCCCTGGCGGAAGGCATCGATCGCGATGAAGCCGTTCGCACCGGGCCGGTTCTCGACGATGACCGGCTTGCCCCAGGTCTTCTGCAGCTTCTCGGCCAGCAGGCGCACCACGCCTTCCGGGCCGGAGCCGACCGGAAAGGGCGTGATGATGCGCACCGGCTTGGTCGGCCAGTCGGTGGCCGCGGCCGCCGAGGCGGCGGTCTGGGCCTGCGTCGGCAGCGCAAAGGCGGCAGCCACGCCAGCGGCGGCGGCCAGCTTCAGGAAGGCCTTGCGGCTCGGGCGGGTGAATCGGTCGGTCATCGTTGTCTCCTGGGAAAAGGCGGATCGCGCGTCGGGGCGCGATCTCAGTCGATGTAGCGCAGGCCGGCCTTGGCCAGCGGCTCGCGCATCTTGTACATGTCCAGCCCCAGCACGCCGCTGGCGAGCAGGTCGCGCTTCTCGCCCTCGAAGCTCTCGCGCCTGGCGGCGGCGGCGGCCACCTCGACCACGCGGGCGGCCGGCACGCAGCACACGCCGTCGTCGTCGGCGACGATCGCGTCGCCCGGGTTGACCATCATGCCGGCGCACACCACCGGAATGTTCACCGAGCCCAGCGTGGCCTTGATCGTGCCCTTGGCGCTGATCGCCCGGGACCAGACCGGGAAGCCCATCTCCTTGAGCGTCTTCACGTCGCGCACGCCGGCGTCGATGATCAGGGCGCGCGCGCCGCGGGCCATGAAGCTGGTGGCGAGCAGGTCGCCGAAGTAGCCATCGGTGCACTCGGCGGTGACCGCGGCCACGACGATGTCGCCCGGCTGGATCTGCTCGGCAGCCACATGCATCATCCAGTTGTCGCCCGGGTGCAGCAGCACGGTGACCACGGTGCCCGAGACCTGGGTGCCGACCTGGATCGGGCGCATATAGGGCTTGAGCAGGCCGACGCGGCCCATCGCCTCGTGCACGGTGGCCGAGCCCAGGGCCGCCAGACGGTCGGTGGCCTCGCGGTCGGCACGAGTGATGTTGCGGTAGACGACGCCGAGTTCGTACATGACGGAAAAGCTCCTGGGGTGATGAGGCTGCGCCGGATTCTGGCGGCGCCCGGCCATGCCGTACAGGCAGAGAATCGACTATCAGCTATCGCACAGCAGCATCACTCATGCGGGAATTTCCCGAGATCATCCGGCCTGCACAGCCAGCGTCCTGACAGGAAGACATGCGACATTGCGCGCCACGGAGACACTTCCCGCACTGTGAGAGACAATTTCACCCGGGAAAGAAAGACCCCGACAGAACTCGACCCGTGCAGAGCGCGGGTCGCGCTTCATCCGAAGCCCCCACAACGGAGATAGTTGAATGACCACGAAGCAGCCGACCATCGTCTACACGCTGACCGACGAGGCCCCCTTCCTGGCGACGGCCTCGTTCCTGCCGATCGTCCGCACCTTTGCCGCCCAGGCCGGCATCGACGTGACCACCAGCGACATCTCGGTCGCCGGCCGCATCCTGGCGAACTTTCCCGAGTACCTGACCGAGGAGCAGCGCGTCGCCGATCACCTGGCCGAGCTGGGCAAGCTGACGCTGCGCCCGGACGCCAACATCATCAAGCTGCCCAACATCAGCGCCTCGATCGCCCAGCTGAAGGCCGCGATCAAGGAGCTGCAGGCCAAGGGCTACGCGATTCCCGACTATCCCGAGAACCCGCAGAACGACGAGGAAAAGGCGCTGAAGGCGCGCTACTCGAAGTGCACCGGCTCGGCCGTCAACCCGGTGCTGCGCGAGGGCAACTCCGACCGCCGCGCCCCGAAGGCGGTCAAGGAATACGCGCGCAAGAACCCGCACAGCATGGGCGAGTGGAGCCAGGCCTCGCGCACCCATGTCTCGCACATGCACCACGGCGACTTCTATCACGGCGAGAAGTCGATGACGCTCGACCGCGCCCGCACCGTGCGCATGGAGCTGATCACCAAGTCGGGCCAGACCCTCGTCCTGAAGGAGAAGGTCGCGCTGCTGGACCGCGAGGTCATCGACTCGATGTTCATGAGCAAGAAGGCGCTGCTCGAGTTCTACGAGCGTGAGATCGAGGACGCCCGCAAGACCGGCGTGATGTTCTCGCTGCACGTCAAGGCGACCATGATGAAGGTCTCGCACCCGATCGTGTTCGGCCACTGCGTCAAGATCTTCTACAAGGACGCATTCGCCAAGCACGCCGAGACCTTCAAGCAGCTCGGCGTCAACGTCAACAACGGCATGGTCGATCTGTACACCAAGATCGAGAAGCTGCCGGCCTCGCAGCGCGACGAGATCAAGCGCGACCTGCACGCCTGCCACGAGCATCGCCCCGAGCTGGCGATGGTGGACTCGGCCAAGGGCATCACCAACTTCCACTCGCCCAACGACGTGATCGTCGACGCGTCGATGCCGGCGATGATCCGCGCCGGCGGCAAGATGTACGGCGCCGACGGCCGCCTGAAGGACGCCAAGGCGGTGATGCCGGAGTCGACCTTCGCCCGCATCTACCAGGAGATGATCAACTTCTGCAAGTGGCATGGCAACTTCGACCCGAAGACCATGGGCACCGTGCCGAACGTCGGCCTGATGGCGCAGCAGGCCGAGGAATACGGCTCGCACGACAAGACCTTCGAGATCCCGGAAGACGGTGTGGCCAACATCACCGACATCGAGACCGGCGAGGTGCTGCTGAGCCAGAACGTCGAGGAAGGCGACATCTGGCGCATGTGCCAGGTCAAGGACGCCGCGATCCGCGACTGGGTCAAGCTGGCGGTCAACCGCGCCCGCAACTCCGGCATGCCGGTCGTCTTCTGGCTGGACAGCTACCGCCCGCACGAGGCGCAGCTGATCCGCAAGGTCAAGATGTACCTGCACGAGCACGACACGACCGGCCTGGACATCCAGATCATGAGCCAGGTGCGTGCGATGCGCTACACGCTGGAGCGCGTGATCCGCGGCCTGGACACCATCAGCGCCACCGGCAACATCCTGCGCGACTACCTGACCGACCTGTTCCCGATCATGGAGCTGGGCACCTCGGCCAAGATGCTGTCGATCGTGCCGCTGATGGCCGGCGGCGGCATGTACGAGACCGGCGCCGGCGGCTCGGCCCCGAAGCACGTGCAGCAGCTGGTCGAGGAGAACCACCTGCGCTGGGACAGCCTGGGTGAATTCCTGGCCCTGGCCGTCAGCCTGGAAGACCTGGGCCTGAAGAACGGCAACGCCCGCGCCAAGCTGCTGGCCAGGACGCTGGACGCGGCCACCGGCAAGCTGCTGGACAACCGCAAGTCGCCGAGCCCGCGCACCGGCGAGCTCGACAACCGTGGCAGCCAGTTCTACCTGTCGATGTACTGGGCGCAGGAACTGGCCGCGCAGACCGAGGACGCCGAGCTGGCCGCGAAGTTCGCGCCGCTGGCCGAGCGCCTGACCGCCGACGAGGCCCGGATCGTCGAGGAGCTCAACAGCGTGCAGGGCCAGCCGGTCGACATCGGCGGCTACTACAAGCCCGACATGGCCAAGACCTCGGCGGTGATGCGCCCGAGCGCCACCTTCAACGCCGCGCTGGATTCGCTGGGCGCCTGAGCCCGGCACTGAGCGGCGGACACGCAGCCGCCGAGGCCTGCGCACCTTCGCGGCGCAGGCCGCCTGACCGCCCCGCCCGGGAGATCCCGGCCGGGGCTTCTCGTCGTGGGGCCACGATTCCTGACAGCGCTGTAAGCTGACAGGGTTAGGCTGGCGCCAGCCCAGGTGGCCCGACCTGATGCCGTGCAGGAGCAGCGGCAAGCCACCGCTGACCCACGGAGAAGACGACCATGAAATACGTCCTGATCGGCGCCGGCCCGGCCGGCGTGCGCGCTGCCGAGACCCTTCGCAAGGAAGACCCCACCAGCGAGATCACGCTGGTCGGCGGCGAGCCGGGCGCGCCCTATGCGCGCATGGCCATTCCCTATGTCCTGAACAAGTCGATCACCGAGTCGGGTGCGCTGCAGCGCAAGGCCGATCTGCACTACGACCTCCAGGGCATCCGCTACCTGAACCGCAAGGCGCTGAAGGTCCATGCACGCGCCGATGGCGGCACGGTCGACCTCGACGACGGCAGCACGCTCGACTACGACCGTCTGCTGGTGGCGACCGGCTCGTCGCCGTCGCTGCCGCCGATTCCCGGCACCGACCTGCCCGGCGTGGTCACCTGCTGGACGCTGGAGGACGCCCGCGCCATCGCCGAGAAGCTCCAGCCCGGCAACCGCGTCGTGATGGTGGGCGCGGGCTTCGTCGCCGGCGTGTGCATGAAGTCGCTGGTGGGCACCGGCGTCAAGCTGTCGGTCATCGCCGGCCGCGCCGGCCAGATCCTGCGCACGATGATGGCGCCGACCGGCAGCAGCATGATGCAGCGCTGGCTGGAGGAGCGCGGCGTCGACGTCATCACCCAGGGCCGCACCGAGCGCATCGAGCCCGGCCCGCGCCTGGTGATGGACACCCGCGTGATCGAGGCCGACCTGATCATCCTGGCCACCGGCGTGAAGCCGAACCTCTCCTTCCTGGAAGGCACCGGCGCGCAGATCGACCAGGGCGTCGTCGTCGACCACTTCATGCGCACCACCGTGCCGCATGTCTACGCCGCCGGCGACGTGGCCCAGGGCCGCGACTTCTCCACCGGCGAATGGGTGGTGCACGCGCTGCAGCCCACCGCCACCGAGCACGGCCGCATCGCCGCGCTGAACATGGCCGGCAGGACCATGCCCTACCGCGGCAGCCTGAGCATGAACGTGCTCGACATCGGCGGCCTGATCTCGCACACCTTCGGCCAGTGGCAGGGCGTCGAGGGCGGAGAGATGGTCGAAGAGGTCGACGAGGAGAACTTCCTCTACACCCGCCTGTGCTTCAAGGGCGAGCGCATGGTGGGCGCGATCACCATCGGCAACTGCAACCATGTCGGCGCGATCCGCGGCCTGATCCAGACCCGCCGCCAGCTCGGCGAGTGGAAGGACAAGCTGATGCACAACCCGCACCAGGTGATGGCGGCCTTCGTCGACCTGGGCCAGCACCGGGCGCTGCCCTCGGCCATGCCCGCATGATCGACGCGCGGGCCTGAGCGCTGGCGCCGGGCGGAGACGTCAGCGTGCGCAGGCCTGGCGCACCGCGCGCTCCCACTGCGCCATGCGCTCCTCGGCGCGCTCGCGCGGCAGTGTCGGGTGGAAGACGCGCTCGGCCTGCCACAGCGCCGCCAGCTCGGCCGGGTCGCGCCAGACGCCGGCCGACAGCCCGGCCAGGAAGGCCGCGCCCAGCGCGGTCGTCTCGATCACCTTCGGGCGCAGCACCGGAATGCCGAGCAGGTCGGCCTGGAACTGCATCAGCAGGTCGTTGACGCAGGCGCCGCCGTCGACCCGCAGCTCGCTGACCGGCTCGCCGCCGGCGGCCACCGCATCACGGCTCATCGCCTGCAGCAGCGCGGCGCTCTGGAAGGCGATGCTCTCCAGCGCGGCGCGGGCGATGTGGGCCATCGTCGTGCCGCGCGTCAGGCCGACGATGGCGCCGCGCGCGTCCGCATCCCAATAGGGCGCGCCCAGCCCGGTGAAGGCGGGCACCATCAGCACGCCGCCTGCGTCGGGCACGCTGGCGGCCAGCGCCTGCACCTCGTGGCTGGACTCGATGGCGCGCAGACCGTCGCGCAGCCACTGCACCACCGCGCCGCCGATGAAGACGCTGCCCTCCAGCGCGAACTCCGGCGCCGGCACCCCGCCGGTGCGGCAGGCGCTGGTGGTCACCAGGCCGTTCTCGCTGGCGCGGAAGCGCTCGCCGGCGTGCATCAGCATGAAGCAGCCGGTGCCATAGGTGTTCTTGGCCTGGCCCGGCGACAGGCAGGCCTGGCCGAAGAGCGCGCTCTGCTGGTCGCCAGCCATGCCGCCGACCGGAACCGACGCACCCAGCAGCTCCGGCAGCGTCTCGCCGAACACATGGCTGCTGGGGCGGACCTCGGGCAGCAGGCTGGCCGGAATGTCGAACAGGGCCAGCAGCTCCGCATCCCAGCGCTGGGTGCGCACGTCGAGCAGCAGGGTGCGCGCGGCATTGCTGACATCGGTGGCGTGCACCCGCCCGCCGGTGAGCTGCCACAGCAGCCAGCTGTCGACCGTGCCGAAGGCCAGCTCGCCGCGCTCGGCCGCCGCCCGCGCGCCCGGCACCTGGTCGAGCAGCCAGCGGATCTTGGTCGCCGAGAAATAGGCGTCGATCACCAGCCCGGTGCGCTCGCGCACCCAGTCGCCGTGGCCGGCCTCGCGCAGCTGCGCGCACAGCGGCTCGGCGCGGCGGTCCTGCCAGACGATGGCCGGATGGATCGGCCGGCCGCTGCGCCGCTCCCACACCAGCGTGGTCTCGCGCTGGTTGGTGATGCCGATGCTGCGGATGTCGCCGGCCTGCAGCCCGGCGCGCTGCAGGGCCTCGCGTGCGGTCTCGAGCTGGCTGTGCCAGATCTCCATCGGATCGTGCTCGACCCAGCCCGGGCGCGGGTAGTGCTGGCGGAACTCGCGCTGCGCCATCGCGCGGATGCGGCCGTGCTCGTCGAAGACGATGCTGCGCGAGCTCGACGTGCCCTGGTCCAGGGCCAGCAGATAGGTCATGGGAAAGTCTCCTCGGACGGTCGTTGTTGTGGGGTCGCGGCCCTCAGCGCGCGATGTCGAGCTGCACGCCGGCCTCGGCCAGCAGCGCCGCGTAGGGCGAGGGCGGCTCGACGTCGGTGAACAGGCGGTCGAGCTGCTGCATGCGCGCCATCTCGACCATCGCCGGGCGGTTGAACTTGGAATGGTCGGTGGCCAGCCAGACCTCGCGGCTCTGCCGGATGATGGCCTGCGCGACCTTGACCTCGCGGTAGTCGTAGTCGCGCAGCGTGCCGTCGGGCTCGATGCCGGAGATGCCGATGATGCCGATGTCGACCCGGAACTGATTGATGAAGTCCACCGCCGCCTCGCCGACGATGCCGCGGTCGCGATGGCGCACCACGCCGCCGGCGACGATGACCTCGCAGTCGGGGTTGTCCGCCAGGATGGCCGCGACGTTCAGGTTGTTGGTGATGACCCGCAGGCCGCGGTGGCGCAGCAGCTCGCGCGCCACCGCCTCGGTGGTCGTGCCCAGGTTGATCAGCAGCGAGCAGCCCTCGGGCACCGCCGCGGCCACCGCGCGCGCGATGCGCTGCTTGGCCTCGGCATGCAGGTCCTGGCGCTGGCGGTAGGCGATGTTCTCGGTGGTCGACATCGGCAGGCGCACGCCGCCGTGGAAGCGAGCGAGCAGGCCGGCCTCGGCCAGCAGCTTCACGTCGCGGCGCACCGTCTGCAGCGTCACGCCGAAGCGCTCGGCCAGCGCCTCGACCGTCATCACGCCGCGGGCGCGGACCTCGTCGAGCAGTTCGGATTGGCGGGGGTTCGGAGTCATGCGCGGGATTGTCGCGGCGCGGTGCCGGGCCGCGGCTGACACCGCGGCACGCTTCGCGGGATGATCAGAAGCGAACGTGGCCGAACTCTATTCGCATCAAAAACGAAATCAAACGATGGGAAACCATCTTGCAAACGAACTTCCAATCGCATAAAAAAGAAAAAGAACACCGCAGAACCAGAACGCGGCCACCGCCCGACGACCGGCGACGGCCCGCCCGAGGAGACCTTCTTGAATCCATCATCGCCAGCGCGCACGGCTCCGGCCGGCGCGACCGCGGACACCTTCGACGTGCTGGTCGTCGGCGGCGGCATCAATGGCGCCGGCATCGCCCGCGACCTCGCCGGCCGGGGCTGGCGGGTGCTGCTGGCCGAGGCCGAGGACCTGGCGCAGCACACCTCGTCGTCGTCGACCAAGCTGATTCACGGCGGCCTGCGCTATCTCGAACACCGGGAATTCGGCCTGGTGCGCAAGGCGCTGCAAGAGCGCGAGGTGCTGCTGCGCAGCGCGCCGCACATCATGTGGCCGCTGCGCTTCGTGATGCCGCACGACCCGTCGATGCGCCCGGCCTGGATGATCCGCATCGGCCTGTTCCTCTATGACCATCTGGCGCGGCGCGAGGTGCTGCCGGGCTCGCACGCGATCGACCTGCGCACGCATGCGGCCGGCGCGCCGCTGAAGGCGGGCTACACCCGCGGCTTCGTCTACTCCGACGGCTGGGTGGACGACGCGCGCCTGGTGCTGCTCAACGCGCTGGACGCCCGCGAGCGCGGCGCCGAGGTGCTGACGCGCACCCGGGTGGTGTCGGCCCAGCGCGGCGCGCAGGGCTGGCGCGCGGTGCTGCAGCCGGCCGACGGCGGCACGGCACGCACGGTCGAGGCGCGCCTGCTGGTCAATGCCGCCGGCCCCTGGGCGGAGAGCTTCCTGCGCAGCACCGCCCGTCCGGCCGCTGGCGAGACGCTGGCGACCAAGAGCCTGCGCCTGGTCAAGGGCTCGCACATCGTCGTGCCGCGCTGCTTCGAGCACGACCACGCCTACATCTTCCAGAACCCCGACCGGCGCATCATCTTCGCGATCCCCTACGAGCGCGACTTCACGCTGATCGGCACCACCGATCAGGAGATCGAGGGCGACCCGGCGCAGGCGCGCATCGACGCGGGCGAGATCGCCTACCTGTGCGAGCAGGCCAGCCGCTACTTCACCCGCGCGGTCGCGCCGTCCGACGTGGTCTGGCACTACGCCGGCGTGCGCCCGCTGCTCGACGACGACTCGGGCGATCCGTCGGCCGTCACCCGCGACTACCTGCTGGAGAACAACTCGGACGGCGGCGCGCCGCTGCTGAGCGTCTGGGGTGGCAAGATCACCACCTTCCGCAAGCTCGCCGAGGACGCCGCCAGCGAGATCGGCCGGCTGCTCGGCCAGAGTCGCCCGGCCTGGACCGCCACGGCGCATCTGCCGGGCGGCGATCTGAGCGCCTGGATCGGCCCGCCGCAGCGCCCCGACACCGACTTCGAGCGCTTCGTCGTGCAGCTGCGCGCGCGCCACGCCTGGCTGGAGGCGCCGCTGGCACGCCGGCTCGCACGCGCCTACGGCAGCCGGGTCGACGGCGTGCTGGGCACGGCCACCTCGCTCGCCGGCCTGGGCGCGGAGATCGCGCCCGGCCTGCACGAGGCCGAGCTGGACTTCCTGATCCGCCACGAGTGGGCGCGCAGCGCCGAGGACGTGCTGTGGCGCCGCAGCAAGCTCGGGCTGCACTTCAGTGCGGCCGAGCGCGAGGCGGTGGGGCGGTGGATGGCGGCGCGCGGCCTCGATCACTGACTTCCCTGACAACGACGACGAGAGAGACAACGCCATCATGAAGAAGGTGAACCCATGGAGCTGAGGCTCGAAGGCATCGGCCGCACCGTCGGCGCCGAGACCTGGCTGCATCCGATGGACCTGGCGCTGCGCCCGGGCACGGTCACGGTGCTGCTGGGCGCGACCCAGGCCGGCAAGACCAGCCTGATGCGCATCATGGCCGGGCTCGACCGACCTGACCGAGGCCGCGTCCGCGTCGACGGCCAGGACGTCACCGGCCTGCCGGTGCGCGATCGCAACGTCGCGATGGTCTACCAGCAGTTCATCAACTACCCGTCGATGACAGTGCGCGACAACATCGCCTCGCCGCTGAAGCTGCATCGCACGCCGAAAGCCACCATCGACAAGAAGGTGCGCGAGCTGGCCGAGCGGCTGCACATCGACATCTTTCTCGACCGCCTGCCCGCCGAGCTGTCGGGCGGTCAGCAGCAGCGGGTGGCGCTGGCACGCGCGCTGGCCAAGAACGCGCCGCTGATGCTGCTCGACGAGCCGCTGGTCAATCTCGACTACAAATTGCGCGAGGAACTGCGCGAGGAGCTCTCGGCGCTGTTTTCGACCGGCGACTCCACCGTCGTCTACGCCACCACCGAGCCCGGCGAGGCGCTGCTGCTGGGCGGCTGGACCGCGGTGATGGACCAGGGCGAGCTGCTGCAGTACGGCCCGACCGCCGAGGTCTTCCACCGCCCGGCCTCGCTGCGGGTGGCACGCGCCTTCTCCGACCCGCCGATGAATCTGCTGGCCGCCGAGGTGGCCGAAGGCGGCGCGCGCCTGCGGGACGGGGCGGTGGTCGCGGTGGATCTGCCCCGCCAGACGTCCCGCGCGCTGACGCTGGGCATTCGCGCCAGCGTGCTGCGGCCGGAGGCCCGGCCGGGCGATCTGGCGCTGCCCGGTCGAGTGGAGCTGGCGGAGATCTCCGGCTCCGACACCTTCGTGCATGTGCACACCGCAGTGGGCGAGCTGGTCGCGCAGCTCACCGGTGTGCATGAGTTCGAGCTGGGTACCGCGCTGACGCTGCATGTGCAGCCGACCCAGGTCCACGTCTTCGACGCGTCAGGTGCGCTGCTGGTGGCGCCGCAGCGCCGGGAGGTGCACTGACATGGCCCGCATCGATCTCGACCTCGCCCATTCCTACCGCCCGAATCCGGCGCAGGACAGCGACTATGCGCTGCTGCCGTTGAAGATGAGCTTCGAGGACGGCGGCGCCTATGCGCTGCTCGGCCCTTCCGGCTGCGGCAAGAGCACCATGCTCAACATCATGTCGGGCCTGCTGGTGCCCTCGCACGGCAGCGTGAAGTTCGACGGCACCGACATGACCCGCGCCACGCCGCAGGAGCGCAACATCGCGCAGGTCTTCCAGTTCCCGGTGATCTACGACACGATGACCGTGGCCGAGAACCTGGCCTTCCCGCTGAAGAACCGGCGCGTGCCGAGGGAGACCATCCGCCAGCGTGTCGGCCAGATCGCCGAAATGCTGGAGATGAGCCACCAGCTCGACCAGCGCGCCGCCGGCCTCTCGGCCGACCAGAAGCAGAAGATCTCGCTGGGCCGCGGGCTGGTGCGGCCTGACGTGGCGGCGGTGCTGTTCGACGAGCCGCTGACCGTGATCGACCCGCACCTGAAGTGGCAGCTGCGGCGCAAGCTCAAGCAGATCCATCACGAACTCAAGCTCACGCTGATCTACGTCACCCACGACCAGGTGGAGGCGCTGACCTTCGCCGACCAGGTGGTGGTGATGACACGCGGCCGGGTGGTGCAGCAGGGCACGCCCGACGCGCTGTTCGAGCGCCCGGCGCACACCTTCGTCGGCCACTTCATCGGCTCGCCGGGCATGAACTTCCTGCCCGCGACGCTGCAGGGCGAGGTGCTGAGCGTGGCCGGCCAGGTGCTGGGCCGCGCACCACGCGCGCTGCCGGCCGGCGCCGATCTGCGCCTGGGCATCCGCCCTGAATACCTGGCGCTGGACGCACCCGGCACCGCCGGCAGCCTGCCCGCCACCGTGCGCCAGGTGCAGGACATCGGCACCTATTTCCTGGTGACACTGGACCTGGCCGGCCAGCGCCTGAAGTCCCGCCTGCCGGCCGATGCCGTGCCGCCTGCGGCCGGCAGCCCCGTCGGTGCCCGGCTGCTGGGCGCCCACACCTGCTTCTATGCCAACGAGGAGCTGGTCGCATGAGCCCCCAGACCAAGCCCGTGAACCAGAAGGCCTGGTTCCTGATCCTGCCCGTGTTCCTGTGCGTGGCCTTCTCGGCCATCCTGCCGCTGATGACGGTGGTGAACTACTCGGTGCAGGACATCATCAGCCCCGAGCGGCGCGTCTTCGTCGGCACCGAATGGTTCGCCGCCGTGATGCGCGACGAGGACCTGCACGCCGCGCTGTGGAACCAGCTGTGCTTCTCGCTGGCGGTGCTGGCGGTGGAGCTGCCGCTGGGCATCGCGCTGGCCCTGTGCATGCCGGCCTCGGGCTGGCGGTCCTCGGCGGTGCTGGTGACGATCTCGCTGTCGCTGCTGATCCCGTGGAATGTGGTCGGCACCATCTGGCAGATCTTCGGCCGCGCCGACATCGGCCTGATGGGCCACGCGCTGCAGGCGCTCGGGATCGACTACAGCTACACCGGCAATGCCACGCACGCCTGGCTGACGGTGCTGCTGATGGATGTCTGGCACTGGACGCCGCTGGTGGCGCTGCTGGCCTACGCCGGCCTGCGCTCCATCCCGGACGCCTACTACCAGGCCGCGCGCATCGACGGCGCCAGCAAGCTGGCGGTGTTCCGCCACATCCAGCTGCCCAAGATGCGCGGCGTGCTGATGATCGCGGTGCTGCTGCGCTTCATGGACAGCTTCATGATCTACACCGAGCCCTTCGTGCTGACCGGCGGCGGCCCCGGCAACGCGACGACCTTCCTGTCGCAGTACCTGACGCAGAAGGCGGTCGGCCAGTTCGACCTCGGCCCCGCCGCGGCCTTCTCGCTGATCTACTTCCTCATCATCCTGCTGATGTGCTTCATCCTCTACAACTGGATGCAGCGCCTCGGCGCCACCGAGAAGGAGGGTGCCGACCATGCATGAGCACCGTTTCCACAAGCGCTCGCTGTTCCTCGTCGCCTATCTGGTCTTCGCGCTGCTGCCCATCTACTGGATGGTCAACATGAGCTTCAAGACCAACGAGGAGATTCTCTCGAGCTTCAGCCTCTGGCCGCAGCACTTCACCTGGGACAACTACCGGCTGATCTTCACCGACCCGAGCTGGTATTCGGGCTACATCAACAGCCTGATCTATGTCGGCATCAACACGGTGATCTCGATCAGCGTGGCGCTGCCGGCCGCCTACGCCTTCAGCCGCTACAGCTTCCTGGGCGACAAGCATGTCTTCTTCTGGCTGCTGACCAACCGCATGACACCGCCAGCGGTGTTCCTGCTGCCCTTCTTCCAGCTCTACACCACCGTCGGGCTGATGGACACGCACATCGCGGTGGCGCTGGCGCACCTGCTGTTCAACGTGCCGCTGGCGGTCTGGATCCTGGAAGGCTTCATGTCGGGCATTCCGCGCGAGATCGACGAGACCGCCTACATCGACGGCTACAGCTTCCCGCGCTTCTTCATGACGATCTTCCTGCCGCTGATCAAGGCCGGCGTGGGCGTGGCGGCCTTCTTCTGCTTCATGTTCTCGTGGGTCGAGCTGCTGCTGGCGCGCACGCTCACCAGCGTCAACGCCAAGCCGATCGTCGCGACGATGACCCGCACCGTGTCGGCTTCCGGCATGGACTGGGCCACGCTGGCGGCCGCCGGCGTGCTGACGATCGTGCCTGGCGCGATCGTGATCTGGTTCGTGCGCCACTACATCGCGAAGGGCTTCGCGATGGGCCGCGTCTGAGCCCCCCGCAACGGCCAAGGCGCCAGGCGCAAGGAGACAAGAGATGTTCGATTGGATGGTCTGGACAACGCCGGTGGCGGTGTTCTTCGGCTGCATCGTGCTGATGCTGGCGGGCATGACGATGTGGGAGATCCGCTCCCCCACCCGACTGCGCAAGGGCTTTCTGCCGATCGCCACCACCCGCGGCGACCGGCTCTTCATCGGCCTGCTGAGCGCGGCCTACATCAACCTGGCCTGGGTGGGCCTGGCCGGTCAGATCGCGCAATGGCTGTCGCTGGAGAACGAGCCCAGCATCTGGATCAGCTTCGTCGCGTCGATGGGCGTGCTCGGGCTGGTGATGCGCAAGGGCTGAGCGAGCACACGGCGAACACGACGACGAGGAATCCGGCCCGGGTGCTGCCCCGGGGCCGAGGGCCTCCACAAGAGAACGGGGCAGCGCCCATGAGGAGACAAGCGATGAAGATGCGATACCACGCCCTGGCCCTGGCTGCGCTGTGCGCGCTGGGAACGAACCTGGCTCAGGCTGGCGAGGCCGAGGCGAAGAAATGGGTGGACAACGAGTTCCAGCCCTCGACGCTGAGCAAGGACCAGCAGATGGCCGAGATGAAGTGGTTCATCGAGGCTGCAGCCAAGCTCAAGGCCAAGGGCGTCAAGGAAATCTCGGTCGTCTCCGAGACCATCACCACCCACGAGTACGAGGCCAAGACCCTGGCCAAGGCCTTCAGCGAGATCACCGGCATCACCGTCAAGCACGACCTGATCCAGGAAGGCGATGTGGTCGAGAAGCTGCAGACCTCGATGCAGTCGGGCAAGTCCATCTATGACGGCTGGATCAGCGACTCCGACCTGATCGGCACCCACTATCGCTACGGCAAGGTGCTGAACCTCACCGACTACATGGCCGGCTCCGGCAAGGAGTTCACCAACCCGGGCCTGGACCTGAAGGACTTCATCGGCACCAAGTTCACCACCGGCCCGGACGGCAAGCTCTATCAGCTGCCCGACCAGCAGTTCGCCAACCTGTACTGGTTCCGCGCCGACCTGTTCGAGCGCAAGGATCTGAAGGACAAGTTCAAGGCCAAGTACGGCTACGAGCTGGGCGTGCCGCTGAACTGGTCGGCCTACGAGGACATCGCCGAGTTCTTCAGCAACGACGTGAAGCAGATCGACGGCAAGCCCATCTACGGCCACATGGACTACGGCAAGAAGGACCCGTCCCTGGGCTGGCGCTTCACCGACGCCTGGCTGTCGATGGCCGGCACCGCCGACATCGGCACGCCCAACGGCCTGCCGATCGACGAGTGGGGCATCCGTGTGGGCGCCGACAAGTGCACGCCGGTGGGCGCCTCGGTCGAGCGGGGGGGGGCCACCAACTCGCCGGCAGCCGTCTACGCGCTGACCAAGTATGTGGACTGGATGAAGAAATACGCCCCGAAGGAAGCCACCGGCATGACCTTCGGCGAGGCCGGTCCGGTGCCGGCACAAGGCCAGATCGCCCAGCAGATCTTCTGGTACACCGCCTTCACCGCCGACATGACCAAGAAGGGTCTGCCGGTGGTCAACGCCGACGGCACCCCGAAATGGCGCATGGCGCCCGGCCCCAACGGCCCGTACTGGAAGCAGGGCATGCAGAACGGCTACCAGGACGTCGGGTCCTGGACCTTCTTCAAGGACCATGACGCCAGCAAGACCGCCGCCGCCTGGCTGTACGCGCAGTTCGTCACCGCCAAGACCACCAGCCTGAAGAAGACGGTGGTCGGCCTGACCCCGATCCGCGAGTCCGACATCCAGAGCAAGACCATGACCGACATGGCACCGAAGCTGGGCGGTCTGGTCGAGTTCTATCGCAGCCCGGCGCGCGTGGCCTGGAGCCCGACCGGCACCAATGTGCCCGACTACCCGAAGCTGGCCCAGCTCTGGTGGAAGAACGTGGCCCAGGCCGTGACCGGCGAGAAGACGCCTCAGGGCGCGATGGACAACCTGGCCAAGGAGATGGACGACGTGATGGCCCGCCTGGAGCGCGCCGGCATGGCCCAGTGCCCGCCGAAGCTCAACAAGAAGGAAAGCGCCGAGAAGTGGCTGAGCGACAAGCAGGCACCGTGGAAGAAGCTGGCCAACGAGAAGCCCAAGGGCGAGACCATCGCCTATGACAAGCTGCTGAGCGCCTGGAAGGAAGGCCGGGCGCGCTGAGTGCAGCGGCTCGCCAGCGCCGGCACCCACTGGACTCAGGCCGGGCATCATCCATGGGATGATGCCCGGGCATGAGCGCCGCCCCACGATCCCCCGACGACCTGGCCCCTGACGACGATCTCGCCGACCGCGCCGATCTGACCCGTCTCGCGCAGGTCGAGCAGGCGCTGCACGCGCTGCTGGACTCGGGCGATGCGGTGCTGGCGGCCGCGCTGCACGAACCGGCCCGCGCGCTGCGGCAGGCGCTGCAGCAGCTGCGCGACCGGGACCTGCTGCCGGGATCGGCCACCCACCGGGCGCTGCACCAGCACCTGCTCGAGCCGCTGACGCCGGTGCAGCGCGCGCTGGTCTGCGCGCCGGACCGCGGCCACCAGCTGGTGCTGGCCGGGCCGGGATCGGGCAAGACGCGGGTGATCGCGCACCGCATCGCCTGGCTGCTGCAGGCGCGGCAGGTGCAGGCGCGGCAGATCGTCGCGCTGGCCTTCAACCGGGGCGCCGCCGCCGAGCTGCGCCAGCGCCTGCACGCGCTGGCCGGCGAGCCCGCGCGCGGCGTGACCGTGCTGACCCACCATGCGATGGCGCTGCGGCTGATCGGCCGAGCGCTGGCCGGCAGCGAGCAGGAGGACGTGCCGCTCGACTTCGCCCGCATGCTCGACGAGGCGGTGGCGCTGCTGCAGGCCGAACCCGAGCGGCCGCGCCCGACGCATCTCTTCGTCGACGAGTACCAGGACATGAGCCCGGCGCAGTACGCGCTGGTGGGCGCACTGGCCGGACCGCACACCCAGCTGATGGCGGTCGGCGACGACGACCAGACCATCTACGGCTTCGGCGGCGCCAGCATCGAGTTCATCCGGCGCTTTCGCGACGACTACGCGCCGGTGCGCACCACGCTGCTGCTGGAGAACTTCCGCTCGACCCCGCCCATCCTGGCGGTGGCCGAACGGCTGATCGCGCCGGTGGCCGAGCGCATGAAGGGCGCGGACGCGCCGGTGCACCGGGCCGCCTCGCGTCGGGACGAGCCGCCGGGCGCGCCGGTGCGGCTGATCGACGCGCCGGCCGAGGTCGGCCTGCAGGCGGCGCTGGTGCTGGACGCGGTGCGCCGATGCCTGGCCGAGGATGCCGCGCTGCGCCCGGGCGAGATCGCGGTGCTGGCGCGCACCCGGCGCAGCCTGGCGGCGCTGCAGGCGCTGTGCCTGCTCGAGGGCCTGCGCTGCGAGATCGCGCCGCGCCCGCAGGCCACCAGCCGCCTGACCGTGCTGCACACACGCGAGGGCCGGCGGCTGCTCGACCTTCTGGGGTGTCCGGCCCGACCGCACCGCCGCGGCGCCGCACCGATGCGCTGGGCCAGTCTGCAGGCGCGACGCCGCCCGGCCCATCCGGTCTGGCAGGACCTGCTGCTGCTGGCCAACGAGCTGGCCCAGGTCGCGCCGGTGCGTGCGTCTGCGCCCGAGCTGGTCGAACAGCTGCACGCGCTGGCCCGCGAACCGCGCCGCGCCGGCAGCCCCCAGGCCCTGCGCCTGATGACCGCGCACGCCGCCAAGGGGCTGGAGTTCCGCCATGTCATCGTCATGGACTGCAACGACTGGCTGCCCGGCGACGACGAGCGCCGCCTGCTCTATGTCGCCGCCACCCGCGCGGTCGAGACGCTGACGCTGATGCGCGCACGCCCCTCGCGCCACGGCCTGCTCGATGACATCGGGCTGGAGGCGCTGCAGGAAGCCGGCCTGCTGGAGCCCCTGGCCGCGCCGACACCGGCAGAGCCGCCGGACGCACCGGTCTCGCACCGGCGCATGCTGCCGGTCAGCCCGGCCGACATCGACCTGGGACATGCCGGGCGCATGCCGCCGGGCCATGTGCTGCACGCGCGGCTGGCGCGGCTGGAGGCGGGCGACCCGGTGCGGCTGATCGGCCGGCGCATCGAGAACCTGCGCGGCGAGCCGATCGGCCAGCTCTCGCGCCGGGCCGGGGCGCTGGAGCGGCTGGCGCGTTCACCCGGCCTGCCCGGCCGGATCACCGCGATCCTGGTGCGCCAGCGCGCGCAGGCCGGCGAGGCCTTCCGCGCCGACCTGCACTGCGAGCGCTGGGAAGTGCCGCTGATCGAGGTGGTGGTGGACGCGCCGGACTGAGTCGCACGCCGCACCCCGCCGCGCTCATCTCAGAGCTGGCGCACCTTCACCGAGCGGCCCTTGACCTTGCCCGCGCTCAGGCCGCGCAGGGCCTGGGGCGCGATCTCGCGGGCCACCGCCACATAGGTGCTGAACTCGTTGATGCTGATCTTGCCGATCTGCGCGCCATCCAGGCCCAAGTCCTTGGTCAGGGCGCCCAGCACGTCGCCGGCGCGGATCTTCTCCTTGCGCCCGCCCAGGATCTGCAGCGTCACCATCGGCGGCAGCGGCGGCGGCGCGTCCTCGGCGGCCTGCAGCGCGGCCAGCGGCAGCCACTCGAAGGCGCGGCCCTGGGCATGCTCGATGTTGCCCACGCGGCCCATCTCGTCCATGCTGGCCAGGCTCACGGCCAGGCCACTCTCGCCGGCGCGGCCGGTGCGCCCCACCCGGTGGGTGTGCACCTCCACCTCGGGGCTGATGTCCACATTGATCACCGCTTCGAGCTGGGCGATGTCCAGGCCGCGCGCGGCCACGTCGGTGGCCACCAGCACGCTGCAGCTGCGGTTGGCGAAGCGCACCAGCACCTGGTCGCGGTCGCGCTGGTCCAGGTCGCCGTGCAGCTCCAGCGCCGAGATGCCCTGGGCCTGCAGCACCGCCACCAGATCGCGGCACTGCTGCTTGGTGTTGCAGAACGCCAGCGTGCTGACCGGGCGGTGGTGCTTGAGCAGCAGGCTCACCGCATGCAGGCGCTGGGTCTCGGTGACCTCGATGAACAGCTGCCGGATCTGCTCGGGCGCATGCGCCTCCTTGATCGTGACGGTCTGCGGCTGGCGCATGAAGCGCGTGGCCAGCGCCTGCACGCCCTCGGGATAGGTGGCCGAGAACATCAGCGTCTGGCGCTGCGCCGGACAGTGCTTGAGCACCTGCTTGATCTCGTCGGCGAAGCCCATGTCGAGCATGCGGTCGGCCTCGTCCAGCACCAGGGTGGCCAGCGCGTCCAGCGCCAGGCTGGCGCGGTCGAGGTGATCGAGCACCCGGCCGGGCGTGCCCACCACGATGTGCGCGCCGTGCGAGAGGCTCACCAGCTGCGGCTGCACCGGCGAGCCGCCGCACAGCGTCAGCACCTTGATGTTGTCCTCGGCCCGGGCCAGACGGCGCACCTCGCCGGCCACCTGGTCGGCCAGTTCGCGGGTGGGGCACAGCACCAGCGCCTGCACCGCGAAGCGGCGCGGGTTCAGGTTGGCCAGCAGCGGCAGCGTGAAGGCAGCCGTCTTGCCGCTGCCGGTCTTGGCCTGGGCGATCAGGTCGCGCCCGGCCAGGCTCAGCGGCAGGCTGGCGGCCTGGATGGGCGTCATCCGCTCATAGCCCAGGGCCTGCAGATTGGCCAGCGCGGTCGGCGACAGCGGCAGCTGGGCAAAGTCGCGGGCAGCGGGGGAGGTCGAGGAGGAGGCAGAAGGCGCAGCGGAGGCGGTGTTCGGTTCGGTCATGCCCGATTGTCGGTGCAGATGCGGCTTCAGCCCCCTGGACCGAGATGCTCGGCCAGGAAAGCCTCCTGCAGCGCCAGGAACTGGCGCATCGGCCGACCCGCCACCCACCGGTGACCGACCCCCGACTGCTCGACATGCTGCACCCGGCCGCCGGCGGCGCGCAGCGCCTCGGCCATGTCGCGGCTCTGGGACGCCGGCACGACCAGATCGTCGCTGCCGTGCACCAGCAGCACCGGCTTGCGGATGCGCTCGGCCTGCCGCAGCGGCGAGGCCTGGCGCAGTGCCTCGCGGTCGCCCCAGTAGCGGCCGATCATGCGTTCGGCGGCGGCCTGCCCGCCGAGAAAGCGGCTGGCGTGCAGGATGATCCCCGGCAGATCGAACACGCCCGCAAAGCTGATGGCGCAGCAGTAGCGCTGCGGCTCCTGCACCAGGCCCATCAGCGCGGCATAGCCGCCGTAGCTGGCGCCGGCGATGGCGATGCGGCGCGAGTCGGCCAGGCCCTGGGCCACCGCCCAGGCGGCCGCATCGCTCAGATCGTCCTGCATCTCGCGCCCCCAGCGGCGCAGGCCCGCCAGCAGAAAGCTGCGCCCGCGCCCGGTGGAGCCGCGGAAGTTGACCTCCAGCACCGCATGGCCGCGGCTGGCCAGGAACTCGCTCCACAGGTCGACCTCGTCGCCGCTCTCGGCCTGCGGGCCGCCGTGGGGCATCAGCACCAGCGAGCCCGCTCCGGTGCGGCCGGGCGGGCGTGTCAGCAGGGCCTCGATGCGCAGGCCGTCGCGGGCGACGAACTCGACCGGTCGCTTGCCCGCCAGCCGGTCGGTCAGCCGGGTCGGATACTGCTGCAGCAGCAGCGTCAGCGCAGGCGCGTCGCCGCGCTCGCCCAGGTAGTACTCGCCAGGCTGGGTGCCGCCGCTGCTGTGCACCAGATAGCGCAGGCCGTCGGCGCTGAAGGAGGTCAGCCGGTTGAACCGATCCGGCAGGGCCGCGTCCACCTCGCGGGCCAGCGCCTGCAGCGGCGCGTCCCACACGCCGGCCGCAGCCCCCAGCCGGCGGGCACGCCCGGCCGGCAGCACCCCGCCCAGCGCGCTGCGGCCCGGACGGCGCAGCGGCTCGGCTCCGAGATCGAAGCCGGACTGCGCCCGCAGCAGGCGCGGCTTCGGCGTCTCGTCATGCAGATCGACGCCGAAGACCGCCATGTGGTCCTGATGCTCGGCCAGCACCAGCAGCGTCCAGGGATCGTCGTCGAAGCCCAGCGGCTGCACCGCATCGACCTCGGTGCCCTCCAGCGACCACAGCGTGCGCCAGCGCCCGCCATCCGGATCGCAGCCCAGGATCTCCAGGCGCTCGTCGACCTGGCGCCAGCCGATGCGAACCCGGTGCTGCGCATCGGTCATCCAGCGCCGCACCTGGCGCTGGGCCGGATGGACCTCGACGAAGCCGCCCTCGACCACATCCAGCCGCACCACCGCCGGCTCGGACCGGCCCGGCACCGGCGGCCGCTCGACCAGCACATGGCGATCGTCTTCGGGCAGCAGATCGATGATGCGGCCCTGCATCTGCGCGTCGCTGCCGCCCTGACTGGCCGGTGGCGTCAGCAGCTTCAGGCCGCTGCCGTCCGGACGCACCGACAGCAGACGCCATTCGTCCAGCAGCAGGCCCTGGCGAGGCCGTGCCACCCGGGTGTGCACCAGCAGCCGGTCGGATCCGGACCAGACGATCCGCTCCATCGCCACGCCGGGCAGCTGGCGCAGCACCAGCACCGGGCGGTCACCGTCGACCGGCCGCGACACCAGCGCATTGATGCCGTCCAGATGCACCAGCCCGGCGAGCTGGCGGCCATCGGGCGACAGCTCGAGCTGGCTCATGCGCGGCGGCTCGGCGAAGGCGTCCAGCGGCAGCGGCTGCATGGCACCGGCCGCATCGGCAGCCACCGCCCGGGCCGGCCACAGGCCCGGCGGCAGCATCGCCGCGACACCCAGCACGACCATCCGGGCCAGGCCACGGCGGCGCCCCGGATCGGTGACAGAACAGGAGGGCAGATCAGACGAAGTCACGGCATGAAACGCAGAGGAGAGTCGGAGAACGCAGCCAGCCGGCGCGACAGCGTCTGCAGCCGCGCCGCGCTCGCATCATCGCCGACCAGGCTGCCCAGCCGGCTCATCGGACGGCTGCAGGAGGCCAGGCAGCTCATGCGCCAGGCCACCGGCAGCATCACGTCGTCGGCGCTGTCGAGCAGCAGACTCAGACAGCGATCATGCACATGCCAGGCGCGGCAGGCATCACGGGCGGCGAGCTGGTCGGCCAGATCCAGATGAATGCGGATCAGGCCCGGATCATCCGGATACAGGCCGAGCCGGATGCACATGCCCAGGCGCAGCCAGGGATCGGTCAGCGCAGCCCAGCGCGCCGGGCTGGGACGGGAGAAGGGCGAGCGGCTCATCAGATCAGGAACTCCAGCGATGGCGGGCCGGTACCAGCGCCGGCCCGTCGGGCGTGTCGACCCGGTGGAAATCGATGCGGTAGAGCGACTGCAGCGCCTGGCGCACCCGCTCGTCGCCCGCATCGGCCGGCAGGTCGAGCATGCGGCCGTCCGGCCCGAGCAGCCACAGCCGCCCGAAGTGACCGAGCGCGAGCTGCACGTCATGCAGCACCGCCAGCAGCGCATGACCGCGCCTGCGGGCGAAATCGGTGATCGCCGCCATCAGCTCGAGCTGCAGGCCGGGATCGAGCGCGGCCAGCGGCTCGTCGACCAGCAGCAGCCCGGCCTCGACATCCCAGAGCTGGGCGAAGACCCGCGCCAGCTGCACCCGCGCCTGCTCGCCGCCCGACAGCGTGTCGAAGCGCCGGCCGCACAGGCCGCGCCGCTGCTGACGCCCAGCAGCCCGGGATCGGCCAGCGGATTGCGGAACAGCGCCTGCGTCAGCGCGCCGCCCAGCCCCAGGCCCGCGCCGACCAGCAGCGCGAAGACGATGCGCGGCAGCCGCAGATGCCACAGCACATGGGCACCCGCGCCTGGGGTCTCGGTGCCCGGCGGCGCCAGCCAGTCGTCCAGCCCCACCGGCACCGCACCGAAGCGAGAGGCCAGCAGCACCGCCAGCACCAGCGCAGCCGCCACCGCGCCGGGCAGCCAGGCCGGGCGCGAACGCCCCTGCCGATCGAGGCGCGGGCAGCGCGCTCATGCCAGCGACCGCTGCAGCGCGGCATCGAGCTGGCGCAGCGCCTCGGGCAGGCGCGGGCCG
Source organism: Sphaerotilus sulfidivorans (assembly GCF_013426975.1). Classification (GTDB taxonomy): domain Bacteria; phylum Pseudomonadota; class Gammaproteobacteria; order Burkholderiales; family Burkholderiaceae_C; genus Sphaerotilus; species Sphaerotilus sulfidivorans. Next base: position 56,855 of record NZ_JACCPY010000015.1, read on the forward strand.
AAGCCCAGCAGCAGCATCGTCTCCATCGCCACCACCCGGCCGGCGCGGGCCGCCGGCGTGTCGGCCAGACCGGGCTGGCGCAGCAGCCCGGCCGCGCCACCGGCGGCCTTCAGGGCCGGCTCGGTGGTCAGGATCAGGTCCGGCCGGGCCAGCAGCGCGCCCTCCGGCGTCAGCGGCTTGTAGCCGGAAAAGCCGTCGATCGCGTTGCTGACGCCGGCATAGTCCAGCATCGCCTGCGCGGCGGTGTCACGCCCGGCCACCATCGTGCTGGCATGCGACATCAGGAACAGCACCCGCGGCGGCGGCGCCTTCGGCCGCGCGACGATGGCGCCGCGCACCTGGGTCCAGTCGCGCTGCAGCCGCTCCGCCAGCGCGGCGGCGCGTGCGGGCTGACCCAGCAGGGAGCCGACCTGGCGCACCCGCTCGACCACACCCTCGAAGCGATGGCGCGACGGCAGCAGCTCCACCGCCACGCCGGCGGCCGCGATCTGGCGCAGCACCGCCGGCGGACCCGCCTCGTCGGTGGCCAGCAGCCGGGTCGGCGCCAGCGACAGGATGCCCTCGGCCGACAGCGCGCGCGCATAGCCGATCGACGGCAGCCGGCCCAGCGCGGCCGGGAAGGTCGAAGTGGTGTCGACACCGACCAGCAGCGACTGCAGGCCCAGCGCGCAGACCGTCTCGCTGAGCGCGCCGCCGGCGCAGACCACCCGCTCGGCCGGCCGGGCCGCACCCGCCCGGCCGGGCCACAGCGAAACCGCAGCCGCAGCAGCCGTCAGCCCCAGCCACTGGCGACGCGCGTTCATGCCAGCGCCTCGACCGCAGCCAGCGGCGGCAGGGCCTCGACCAGCGCCTGCCAGTCGGTGCGCTCCGGGCGTCCCGGCTTGCGCTCGCCGAAGAACATCGCCACGGTGTCGCCAGCGGCATCGAAGAGTTCGAGCGAATGCACCGGGCCGTCCTCGGTCGGCTTGAGCACCCGCCAGGCGCTGGCGATGTGATCCTCGCGCAGATGCAGGTTGAAGCCGGCATCGAGCACATTCAGCCACGGCCCCATGACCGCGACGCGGCGCACCGGGCCGGTGTGGATCTGGATCATGCCGGGATTGCCGACGAAGACCATGATCGGCACCCCGCCGGCGGCGGCCTGCTCGAGCAGCTGGCGCGCCGCGCCCGGCTCGACCGGTCGGGCCAACGCCGGCCCGGCCAGGCGCAGCGCCTGGGTGCGCTGCAGCTGGAAGCGCCGCAGCAGGCCGAAGAACTCATGGGTGTCGCGCATGCCGGCCCAGGCCTGACGCCAGGCGGCGACATCGACCTGTGCATCCTCCAGCACCGGCTCAGGAGCGACCGGCGGCAGCGGCTGCAGCGCCGCCGCGGCCTGCGCGTCGGCATGGCGCTCGACCAGCGCGGCGAAGGCCTCGCGATCACTCTGCGGCTTCAGGAAGATCTTGTGGATCGCCACGCCCTGCGCATCGAAGAACTGCAGGCTCTGCTGCAGCATGCCGTCGGCCTGCGTCTCCTCGACCGCGAAGCCGTGGGCCCAGCGGCCGTAGAACACCCGCAGGTCGATCTCGCCGCCCAGCACCAGGCCGACATGGCCCTGGCCCTGCACGCTGGCGTGGCGGTAGACGCCCAGCTTCTCGTGCACGCAGGAGGCGTTGCGCGTCAGCGCCATCACCTCGCCCAGCGGCTCCAGTGCAGCCACCAGCGCCGGCCAGTCGGGTCGCAGCCGGCGCGCGCGCATCGGCGACTCGGCCGGATCGAAGGCCTCGGCATGCGCAGCCACCAGGCAGCCTTCGGGCAGACCCAGGCGATCGCCGATGTCGCGGTGGCGCGCCGGCCGGGGCGCGCGCCGGGCCTCGGCAAAGGCCTGGCGGATGGACGGAAGATCGGTCGGGTTCATGGTGGGAGGCCTCAGGAAGGTTCAGAAGTCCGCCTGCAGCGCGAGCTGCGCGCTGCGGCCCGGGGCGGTGTAGCCGTCGATCACGCTGCTGCTGGCGGCCAGCCCGCGCACATCGGACCAGCGCCAGTAGGTCCGGTCGGTCAGGTTCAGCACCGCGGCCTGCAGGCGCAGCGCCGGGCTGATCTGCCAGTGCCCGCGCAGGTCGAGCACCTCGGCGCGGCCCGGCGCGAACAGCGTCGCGCCATCGATGCGGCTGCGCGACTTGGCCGCCAGATGCGTCCAGTGCAGCCCGGCGCTCCAGCGGCCGGCGTCATATTCGGCCGAGGCCTTGAGCTGCCAGGGATCGACCGAGTTCAGCGCCGCGCGGGTGCCCGTGCGGATCTTGCTGCCTCGGGCGCCGGCCGCAGCGGCCTGCAGCTTCCACGGGCCCGCCGGATCCCAGCTCGCGCGCGCCTCGAGGCCGCGAATGCGGGCCCGGTCGAGGTTGATCGACTGGAACACCGTCGGATCGGCCACCGTGCCGCTGCCGCTGACCGCGACCTGCTCGATGAAGTCGCGGTAGCGGTTGTCGAAGGCCGCCAGCTGCCAGCCCAGCGCCTGCTCACGGACCTTGCCGCGCAGGCCCAGCTCGATGCCGCGCGAGCGCTCCGGCCGCAGCGCCGCATTGCCCACCGTGGTGTAGCCCGAGGCCACATTGCTGAAGCCGCTGTTGACCTGATCCGGCTCGGGCGAGCGAAAGCCGGTGGCCCACTGCGCATAGGGCTGCAGCGCCGCGTCCAGGCGCCAGACCGCGCCCAGGCGCAGCGACCAGGCGCTGCCGCTCAGCGCCGTCACGCTGCCGCTGTAGCCCTCGGTGGACGGGTCGAGCCGGTAGCGGTCATGGCGCAGGCCCGGCATCCAGGTGATGTCGCCGGTCTCGATCTCGCTCTGGACAAAGGCGCCCAGCAGGGTGTGATCGGTGTCGGGAAACGGCCGGGCCGGGAAGGTTTCGCCGACGGGCGGCACGGTGCCGTCGCGCAGCGCGGTGATGCGGTTGCGGCTGAGATCGACGCCGAAGCTGATGCGCTGCGGCAGCGCCCCGCCGGTCTGGATGCGGCCCTCGCTGCTCAGGCCCAGCGCCCGCTCGCGGTAGCGGTTGTCGCGGGTGCGGTCGGCCAGCGTGGCGCGGTCCTCGGCGCTGTGCTGGCGGGTCTCGGCCTGCTGCAGATGGACACGGGTGTCGAGTTCCGTCAGGCCGGTGGTCGCGCCGGTGCGCAGCTGGTGGCCCAGGCTCAGGCGGTCGCGGTCGGTGTGGTCGCGGGTGGCGGTCGACAGCGAGCTGCTGCTGACCGCGCTGAGCACCTGGGTGTCGACCTGGCGCCGGCGCGACTCCAGCGCCGCCTCCCAGCGCTGGCCGGCGACCAGATCGCCATCCATCTTCAGCAGCGCGGTGGTGCTGCGCACATCCGCCGGATTCGGCGTGGTGCGGTTGACCGACATGCCGTCGTTGCGACCCTGGTTGTCGAGTTCGTGACCCCGGCGATGGGTCAGCGCCGCCAGGCCGCGCAGCTGCGACGTGCCGGCAGCCACCGCGGCGGTCAGCACGCCGGACGCGTCGGCGCTGTCGCCCCCCAGGCGCACGAAGCCGCCCAGGCCGCGGGCACCGCGCTCGCCGCGCAGCAGATCCTGCGGCGCCAGCGTGCGCAACACCAGCGCGCCGGCCAGGCCGTCGCTGCCGAGCTGCGCGGAGGTCGGCCCGCGCAGGATCTCGGCCGAGGCCAGCAGCTCCGGCTCGATGAAGTCGCCCCGGCCGGTCACGAAGGGGCCGAAGCTGAAGCTCTGCGGCAGCCGCACGCCGTCGAGCAGCATCAGCACCTGATTGCCCTCCAGACCGCGGATGTTGATGCCGGCGTTGCCGGCGCGACCGGTGCCCGAGCCCGCGGCGGTGAAACGCGCCGGCTGCTGCTGCACCGACACCCCGACCTCGTCGGCGACCAGGTCCTTGAGCTCGCGGGCCTGGCGGCGCGCGATCGCCTCGGCATCCTGCGCGGTGGCGGTGAAGGGCAGCTCGTCGGCCTCCAGATCGGTGCGGCTGCCGGTGATGGTGATCTTCGGCAGCGTCGCGGCGGCCGCGGCCTCGGCGCTCACCGTGACGCCAGCGGCGACGGACTGGGCCACGCCGGGCAGCGGCAGCGCCAGGGCCAGACTCAGCGCGAGCAGCCGGGGCTCGCACACGCCGTTGCGGTCGGTCGAGGTCGTGGTCTTGTCGGAATGCATCGTTCGTCAGGACAGGATGGAGGTCGTCAGGACCGGCATCTGGCGGGCGAGCGATGTCTGGCTGGCTCGATGCGAGGGCAGAGGAAAAGGGCAGAAAGGGCGCCGAAGCGGCGCGCGGACCGATCAGTGCATCGCGTCGCGCGGCGGCTGCTCGGCCAGCGCATGCGCCAGGTCGGCCTGCTGCAGCGCATCCGCCGAGAGCCACTGCCAGCGCTCGTGGCAGGTCGACAGCAGCCGCGACAGGCCATCGCCGACCTGCGGATGGTGGATCAGGAAAAACAGGTTCGAGACCACCTTGCGCGCGATCAGCGCACGACAGCGGGTGCAGCCGTCCTCGGCCGACTGGGTCGCCCAGGACGACATCAGCGCGAAGGTCGCGCCCATCAGCACCTGGACATCAGGCAGCGCAGCGGCGTCGGAAACGTCAGCGACGTCGGACGCATCGATCGAATCGGTTGTCATGCGCAGAACTTTAATGCGAATTGATCTCATTAGCAAGTCAGTCGCAAGTCGGTCGGTCGATCGATGCGACCTGCCGGGCAGATCCCGATGGTCATGCCGCCGACACCGGCCCGGCATGACGACCACCTGGAACGGCGCGGTCCGGCGCGGCCTGCCATTTGCTTGCCTGCGGACACCGCCCGCGCCCACGCGCCTTCTCCCTGCCCTGATGCACCGCCAGCCAGCCGGTGCGCCAGCGCGGCACGCTGATGCCTTCCACGCTCGGCTTCGCCTTCGTCGATGCCGAGGGCGAGATCGGCAGCGGCGCCCATGACGGCCACCCGATCGGCCCGGAAGAACTGCTGTGCAGCCATGACGGCGACATCGACATCGACCTGCGCACGCCGCCGGACTGCCGCCTCACCGGCCTGGTCGTCGACGCGGCGGTGCTGCGCGCGCAGCTGGGCGACAGCGCCGATGCGTCCGGGTGGAGCTGGTCAACCGCACCTGTGCGCTGATGCTCGATCAGCTGCATGCCGCCGACCCGCAGGACGCCCCGACGCTGGAGACGCTGGCCCGGCAGGCCGGCACCAGCGCGCGCACGCTGGGCTATGCCTTCCAGTCGGTGCTCGGCCTGTCGCCGATGCAGTATCTGCGCACGCTGCGCTTCAACCTGGTGCGCGGCGAGCTGCGCCGCAGCCGCCAGCGCGACAGCATCCACGACATCGCCACCCGGCACGGCTTCTGGCACTTCGGCCATTTCTCGGTCGACTATCGGCGCCAGTTCGGCGAGCGGCCCTCGGACACGCTGGTACGGGTCAGGCCGACGGACGCCTGAGCCGCATCGGCCGGTGGGCACGGATCAGGTTCACTCCGGCTCGATCTTCGCCGCACGCACCACCCGGCCCCAGTGCTGGATCTCGTCGGCCAGCAGCCTGGCCTGCTCGGCCGGCTGGCTGGCACGGGCCTTGACGCCGAGTTCCCTCAGCCGCTCGACCACCGCCGGCTGCGCCAGCGCCTGGGTGGCCGCGGCGCGGATGCGCTCGATCGCGGCGGCGGGCGTTCCCGCCGGCGCGGCCAGCGCGTTCCAGCTGTCGACGCTGTAGTCGGCCACGCCCTGCTCCATGACGGTGGGCACCTCGGGCAGGCTGGCGAAACGCTGCGTGCCGGTCACCGCCAGCAGCCGGATCGTGCCGGCCTTGAGCTGCGGCAGCAGCGGGCTGAGGATCTCGAAGGCCACATCGATCTCGCCGGTGCGCAGTGCGTTGATCACCGCCGGCGAGCCCTTGTAGGGCACCACCACCGCGTCGATGCCGGTGCGGGCCTTGAACAGCTCGGCGCTCAGGTGCTGGGTGCTGCCCACCGCGATCGTGCCGATGGTGAGCCTGCCCGGCTGGCTGCGTGCCTGGGCCAGCAGATCCTTCAGCGTGCCCAGGCGCGAGTTCGCCGGCACCGCCAGCCCCAGCTCGAAGAAGCCCAGCGTGGTGATCGGCAGCAGCTGACGCTGCACGTCGTAGGGCAGCTTGCGCACCAGGTGCACGCTCACCGCGGTGGCGTTGCTCATCAGCAGCAGCGTGTGGCCGTCGGGCGGTGCGCCCAGCACCGCCTGGGTGGCGACGATGCCGCCGGCGCCGGGGCGGTTGTCGATCACCACCGGCTGACCCAGCAGCGGCGCCATCGCCTGCCCGACGGTGCGCGCGGTGATGTCGGCCACGCCGCCGGGCGCGAAGGGCAGGATCAGCGTGACCGGGCGCGAGGGAAAGTCGCTGGCGAGGGCGGCGGGCAGCCACGGCGCGAGTGCGCCGGCGGCCAGGATCTGGCGACGGGAAAGGCGGTTCAAGGTCTGTCTCCGAAGAAGGAATGTTCTGTGCGGACCGATTGTCACCAGCCGCGCCCAGGCGGGCCAGCCGCACCGCGCACAGCCAGCTATCGCATTCCGGCATGACCGGACCGATTCGCCAAGGGAAACACCCAGGTCTTGTCCATCGCGAAGACACGCGATGTCGCGGATCCGCAGGTGCGGCGGCGCTTGCAAGAACGGGATAACGCGCCGGGCAGGCGCTCCCCAGCATCGACCTCGTCGGGCTGCAAGCCTGCCCAGGAGATGATCCATGACCCTCGTCAGACCCCTCGCAAGAAGTCCGGCCGCTGCGCGGCGGCCAGCGTCGGCGCGCTGCTGCTGACCGGCGCGCTGGCCAAGCTGCGTGACATGGCGCTGTTCCGTGCCACGCTCGACAACTACCGGCTGCTGCCCGAGGCGGCGCTGGGCGCGCCGGCCTGGGTGCCTTCCCGTATGTGCTCTCGGCCGAGCTGGGCATGAGCTGGCGCATCAGCAAGCTGCTCTACGCGGTGCTGATCGACGAGCGCGGCATCGTGCGCGGCAAGGGCCTGGTCAATTCCCGCGAACAGATCGAGAGCCTGCTGACCACCCGCGACCTAGCCTGGTCTCGGTGCAGGACTACATGGACCGCAAGATCGCCAAGGAGATCGCATGACATCGCTCTGGAACTGGCTGGACCGCACCGGCCAGGCGCTGGCCGCCGGCGCCCACGGCGCGGGCGCCAGGAAGAAGGGCGCGCCCACCGACACCGACTGCGACTACTGGCGCTACTGCTCGGTCGACGGCTTCCTGTGCTCGTGCTGCGGCGGCTCGGCCACCAGCTGCCCGCCGGGCAGCACCGCGTCCAAGGTCGCCTGGGTCGGCACCTGCCTGAACCCGGCCGACGGCAGGAACTACCTGGTCAGCTACACCGACTGCTGCGGTCGCACGCCCTGCGGCTCGTGCTTCTGCAACACCAACCACGGCGACCGCCCCGGCTACCGCCTGGGCGTGCACAACGACGTCAACTGGTGCATGGCCAACGACAGCCGACCGCACGCGGTGCGGAGATCTTCGCCGGCAACTGCTTCGCCTGTCACGGCGCGCAGGGCCAGGGCGTGCCGGGCCTGGCGCCGGCGCTGGCCGGGCCGCTCTCGCCGGTGCTGGCCCGGCCCGAGGGTCGCGGCTATGTGCTGCGGGTGCTGCTGCACGGCCTGAGCGGGCGCATCGTCTCGCAGGGCCAGACCTTCGTCGGCGCGATGCCGGCGCAGGCAGCGCTGACGGATGCCGATCTGATCGCGGTCGGCGCGCATCTGGCTGCGCTCAACGGCCGGGAGGGCATGCCCTTCGACGCGGCCGAGGTGGCGGCAGCGCGCGCCGAAAGCCCCGTCCCCTCGCACAAGGCGCTGCGCGATCTGCGCGCACGGGTGATGCCATGAACCGGCAGCGGGCTGTCGCCGCAGGAGGCGGCACGGGCGCGGCTGCACTATCTCCAGCACTGCATGGGCTGCCATCTGGCCGACGGCCGGGGTGCGCCCGAGCAGGGCGTGCCCTCGATGCGTGGCCTGGCGGGCCGGCTGCTGACGCTGCCCGGCGGACGCGAGTACCTGGTCCAGGTGCCCGGCGTGATGAACTCCGGCCTGTCGGATGCCGACACCGCACGGCTGATGAACTGGCTGCTGCCCCAGGTCTCGGCCGAGACACTGCCGCCAGGCACCCTGCCCTACGACGCCGCCGAGATCGCCACCCGGCAGGCGCTGATCGAGCTGCTGGAAACCCAGAGTCCTGCACGCTGAAGCCCCCCGCCACACTGCCGACCTGATGGACACCGCACACGCCTGCTCCGACGCACGACACGGCACCGATCCCGGTGCCGAGCTGCTGCGCCTGCAGCGGCTGTGGCGCGAGCGTCTGCTGGGCGGCGCGGGCGCCACCCGCTGGCGCCCAGGGCGCGAGATCGCCGCCGAGCTGCTGCTGCACCTCGACGACGAGGCCGCCTGCTGGCACCGGGCGGCCGACTGGCTGCGCGACCTGCTCGACGCCGACCGGGTCGATGGCGGGCCCGGCGGCTTCGTCGATCCGGCCGAGGGCAATCGCAGCTACCAGCCGCAGGCCGAGATGCAGCGCGAACCGGGGCTGCTGCCGACGGTGCTGGGACTGCGGTTCGAGGCGACCGATCCCGGGCTGCAGGCCGTCTGGCAGCGGCCCGAGCCGTGCTGGAGCAGCGCCACCTGCCAGCAGCCTGAGCTACAAGGAGATCGCGCGCCAGCTCGACCGCTCGGTCTCCACCATCGACCACCAGACGCGCCGGCTGCGCGAGAAGTTCGGCGTGCATTCCAACGCCCGGCTGATGCCGCTGCTCGACCGGCTGGCCTGAGAATCAGCCACCGCGGGCCCGCTCCCCCGGCCCGCCCAGCCGCGCCGAGATCTCCGCCGCCGCCGCCCGCACCGCCCGCGCGGCGACCGAATCCCAGTCGGCCGACAGCCGGTCCTGGTGGTCCAGCGCGGTGATGACGATCGCCGGCTGGCCCTCGTGGTCCAGCGCCGGCGCGCTGAAGGCGTTGACGCCCGGAATCGGCCGGCCGTTGGCGCGGCCCAGGCCGTGTTCGGCCATCTCGCGCCGCGCGGTGGCCAGCTCGGCCTCGACTTCGGCGGCCGGCGCCACCGCCGCCGCGCGCTCGCCCAGCGGCCCGACGCCGAAGACCAGTGCCTCATGCACCCGCTCCGGCGGCAGCACGCCGGCAAAGGCCCGCCCGGTCGCGGTGCCCAGCACCGACATCACCGTGCCGACCCGCATCGCCACATGCAGCGGCTGGCGCGCCTCGTGCAGCCGCACCACCGTCGGCCCCAGATTGCCCCAGACCGCCAGCGCCACCGCGTGCCCGGTCGAGCGCGCCAGCTCCTCGGCCACCGGCTGCGCGGTGCGCAGCGGGTCGAGCTGGTGCAGGCAGGCCAGACCGAGCTGCAGCGCCGCCGCGCCCAGCGCATAGCGGCCGCTCACCGTGTCCTGCTCGATCAGGCGCAGCCGCCCGAAGCTGACCAGATACGGGTGCGCGCGCGAGGCCGGCAGCCCCGCCTGCGCCGCCAGATCCTTCAGCGACATCGGCCCGGGGCTGCGCGACAGGGCCAGCAGCAGCCGCCCGCCCACCTCCACCGACTGCACCGCGCGCTGGCCGCGCTCCTCGTCGTCGCCGTCCTTGTCCTGTCTCGACATCGTGTCGTCTCTCCTTCTTCGACAGGGATTGGAACCGATGTGGCACCCGCTGCGGCGCCGCACCCCGGGTTTGTCTCTAGACAATTGATTTGCCAATGACGAATCATCAACCTACACTGCCGCACATTGATTGCCATCAGCAAATCAGTTCGTCAATAGCAAATTACTGCAAAGGCCATCCGATGAGCACGCCGACCACCCCGACGAAGAAGTTCGCCTCCCAGGCCGATCTGGAGGAGAAGAAGGTCACCTTCGAGCAGATCTCCGAGCACGCCTGGGCCTACACCGCCGAGGGCGATCCGAACACCGGCGTGATCATTGGCGACGATGCGGTGCTGGTGGCCGACACCCAGGCCACGCCGGCGATGGCCGCCGACGTGATCCGCCGCATCCGCGAGCTCACCGACAAGCCGATCAAGTACGTCGTCATGACGCACTACCACGCGGTGCGGGTGCTGGGCGCCAGCGCCTACATGGCCGAGGGCGGCCAGCAGATCCTCGCCAGCCAGGACACCTACGACCTGATCGTCGAGCGCGGCGAGTTCGACAAGGCCAGCGAGATCGGCCGCTTCCCGCGTCTGTTCCGCAATGTCGAGACGGTGCCCGCCGGCCTGACCTGGCCGACGATGACCTTCACGGGCAAGATGACACTGTGGCTGGGCACGCTGGAGGTGCAGCTGCTGCAGCTCGGCCGCGGCCACACCAAGGGCGACACGGTGGTGTGGCTGCCGGGCGAGAAGACGCTGCTGTCGGGCGATCTGGTCGAGTTCGACGCCACGCCCTATGCCGGCGACGCCTACTTCCAGGACTGGCCCGGCACGCTGGACAACATCGCGCGGCTGCAGCCCACGCAGCTGGTGCCCGGCCGCGGCCCGGCGCTGAAGGGGCCTGAGCAGGTGCAGCAGGGCCTGGCGGTGACGCGCGACTTCATCCGCGATGTCTGGACGAGCGTGAAGGCCGGTGCCGACGCCGGCCGCGACCTCAATGCGGTCTACCGCGAGACCTACGCCGCGCTGCAGCCGAAATACGGCCGCTGGGTCATCTTCGACCACTGCATGCCCTTCGACGTGACCCGCGCCTACGACGAGGCCACGCAATACCCCGATCCGCGCATCTGGACCGCCGAGCGCGACATCGAGATGTGGAAGACGCTCGAAGGCTGAGCCATGCATTCCACCTACAGCTATCCGAAGTTCGACGCGCCGCGCGCGCCCGAGCTCGACGCCGCGCCCGGCACGGCCCGCCGCCCGGTGGTGGTGGTGGGCGCCGGCCCGGTGGGCCTGAGCGTGGCGATCGACCTCGCACAGCGCGGCCAGCCGGTGCTGCTGCTCGACGACGACGACACCGTCAGCGTCGGCTCGCGCGGCCTGTGCTATGCCAAGCGCACGCTGGAGATCCTCGACCGGCTCGGCTGCGGCCAGCCGGTGGTCGACAAGGGCGTGACCTGGAACGTCGGGCGCACCTTTCTGGACACCGAGGAGGTGTTCAGCTTCGACCTGCTGCCCGAGGCCGGCCACGAGCGGCCCGGCATGGTCAACCTGCAGCAGTACTACCTGGAAGCGTATCTGGTGGCGCGAGCCCGCGAGCTGCCCGCGCTGGAGATGCGCTTCCGCCACAAGGTGACGCAGGTCGAGCCGCATGGCGCCGGCGCCACGCTGCAGGTCGAGACGCCGCACGGCACCTTCACGCTGGCCTGCGACTGGCTGGTGGTGTGCGACGGCGCGCGCAGCCCGGTGCGCTCGATGCTCGGCCTGGACATCGAGGGCCGGGTCTTCCGCGACCGCTTCCTGATCGCCGACGTGGTGATGAAGGCGGACTTTCCGGCCGAGCGCTGGTTCTGGTTCGACCCGCCGTTCCACCGCGGCCAGAGCGTGCTGCTGCACCGCGAGGCCGACCATGTCTGGCGCATCGACTTCCAGCTCGGCTGGGAGGCCGACCCGGACGAGGAGCGCAAGCCCGAGCGCGTGATCCCGCGCATTCGCGCGATGCTCGGCGACGAGCGGCCCTTCGAGCTGGAATGGGTCAGCGTCTACACCTTCCAGTGCCGGCGCATGACGAACTTCCGCCACGGCCGGGTGCTGTTCGCCGGCGACGCGGCGCACCAGGTCAGCCCCTTCGGCGCGCGCGGCGCCAACTCCGGCATCCAGGACGCCGACAACCTCGGCTGGAAGCTGGGTGCCGTGCTGAGCGACCGCGCCCCCGAGACGCTGCTCGACAGCTACCACGCCGAGCGCGCCTTCGCCGCCGACGAGAACCTGCTGAACTCGACCCGCTCGACCGACTTCATCACGCCCAAGAGCGCGATGTCGAAGCGATTCCGCAACGCGGTGCTCGGCCTGGCGCGCGAGCATGCGTTCGCCCGCGCGCTGGTCAACTCAGGCCGGCTTTCGGTGCCAGCCACGCTGCACACCTCCGCCCTGGTGACGCCGGACCGCGCGGGCGAGAGCTTCGAGGGCTGGATGCTGCCGGGCGCGCCGATGGACGATGCGCCGGTGGCGGTCGACGGCCAGCCGACCTGGCTGCTGCGCCAGGTGGCGGCGGGCGAGTTCACGCTGCTGGTCTTCGGCGACACGCCGGTGACGCTGCCGGACGATCTGCCGGTGCCGGTCGGCCTGCGCCGGGTGCAGCGCCTGGGCAGCGCCACGGCACCAGGCGATCTGCTCGACACCGAAGGCCACCTGAGCCGCCGCTACGACGGCCGCCCGGGCACGGTCTACCTGCTGCGCCCGGACCAGCATGTGGCGGCGCGCTGGCGCGCCTTCGATGCCGACGCGCTGCGCGCCGCGCTGCGCCGCAGCCTGGCGCTGCAGTGACACGGAGGACAGGACGATGAACACGCTGATCACCCACCCCAACTTCGGCGAGCCCGGCCGGCGCGACCGCCACGCCTTCTCGCCCGGCGACGACTTCTACGAGGCGCTGATCGAGACCCACCGCGACCTCGACGACGAGCGCAGCCAGATGCTCAATGCCCGGCTGGTGCTGCTGCTGGCCAACCACATCGGCGACCTGCGCGTGCTGCGCGAGGCGCTGGCCGCCGCCCGCCAGGGCGTCTGAAGAAAGACCTCGACATGAAGATCGACCTGATCCGCCGCATGCTGCTGGCTGCCGCGCTGCTGCCCGCCGCCGCGCAGGCCCAGGACAGCAAGCCGCTCGAATGGGTGGTGGGCTACGCCGCCGGAGGCGGCTCCGACACGGTGGCGCGCACCGTCGCCGAGGCGATGGGCAAGGCGCTGGGCCGCAGCATCGTCGTCAGCAACAAGCCGGGCGCAGCCACCAACATCGCCGCCGACCATGTCGCCAAGTCGAAGGACTTCGGCAACATCATGCTGACGGCCGACTTCGCGACGCTGGCGGCCAATCCCTCGCTGTTCGCCCGGCTGCCCTACGACGCCGAGCGCGACTTCGTGCCGGTGGGTCTGCTGGCACGATTCCCGATGATCCTGGTGGTCAACCCGGCGCTGCCGGTGCGCAGCTACAAGGACTTCCTGGCCTGGGCGCGCGCCAATCCGGACGCGCTCAACTATGCCTCGGCCGGACCGGGCAGCCCGCACCATCTGGCCGGCGAGCTGCTGCGCGAGCGCACCGGTCTGAAGATGCAGCATGTGCCCTACCGGGGCGCCGCGCCGGCGGTGCAGGACCTGATCGGCGGCCGGGTGCCCTTCGCGCTGATGGACAGCGCAAGCGTGCAGCAGCATCTGCTCTCGGGCAAGCTGCGCGGCATCGGCGTGGCCTCGCCGGCGCGGCTGAAGACGATGGCCGACATTCCGACGCTGGCCGAGCAGGGCCTGAGCGGCTTCGAGGCCTACGCCTGGCAGGGCCTGGTGGTGCCGACCGGCACGCCGCCGGAGACGGTCGCGCAGCTGCACCGCGCACTGCAGCAGGCACTGGACACGACGATGGTCAAGGCCCGCTTCCAGACCCTGGCGCTGGAGGCCCTGCCCGGCACGCCGAAGCAGATGGCCGACTACGCCCGTCTCGAGCGCGAGCGCTGGGGCCGGCTGATCGCCGCCAACAACATCCGGCTGGACTGACGGTCCGCCCCCCGAACCCGCAAGGAGCCGCACATGAGCGATCCCCGCCCGCTGAAGATCGACCGCATCCACCATGTCGCCTACCGCTGCAAGGACGCGAAGCAGACCGTCGAGTGGTACGGCCGCATGCTGAAGATGGACTTCATGCTCGCCATCGCCGAGGACCGCGTGCCCTCGACCAAGGCGCCCGACCCCTACATGCACATCTTCCTAGACGCCGGCGGCGGCAATGTGCTGGCCTTCTTCGAGCTGCCGACCCAGCCCGAGATGGGCCGCGATCCCAACACGCCGGCCTGGGTGCAGCACATCGCCTTCCGCGTCGCCGACCGCGAGACGCTGCTGGCCTACAAGACCCATCTGGAGGCCGAAGGCGTCGAGGTGCTGGGCGTGACCGACCACGGCGCCTTCCACTCGATCTATGTCTTTGACCCGAACGGCCACCGCGTCGAGCTGGCCTGCCCGGACCCCGACGAGGCCGAGATGCTGCGCCGCATGGACGAGGTGAAATGGAAGATGCTCGAGGACTGGAGCCTGACCAAGCGCGCCCCGAAGCATGCCGCCTTCTTCCACGAGCGCGAGTTCAAGCCCGCCGCGGAGGCCACCCGATGAGCAGCGCCGCACAGCCCTGGCTGCAGATCGACGAGACGCATGATCCGGCGCTGACGAGCTGGGTCGCGGCAGCCAACGATCCAGCCACCGATTTCCCGGTCCAGAACCTGCCGTTCGGGCGTTTCCGCACGGCCACAAATCCTGCGCCGCGCCTGGGCGTGGCCATCGGCGACCAGGTGCTGGATCTGGAGCGCGCCGGCCTGGTCGAGCCGGGCTCGGACCTGAACGCGCTGATGGCCCGCGGGCCGGCGCTGCGCCGCACGCTGCGCCTGACGCTGTCGCGCGGCCTGCGCGCGGGCAGCCCGAAGCAGGCTGACTGGGCCGCCGCGCTGGTGCCGATGGCCGCGGCCGAGCTGCTGCTGCCCTGCCGCGTCGGCGACTACACCGATTTCTACATCGGCATCCACCACGCCACCCGCGTCGGGCGCCTGTTCCGGCCGGACAACCCGCTGCTGCCGAACTACAAATGGGTGCCGATCGGCTACCACGGCCGCGCCTCCTCGCTGATCGCCAGCGGCCAGGGCTTCCGGCGCCCGAACGGCCAGTCGATGCCGCCCGGCGCGACCGAACCCCGCTTCGGCCCCTGCCAGCGCCTGGACCATGAGCTGGAGCTGGGCATCCTGATCGGCTCGGGCAATGCACTGGGCGAGCCGATCCCGGTCGACCAGGCGGAAGACCATGTCTTCGGCCTGACGCTGTTCAACGACTGGTCGGCACGCGACGTGCAAGCCTGGGAATACCAGCCGCTCGGTCCCTTCCTGTCGAAGAACTTCGCCAGCACGCTCTCGCCCTGGGTGGTGACGCTGGAGGCGCTCGCCCCGTTCCGCCAGCCCTTCACCCGACCCGAGGGCGACCCGGCGCCGCTGCCCTACCTCGACTCCAAGCAGCAGCGCGCCTCGGGCGCGATCGACATCGGGCTGGAGGTCCACCTGCAGACCGCCGAGATGGCCGGGCGCGGCCAGGCGCCGGCGCGCATCGCACGCTCGAACTTCGCCTCGGCCGCCTACTGGACGATCGCGCAGCTGGTCGCGCATCACACCGTGGGCGGCTGCAACCTGCAGCCGGGCGACCTGTTCGGCTCAGGCACGCTCTCCGGTCCCGGCGAGGGCGAAGGCGGATCGATGCTGGAGCTGACCGAGGGCGGCAAGCGCGCGCTGGAGCTGCCCGGCGGCGAGACGCGCACCTTCCTGCAGGACGGCGACACCGTGATCCTGAAGGCGCGCTGCGAACGCGCCGGCGCGCGTGCCATCGGCTTCGGCGAGTGCCGCGGCACGGTGCTGCCGGCACCAGGCATGGCCATCTCCGCAGTTTGAACGTTCAAACCATGGCATGGCGCATCAAGCGCAACTTGACACGCCAACAGGATGGATGGCTTGTGAACAGGGTGTGGACTGGCAAGAATCATCGGCCTCTGTCCGATGACTCGAACTCTCCATCACCCCATGAACCTCTCTTCCCTCAAGACCTGCATCGTCGGTGCCGGTGCGATCGGCGGCTTTCTGGGCGCTCGTCTGGCAGTCAGCGGCGTGCCCACCAGTGCGCTGGCGCGTGGCGCCACCCTCGAGGCACTGCGCACGCATGGCTGGCACCTCGACAGCACTGACGCCAGCCTGCGCACCCAGGCACCGGTGGCCATCGCCAGTGACAGGGCCGATGTGCTCGGCGTCCACGATCTGGTGATCCTGGCGGTCAAGGCCCAGGCCCTGCCGGCGCTGGCACCGCAGCTCACGCCGCTGATCGGCCCCGACACCGTCGTGCTGACGATGATGAACGGCGTGCCCTGGTGGTTCTGCGCCGATCAGCCGCAGGTGCCGGGAGGCCGGCTCGAGAGCGTCGATCCGGGCGGCGCGATCGCGCAGGCGCTGCCGCAGGGGCAGGTGCTCGGCGGCGTGGTCCATGCCAGCGCGGCCACCTCCGAGCCCGGTCGGGTTCAGCACCGCATGGGCCGCGGCCTGATCGTCGGCGAGCCCGCCGGCGGCACCAGTGCGCGCGCCGAGGCGGTGGGCGCGCTGCTTCACCAGGCCGGCTTCGACACCACCGTGTCGAGCACGCTGCGCCGCGAGCTCTGGTACAAGCTCTGGGGCAACCTGACGATGAACCCGGTCAGCGCCGTCACCGGCGCGACGATCGATCAGGTGCTGGCCGATCCGCTGGTGCGCGAGTTCTGCAGCCGAGCGATGCGCGAGGCCGCGCTGATCGGCGAGCGCATCGGCTGCCCCATCGACCAGGGCCCGGAGGAGCGCCATGCGGTGACCGCCAGGCTCGGCGCCTTCCGCACCTCGATGCTTCAGGATGTAGAGGCCGGCCGACCCATCGAACTCGACGCCATCGTCGGCGCGGTGCGCGAGATCGGCGGCCATGTCGGCGTGGCCACACCAGCAATCGATGCGCTGCTGGGACTGACCCGGCTTTTTGCACGCCAGCGCGGCCTGTATCCGGCACAAGGCTGAGCACAACCGCTGAGCCCACGCTCTGGACCACCGCACTGCAAACGTCCAGGATTTAACCGGTTAAATCCTGGACACATTCCGGATCCGCGGAAAGCAGTGGAAAGACAGCCAGCGGGGGGTGGAACGGTTCTACCCCCTGTGCCGCGCCTTCAGGCTCAACAGCCCAGCCGACAGCCGTTCCGCCAGATCGGCCAGATCCGGGGCGCTGCCCAAGCCGGCATCGGTGCCGATGCGGATCTCGATCCCACCGTCGTCCGCCACACGCACCCAGCCCACTTCCAGACCATCCAGACGGACAGGCTGCGACTTCAGGGGGTGGAACCGTTCCACCCCCTGCCCCGGCACGTGTGGGTCCGAGGCCTTCGATGTCAGTCGCTCGAAGATCTGCCGGGCCGAGACCGCATCAGGTGACGTCCGCAGAGACTGCGCCATCGATCGCACCCGCTCTGGGTCGCTCGCCAGCGCATCGGCCAGCGGCTTGGCCCAGCGAAACTGCAACTGCAGCGGCGAGGCAAAGGCCTCGACGACGAAGGCCGGCAGCGCGGCCAGAGCCAGGGCCTTGCCCAGCGCGCTCAGATCGACTCCGATCGCCTCCGCGAGCTTGCGATTCGACGGGAAGAGCCCGCCATCAAGCGCCCGGCGATACATCATGCCTTGCTCCCAGGCCGACAGATCCTTGCGCGACCGGTTCTCCCGCTCCATCTCGACGAAGAGCGTCTGGTCATCCAGATTGTCGATGACGGCCAGCACCGGCAGGCCCAGCTCCCGGCAAGCCTGCAGACGACGATGGCCGAAGACCACCTCGTAGCGAGCGCCGCCGTCGCCCTCCTCCCGACTGACCGGCCGGACCTTGATCGGCTGCACATTGCCGCCTGCATCCTGGATCTCGCTGCGCAGCTTCTGGAAGTCGGCACCGGACAGGCTGTGCGGATGCCGGTTGGCATAGCGGCTGGGACGAATCAGCGCCGGATCGATGAGCCGGGCCGCCTTGGCGCCATCCCACTGCTGCAGCTCTCCCAGGGCCTCGTCGAGCCGGCCGCGCAGGACATCGGTCTGTCGGGCCCGCTCGCGCAAGGTCTCGTTCTCACGCAGCAGCTCGGAGCGGGTGTCATTGGCGAAGGCCATCAAGGCGCCCGGCGCGGTCTTCGGCCGGGGCGTGAAGGCGGGCAGGGCAGCCGGGTCCGTGGCAGTGCTGTCCGCGCTCGATCCCGGCAGCTTGCTGAAATCGAGGCGTGAGGCCTTGTCGAGCAACTTGCTGTTCTTCATCGCATCAGCTCCTCATCACGGCTTCATCTGTTCCAGCTGAGCAGCCCAGACCGCGACGATCTGCTGCTCGACGAGTTCGCACATCCTGTCGAAGGCGTCACGGGCGCGGGCGAAGGTCCGTGCATTGATCGATCCACGCGGCAGGTCATAGACCGTGCCGAACTCGGCCGAAGCGGTGGCAGCCACCGAGGTCTTCGGAATCTCGATCGGCAGCACTTTCTCGGTATAGGCCTCCAGCACCCACTGGCGCACCACCGAGCTGGCCGCATCCGAAGGCTCCACCCGCGACAGCAGCACGTCGATGAACTCGAAGGTCTTGTCCTGGCCGCGGCTGCGGATCAGCTGATTGCACAGGTCGCTGAACAGATCCCAGAACTGCGCTGACGAGGCGAAGTCCAGCGCGGACGGCGGCAGCGGCATGATCACGCCGTCAGCCGCCATCAGCGCGTTGATCGTCACATAGGAAAGCGCTGGCGGCGTGTCGATCATGATGACGTCATAGTCCAGGCGAGCCTTGTCGAGACCGCGGTCCAGACAGCGCCAGAACTCGAAGCCCGGGTCGCGTGTCTGCCGCGCCGGCAGGGCAAATTCGGCTCCGAAGAGCAGGGGAGCCGCACACACCAGATCGATGCCGGGCCAGTAGCTGCTGCGCACCGCATAGTCCAGATCCTCCTGCTCGCCGGAGAACAGCAGCATCGCGGTGTGCTCATGATCGACTTCCGCATCCGGCAGCACGCCGAACAGCGTGGTGGCCGAACCTTGCGGATCGAGATCGACCACCAGCACCCGATGCCCTCGCATCGCCAGGCCTTGCGCCAGGGTCACCGTCGACGTGGTCTTGGCCACGCCGCCCTTGAAGTTGGCCACCGTGATCGTCGTGCCCGCGGCCTCTGCAGGACGCATGTGTTCCTGTCGGAAATCGCGTACCCAGGTCCGCGCGTCCTCCATCGACCATTCCCGGCGATTGCCCACCATGCTGCCGCCTGGCAGATCGCCACGGGTCAGGCGGTAGGCAATCCGGCTCTTGTCGACGCCACACAGCTCGGCCAGCTGCGCTGCACTCACAGGCGGGGCCTGCTTGATCGAGGCCGGCGGCAGCATCGCAGCCCTGATCTGGCCCATCATCGCGGCGATTCGCGCGGCCTGAGTCTCGATGTCTGCCAGCGACTGTCTCTTGATCGGTGCGCTGTGAATGCGAATGGCCTCTGCAGGGGAGGCGAGCTTGCTGTGCATCTTCCGTGTCCTCGGGATGTGCATGCGGGATGTCTTCAGGATCGGTGCTGAAGTCGCCCCGCAGGGAGATTAATAGATATTCAATCTCTTCAAGAGATTAAGCCGGCCCGATGATGGGAAAAGTCTTTTTCAATCAATGACTTGCCGATGTCATTCGACGACCTGTGTCCAGGATCTTCCCGGATTTGTCCAGGATCTTCCCGTTTCCGTCCAGCTTTTTTCCGGGAAGTGTCCGGAAATCAACCGGATCGAGCCCGATCGGGTCAGATCGTGATCTGCGTCATGTGTCCGTACTTTACCCGGTCGGCGGCAGCGGGCTCGGCGATCGGACTGTCCAGCCTTTACCCGATCGATGATCGCTGCCTGACAGGTTCAGGCGCGGTGCCGTTGCCTCGGCTGTCCAGTTTCTACCCGGATGATCTGAGGGCAGAGAAAACCAGGAAAACAAGGTGATGACGGCTCTCGATGCGCCACAGGCGCGGGTTTGTGTCCAAAGAGCCGTGGACATATGATGTCCGTCCCTCTGCCTCCGCACTCCATGAACCCGCTCGATCCCCGGGATCCGGCCGAAGGCCCGGAACTTCGCAAGCCGCACGAGATGATCGTGATGATCCCGCGCTCGAAGCGGGTCACGCTCACCGGCCGTCGCCTGTACAACGCGATGCTGCAGGTGGCGCAGGCCCGGCTGGCGGCGATGGATGCGATGCCGCAGGCCGACTTCATGTTCGAGGCGCCGCTGCCGGCGCTGCTGCGCACCACCGGCTCCAGCGGCGAGGACCGCACCGCGGCCAAGCGCTATCTGCGCGAGATGCGTGGCCTGGAGGTCGACTGGGAGTCGACCGCGCCGGGCGATGGCGTGAAGTGGCGCGGCTTCTCGATGCTGTCGGAGGTGGCGATCGAGGTCAGGAATGGCGAGAACTGGGTGTCCTGGTCCTATCCCCCCTCGATCATGACGGTGCTGCGCGAGCCGCAGCGCTGGGCTTCGATCGATCTGGACGTGCTGGCCCGACTGGGCACCTACACCGCGGTGGCGCTCTACGAGATCTGCGCGCGCTACCGTGACAACCCGTCCGGGCTGACCAGCCGCAAGCCGGCGGCCTGGTGGTCGGATGCGCTCAACCAGGCCCCGGGTGGCGCCGACCGGCGCGAGTGGCGCAAGTTCAAGTCCGAGCGGGTGCGTCCGGCCATCGACGAGATCAACCGCGAGACCGACCTGGAGGTCGAGCTGATCGAGCACAAGCAGGGCAGGGCGGTGGTGGAGGTGCAGTTCGCGGTGCGGCGGCGCCTGGCGGCCTCGCGGACCGGTGCGGGCCTGCCCGAGCCGGTCGATGCCAATCTGGTGCTGCGCGCCGAGTCGCTGGGCATTCGCGAGATCAAGCTCGAGGGCCTGCTGACCGAGTTCGGCGACGAGCGCGTGCGCCAGCAGCTCGAGGTGCTGGAGCGGCGGGTGGCCAACAACCGGCTCTCGCCGCTGGACAATGCCTACTCCTATCTGCGCACGCTGCTGCGCACCGAGACGGTGGCCGGCACCGAAGCCACCGCCCGGCCTGCGCAGCCGCGGCCGGCACCGGCGCCTCGGGTGGCCGAGCTTGTCCGGCCGGCCGGCGAGCGTGAGATGTCGCCGCCGCCGGCCGCCGGGAGCGCGCCGACGGCCGGTCGCGCCGAGCCCGATGCCGATGTCCAGGCCCGCTGGCTGAACGGCCGCATCGCCGAGATCCGTCAGGAACTGGTGATGCTGGCCCCCGAGGAGCGCAAGGTCTGGGTCGACCGCGCGATCCAGGAGCTCTCGGCCAAGGGGGCGCTGAGCGCGATCATCGTGCGCCGCGCCTCCCAGGGCGATGTGCTGCACGGCCTGCTGGGCTCGGTGGTGGTGCGGCTGTATGCCAGCGCGACGCACGGCGAGGACTGGAACCAGCCGCCGGCATCGCTGCTGCCGCCGCCGCCCTGAGGCGGGCTGGGGTTCAGCGCGCGGGGGCGGGGCGCGGCCGGCTTTCGATGAAGTTGCGGATCGACCAGATCTCGTCCGGGCTCAGCCGTCCTTCCCAGGGCGGCATGTGCACGATGCCGGCGCGGATCTTGCCCTCGTTGACCGAGCGCAGATAGTAGCGGTCGACATCGTCGCGGCAGTGGGTCTGCAGCGCGGGATCCTTCAGCCGACGGCAGAAGCTGTCGAGCCGGCGCAGGTCAGGCGCCTCGGCGATCGGGTTGACCGCCTCCTCGCCGTGGCATTCCGCGCAGTGCTGGCGGTAGCCCTGTCGCCCTGCCTCGATCACCCGGCTGTCGCCGCGCAGCGGGTTGACGCCGGGCACCGGTCGGTCCTGGCCCAGCGCGCTGCCGAAAGCGCCCAGCAGCAGCCCCAGCGTCAGGCCCATGTGCATGAGGTGTCGATGCATCTCACCATCCCTCCGGGCAGCCCCGGCAGCCCTGCAGATGGGCGTCCGGGAAGATGGCGAAGCGCAGCACGGTCCCGTCCAGGTCCGCATCCTGCAGATTGCTGCCGACGAACTTGGTCTCCTGAAGATCGGCTCCGACCAGCTTCGCGCCGACCAGCCAGACGAAGTTCATCCGGGCGGCCTCGAGGTTGGCGGCCGAAAGGTCGGCGCCGCTCATGTCGGCGCGGAAGAAGCGCCCCATCGCCAGGTTGGCCGCAACCATCGTGGCACCGCGGAAGGAGGCGCCGGGCGCGTTCAGCGCGTAGGCCTGCACGCCGGTGAGGTCGGCGCCGTCGAGCTTCGCGCCGGCCATGTTGGCGCTGCGAAGCCGGGCACGGGACAGCTTCGCGCCGCTGAAGTTCACGCCACGCAGGTCCTTGCCGACCAGGTCGGCATGGCGCAGGTCCGCGCCGGGACAGTGCGCATAGGGCCAGAGATGGCAGCCGTTGATGACGGTGACCACCGGCTCGGCCGACGGCTGTGACCGGACCGGCGCGGGCGACAGCCCGGCGCCGACCGCCAGCGTCACCGCCATCGGCAGCAGGGCCAGTCGACCCCGCGGCCGCCGCAGCGACGCGGGCCTCACTTGGCCGCCACCTTCTGCGCCGCGCGCGGCAGCTTGAAGACCCAGTAGCTGCCGCCCTGGGTGACCTGGCGGGTCAGCTCGGCCATGTCTCCGCCCCACAGCGGCACCGCGCCGCCGTAGCCCGAGGACAGGCCGATGTACTGCTCGCCGTCCTGCTCCCAGGTGATCGGCACCGAGACCACGCCCGAGCCGGTCTGGAACTTCCACAGCTCCTTGCCCGTCTTCGCGTCGAGGATCTTGATGTAGCCGTCGGACGTGCCGGTCACCAGCAGGCCGCCGGCGGTGGTCAGCGTGCCGGCCCACAGCGGGAACTTCTCCTTGTGCTCCCAGGCGATCTTGCCGGTGACCGGATTGATCGCGCGCAGCGTGCCGACATGGTCGTCATACAGGCGCTTGATGCGGAAGCCCTGGCCGAGGTAGGCCGAGCCGGCCTTGTAGGTCAGGTTCTCGGTCCAGTAGTCCATCGCCCAGTGGTTGCCGGGAATGTAGAACAGGCCGGTGTCGGGCGAGTAGGACATCGGCATCCAGTTCGTGCCACCGAGGAAGGGCGGCGAGACGAACACCGCCTTGCCCTTGTCGGTGCCTGCGGTCGGCTGGGGCGGACGCTGGCCTGCCACCTCGTTGGGTCGGCCGGTCTTCAGGTCGATGCCGGTGGCCCAGGTGATGCCGTCGACGAAGGGCCAGGCCCCGATCAGCGCGGTCGGCTTGTTCGGGTAGCCGGCGCCGGTGGCCAGCTTCTCGCGGTCGGTGACATAGAAGAAGCCGTTGCGGTCGGCGTGCGCGCTGGCCTTGACCTGCTTGCCGGTCTTCGGATCCTTGTAGTCGAACAGCACCACCGAGTTGTTGCCCGAGAAGTCCCAGGCGTCGTTCGGGGTGTGCTGGTAGAAGCCCTTGAGCTCGCCGGTGGTGGCATCGACATAGGCCTGGCCGGAGGTGAACAGGCTGTCCCAGTTCTTCGGGTCGTCGCCTTCCTTCGTGCGCTTCCAGGTGTTCCACGGCGCGGGGTTGCCGGCACCGATGACGATGGTGTTGGTCTCCGGGTCGAACGCGGCCGACTGCCAGGGCGCGCCGCCACCGTGGTGCCAGGCCTCGACCAGGTTGCCGTCCTTGTCGCGCGGCCAGCTCGGTGCCTTGGCGTCGCCGGTGGCCGTGCTGTCCTTGCCGTTCAGGCGGCCGGTGTGGCCTTCGACCAGCGGACGGGCCCAGACTTCCTCGCCGGTGTCGGGGTCGCGGGCGTACAGGTAGCCGACCACGCCGAACTCGTCGCCCGACGAGCCGTGCACCAGCAGCACGCGGCCGTTCTTTTCCTTCACGACGGTCGGCGCGCCGGTCATGGTGTAGCCGACCTTGTGGTCGGCGAACTTCTCGTTCCAGACCACCTTGCCGGTCGCGCGGTCGAGCGCGATCATGCGTGCGTCCAGCGTGCCGAAGAAGACCTTGTCGCCATAGATCGCCGCACCGCGGTTGACCACGTCGCAGCAGGGTCGGATGTCGTCGGGCAGGCGGTGCTCGTACATCCAGATCTGCTTGCCGGTCTTCGCGTCCAGCGCATGGAAGCGCGAGTAGGAGCTGGTCACGTAGATCACGCCGTCATGCACCAGGGCCTGCGCTTCCTGGCCGCGCTGCTTCTCGCCGCCGAAGGAGAAGCTCCAGGCGGGAACGAGCTGGTCGACGTTGCGGGCGTTGATCTGCTTGAGCGGGCTGTGGCGCTGGGTCTTCAGGCCGAGACCGTAGTTCAGCACGTCCTGGCCGGTCTTGTCGTCGTTGGCGATGTCGTTCCAGCTGACCGGCTTGACGGCGGCCGCAGGCAGGCTGGCCAGGCCGAGCATCAGCGCGGCGCTGGCGGCGGCCACGGCGTTCATGGCGGGAAAACGGGTCAT
This sequence comes from Sphaerotilus sulfidivorans, assembly GCF_013426975.1. Lineage (GTDB taxonomy): Bacteria > Pseudomonadota > Gammaproteobacteria > Burkholderiales > Burkholderiaceae_C > Sphaerotilus > Sphaerotilus sulfidivorans. Next base: position 80,972 of record NZ_JACCPY010000015.1, read on the forward strand.
GTTGTCTCTCCTGGTTGTCGGACCGGGCCAGTCTAGGAAGCGAGGTTCCTTCTTCCCCGGGAGCGGTTCCCGATGCGACCGGGAGATCTTCCCGAGGGTGCTCGCCACTGGCGGCATGTGAATTGCTTGATTGACGATGACGGCATCAAGGCGGCACGAAGAGGCCCGATGCCACACGAAGAAATCCGAAGAAACCCGAAGGAGACAAGCGATGATCCGCATCCTGCTGCTCGACGACCATGCGGTCGTGCGTGCCGGCTACCGCCAGCTGATCGATGCCGAGCCGGACATGCAGGTGCTGGCCGAGGCGGCCACCTCGCCCCAGGCCTGCGAGCTGCTCTCGCGCACCGGGGTGGATCTGGCGGTGGTCGACCTGAGCCTGCGCGGCGACAGCGGCATCGAGGCGATCCGCCGGCTGCGCGAGCGCCAGCGCTCCCTGCGGGTGCTGGTGTGCAGCATGCATGCGCATGAGGGCTACATCACCCAGGCGCTGCGTGCCGGCGCGTCGGGCTATCTGACCAAGGACAGCGAGCCCGAGGAGATGCTGCAGGCGATCCGCCGGGTGACGGCAGGCCGGACGGTGCTGCCCCCCGGCCTGGCGACGCTGCTGCCCTTGCCGGACGCCGATCTGCCGACCCGACGTCAGCTCGAGCAGCTCACCCCGCGCGAGTTCGAGATCCTGCGGCTGATGTCCGAGGGCCTGCTGATCGATCAGGTCGCCTCGGCGCTGCGCATCAGCGAGAAGACGGTCCACAACACCATGTCGCTGGTGCGTCAGAAGCTCGAGGAGCGCAGCGACTTCCGTCTCTGCCGTCTCGTTCTGGAGCAGGGCGTGGTGCGGCTGTGAGTGCCGCCCGAGCCTTGCCGGAGCTGTCCCGGCTGGTGATGCGGCGTGCCGCGCGGGTCGGTCTGGTGGCGGTGCTGCTGGCCCTGCTGGTCGGGCTGCTGCGCATCGACGAGGCGATCGAGGAGGAGGTCGACGCCGCCATGCAGCTCGCCGAGATGAGCGCCCGCCTGGCCCGCCTCGAGCCGCTCGACGATGCCGGGGTGCTGTCCGCGCTGCGCGCCCAGCAGCAGGGCGGCCTGCGCCATCTGACGCTGACGATCCGCGACGAGTCCGGTCGTGCGCTGCTGGCCCCGGATCCGCCGGCCGTGCCCGAGGGGCTGCTCGACCTGCTGGCCGATCTGCACCGGCGCTGGAGCGAGGACGAGCCGGTGCGCAGCGTCAGCTGGACCTTGCCGCGGCCGGATGGTCGCCTCTGGATGCTGACGCTGCAGGCCTCGCCCGAGGGCGAGCGCCGCGAGGCGCTGGCCGACATCGGCGGCGTGTTCCTGGTGCTGCTGGGCTGCATCGCCGGACTGCTGCTGGTGATGCGGCGCAATGTGCGCCGCTCGCTGGCGCCTCTGGACGATCTGCTGGCGGCCATCGACGGCATCGAGCATGGCCGGCTCGCGCCGGTGCGGGCGCTGACGGCGATGCCGACCCGCGAGCTGGACCAGATCGCCGCGGCGCTGCGTCAGCTCGCCGGTGCGCTCGACGAGGCCGAGTCGCGCCGCCGGCTGCTGAGCCAGAAGATGCAGACGCTGCAGGAAGACGAGCGCGCCCGCCTGGCGCGCGAACTGCACGACGAGTTCGGCCAGCATCTGACCGCGCTGCGCTTCGATGCCGCCTGGCTGGCGCGCCAGCTCGCCGACCAGCCCCGGCTGCTCGAGGTGGTGCAGGGCATCTCGCGCCACTGCGGCGAGGTGCAGCGCGACATCCGCGATCTGCTGGTGCAGCTGCGCCCGCTCGGCCCGGTGATGGAGGGCCACGAGGAGCGGGTGGCGCCACAGCGCCTGCAGGAGCTGCTCGAGGCGCTGGTGCGGGGCTGGCAGGTGCTGCATGACGGCCGCGAGGGCCGGCCGGCACGGGATTTCCGCCTGGCGCTGCACATCGACGCCTCCGCACCGGCGCTGCCGCGCGAGCTTGCGCTGGCGGTGTATCGGCTCAGCCAGGAGGCGCTGACCAATGCCGCCCGCCATGCCCAGGCGACGCGGGTGGCGCTGGCGGTCGACATCGATGCGCAGGCGGTGTGCTGGTCGGTCGAGGATGACGGCGTGGGACTGGGCGATCCGGCCGCGGCGATGCAGCGCGGCAACGGGCTGGGCGGCATGCAGGAGCGGGTCTGGGCGCTCGGTGGACAATGGCGGCTCGCGTCGGACGGCAGCCCCCCGGGGCTGCGGCTGCAGGCGCGTCTTCCCCTGTCCCGTGCCGATGTCGATCCGCCCTCATGATCTCTTCCCGCCTGCATCTCGCGATCGCCGATGACCATGCCGTCGTCCGTCTGGGCTACCGGCGCCTGCTCGAGGGCGAGCCCGATCTCGAGGTGGTGGCCGAATACGCCGATGCCGACCAGGCCTGGGCCGACCTGGCGCTGCGCCGTCCCGGCGAGGTCGATCTGCTGATCCTCGACCTGTCGATGCCCGGGCGCAGCGGCCTGGACCTGCTGCGCCAGCTCGCCGAGTCCTGTCGCTGGCTGAAGGTGCTGGTGTTCACGATGCACGACACGCCGGCGCTGCGTCAGCAGTGCCTGCGTGCCGGCGCGGCCGGCTTCCTGGGCAAGTCCAGCGATCCGGAGGCGCTGGTCGAGGCGGTGCGTCGCATCGCCCGCGGCCTGCCGCCACCGGGTCAGCCCGAGCGGCCTGCGCCCTGCGGCCTGCCGCATGAGCAGCTGACGCCGCGCGAGCACGAGATGCTGCTGCTGATGCTGTCCGGCCATCCGCTCGAGCGCATCGCGCGCGAGATGAATGTCAGCGACAAGACCGTCTCCAACTACCAGACGCTGATCCGCCAGAAGCTCGGCGTGGCCAGCGCGCTGGAGCTGATCCGCTACGGCCAGCAGCACGGCCTGATGCCCTGACGGCGCCTGGATGCCTGCTGCTGGAGCACTGCTCCAGTTCGGAGCAGTCCGATCGGTGCCTTCCCTGTGTCGGGAATTTTTCCCTGTCCACGGTGCAGGCGCGCGCCTAACTTGCCGGGCATGTCCCACCCGAACGAGATGCTCGCGATGATTCAGCCGATCCGATTTTCCTGCCCCCCTGGCGCCTTGAAGGGTCTGACGGCCCTGAGCGCAGCCCTGCTGGTCGCTGCTGCCACCACGCTGCCGGCCCGTGCACAGACCGCCTTCGTCTCGAGCGAGAAGGACCACAAGCTGACGGTGGTGGACCTGAAGACGCAGGCGGTGACGGGCACGATCGCCACCTGCAAGCGCCCGCGCCACATGGTGCTGATGCCGGAGGGCAAGCAGCTGCTGGTGGCCTGCGGCGACTCGGGCCAGGCCGACCTGATCGATCTGGCCACGCGCAAGTCGGTGAGGAAGATCGGGCTGGGCGAGGACCCGGAGATCTTCGACCTGACGCCGGATGGAAAGACGCTGTATGTCTCGAACGAGGAGGACGGCGTGGTCGGGGTGGTCGACGTGGCCAGCGGCAAGCGCAGCGGCGAGATCAAGGTCGGCGAGGAGCCGGAGGGCGTGCTGGTCAGCCGGGATGGCAAGACGGTGTACGTGACCTCGGAGGTGGCGAGCCTGGTGCATGTGATCGATGCGGCCAGCGGGAAGGTGACGAAGAACATCAAGGTGGGCAAGCGGCCGAGGCGCTTCGCGCTGACGCCGGACGGCAGCCAGCTGTGGGTGACGAACGAGCTGGGTGCGAGCGTGACGGTGATCGGCACGAAGGACCATGAGGTGGTGGACACGATCCGCTTCGAGGTGAAGGGCGCCCGCGCGGCGGACATCACGCCGGTGGGGCTGGCGATGACGACGGACGGCAAGCGTGCGTTCGTGGCGCTGGGCAAGGCCAACCATGTGGCCTTCGTGGATGTGGCGAGTCGGAAGGTGACGGACCTGGTGCTGGCGGGCAAGCGGGCATGGGGGCTGGGGCTGAACAAGGCGCAGGACCGGCTGCTGGTGGCCAACGGGCTGTCGGACGATCTGACGATCATCGACGTGGGTGCGGTCAAGGCGCTGAAGACGGTGGCGGTCGGGCGGGTGCCGCACAGCGTGGTGGTGGTGGAGTGACCGAGGGCCGCTGGCCGGTTTGAACGTTCAAACCGGATCGCTTGCATACGAGGCCAGCCAGGCCCGCCACCCGCCCAAGCCGGCGATATCGGTCGCGCCCTCCGGCTTGGCCGGCTCGCAGATGAAGCCGGCATCAGACAGTCGTCGGCCTGTGGCCGGGCGCGGCATCACCGGCGTCAACCGCAGCCAGTGCGCGCATGGCGGCGTGGCCCTGGGCAGCCATGCCAGCAGCCACGCCCGGCCCGCCTGGGGGTGCTGCCCGCCGGCGAGCTGACGCGGAAGCCGCCTTCGTCAAGCTGCGGGTGCTGCCGGTTGCAGGATTGGGCAGGGGCGTGGGGTGTTGGGAGCTGATGCCGACCGGGCCGAGTGCCGCCGTGAGCCGCGTGCTCACCTTGCGTGACGAGGTGCGTGTCCCGGGCTGCGGTGCTGCTGACGGGTCAGATGTGCGCCCAATCGGAGTCACCATCGATGGTGGATGCTGGGGCTTGAGTGGTAGGTGTGGCGCTGCAGGGCAGTTCAACCCGTTTTCGTTTCCTCAGAATAGAAATCAACTCGACAACACTGCTCAGAGACATTTAGAGCAACTAACAAAACCGAATCAGCGTGCGCAGGCAGATGACGCAACAAGCCAGGCTGAGCAAGGCAACGTGCGTCTCAACTTGGCGCTCGAATCGGACGCGCAGCTTGCCAAACGCTGCCAGCCA